>JBIODC010000081.1:0-1601 GCA_044440135.1 Steroidobacterales bacterium | reverse complement strand
GTGCACGGACTGATCGGTCCCAACGGCAGCGGCAAGACCACCACGCTGAACGTGATCTCGGGTTACTACGCGCCGCAGCGCGGGGCGGTCAGGCTGAACGGTGTCGCGATGCCCGTGCTGGCGCGCCACCGGCGCGCGCGCATGCGGATCGCGCGCACGTTCCAGACCCCGCGTATCGTCGGCTCCGCCTCGGTGCTGGAGAACGTCATGATCGGCGGCACGATCGACGGCGAGGGCACCTTCTTCGAATCGCTGCTGTCGCTGCCGCGGCACCGGCGCGACGAAGCAAGGCTCCGCGACACCGCGATGCTGGCGCTGGCGGCGGTCGGGCTGGAGCAGCTCGCCGGCGTGCGAGCCGACCGGCTGCAGCACAGCGAGTTGCGCTTCACCGAGATCGCCCGCGCATTGATGCTGCGCCCGGCTTTCCTGTTGCTCGACGAGCCGGCGGCCGGACTCTCGGCCGAGGAGATCGAGCGGCTCGGCGCGCTGATCCTGGCGATCGCCCGGGCCGGCACCGGCGTGCTGGTGGTGGAACACCACCCCGACCTGATCTTCGACATCTGCCATCACGTCACCGTGCTCAATCTCGGCAGGATCCTGGCGGCCGGGACCCCGGTCGAAATCCGCGCGCACCGGGAGGTGGTCAATGCCTATCTCGGCGCCTGATCCGCTGCTCGACGTCGCTGGCCTCTCGGCCGGCTACGGCAAGATCGGCGTGCTGCGCGGCGTCGACCTCATCGTCGGCGCGGGCGAGGTGGTGGCGCTGCTCGGCCCCAACGGCGCCGGCAAGACCACGCTGTTGCGCGCGGTGTCGGGACTTTTGCCGTGGTCGGGACGGGTGCATTTCGGCGGCCGCGATCTCGCGGGCCTTGGTCCGCGCGATACCGTCAAGGCCGGGCTCTCGCATGTCATCGAGGGACACCGGGTGTTCACGCAGCTCAGCGTGCTCGACAACCTCCTGCTCGCGGTCTACGACCTGCCGCGCCACGAGCGCACCGCGCGCGTCGAGGAGGCGCTCGCGCTGTTTCCCGAAATCGCCGCCAAGCGCCATGAACGCGCCGCGGCGCTGTCCGGCGGCCAGCAGCAGATTTTGGCGGTGGCGCAGGGCCTGGTTCGACGGCCAAGACTGCTCATGCTCGACGAGCCTTCGGCCGGGCTGTCGCCGGTGCTGGTCGATCGCGTGCTGGTCGTGGTGCAGCGGCTGCGCGAGGCCGGGACCGCGGTGCTGCTGGTCGAGCAGCTGATCGAGAAGGCGCTCGCGCTCGCCGATCGCGTCTATGCGCTGGCGCGCGGATCGATCGTGCTGGAAGCCCGAACCGACGAAGCCGACCTGCCGCGCCGGCTGGAGCACGCCTACCTGGCGACCGCCCGGATATAGCGAAAATTTACACGGAGGCCCATCGTGCGCGCACCAAGTTCGAAGTCGGCAACGTCACGATCCACCGCATCGTCGAGCAGGAGGGTCCGTTCTTCGAGGCGCTGCAATTCTTCCCGAAGCTGACGAAAGAGCTGCTCGAAGAGAACAGGAGCTGGCTGCAGCCGAAATTCATCGGCCCCCGGGATGAACTGATGCTCTGCATCCAGAGCTACATCGTCAGGAC
>JBIODC010000080.1:0-2961 GCA_044440135.1 Steroidobacterales bacterium | reverse complement strand
GTGTGGTGAGGCGTCTTCACGATGTAGCTCTGGATGCAGAGCATCAGCTCATCCTTGGGACCGAGGAACCGGGGCTGCAGCCACCCCCGGTTCTCGTCGAGGAGCTCTCTCGTCATGGTCGGGAAAAACTGCATCGCCTCGAAGAAGGGACCCTCCTGCTCGACGATGCGATGGATCGTGGTGCTGCCGATTTCGATTCTGGCGGACAAAGTTGGGTCTCCGTCTTGGGTGTTCTAGCGACTGCTGGTGGCGAGATAGGCGTGCTCCAGCCGCTCGGGCAGATTGGCCTCGCTGGTTTCGGCTTCCAGCACGATCGATCCGCGCGCCAGCGCATAGACGCGATCGGCGATCGCCAGCGCCTTCTCGATCAACTGCTCGACCAGCAGTACCGCGGTGCCGCCCTCGCGCAGCCGCTGTACCACCACCAGCACGCGATCGACCAACACCGGCGACAAGCCGGCGGAAGGCTCGTCGAGCATGAGCAGGCGCGGCCGTCGCACCAGGCCCTGCGCCACCGCCAGGATTTGCTGCTGGCCGCCGGAAAGCGCAGCGGCGCGTTCGTGGCGCTTGGCGGCGATTTCGGGGAACAGCGCGAGCGCCTCTTCGACCCGGGCAGCGCGCTCGCGGCGCGGCAGGTCGTAGACCGCCAGCAGCAGATTGTCGAGCACGCTAAGCTGCGTAAACACCCGATGTCCCTCGATGACGTGCGAAAGCCCCGCCTTGACGGTATCGCGCGGGCCGGCGCCGGCGAGATCGCGACCGCCGAAATGCACGCGTCCCGACCAGGGCAGCAGTCCAGACACCGCACGCAGCAGCGTGGTCTTGCCGGCGCCGTTCGGGCCAAGCAGGGCCACCACCTCGCCCGCGCCCACCCTGAGGTCGACGCCGCGCAGCACGCCGATCTTGCCGTAGCCGGTCGAGAGGCCGGCGATATCCAGCAGCGGATCAGGCGCCGAGATAAGCATTGACGACCTCCCGATGCGCACGGATTTCGGCCGGAGTCCCGGCCGCCAGTATCCTGCCGAGATTGAGCACGGTGATGTGATGGCAGATGTCGAAGATCAGATCGGGGTGGTGTTCGACCACCAGCACGCCGGTACCGGCCCGGGCGATCGCCAGGATGAGCCCGCCAAGCCGCTCGATCTCCTCGGCCGAGAGCCCGGCCGCTGGCTCGTCCAGCAAAAGGAAAGCCGGGCGCAGCATCAACGCGCGAGCGATCTCCGTGAAGCGCAACTCGCTGTGCTGCAGCCGGTCGGCGCGCACAGCGGCGAGCCGCTCCAGCCCGACCGCCGCCAGGGCCAGCATGGCGGTGTCGCGCAACCTCTTTTCGTCGCGTCGATGGCGCGGCAGCGACAGCAATGTTTCGACGAACGTGCCCTCGCCGTCGATGGTGCCGCCGATCATGACGTTCTCCAGCACCGACGCGGAACCGACGATGCGGGGAGTCTGGAACGTTCGCGCGATGCGCATGTGCGCGCGCCGGTGGCGCACGAACACCGGCAGCGCGGCACCATTGAGCCTGACCGCGCCCTTCTGCTGTGCGTAGTAACCCGAGATGACGTTCAGTGTCGTGGTCTTGCCGCTGCCGTTGGGACCGATCAGTCCATGCACTTGACCGGGCCGGATCTCGAGGTCGAGCCCGTCGATCGCGCGCACCCCGCCGAAGCTCAGCGCCACCTGCTCCAGTGTCAAAGCACTCGTATCGGGGGCCGCGCCAAGCAGCCGCTCGACCAGATCGGGTCGCGGAACGATCGCGCGGTCGCTCTCGAGCGGGCGGCGGTTCTTGAAATCCAGGATCTCGGCAATTCCGCCCGGGATCGCCAGCACGATGACGAGCAGCAGCACCGCATAGAGAAACGTCGACCACGCGACCAACGGTGCGGCGAATTCCGGCAGCACGGTCAATAGAATCGTGCCGAGCAGCGGCCCGAAAATCGAGCTGCGCCCGCCGATCAGGATCGCGATGAAGAACAGCACCGACAAGTCAATCGTGAACGCGTCCGGCGTGATGTAGGATTGCAACGTTGCGAATAGCCCGCCGGCAACCGCAGCGACGGCGCCGCTGAACAGGAACACCGCACCCAGCAGGGCGGATTTTGAGATGCCGCACGCTTCCGCCGCGACCTCCGCGTCGCGGATCGCGGTGAGCCCGCGGCCGAAGCGGCTTGCCGCAATATTCGCCGTCATCCAGGTGCAGATCGCTGCGAGGCCGAAGCAGAAATAATAGAAGCCCCATTGCGAGGCGAACGGGTCGGGGAAGATCGGTCCGGCAACGCCCACCCCGCCGCCGGTGACGCTCTGCCAGGCCAACGCCACCTGGGTGACGATGGTGGCGAAGCCAAGCGTCGTGATGGCGAAATAGAAGGTGCGCAGCCGCAGCGCCGGCAGGCCGACGATCAAGCCGAAGATGGCGCCCACCACGGCTGCAATCACCAGCGCCAGATAGGGCGGCAGCGCCGGCATGACGTTGCCGGCCACGAGCACGCTGGTCGTATAGGCGCCGAGCGTGAGCAGGGCCACCCAGCCGATCGCGATCTGGCCGGCGAACCCCACGACCAGGTTGAGGCCGGACACCAGCACCCAATAGACGCAGGCGCGGGTTGCGATCACGCCCCAATAGCCGCCGGCGAACAGCGGCAGCGAGACGCCGACAACGAGCAGCGCCAGGAACGGCAGCGCCGCACTGAGCGTGCTCACGGAGCCGAGCACATTGGCGCGGCTCGGGCGCAATGGTGTCACCTGTGTATCCATCACACGCGGCGCCGCAGGGCCGGGCTGGCGATGCCCTCGGGGCGCGCCAGCAGGACGATGATGAATACCGTGAACACCGCCACCGATGCGAAGATACCGCCCACCAGGAAGTTCGCGGTTTGCTGAAACAGTCCGAGCAGGAGGCCGGCGACCACGGCGCCGCGGTTGTTGCCCATCCCGCCCAGCGCGACCGGGACGAAACCATAGAAG
>JBIODC010000079.1:0-3028 GCA_044440135.1 Steroidobacterales bacterium | reverse complement strand
CGTCCGGATCGAGGCTGCCAAAATCCCGCTCGGGCACCGGGAGATTTGTCTCAGACCCCTGGCCGATGAACCGCGCCTCCACCGAGCGTGAGAAGCCGATCGGGCCCTCGGCTCCGGCCCGGCGCAGCGTGCGCTCGCCCACGGCCTCGAGCTCGCGGAAAAGTGCCTCGAGCGCGGCGAAAACGGCGCTGGCGGAGGGGGTCTTGTGGCTGCGCACGAGGTCGAACGCACGCGGCGCGGTAAAGAAGCCGAGCGCGGAGCCGACGCCGGCATTGGGCGGGACCATCAGGCGGGGAGCGCCCAGCTTGCGCGCGAGACCGTAGGCATGCACCGGCCCGGCGCCGCCGAAGGCGGCCACGGTGACGACTTGCGGGTTGCCGCCTCGCTCGGCGATGTGCGTTTTCGCGGCGGCGGCCATGGTTTCATTGATCAGGTCGTGGATGCCCCACACCGCCTCGATGAATGACACACCAAGCGGCTTCGCTACGTGCTCCTCTATCCCGCGCTGCGCGGCGGCGGCATCCAGCTGCATGGTGCCGCCGAGGAAGTAGCCGGGGTCGAGGTAGCCGAGCAGCAGATCCGCGTCGGTCACCGTCGGCTCGGTACCACCGCGCCCGTAGCAGATCGGGCCGGGCTCGGCGCCCGCGCTCTCGGGGCCGACCTGCAGCGTTCCGAGCCGGCTGGCGCGCGCGATGCTGCCGCCGCCGGCGCCGATCTCCATCAGATCCACGACCGGCACTTGGATGGCGAGGCCGCTGCCCTTTTGGAAGCGCTGGACGCGCCCGACTTCGAAGGCCGATACCACACCCGCCACCCCGTGCTGGATCAGGCAGGACTTGGCGGTCGTACCTCCCATGTCGAAGCAGAACATCTCGGGCGTGTCGAACAGCCGGCTGTAGTACTGCGCGGCGATCACTGCAGCGGTCGGGCCAGACTCGATGATCCGCACTGGAAAGTCGGCAGCGGTCTCGGCCGACGTCACGCCACCGGAGGAGAGCATGATGAACAGCCGCCCGCGAAAGCCGATCGCGGCGAGGCGCTCGCGCAGCCGCTTGAGGTAGGTCTCGGTGAGCGGTTTGACGTAGGCGTTGGTGACGGTGGTGCTGGTGCGCTCGTATTCCCGGATCTGCGGCAGCACTTCGTAGGAGATCGAGACCGAGGCCTGCGGCAGCTCCTCGGAAAGCAGCCGCTTCAGGGCCAGCTCGTGCGCCGGGTTCTCGAAGGAGTTCAGCAGGCACACGGCGACCGACTCGACGCCGAGTCGCGCCAGCTCGCGCACTGCGGCGCGTGCCTGCGTTTCGTCGAGCGGCACGAGCACGCTGCCATCGGCGCGCAGACGCTCGGGCACCTCCAGCCGCCTCTCGCGCGGCACGAGTGGTTCGGGCATCTGGGCGAAGGGGTCGTAGGCGGCGTAGCGGATTTCGCGCCCCAGCTCCAGCACATCGCGAAAGCCGCGGGTGGTCAGGAGTCCGGTGCGCGCGCCCTTGCGCTCGATAATGGCGTTGATCACGAGCGTGGTGCCGTGGACCACTTCTTCGAGCCTCGCGATGCAGCCCGGCACCTGGCGGGCGAGCGCATGCATGCCTTCCTCGATCGCATCTGACGGATTGCGTGGCGTCGTCAGGCACTTGTAGGTGTATGTCCGCCCGGTCCCGTCCTCGAGCAGGACGAAATCGGTAAAAGTGCCACCGACATCGATACCGACACGCATAAGGCTTGCCTAGTCACCGTATACCGTATACGGTACACTGTACACGCAATGGCCGGTCCCCATAACCCCCTCCTCGAGACGCCCGCGCGACTAATGCCAGCACGGGTCGCAGTGATCGGCGCCGGCACCATCGGCCCGGATATCGCCTACTACCTGAAGAGCGCGCTTCCGGGCCTCGAGTTGGTACTCGTGGATATCAAGCAGGCGGCGGTGGACCAGGCGCTGGTGCGTTTCGGCGACTACGCCGCCAAAGCGCGCGCACGCGGCAAGATGGGCGAGGCCGAGGCCGCGGCGGTCACTCGCGGGGTGCGAGGCACCACCGATTACGATGCAATCCGCGGGGCCGACTGGGTGCTCGAGGCCGCTACCGAGGATCTTGCGCTCAAGCAGGGGATCTTCGCCGCGGTCGAGGCACGAGTGTCGGCCGACACCCTGATTACCTCCAACACCAGCTCGCTGCCGGCGGCGCGCATTTTCTCTGGCCTGACGCACAAGGCGCGAGCCACGGTGACGCATTTCTTTGCGCCCGCGTGGCGCAATCCCGTGGTCGAAATAGTGCGCGCCCGCGACGCGGACCCGAAAGTGGTGGAATACCTGCGCTGGTTCTTCTGCATCACCGGCAAGGTGCCCCTCGTCACCGAGGACGTCGAGTGCTTCATGCTCGACCGGGTGTTCGACAACTGGTGCAATGATGCCGCGCATTGCCTGGGGCACGCGACCGCTGCGCAGATCGACAGCGTCGCCGCGGAGTTCGTCCATGCTGGACCGTTCTTCGTGCTCAACATGGCGAACGGCAACCCGATCATCACCGAGACCAACTCGCTCCAGGCCGAAGTGGAAGGCGAGCATTACAGCCCGGCGCCGATCTTCCGCTCGGTGGCGAGCTGGGCGACGTCGGCGGTCGGCAAGCGCGTTGCGGTGCCTGCCGAGGCAGGTGCGACGGTGCGCGATCGGCTGCTCGGCGTGCTGTGGTCGCAGTCCGTCGACATTCTCGACCGCGGCATAGGCGAGGCCGCGGACCTCGATCTGGGCTGCCGGCTGGCGCTCGGGTTCCGGCATGGCCCGCTTGACCTGATGCGCGACCTCGGCGAGGCCGAGGTCCGGCGCGTGATGCGGCGCTTTTCCGAAGAGCGTCCCGGGATGCCGCTGCCGAAGCGCGCGCTAGGCGAATACCAGCGTTTTGAACGCAGCGTGCTGGTGGACAGACTTGACGGCGTAGTCGTGATCACCTTGCGCCGGCCTGAGGCGCTGAACGCTCTGCACGACGAACTGAACGACGAGATCCTGCGGGTGATCCGCCGCCACGACCCCGATCCG
>JBIODC010000078.1:0-3958 GCA_044440135.1 Steroidobacterales bacterium | reverse complement strand
TTCAGCGTTCTCGTGCTTGATGCGATGGAAGATCTCCTCGCGCTGCACCGAGATCGACTTCGGCGCATTGACGCCGAGACGGACCTGGTTGCCCTTCACGCGCAGCACCGTCACCGTGACGTCATCGCCAATCATTACGGTTTCGCCGATTCTACGCGTCAGGATAAGCACTGTCGGGATCCTCCATATTCCAGCGGCCGCGCTGCGATGCGGAGCGCGCAGCAGGGACGGGTCGCGCTCGAAGTGGGTACCGGGGCAGGCAGGGTACTGTCCCGCTGTTACATTCAGACCGTTCCCGTTGCGAACAGTCTCGACTGATACCGCTAAAAGAGCACGTTAAAATTCATCAATGTGCGGCGAGCCGCGCACGTACCCAGGGCGTTACGCTTGCGAGCGCCTCGTCCAGCGCCTGTGGCTTGGTGCCGCCGGCCTGGGCGAAATCGGGGCGTCCGCCGCCCTTGCCTCCCACTTGGGCTGCAACTGCTGCGATTAGTTCCCCGGCCTTCACGCGCGCGGTCTGGTCTTGCGTTACGCCGGCAACCAGCACCACTTTCGAATCCGAAGCCACCGAGCCGAGCACCACGATGGCCGATCCGAGCCGGCTCTTCAGCTGATCGACCGCGGATCGCAACGCGCCGGCATCGGCGCCGTCCACGCGCGTCGCGAGCACCTTCACGCCGCCGACATCGACCGCGCTCGCGGCCAGATCCGTCCCCTGGCCGAGCGCCAGTTTGTCCTTGAGCGCGCGATTCTCCTTCTCCAGTGCACGAATCCGCTCCAGCGCCTCGCGCACCTTGCCAGCGGCCTCATCGGTCGATCCGTGCACCAGTTCGGCGATATCCGCGAGCTGCAGGTCGATCCGGTTGACGTACTCGAGCGCCGCCACGCCCGTGACCGCCTCGATGCGCCGCACGCCGGCCGCGACGCCGGATTCGCTGACGATATGAAATATTCCGATATCGCCCGTTCGGCGCACATGCGTGCCGCCGCACAGCTCGGTCGAGAAATCCCCCATCGACAGCACCCGCACCCGGCTTTCGTACTTCTCGCCGAACAGCGCCATGGCCCCACTGGCGATCGCGCGCTCATAGTCCATCATGCGGATCGCCGCCTCGGCATTGCCGCGGATCTCGGCGTTGACCAGCCGCTCGACCTCGGCGCGTTCGGCACTCGAGAGCGGCTGAAAGTGCGAGAAATCGAACCGCAGCCGATCCGGGGCCACCAGCGAGCCCTTCTGCGTCACATGTGCGCCCAGCACCTTGCGCAGCGCCGCATGCAGCAGGTGCGTCGCCGAATGATTGAGGCGGATCGCAGCGCGGCGGTCGGCGTCGATGCGCGCCAGCACCGCGTCGCCGACCTGCAGCCGTCCCGCGGCCAGCCGGCCGATATGCGAATGCGCCGCGCCGCGCTTCTGCGTGTCCTCGACTTCGAAGCGGGTGGCCGCGGCGCCCAGCAGTTCACCGGTATCGCCGACCTGGCCGCCGGCCTCGGCGTAGAACACCGTGCGATCGAGGATCACTTCGCCGCGCTCGCCGGTCGCGAGCGACTCGACACTGGCGCCATCGCGCAGCAGCAGCACCACACGTCCCTGGCATTCGACCGCCTCGTAGCCGCAGAACTCGCTGCGCTCCGCGATCTGGGCGCCGGAGCGCTGATCCACGCCGAACTTGCTGGCCGCCCGCGCGCGCTCGCGCTGCGCCTCCATCTCACGCTCATAGCCGGCCATGTCGACCTTGAGCGAGCGCTCGCGCGCGATGTCCGCGGTCAGATCGGGCGGAAAGCCGTAAGTATCGTGCAGCAGGAACACCAGCGAGCCCGCAACGGTGTCACCGCCCTGCTCGCGCATGCGGGCATCGAACTGCAGCATCCCGGAGACGAGCGTCTCGGCAAAGCGCTCCTCCTCCTGCCGGAGCACGCGCGCCACCTGCTCGGCCGCGGGCGCGAGCTCCGGGAACGCCGGGCCCATGGTCGCGACCAGGGCGGGCACGAGCTTGTAGAAAAATGGCTGTGCCTGGCCGAGCTGATACCCATGACGCACCGCGCGCCGGATGATGCGCCGGAGCACATAGCCGCGGCCCTCGTTCGATGGCACCACGCCGTCCACGATCAGAAAGCTGCAGGCGCGGATGTGATCGGCGATCACGCGCAGCGATGGCGAGGAGCGCTCGCTGGTCCCGGTGGCCGCCGCCGCCGCCGTGATCAGCTCGCGAAACAGGTCGATGTCATAGTTGGAATGCACGCCCTGCATCACCGCGGCCAGCCGTTCGAGCCCGGCGCCGGTGTCGACCGAGGGTCTGGGCAGCGGCGTCAGTGTCCCGTCCGGGGCGCGCTCGTACTGCATGAACACCAGGTTCCAGATCTCGACGTAGCGGTCGCCTTCCTCGTCCGGCGAGCCCGGCGGCCCCCCCGGCACCTGCGGCCCGTGGTCGTAGAAGATCTCGCTGCACGGGCCGCACGGGCCGGTATCGCCCATGGCCCAGAAGTTCGATGCCTCCCCCATGCGCTTCAGTCGCGCCGCATCGACACCGATCTCGCGCAGCCAGATGTCCGCAGCCTCGTCGTCGTCGCGGTACACCGTCACCCACAGCCGCGCCGGATCCAGCTTCAGCCGGCCGGTGACGAATTCCCATGCGTAGCGGATCGCCTCGCGCTTGAAATAATCGCCGAATGAGAAATTCCCGAGCATCTCGAAGAACGTGTGGTGGCGCGCGGTGTAGCCGACGTTCTCCAGATCGTTGTGCTTGCCGCCGGCGCGCACGCAGCGCTGGCTGGTCACCGCCCGCACGTAGTTGCGCCGTTCCTTGCCCAGGAACACGTCCTTGAACTGCACCATGCCGGCGTTGGTGAACAGCAGCGTCGGGTCGTTGCCCGGCACCAGCGACGATGAGGGCACGACCGTGTGGCCGTACCCCTGGAAGTAGTCGAGGAACGCGCGGCGCACGTCGGCGGCGCTCATGCAGGGCAGTTGCGTCATGTCTTGAAGGAATCTGTGTCCAGGTCAATTGTCCGGGTCCAAATCGCCCTCCAGCTCGGTTTCGACATCGGCGTTCGCCTCGGGTCCGAGGGCGGATCGAATATCATCGATGGAAAAGCCGCGGTATTGCAAAAAACGCAGCCGTCGCGCCTTGTCCGGCCAGCTGCGCGGCGGCGAGCGGCCGAAGCGACCCGTCAGCACCTCGCGCGCGAGCCTCGCCCACTCGCCGTGCGCAGCCAGCTGCGCTTCGATCAGCTGCGCCGGCAATCCGAGTTCCGCCAGCTCGCGCCGGATGCGTCGCGGCCCCTGGCCGCGATCGGCGCGCAGCTCGACGAACCGGCGTGCATAGCGCTGGTCGTCGAGATAGCGCCGTTCGATCAGCTGCGCGAGCGCCGAGCGCACCGCGTCGGGCCCGAAGCCCCGCGCCAGCAGCTTCGCACCGAGCTCGATCGTGCAGAAATCGCGCCGCGCCAGCAGCGTGGCGGCGGTTGCCAGCGCCGCCGCCGGATCGGCCGCCTGCTCGCCGGCTGCGCGCGCCTTAGGCTGTCTTTTCCTCAACACGCTTGGGCGGCAGCAGCTTCAGACGGATCTTCTGCTCGATGTCCGCCGCAATATCCTTGTGCTGCTGCAGATACAGGCGCGTATTGTCCTTGCCCTGGCCGATGCGCTCGCCGTTGTAGCTGTACCAGGCGCCGGATTTGTCGATGATGCCGTGGGCAGCGCCGAGTTCGATGATCTCGCCCTCGCGCGAGATGCCCGAGCCGTACATGATCTCGAATTCGGCCTCGCGGAACGGCGGCGCCACCTTGTTCTTGACCACCTTGACACGGGTCTGGTTGCCGACCACTTCCTCGCCATTCTTGATCGCGCCGATGCGGCGGATATCCAGTCGCACCGAGGCATAGAACTTCAGCGCGTTGCCGCCGGTGGTGGTCTCCGGATTGCCGAACATCACGCCGATCTTCATGCGGATCTGGTTGATGA
>JBIODC010000077.1:0-4908 GCA_044440135.1 Steroidobacterales bacterium | reverse complement strand
GTGATCCAGTTCGCGGCGCTCGATGAGGCGACGATCGAGCGCGTGGTGGACAAGCTGCTGATCGAAATCGAGGCACAGCTCGAGCCCAAGGGCGTGGTGCTCAACATCGAAGAGGCGGCGCGGCGCTGGATCGCGCAGAAAGGCTATGACCCGAAAATGGGTGCGCGGCCGATGGCGCGCGTGATCCAGGAGTTCATCAAGCGTCCGCTGGCCGAAGAGCTGCTGTTCGGCAAGCTGGTCGGCGGCGGCCAGGTGCGGGTGTCGGTGTCGGCCGATGAGAGCGCGCTGCAGCTCGAGTGCGTGCCGAACGCGCAGACCGAAGTCACCGCCTAGCCGGAGGGCTGCGCCGGGCCGCGATCAGCGGCCGCGATAGACGATGCGGCCCTTCGACAGATCGTAGGGTGTCATTTCGACCGTGACCGCATCGCCGGTCAGGATGCGGATGTAGTTCTTGCGCATCTTTCCTGAGATATGCGCGGTCACCACGTGACCGTTCTTCAGCTTCACGCGAAAGGTCGTATTCGGCAAGGTCTCCACGACCTCACCTTCCATCTGAATGGCGTCTTCTTTGGGAATGCTGCGCTGCATTGTCTAAGGGGCGCGAATTTACGCATAAAGGGCGGGGGCAATGCAACGCGTGTCGCTTCCGGCGCTCACCGGGGCTGCAGGAAGCGCAGGAACTGCCAGCGCGCCATCGCGCGGCTGCCCAGGCTGCGCAGATGGGCCGACGGCAGCTGGCAGTCGATCAGCTCGATCCCGAGCGCGGCGCTGCGCTGGACCAGGCCCGCGAGCGCGGCCTTGGACGCATCGCGCTCGCGGCTGAACATCGATTCGCCGAAGAACACGCGCCCGAGGCGCACGCCGTAGACACCGCCCACGAGGCGATCTTCGCGCCAGATTTCATAGCTGTGCGCCAGGCCGTGCTGGTGCAGGTCGCAATAGGCCGCCGACATCTCGGGCGTGATCCAGGTGCCGGGGCTGCGCGAGCGCGGCGCCGCGCAGGCCGCGACCACGGCCGCGAAGTCCCGGTCCTGCTGCCACTCGAAGCCGCGGTTGCGCAGGCTGCGCGTGAAGCGGCGCGAGCGATGAAACTCCTGCGGCAGCAGCACTTCGCGCGGGTCGGGCGACCACCACAGCACCGGCTGCCCGGGCGAATACCACGGAAAGATGCCGCGCTGGTAGGCCGCCACCAGGCGCCCGAAGCTCAGATCGCCGCCGGCGGCGAGCAGCCCGGGCGGATCGCGCAGCGCCGCTTCGTGCGGCGGGAAGCGCTCCGGCGGGTCGTCGGGCGACAGCCAGGTGATCATCGCGGCGGCGCGTTCAGCTCGCCTTTGCGAAATGGCGCATGCGCGTCGGCCTCGCTGGCATAGGCGTCGATCGCCTGACCCTCGCGCATCAGGTAGGCGCCGACCGCGCGCCGCAGCGCCAGGTTGGCGATCCAATGGGCCGACCAGGTCAGCGACGGCTCGAAGCCGCGCGCGATCTTGTGCTCGCCCTGCGTGCCCGGCTCGAAGTCGCTGAGGCCGTGCGCGATGCAGTAGTCGATGCCCTGGTAATAGCAGGTCTCGAAATGCAGGCTGTGGTAGTCGGCGTCGGCGCCCCAGTAGCGACCGTACAGCGTGTCGGCGGAATGAAAGAACACCGCGACCGCGACCGGCCGGCGATCGCGCATCGCGAGCTTGACGAAGAAGCGCGCGCCGAGCGAGCGGGCGATGCGGCGGAAGAAGTCGGGGTTCAGGTAGGGCGCGTGGCCGTGGCGGATGAAAGTGAGCTCGTGCAGCCGATAGACGCGCTCGAGCAGCGCCTCGCTGAGCTCATCGCCGCGCAGCGTCTGAAATTCAATGCCCTGCTCGAGCACGCGCCGGCGTTCGCGCCGCGCCTTCTTGCGCTTCTCGGCCGAGAAGCCGTCGAGGAAATCGTCGAAATCGCGGTAGCCGCGGTTGTGCCACTGGAAATGACAGTCGCGGCGCAGCAGCCAGCCATCCTGCTCGCAGGCCGCGCGCGCCGGCGCATCGAGGAACAGCGCGTGCACCGAGGACAGATGGTCGGCCGCGAGCAGCGCGCGCAGCGCGGCGAGCAGCTGCAGCCGCAGCGGCGCGGCGGGCAGGTCCGGGCGGCACAGCAGCCGCGGCCCGGTGGCCGGCGTGAACGGCACCGCGCATACCAGCTTCGGGTAATAGGCGAGTCCGCCCTGTTCGGCCGCGCGCGCCCAGGCGAAGTCGAATACGAACTCGCCCCACGAGTGGCTCTTCTGGTAGAGCGGCACGGCCGCCGCCAGCCCGCGCTGATCGGTGAGCACCAGATGCCGCGGATTCCAGCCGCTGCGCGCGCTGGCGCAGCCGCTGTCCTCGATCGCCGCGAGGAATTCGTGACGCAGGAACGGATACTCGCCCGCCAGCGCGTTCCACTGGTCAGCGGGCAGTTCGCTGACACGACTGACCAGGCGGCTTTGCACTAGCGGGCGGCCTCCTTAAGCGGGGCCGTGGTCGCGTGGTCGAACTGCTCCAGATACCGGTCGGCATCGAGCGCGGCCATGCAGCCCGAGCCGGCCGAGGTGATCGCCTGGCGATACACGTGATCGGCGACGTCGCCGGCCGCGAACACGCCGGGCACGCTGGTCGCGGTCGCATTGCCCTCACTGCCGCCGTGCACGGTCAGGTAGCCGCCGCGCATCTCGAGCTGGCCGCGAAACAGCTCGGTGTTGGGCGTGTGGCCGATGGCGATGAAGAGGCCGGTCACGGCGATGTCGCGCGCGCCGGCGTTGAGCGTGGAGCGCACGCGCACGCTGTGGACGCCGGACTCGTCGCCGAGGATCTCCTCGACGTGATGGTGCCAGATCAGGCTGATCTTGCCGGCGCGCACGCGCTCCATCAGGCGGTCCTGCAGGATTTTCTCGGCGCGCAGCTTGTCGCGCCGATGAATCAGCGTCACATGTTCGGCGAGATTCGACAGATACAGCGTTTCCTCCACCGCGGTGTTGCCGCCGCCGACCACCGCGACGCGATGGCCGCGGAAGAAGAAGCCATCGCAGGTCGCGCAGGCCGAGACGCCGCGGCCGCGAAACTTCTCCTCCGACGGCAGGCCCAGGTAGCGCGCCGAGGCGCCGGTCGCGATGATCAGCGCATCGCAGCTGTAACGGCTGGCGCCGCCGCTGAACACGAACGGGCGCGTCGACAGATCCGCCTGCTCGATGTGATCGATCACGATCTCGGTCGCGAAGCGTTCGGCGTGCTCGCGCATGCGCTGCATCAGCGCCGGTCCCTGCAGGCCTTCGACATCGCCGGGCCAGTTGTCCACGTCGGTCGTGGTCATCAGCTGCCCGCCCTGCTCGAGGCCGGTGATCAGCATCGGCGAGCGATTGGCGCGCGCCGCGTACACCGCGGCAGTATAGCCGGCCGGCCCCGAGCCGAGGACGATCAGACGGCGGTGCAGTGGCGGAGTCATGTACAATTTCCTTTCATGGTCGCGCGGTGCGCGCCGAACTCCAAGTTGAATGATGCATGGTAAGTAAGCCGGACCCGCAGGCCAAGTCATATCCTTAAGTGAGGATTGTTATTCCGTGGCCGAATCCACCGCCCAGACCCGAGCACCCTTGCGCTTCTCCGCCGCCGTTGCGCGCGGCCTGCGCGAGGGCGCTGCGATCGCGCTCGCGGTGCTGGCGCTGGTGCTGCTGGTCGCGCTGCTGAGCTTTGACGCGCGCGATCGCGGGTTTTCCTTCACCGGCGAGGGTCCGGCGGTACACAACCGCGTCGGACCGATCGGCGCCTGGCTCGCCGATGTACTGCTGTTCCTGTTCGGCCGGCCGGCGTTTCTGCTGCCGGTGATGCTCGGCGTGGCCGCGACGCGCCTGGCGCGCGCGCGCAGCGGCGGCGAGCAGCACTCGCGGCTCAATCTCGCGATCCGGACCGCGGGCTTCGTGATCGTGCTGGTGGCGAGCTGTGCGCTGGCGTCATTGCATTGGAGCCCCGGGATTCTGCCGCAGGGCGCCGGCGGCATCGTCGGCAGCGCCGCCGGCGACGCGCTGGCCTCCGGCCTCGATCTGCTGGGCGCGACGCTGCTGCTGCTGGCCGCGTGGATGGGCGGCGCGGGGGTCGCGTTCGGCGTGTCCTGGTTCAACGTGATGGACCGGCTCGGCGCCTGGAGCTGGTCCGGCGCGCGCTGGGTGCGCGAACGCTGGTTCACGACCCGCGAAGTCAATGCCGGGCGCTCGGCCAAGATCGAGCGCAAGGAGGCGCTGCAGGCCGAGCAGCGCCGGTCGGCGGTGCGGATCGCGCCGCGCATAGAAGCCCCAGCGCCGTCGCCGGCCAAGAGCGAGCGCGTCGAAAAGGAACGGCAGGTGCCGCTGTTCGATCCTCCGCCGGCGAAGGAACTGCCGCCACTGGATCTGCTGGATGATCCGCGGGCGCGCGAGCCATCGTATTCGCCCGAGGCGCTCGAGGCCATGTCGCGCCTGGTCGAGCTGAAGCTCAAGGACTTCGGCGTCGATGTCGACGTGGTCGCGGTGCATCCGGGTCCGGTGGTCACGCGTTTCGAGATGCGGCCGGCGCCGGGGGTCAAGGCGAGCCAGATCACGGCGCTGTCGAAGGACCTGGCGCGCGCGCTGTCGACCATCAGCGTGCGCGTGGTCGAGGTGATTCCCGGCAAATCGGTGATGGGCCTGGAGATCCCGAACGAGAAGCGCGAGATCGTCACGCTCGGCGAGATCATCCGCTCCAAGGCCTACGAGGATGTCGCCTCGCCGCTCACGCTCGCGCTCGGCAAGGACATCGGCGGCTTGGCCGTGGTGGCCGACCTGGCGCGCATGCCGCACCTGCTGATCGCCGGCACCACCGGATCGGGCAAGTCGGTCGCGATCAACGCGATGGTGCTGAGCCTGCTGTACAAGGCCACGGCCGAGCACGTGCGGCT
>JBIODC010000076.1:0-5142 GCA_044440135.1 Steroidobacterales bacterium | reverse complement strand
TCCGGACCCCCCCGGCCACCGCGCCCCCCCCGCCGGCCCCCGCCGCCCCGCCGTTTCCGGCCGTGGACTCCCGCGAGACCCGCTCGCACCCTGACGACAAGGCTGGCTATCTGGGGGAATCGCGGCCTCACCAGCGCCGCGCTCGCGAACATGGTCGGCTCGGTGCGCGCTCGATTACCGGAAGTCCACGCCCGGATCCGGCAGCGCTTCGAGGAACGGCTGCGCGAGCTCGGTGCCCAGGTCGATCAGGACCGCGTCGAGCAGGAAATCCTGCTGATGCTGCAGCGGTTCGATGTTGCCGAGGAGCTGGACCGTCTGGACGGGCACCTGGTGGAAACCGCCCGCACGCTCGCCGGCGACGAGCCGGCAGGCCGCAGGCTCGATTTTCTGATGCAGGAGTTCAACCGCGAGGCCAACACGCTGTCGTCGAAGTCGCAGGACCTCGAGACCACCCGCACCGCGGTCGAAATGAAGGTCCTGATCGAGCAGATGCGCGAGCAGGTGCAGAACATCGAGTGAGCGCTCGGACCGGGCATGGGTAAATTATTCGTCATTTCCGCACCGTCGGGGGCTGGAAAGACCAGCCTGGTGACCAGCCTGCTCGCCGCCCGGCCGAACCTGACGGTGTCGGTGTCGCACACGACGCGCAAGCCGCGCGCCAATGAGGTCGAGGGGCGCGACTACCATTTCGTCACGCCGGCGCGGTTCAACGAGCTGATCGGGCAGAACGCGTTCCTCGAGCATGCGCGGGTGTTCGACAACTTCTACGGCACCGGCGCGGCGCAGGTGCGCGACAAGCTGGCGGCCGGCAAGGACGTGCTGCTCGAGATCGATTGGCAGGGCGCGCGCCAGGTGCGCAGCGCGATGCCCGACAGCACCAGCATCTTCATTCTGCCGCCGACGCGCGCCGCGCTCGAGCAGCGCCTGCGCGAGCGCCGCACCGACAGCGCCGAGACTATCGCCCGCCGCCTCGCCGACGCCTCGACCGACATGTCGCACTACCATGAATTCGACTTCGTGGTGGTCAACGACCGCTTCGACCAGGCGGCGAGGGACGTGGGCAACATCCTCGACGACTGCGGCGGCGAGCTGCGCTCCAACCGTTCCGAGCTCAAGCCTTTGATCGCAACGCTGGTGCGTTAGCGCGGCCAGCGTCAACGGCGCTACCCGTCAGGGGCCGCGAGCCGCTCGGTGTTCCGTTGCAGGGAGGCTGTGCATTGGGCGTATTTTTGACCACATGAATACGCTAAATGCGCACCCGCCTTGAGTAAATGCCGGGTCGCTCCCGAATCCACGCTGGGCGGCGCCGTTGCCGCTGGCGCGGGCGAGCGCCAATGCAGTACACTCGGCGGGCAACCCCCGGTATTTTCAGGAAATCTTAATGCCATGGCTCGTGTAACCGTCGAAGACTGTCTGCAGAATGTCGATAACCTGTTTCAGCTGGTGCTGCTCGCCAGTCAGCGCGCGCGGCGCCTTGCCAACGGTGCCGAGCCGACCGTGCCGATCGAGAACGACAAGGTCACGGTCGTCGCGCTCAGAGAGATTGCCGCCGGCAACATCACGCCCGAGATGCTGCGCGAGCCGGAGCCGCGGCAGGAATCGATCGTGCCCGACGCCGACAACGAAGCGACCTTCCGCGCGCCGCAATTCGGGCTGATCGATCGCGAGCTCTAGAGAAACTGAGGGCTCGCACCCGAGGCGGCTGTGGATTATGCGTCTTCGCTCTTGGGGTTGCTGCCCGGCGCGAAACGCGGCACTCCGGGTGTCAAGGAGCTGCTGAGTAAGGTCGCGACCTACCTGCCGCACGAGCAGGTCGAGCGCATCCGCGAGGCCGCCGAGTTCGGCGCTGCCGCCCATCAGGGCCAGAAGCGCGTCTCGGGTGAACCCTACATCACGCACCCGGTCGCAGCCGCCGAGATTCTCGCCGACCTGCACCTCGACGCCGACACCATCGTCGGCGCGATTCTGCACGACGTGATCGAAGACACCCCGATCGCCAAGGCCGACATCGCCGCCCGCTTCGGGCACGACGTGGCCGAGATCGTCGATGGGGTAACCAAGCTCGATCAGATCCGCTTCAAGAATCGCGAGGAAGCGCAGGCGGAGAACTTCCGCAAGATGCTGCTGGCGATGGTGCGCGACCTGCGCGTGATCCTGGTCAAGTTGGCCGACCGGATGCACAACCTGCGCACCATCGACGCGCTGGCACCGGCCAAGCGCCGTTCGATCGCGCGCGAGACGCTCGACATCTACGCGCCGGTGGCCGAGCGGCTCGGACTGTACGCGATGAAGCTCGAGCTCGAGGATCTGGGCTTTCGCACGCTCTATCCGCAACGCTACCGCGTGATCGAGCGGGCGCTCAAGCGCGCCCGTGGCAATCAGAAGGAGTTCCTCAACAAGATCCGGGCGCAGCTGGAGGCGGCGCTGAAGAAGGCCGCGATCGTAGGCAGGGTCGAAGCGCGCGAGAAGCACCTGTTCAGCATCTACCGCAAGATGCTGCGCAAGCGCGCGATGCTGTCGGAGATCGTCGACGTCTACGGCCTGCGCATCACCATCGACTCGGTGGACACCTGCTATCGCGCGCTCGGCGTCGTGCACAGCGTCTACAAGCCGATGCCCGGGCGCTTCAAGGACTACATCGCCATTCCGCGCATCAACGGCTACCAGTCGCTGCACACCACCCTGTTCGGTCCCAACGGCGTGCCGATCGAGGTGCAGATCCGCACCGAGGACATGGACCGGGTGGCCGAGTCCGGCATTGCCGCGCACTGGAAATACAAGGAAGGCGAGCTCGAAGGCTCGGCGCAGCAGGAGCGCGCCCGCAAGTGGCTGTCGAACCTGGTCGAGATGGAGGAAGGCGGCAACTCCGAGGAATTCATCGAGAGCGTCAAGGTCGACCTGTTTCCCGACAAGGTCTACGTATCCCCGCCGCGCGGGTAAATCCGGCGGCTGCCGCGCGGCGCCACCGTGGTGGACTTTGCCTATGCGGTGCACACCGACATCGGCAACCGCTGCGTCGCGGCCAAGATCGATCGCCGGCTCACGCCGCTACGCACCGTGCTGCGCAACGGCCAGACGGTACAGATCATCACCGCCAAGGGCGCGACGCCGAACCCGTCCTGGGTCAGTTTCGTGGTGACCGCGAAGGCGCGCTCGGCGATCCGGCACTATCTCAAGACGCTGCGCCGCGGCGAGGCGGTCGAGCTCGGCCGGCGCCTGCTGGTTCAGGCGCTGGCGGAGTTCGATCTGAAGTTCGACGCGATCGAGCCCGCGGCACTGCGCTCGGCGCTGAACGAGTTCGGGCTCAAGGACAACAACGAGCTGTTCGAGAGGATCGGCCTCGGCGAGCGCCTCGCGCCGCTGGTAGCGCGCCGCCTGCTGCCGGCCGAGCACGTGGACGCGGCCAATGGCGCAGCGGGTGGGCCGGGTGCACCGGGCCCATCAGGCGCACCGGCCGCGCCGACGCCGCTCGCGGTCGCGGGCACCGAAGGCCTGCTGGTCAGCTATGCGCACTGCTGCTATCCGCTGCCGAACGATCCGATACTGGCCTTCATGAGCACCGGACGCGGCATCGTGATCCACCGCGAGACCTGCTCCAACGTCGAGGATTACCGCAAGCGTCCGGAGAAATGGCTGCCGGTGAGCTGGCAGCACAAGGCTGGCCGGCTGTTCCTGTCGGAGATCCGCATCGAGACCGTGAACCGCATGGGGGTGCTCGCAGCGGTCTCGGCCGCCATCGCCGGCACGCAGACCAACGTCATCCATGTCACCATCGAGCAGCGCGACGCGGAGACCTCGGTGCTGGTGTTCGTGCTCGAGGTGGCCGACCGCAAGCATCTGGCGCGCGTGATGCGGGTGGTGCGGCGCATGCCCGACGTGCTGCGCACCGTGCGTACTATCTCGACGCACGCGCATGAGCGCGATCATGCCGATAACGGCAAAGACGAAGATAATTGACTGCGGGCCCGATGCCCGCCGACTGAACCCGTCATTCCTGACGCAAGTCCGGTAATAGCATGCAGCGACAAATCATCCATACCACGCAGGCACCCAAGGCAATCGGCACCTACTCGCAGGCAGTGCGCGTCGGCGATACGGTCTATGTCTCGGGGCAGATCCCGCTCGATCCGGCCAGCGGCCAGCTGGTTACCGGCGACATCGAGGCGGAGATCCGCCGGGTGTTCGATAACGTCGCCGCGATCGCGCAGGCGGCCGGCGGCTCGCTCGCGAGCGTGGTGAAGCTGAGCGTGTTCCTGACCGACCTGGCGCATTTTCCGAAGGTCAACGAGATCATGGCGACCTATTTCAGCGAGCCCTACCCGGCGCGCGCCGCGATCGGGGTCGCGTCGCTGCCGCGCGGTGCGCGGGTTGAAGTGGAGTGCATACTCAGCCTCGCCTGAAGCGCGCGTTGCCGCAGCCTGAAGCGGTGAGCGGCGCGCTGGCGCCGAAGCTCGCGCGCCTCGGCGTCGAGCAACCGCAGGACATCCTGTTCGTGCTGCCGCTGCGCTACGAGGATCGCACCCGCGTGGTGCCGATCGGCGCGCTGCAGCCGGGCATGCGCGCCGTGGTCGAGGGCGAAGTGCTGCTGGCCGAGATTGTGTTCCGGCGCCGCCGTACGCTGCTGGTGCGTCTGGCCGACGGCTCGGGGTCGCTGACGCTGCGATTTTTTTATTTCTCCAATTCCCAGCGCGAGGGCCTGGCGCGCGGCACACGTTTGCGCTGCCATGGCGAAGTACGGCGCGGCCCGCTCGGCCTCGAGATCGTGCATCCGGAGTACCGTCGCATCGTCGGCCTGGGCGAGCCGCTGCCGCAGACCCTGACGCCGATCTACCCGGCCACCGAAGGCCTGACGCAGGGGCGCCTGCGCGCGCTGGTGGATCGCGCATTGCAGGCACTGGCCACGAGCGGCGTTGCCGAGCTGCTGCCCGAAAGCCTGCTCGAGCGCACCGGGCTGCCGACATTGTGTGCGGCGCTGCAGTTCGTGCATCGCCCGCCGGTCGGAACCCAGCTCGCGGAACTGACCGCGGGGCGCCACCCGGCGCAGCGTCGCCTGGCGTTCGAGGAATTGCTGGCGCACCAGCTGTCGCTGATGGAGCTGCGCCGGCGCATCCGGCGCGACCGCGCGGCGGCGCTGCCCGATGC
>JBIODC010000075.1:0-5322 GCA_044440135.1 Steroidobacterales bacterium | reverse complement strand
TCCCGGCGGTGTACACGCTGCCGATGGGCGCGCTGGTGAACCTCGAGGACGGCGCCAAGGTGTCGGTCGGCGACATCATCGCGCGCATCCCGCAGGAGTCGTCCAAGACCCGTGACATCACCGGCGGTCTGCCGCGGGTCGCGGATCTGTTCGAGGCCCGAAAGCCGAAGGATCCGGCGATCGTGGCCGAGAAGAGCGGCACCGTGAGCTTCGGCAAGGAGACCAAGGGCAAGCGCCGGCTGGTGATCACCCGCGACGTCGGCGAGAAGTACGAGGAGCTGATCCCGAAGTGGCGCCAGCTCAACGTGTTCGAGGGCGAGACCGTGGAGCGCGGCGAGGTGATCGCCGATGGCGAGCCCAACCCGCACGACATCCTGCGGCTGCAGGGGGTCGAGGCACTGGCGAACTACCTGGTGCGCGAGATCCAGGACGTCTACCGGCTGCAGGGCGTCAAGATCAACGACAAGCACATCGAGGTGATCATCCGCCAGATGCTGCGCAAGACCGAAGTGGTGGCGGCCGGTGAGACCAGCCTGCTGCGCGGTGAGCAGATCGACCGCTCGCGGGCGCTCGACATCAACGATCGGATCGAGACCGACGGCAAACAGGCGGCGCGGCTGCAACCGGTGCTGCTGGGCATCACCAAGGCCTCACTGGCGACCGAGTCGTTCATCTCGGCGGCCTCGTTCCAGGAGACTACGCGCGTGCTGACCGAAGCGGCAGTACGTGGCCTGAAGGACGACCTGCGCGGTCTGAAGGAGAACGTCATCGTCGGCCGGCTGATTCCGGCGGGCACCGGCTTTGCGGCTCACGCGCACCGGCGGCGCAAGCTCGACGAAAGCGGGCGGCGCAGCTTCATGGACGTCGGCGGCGCGGTCGGCGAGATGGACGAGGTCAGCGTCGGCGAGGAAGAGAGCGCCGCGGGCTGAGGGCGGTAGCGAGCATCTTTCGCAGCGCAGCGGCTCTTCATCGCCACTGCGCTGCGGAACGCTTGAGCATTCCGCGCGCCGTGGCGGGTGATGATTTTCGCCGCGAGCATGCGCTGTTAGCGTGCTTTCTTCGCGCGCGTTATGTCCATGGGCACCGATGCTGTGCGCCGCTCGCGTCGCGCGCATGCGAATGCGACGCAAGCGGGACCATAAGATTTAGCGATGGCTGGTGTCACAGTCGTTGATGCGACGCGTGGAATGCGACATTATGAGACTCAGGTCTCACACCATCTGGGCAGGGTTGGCATTATGCCCGTTACGGCTGCAGCTTCGAATCAACGCGCGGCACCACCTCGTTGGAACGCGGCGCGGCTGATGGAATACTCGGAGCGGCACCTATCGCTCACCGCGCGTTCCGGCGGCGGCAGTGAGGCGCAGCTCGCCGCACGCCTGCTCGAGAACGTTGCGCTGTATCGCGGCTGGGAGTACACCCACGGCCGCCTGATGCAGACCGTGGCCGCGGCACCTCGGCAAACCGTGCCGATCGAGCTGCGCAAGGTCGCGTTCCTGACCCTGCACCGCAAGGCGCCATTCGAATACCTGCGCGACCGGCACGTGACGGGTCTGGCGCGACGCCAACTGATCCTGGCGCTGTTCGGGGCCCAGCAGTCCTACGGGCGCTCGCTGGTGCGCGAGCACGAGGCCTACGTGAGCTCCGCCTGCAGCCTGCTGTGCGCCGACTCGCTGTGCCAGGTGGTGCTCGGCGATGAGCGCTTCTGCGAGGCGCTGGAGAAGTACGAGAGCGCCTACGCCGAATACTATCGTGCCTATTGCGATTCGCTGCTGACCGAACAGGCCGGCGAGGTCGCGCCGATGAGCGCGCTGCTGCCGTATCTGCGCTACCAGCTCAAGATCCTGCGCGATCACATGCTCGCCGGCGCCCATCAGCACACCATCCACCAGGATCTGCAGGCTCTGTACGCCGCCACCGGCGATACCCAGAAGCTGCCGATCCTGCATCCGCCGCAGTAAGCCGCTCGCCACCGCCCGCGCACCGCCCTTAGGCCGCCCAAGGCCTTGATGGGGGTGGCGTCGGTCGATACCCTGCGCGGCCCCGCTATGCTCAATTTCTCGAACTTAAGCCTGCGCCGCGGCAAGCGGCTGCTGTTCACCGGTGCCACCTTCAGCCTGTTCCGGGGCGAGAAGGTCGGGATCACCGGCGAGAACGGCAGCGGCAAGTCGAGCCTGGTGGCCCTGGTGCGCGGCGAACTGACGCCCGAGGCCGGCAGTTTCGACATGCCCGCGCAGCTGGCGATGGCGCACGTGTCGCAGGAGCTGCGGGGGAGCGATCGCGAGGCGATCGAGTTCGTGCTCGACGGCGATGCGGAGCTGCGCGCGATCGAGCGTGCGCTTAGCGAAGCCGAGCAGGCCGATGACGGGGTGCGCCTGGGCGAGCTGCACGGCCGTTACGCGGGCATCGGTGGCTACGACGCGGCGAGCCGCGCCGCGCAGCTGATGCACGGGCTGGGCTTCGCCAGCGACGACGAGCGGCGCCTGGTCAGCGCGTTCTCGGGCGGCTGGCGCGTGCGGCTGAACGTCGCGCAGGCGCTGATGTGCCGTTCCGACCTGCTGCTGCTCGATGAGCCGACCAATCACCTGGATTTGGATGCAATTATCTGGCTCGAGGGCTGGCTCACCGCCTATCCGGGCACGCTGCTGATGATCTCGCACGATCGTGAGTTTCTCGATCGCGTGGTCGACCGGATCGTCAACATCGAGCACGGCCAGGTGCACGCGTACCGCGGCAACTACTCGTCATTCGAGGAACAGCGCGCCACCGAGCTGTCGCAGCAAGCGGCGCTGTACGCGCGCCAGCAGCGCGAGATCCGGCACATGGAGTCGTTCGTCGAGCGCTTCCGTGCCAAGGCCAGCAAGGCGCGCCAGGCCCAGAGCCGCCTCAAGGCGCTCGAGCGCATGCAGCGCATCGCGCCGGCGCACGTGGATACTGCTTTCGAATTTTCGTTCGCACGCCCCGACAAGTTGCCGCGCCCGCTGCTGGCGCTGGAGCGGCAGTCGGCCGGCTATGGCGGCCGGGCCGTGATCGAGGGGCTCAACCTGACCATCGGGCCGGGCGACCGGCTGGCGCTGCTGGGCCGCAACGGTGCCGGCAAGTCCACCGTCATGAAGCTGCTGGCGGGTGAGCTGGTGGCGCTCTCGGGCACCCGCACCGAGGCCCGGGACCTGCGCATCGGCTACTTCGCGCAGCACCAGCTCGAGCAGCTGCGGGTCGCGGACTCCCCGGTCGAACACCTGAGTGACCTGAGCGAGACCATGGGCCGGCGCGCGCCGGAAGCCGACCTGCGCGACTTTCTCGCCGGCTTCGGTTTTCGGGGTGATCGCGTGTTCGAGCCGGTGGCGCCGTTTTCGGGCGGCGAGAAGGCGCGGCTGGTGCTCGCGCTGCTGGCCTACCAGCGGCCGAACCTGCTGCTGCTCGATGAGCCGACCAACCACCTCGACCTGGAAATGCGCCAGGCGCTCGCGGTCGCGCTGCAGGAGTACGAGGGCGCGGTGGTGCTGGTATCGCACGACCGGCACCTGCTGCGCGTGGTCGCCGATGAGCTGCTGCTGGTGCATCAGGGCCGTGTGACGCCGTTCGACGGCGACCTCGAGGACTATGCGGGCTGGCTCGCGAGCGGTGGCGGGGCGGCGGCGGCCAGCGATAGCGTGACAACCGCGCCCGTGCGCAAGCAGCGCAAACGCTCGCAGGCCGCGCAGCGCGCAGCCTTGGGGCCGATGAAGGCGGCGCTGGCCGAACAGGAGCGCGAGCTCGAACGGCTGCTGAGCCGGCGCAGCGAGATCGAGCGCGAACTGGCGCTGCCACCGGCGCAACCCGCGATCGATGGCAAACGGCTGAGCGAGCTGATGCAGCAGCAGGCGCAGCTCAGCCGGCTCATCCAGGGTGTCGAAAGCGCCTGGATCGACGCCGCGGCGCGCCTGGAGGCACTTGCTGCGCAGCAGCAAGGCGTTGACTAAACACGGTTGGCTACCTAGAATCGCCGGCCTTTGTCGGCCCGGCCCAACGACGGCCCGGCCGCCAAACCGTGATTCGAGACGCCGGGCCGTCCCCTCTCAAGGGACGGCCCGGCGCTTCTCATACGCCGCATCATCATTCGATTTGAGAATGCTGGAGTTTGAATGGCCACCACCGGTCAGTTGATCCGTCAGCCGCGCACGTCCAAAGCCGAGAAGACCAAGGTCCCGGCACTGGGCGCGTCGCCGCAGAAGCGCGGCGTGTGCACGCGCGTGTACACCACCACGCCGAAGAAGCCGAACTCGGCGCTGCGCAAGGTCGCGCGCGTGCGCCTGACCAATGGCTACGAGGTGTCGAGCTACATCGGCGGCGAGGGCCACAATCTGCAGGAGCACTCGGTGGTGCTGATCCGCGGTGGTCGCGTCAAGGACCTGCCCGGCGTGCGTTATCACACGGTGCGCGGCACGCTCGACTGTGCCGGCGTCGGCAATCGCAAGCAGGGCCGGTCGAAGTACGGCGCCAAGCGGCCGAAGAAATAACGAGGTAGTCAAACCATGTCCCGTCGCGCCGCGGCCCCGAGCCGCACCATCCTCCCGGACCCGAAATTCAACAGCGAAATGCTGGCGAAGTTCATGAACGTCGTCATGCACAGCGGCAAGAAGTCCGCCGCCGAACACATTCTCTATGGCGCCGTGGAGCGCATTGCCGAGAAGACCGGCCGCCAGGGTGCCGAGGCACTCGAACTGCTCTCGCAGGCGCTCGATAACGTCAAGCCGGTGGTCGAGGTGAAGTCACGCCGCGTCGGCGGCGCGACCTACCAGGTGCCGGTCGAGGTGCGCGCCAGCCGTCGCCAGACGCTGGCGATGCGCTGGGTGATCGAGGCGGCGCGCGACCGCAGCGAGAAGTCGATGGCTTTCCGCCTGGCGCACGAACTGCTCGATGCGGCGGAGAACCGCGGCGCCGCGGTGCGCAAGCGCGAGGACACGCACCGCATGGCGGAGGCCAACAAGGCTTTCGCGCACTACCGCTGGTAACTCGGTCCGCGCAACGTCACAGGAGGAAATCTTGGCACGTGTCACGCCCATCGAGCGCTATCGGAACATCGGCATTTCGGCGCATATCGACGCCGGAAAGACGACTGCGACCGAGCGCATCCTGTTCTACACCGGCGTGTCGCACAAGATCGGCGAGGTGCATGACGGGGCGGCGGTCATGGACTACATGGAGCAGGAGCAGGAGCGCGGCATCACGATCACCTCGGCCGCGACCACGTGCTTCTGGAAGGGCATGGACAAGACCTTCCCCGAGCACCGCATCAATATCATCGATACGCCGGGACACGTCGATTTCACCATCGAGGTC
>JBIODC010000074.1:0-6695 GCA_044440135.1 Steroidobacterales bacterium | reverse complement strand
TTCGTGCAAAGCGTGGTGTGGGGCGATAACGCTTTCGATCAGTGGGGTGTGGAGCTCGGCAAGAAGCTCTGCGAGTCGATCATTCCCTTGGTGCAGAATCCCGAAAGCGCGCACGGCGTATCGAGCTCGCTGGCCGGGGCGCTTGCGGTAGTCAAGCAATGGCGGAACTAACCCGCAGGTCAACGTGTTCGTCGCTTGGACGCTTGGATTGCGCAGCTTGGTTCGGCAGTGGCTGACGCAGTGGCGCGTAGTACAATCCCAATCTTTGCAATGGCGGGGAGCTAGCGAGTGACCGGCACACCGGCCCGACGTGGATTTGGCTTGAATCTCAGTCTGGCGATCGCGGTGATCGCTTCATTTGCACTTCCCCAGATGCTGCTCGCGCAGCAGATGGATCTCTCGCAGCAGATGCAGCTGTTCAACAGCCTGCCGCCCGACCAGCAGCAGGCCATCCTGCAGCGCCTGGGTCAGGGTGTGGGCAGCGGTTTCGGTTTAGGCGTGGGTACGGGAGCGGGGGGGGTGGGTTCGCTCTCCGGCATCGGCGGCAGCTACAACAGCTCCCAGGCCGCATTGATGCAGCAACAGCTGCTGCAGCAGCAGCGCCGGCAGAAGGAACAGGATCAAGAGGAGGGGAATCAACTCCTGCCGCCGGTCTTCAAGCCAGGGGACACCGTGCTGATCGATATCTCGCTACCGGGCGAGAAGCTGGAAAATGGCACCACGCCCAACGGCCAGTACAACTATCAGAATGGGCCGCAGGGTGGATCTGCGAACTCCGCACAGCTCAATGTCAATGGTGCGCAGCTTTCCCAGTTCACGCCACAGCAACAGCTGCTGCTGCAACAGCAGCTCGGGCAACAGCTGTCCGCGAACAACCAGCGCCTGCAGGAGCAGCCGCAGCAGCCGATCGAGGAATTGCAGGCCGATGAGAAGCAGCGGCTTAACGATCTGGTCGATCTGATCCGCGCGCACAATCCCTACCAGCTCGACAGCAGCGGCGAGCTGGCGCTTCCCGGCATTCCCGCCATGGCACTGGCCGGGCTTACGGAGGATCTCGCCACGCGGCGGGCAGGGGCGGAGCCGGCATTCTCGAAGCTGCAGATCCGATTGACGCGGCTGCCGTTGAAAAAATCCGGCCAGGCGGCGCTCAAGCCCTTCGGCTACGACCTGTTCGACAATTCGGCATTGAGCTCTCAGCCCATGCTCAATGTGCCGGTGCCGGCCGACTACGTCATGGGGCCGGGCGATGTGCTCGAAGTGCAGCTGTTCGGCAGCCAGAACCAGGACCTTAGGCTCACTGTATCGCGCGACGGGCACGTGAGCTTCCCGCAACTGGGTCCTATTGAGGTCGGCGGTCAGCGCTACAGCGAAGTCAAGAGCGGCATCGAGGCACGCGTGGCGCGGCAGATGATTGGGGTGCGCGCCAATGTGTCGATGGGCGAGACCCGTGCTATCAGCGTATTCGTACTCGGGGAGGCCAAGTATCCGGGCTCCTATACGGTGACTGGGCTGGCCACGATCACCACGGCATTGTTCGCCGCTGGCGGAGTCAAGCCGATCGGCTCCCTGCGTACGATCCAGCTCAAGCGCCAGGGCGAGATCGTGCGCACACTGGACCTGTACGATCTGTTGATGCGCGGGGACAGTGCCAATGACGCCAAGCTGCTGCCCGGAGACGTCGTCTTCATTCCATCGGTGGGTTCTACGGTATCGATCGATGGCGAAGTGCAGCGGCCGGCGATCTATGAGCTCAAGGGCGCGGCCAGTGTTTCCGACCTGATCCAGATGGGCGGCGGCCTCAAGCCAGTGGCGGACCGTGACAGCGCCGCGCTGGTGCGGGTGAATGCCGAGCAGCGCCGCATCGTTCTGAACGTCAATCCCTCCTCGCCGAGCAGCGCGAGTCCCATGCTGCGCAACGGCGATGCATTGCAGGTACTGCGGCTGCGTCCGCAGCTCGATTTCGGAATTACCGTGCAGGGCTTCCTCTACCGGCCTAAGTATTTCGCCTGGCGCGAAGGCTTGCGGCTGTCCGACGTGGTGTCGTCGGTCGATGAGCTCAAACCCAATGCCGACCAGAACTATCTGCTGATTCGTCGCGAACAGCCGCTCAACCGGCGCATCACGGTCTTGTCGGCTGATCTGGCCGCGGCGCTGCGTGCGCCCGGCTCTGCGGCCGATCTCATCCTGATGCCGCGCG
The DNA here is from genome assembly GCA_044440135.1 of Steroidobacterales bacterium. Taxonomy (GTDB): domain Bacteria; phylum Pseudomonadota; class Gammaproteobacteria; order Steroidobacterales; family Steroidobacteraceae; genus FEN-1191. Next base: position 4,498 of record JBIODC010000074.1, on the reverse strand, counting down.
ATACGATCACCGTGTTCGATCTCGAGACCAGTCGCGCACACGTGATTGCCCCGCTCTTGGATGAGCTGCGCGTGCAATCCAATCTCGTGCAGCCGGTGCAGATCGTGCATGTCGACGGGCGGGTCAAGGTGCCGGGCGACTACCCGCTCGAGGCGGGCATGCGCATCACCGACCTGATACGAGCCGGCGGTAGCCTCGATTCGGCGGCCTACGGTACGCACGCGGAATTGTCGCGCTACATCGTCGACAACGGCGAGCAGCGCCGCACCGAGGTGCTACCGATCGATCTGGCTGCGGTCCGCAGCGGCGATCAGAGCGCCAATGTAACCCTGCAGCCGTTCGACCGCCTATCGATCAAGCAGATCTCCGGCTGGACCGAACAGGATCAGGTGACGCTCAAAGGCGAGGTCCGGTTTCCCGGAACTTATACGATCCAGCAGGGCGAGACGTTACGCTCCGTGATCCAACGTGCCGGCGGCCTCACGGCGCTGGCATTCCCGGCCGGCAGCGTGTTTACTCGGACCGAGCTCAAGGAACGCGAGCAGCAGCAGCTCGACCGTTTCGCCGAACGCATGCGTACCGATATTGCCGAAGAGGCGTTGGAGGCCGCGCGCGGCAACAATGCCGGCTCTACCTCGGCACTGAGTATTGGGCAGACGCTGTTGGACCAGATCAAGGCTGCCCGGGCCGTTGGCCGTCTGGTGATCAATCTCCCGGCCGCGATGCGCGCCAGACCGGGCTCGAGTAACGATGTCATCCTGCGCAATGGCGATGAGCTGATTGTGCCCAAGCAGCGACAGGAAGTCATGGTGATCGGTGAAGTACAGAGTGAATCCTCGCATCTGTACCAGCAACGCATGGCCCGCGACGATTACATCGATCAGAGCGGCGGGGTGACGCGGCAGGCCGACCGCAGCCAGATCTATGTGGTGCGCGCCGACGGCAGCGTCGAATCCGGACACCGCGGTTGGTTCAGTTCCAGCGCCGGCGTTGAAATACGTCCCGGCGATGCCATCGTCGTGCCGCTGAACACCGAACGTCTGCCGGGGCTGGTGCTGTGGCAATCGATCTCGACCATTCTCTACAACATCGCCATCGCGACCGCGACAGCCAGAACGATCTAAGGCATGCCAGGATAAGGCGCAGCGGCCATCCCAAGGGGCTCAAGCAGCCCCGCACCTCACGCTGCGGGACTTGATTTGAGCGTCCAGAAATACAGCGTGCGCGTGCCGCACGGCAGCGTCAGTGACGACTGCAGCGCGAAGGGCTCGCTCAGCAGTAACTCGAAGCTCTGCCGCGTCAAGGACTGATACAGCGGCCAATTCGGGCCCGCCAGCTGCCTGAAGCGAGGATCCTCGCGATCGACCCATTCCACGATCAGCCCGCCGGCGCTCAGCCGCTGCAGCAGTTGGACGATCAGCCCGAGCGGCACACGCTCCGTGACCGCCAGATGATGGATCAGGCCGAGCGCCATCACGCAGTCGAAGCGCGCGGTGGCACGCTCCATGAAACTCGGCACTTCGGCGTTCATCCAGCCCAGCGCCGGCGGCGGCCGGGCAATGTTCAGCACCATAGGGGCGATGTCCGTCGCCGTGCCGCGCGCTCGCTCGTAGAGTCGCTGGATCGAGGCGTCATCGGCATCCACCGCGACCACCGACTTGCCCAGCCTGGCGGCCAGCACGCTGTATTCCCCGGTATTGCAGCCGAGATCGAGCACCGAGCGAATAGCCCTGTCCGCCAGGGCGTCGCCAACGAACGCGGCCTTTTGCCGCAAATCCTCGGCGTCGTAATGATCTCGCGATGACTCGTATGCCACCCAGTGCGACTTGGGTGTCGAGGGCTTGAGCGCATCGACATGTCCAGCGAGGCGCCGCAGCGTGGCGCGAAGCACGTACTTCGCGCGGCCCGCATCGATCGCAGGGCGTGTACCTGCGGCTCCGGCCGCGCTTGCGGCGCTGGCAACGCGCTGCCGCTCGCCGCGCTTGCGCAGCAGCGCAGGAAGGGTGACCGCCTCGAGTCCCGGCTGGGTCCAGGCCGCTCGCGCGGGCAGCAGGTTCCGGGCGGCCTCCGGGGAGAGCCCCTCACGCTCGAGCAGAAACCAGCTTCGCGGCGCGATATGCGCCACTTTGTGCACCAGCAGTGGGATCGTGAAGCAGCGCTGGAATTGCGCGTAGGCTATCCAGGTGGCGACGGGCGCGAAGGGCTTAAGCGACAGCACATCGCAGAATACGGGCCGGCCGTGATCGAACAGCACGTTCCACGCGGAGGCATCCTTGAGCACCCAGTCGTGCTCCAGTGCATCGAGGGCGAGCGCCAGGGTCAGTTTGGCCGCGTCATAGAGCTGCAACGCCGATATTTCATGCGGATAGGCCGGAAATGCCAGGCGCTCGTGTTCGATCCAGCGCATTTCGGTGCCGTGCGGAAACTTTGCCGAGACGTCATTGACCCAGCGCGAGGCCGGTATGCGGCCTGCCTGGATGTGAGACTGGAACCATTCGGCATCGAGCAGGCGCGTTGCGGTCGGAATCGAATCCGCGAACACAGCTCGCAGGATGCGTTGGCCGTCGCGCACCACGAAACCAGAGGGGTCTCGCCACGACAGGCGCTGCGCTGGCATGTCAGAACTGATAGCGGTAGTGGTGGGGCATCAACGGTGGATAGAACGACTTATCGCCCCACCACGGTCCGATCTGCGCCTGGCTGTCGATGCGCCCATGCAGAAAGTCCAGCACCAGCTCGGCGGTATGAACGGTGCTGATGCGCGTGTCGAGGACGGACCCGCGGGACTCGCCCACGTGCCAGGCAATCCAGGGGATCCGCTGCGCGACGCTCGGTGAAGCCATTCGATACCAGTGGTCCGCCGAGACGATCAGCAGGATGTTCTGCTGTGATGCCCGCCGCTGCAGGGTTGCGACCGTCAGCGCTACCAGTTGATCCACGAGTCGCAGGTTGCGCCGATAGCTCTCGCGATCGTTCGCCACCGTGTCGAAGTGCAATACCCGCTGCGAATAGTCTGCCGGTGTATGCGGCAGGTTGATATGGATGAACACTAGGGACTGCTTCTCGAGCGACAAGAAGCGCGGCAGCGCGCGCAGCGTGTCCTCGCTGATGCGGTACATCGGCTCGAAGGTTCGGAACAGCCAGCTCGGCAGAAAGTGGCCCGATCCGGGCAGCCACCGCGCAGTGGCGATCGCGGGCTGGCCGAAGAAGGTCAGGGCATCGAACCAGCGCCCGACATTCGCCTCGGGGAAGGCTTCGCAGGGATGAGTTGCAGGAAAGATCGCGCAATACGGATGGAAGTAGCCGAGGATGGCGCCCGACTCGGGCCCCTGCGGCAGGCGGCCGAATGCGGACTCGGATTGAGCCAAGCGCTGGACACCCTCGGTGCGCGTCTTGAGCCACATGTCGCCGCGATCATCGTACTTCAGGCCAGCGGGCGAAAAGCCGGTGAGCAGCGCGGGAATGGACGCTTCGGTGTCTCGGGCCGGTGAGTAGGCGGCCGATGCCGATACGCCGGATTGGGCGAGTTTCTCGAGGTTGGGCATGCTCGGATCTTGTGGCCCCGCGGGTTGCCCGAGAGTCTGGTTATAGTCGAGCTCATCGAAAATGATCCAGATGACCTGCCGCGAGAGCGGCGCCGATGCTCCGGCCGTCACCGGCGAGTTGCTCGCCGCGGTAGACGCCCGGGCCGCGCTCTGCCCAGCATCCCGGATCGCGAAGGCCGAGCGAGGGTAGGGAATGAGCCGAATCAACGCCAGAGCCGCGTAGGTATATCCAAGGATCGACAGGACCCGCAGCAGCTGTCGCCAATAGCGCCGCAGGTAGTGCAGCGTGACGATCAGGGCGCTCAGGCCGCCGACCACCAAGCCAAGCCGCACCCAGCGCGTAGTTTCGATGGAGGCGGCTGCGCCGCTGACAATCAGGGCGATGTTCAGTGCCGCAATCCCGGCCGCACTGAAGGCGCCGAGGATGGCGATCCAGCACAGCACAGCCAGCACGATCAGACCTATTGGACCTGCTCGCTCGCCGTCGGCGTACCCGCGCCGCTGCCACCAAGCCGCCGCCGGCGTGAGCAGCAGGAGCGCAATCGCCGAGGGATAGAGAACTTGCGAGCCCACTTGGGGCAGCCAATAGGACGCTTCGATGCCTATTAGCGGCAGATAAAATGCGGATGCATAGAGCGAGGCCAGACCGATCGCAGAGCCCCAGAGGGCGCGGCGTGCGCTCATTCACTATCTGACGAGGTGCCGCGCCTGAAAAATCGCTCGAACACCCCCTTGACCAGCTGTCGAGGATGTGAAATGTAGAAAGCGATAGTGGCGAACAGTGCCAGCACGGCCTGGACAACATAGGCACCCGTGCCTGGGTCAATATAGGCGAAGGCCAGGCTCGGGAAAGCCAGCCCAAGAATGACCCAACGCCCGCGCTTGCAGCTTGTCGGCAGACCGGCGCTCACCGTTTCGATCCCTTAGGGGTTGTCTCTATTACACTTTTATTA
>JBIODC010000073.1:0-6875 GCA_044440135.1 Steroidobacterales bacterium | reverse complement strand
TGCCGCAGCTTACGCGAGCAGGGATTCCGGCCCGACCTGATCGTCGGCCACAGCGGCTGGGGCGAAACCCTGTTCGTCAAGGACATTTTCCCCGACGTGCCGCTGCTCGCTAACTTCGAGTTCTTTTATCACTCCCAGGGCGTTGACGTCGGCTTTGATCCCGAATTCGTCTCGATCTTCAACGATCCCTCGCGGCTGCGGGCCCGCAACGGCATTAATCTCATGGCATTTCAGGGTGCCGACTGGGGCCACTCCGCCACGTACTGGCAACGCAGTCTCTATCCGCCCGAAATGCAGTCCCGTATCAGCGTGCTGCATGAGGGCATCGATACCGAGCTCGCCTGCCCCAAGCTGCGTGCAACCTTCAAGCTGCCGGACTCAGGGCGCGTGCTCACCGCTCGCGACGAGGTCGTGACCTACGTGGCGCGCAATCTCGAACCCTATCGCGGCTTTCATATCTTCATGCGCGCGCTACCGCTGCTGTTGCGCCGGCGGAAACGCGTGCAGGTCGTCATCGCCGGTGGCGACGGCGTGAGTTACGGCGCACCCCCGCCGCCGCGCTCCACGTTTCGGGACATGATGCTGCAGGAAGTCGGCTCCAAACTGGATCTGAGCCGCGTGCACTTTTTAGGATTGATCGACTACGCCGCGTACTTGAATCTGCTGCAGGTCTCATCGGTCCATGTCTATCTGACCTATCCATTCGTGCTCTCCTGGTCGTTCCTCGAAGCCATGGCCTGTGGCTGCCTGATCGTGGGATCGGCGACCCCGCCGGTGCTCGAGGTGCTGCGCGACGGCCAGAACGGATTGGCGGTGGATTTCTTCGCCCATAAGCAGCTCGCGCATCGCATCGAAGCCGCATTGGATGAGCCCGAGCAGATGAAAGCGCTGCGCCAGGCCGCGCGCACCACGGCGCTGACACAATTCGATCTCAAGCGCCTGATGCTGCCCCGATGGAATGCGCTGTTTGATGATTTGATCAACCGGCGCCGGTCGCCGCTGGAGCTTCAGCCGGAGGTAGAATCTCGCTACGAGCCGGCCGCTTGAGGCGTGCATTGCGGCGTGCGCAGCGCCGCCTCCATGCGCAGCACCGCAGGCTGCGCGGCCGAGTGACCGGCATCAAGGGCCTTGCGATACAGCAACAGCGCCGCATCCGGATCGAGCGCGACCCCGCGGCCGGCCTCATAGAGCTCGGCGAGCGACACGATCGCTGCGGGATGACCGGCATCGGCGGCCAGTTGGTACCAGTGCGCAGCCTCGGCCCAATCGGCTTCCGCCTTCGCGGCCTGCGCCTTGAGCGAGCCGAGCGCCAGTTGCGCCGACCTGTGCCCCTGCTGCGCAGCGGCACGATACAGCCGTTCGGCTTCCCTTTCATCGCGCGTCACGCCGAGACCACGCCGATAGCACACCCCGAGGTTGTACTGCGCGTCCAGATTGCCTTGAGCCGCCGCACGAGCAAACAGATCCGCCGCCTGCGCGTGATCGGACACCGCGGATGAATGCTGCAGCAGCAACCCGCCGAGCAACATCATGGCGCTCGCATGGCCCTGCAGCGCCGCGGCTGAGAGCCATCGGCGCGCCTGCTCCACCGATTGCTCGGTGCCGAAACCGCGCAGGTAGAAGTCGCCGACCACACGCTGGGCTGCGGCATCGCCCTGCTCGGCGGCCCGCAACCAGAGCTGGAACACCTGGCTGCGCTCATCCGTACCCGCGCTCGATTCCGTGCGCAGCGCCGTGAGTGCCGCGATGGCGCCGGCATGCCCTTGCAGTGCCGCGCGCTCGTACCAAAAAAGGGCGCCCTCCCGATCCACGGGAACCTCACCGCCGCGAATGAGCACATCGCCGAGCCAGGCCTGCGCGAAGGCATTGCCGCCTTGAGCCGAGCGCGTGAACCAGCGCATGGCTTGATGGGGATCCGGCTGCAACCACTTGCCTTCGTAGTACCAGAGCGCGAGCATCGCCTGCGCATCGGCATCGCCATGGCCCGCGCACTGTTTGAGCAATTGCGCCACGCGCGCCGCGGGTGCTGCGGCCGGGTCGGCCTGTTCGATCTGACGCGCCAGCAGGCAGGCCGCCGCGGCACTGCCGAGCTCGGCCGCGCGAATCAGCCAATGTGCGGCTCTTTCCCTCTCGGCCGGTAGGTATTCGCCATGGGAGTATTGGCGATACAGCGCCCACGCTGCCTGCAGGAAGCCGGCTTCAGCGGCCTGCTCGAGCAGGCGCACGGCACGCGCGCTGTCTTGGGGAACACCAAGTCCGCGCAAGTGCAGGAACGCCAGGTTGTAGCGACCCTCCTGCAGGCCAAGCACAACGGCCTGCGCATACCAGCGCGCGGCCGCGATATAGTTCTTACGGACCTGCTGACCCGTGGCATAGAGAATCCCGAGACGCAACGCGGCCGCTCCACTGCCCTGCTTGGCCGCTTCCCGGTACTGCTTGCGCGCCGCGCGCGGATCGAGCGGCATGCCAAGCCCGCCGAGCTGCAAGGTGCCCAAGTGATACAGGGCATTGGCATCGCCCAGCGCTGCGGCGCGCTGAAACCAGTCGGCCGCGGCCTGAAAGTCCTGCGGCAGCCCGAGGCCCTCGGCATGCAGCGCGCCGAGTCGCTCGAACGAAGCCGTAACGTTCTGATCTGCCGCCTTGGCCAGCCAGCGCGCGGCCTCGGGCGCATCACGCGGCACGCCCTCGCCGGCCAGATACATTTGCCCCAGCAGATATTGCGCTTCGCCGTCCCCGAGCTCGGCGGCCTGGTGACACAGCACCGCGGCCGTATGCAGGTCGGCGTCGGGTCCCGAACGAAACAGCTGCACCAATGACAGCCACGCCTTGAGATGACCGCGCGTGGCCGCGCGACGCAGCCAGCTCTCGGCAAGGGATGCGTTCCTGGCGAGGCCGCGGCCCTGCCGGTAGAGCTCACCGAGATGGAACATCGCCGCCGGTTGACCTGCTGTGGCGGCCTGTTGCAGCAGCGCTGCCGCACGCTCCTCATCGTGCAGCACGCCCTCGCCGTGCAGCAGCAGCATTGCCAGGCACAGCTGCGCGGTGGAATTACCGCCCGCCGCGCAGGGCTCCAGCCACTGCACCGCGCGCAGGTGCTCGCGGCGCTCGCCGTAGCCGCCCGCATAGAGGATTCCCAGTCCCAGTTGGCCGGCGGGATGCTGCTGATGGGCGGCGGCCGTAAACCAGCGTTCGGCGTCATCGAGATCCTGCGCCACCCCGAGCCCAGTGGCGTACTGATAGCCCAAACGTGCCTGGGCCGCGGCATCACCCGTCTGGGCGGCCAGGGTGTTCCAATGGGCCGCACCCTCGGGCGCCTGCGGCACTGCGAGACCGTGTGGGTAGAGGCGCTTGAGAAGAGAGCTCTGGCTCCCTGCCTCCTCCAGACGCACGAGAGCCGCGGGCGTCGCGGTGTCGGGCGCTGCGAGCCCGGTCAAATAGATTTCCCCGAGACGCGCCATCGCCGGCACCGAGCCCTGCTCGGCCGCGCTGCCGTACCAACGCACGGCCTCGACGACATTTCTCAAGACGCCCTCGCCGCGCTCGTACAGCTGTCCCAGCCGCAGCTGCGAAGGCGCATCGCCCTTCTCGGCCAACGCACGAAACATGGTTGCGGCGTCGGCATGGCGACCTGCCGCGTACGCCTGCTCCGCGCGCTCAAGCGTCGGGGTGCGCTTGCGCCCAGTGAGCTTGAACAATAACGATCGGACGCCCATAGGGTGCGACGGTACCTCGCTTTGCGGCCGCCGCAAAGGCGAACGGAGTGCCGCATTATGTTAGCCTCGGCGGGAATCACGGTCCGCGTACCGCGAGCGAACGCGAGATTTTCACCAATGCGCAGCATAATCGGGCGCATGCTCGGCGCTGCGCTCGAGCAGCATCAGCGCTTAGGCGAGGCTCGAATTGCGCATGGACAATCACGACCTGCAATCGTTGCTGGAGCGCTTCCGCGAAGCTCGGATATTGGTGCTCGGCGACGTCATGCTCGACCGTTATGTGTACGGCTCTGTGGAGCGCATTTCCCCCGAAGCGCCCATCCCCGTGATGGCGGTGGACCGGGAGTTGGATATGCCCGGCGGTGCGGCGAACGTGGTGCGTAACGCCGCATCGATGGGCGCCCACGCGATTCTCATAGGGGTAGTCGGGGACGATGTGTGGGCAAAGGACCTGCAGACACAACTGGCGCTGCTGCCCACGATCGAGCCGCGATTGATTGCGGATCGCTCGCGCCCGACAACCCGCAAAACGCGTTTTGTCGCCGATCGGCAGCAGCTCATGCGAGCAGATCGGGAGCAGCGCGCACCCCTGTCGGACATCTTGGCCGAACGCGTGTTGGCAATGTATCGGGAGGCTTTGGCTGAGGTCGATGTCGTACTTCTGTCGGACTACGCCAAGGGCGTACTGTCCGAGGTGGTGACGCGAGCGGCCATCGATGCGGCGCGCAGCGCGGGCAAAGCCGTGATCGTCGATCCCAAGAGCAGCTCATTGGGCAAATACGCCGGAGCTAGCGTGCTGACGCCCAATCGACACGAACTGGAGCTGGCTTGCGGTCACACCTGTGTGACCGACGAGCAAGTTGCGCTGGGCGCTCGCCGCTTTCTCGATGAGGGGGTCTGCGAAGCGATGGTCGTCACGCGAGGGGCACAGGGCATGTCGGTGGTGGGTGCCGACGGGTCCGTGTCGCATCTGGCCGCCGGTGCGCGTGAGGTGTTTGATGTGTCGGGTGCCGGAGATACCGCCGTGACAGCCTTGTCGCTGGGGCTGGCGGCGGGCGGGGATATCGTCGCTGCCGCAACGCTCGCCAATGTGGCGGCCGGCTTGGTCGTGGCTAAGGCAGGCACTGCCGTGGTGACTGCAGGGGAAATCGTGGCCGCGATCACGCAATTCGATGGTCGCACCGACCATGGCAAGCTCTTCACGCTCGAGCATGTGACGCAGCTCGCGCGCGCCTGGCGCGCGCAGGGGCTCAAGATCGCATTCGCCAACGGCTGCTTCGATCTCTTGCACACCGGTCATCTCTCGCTGCTCGACCAGGCGCGTCGTGCGGCGGATCGGCTCATCGTCGGGCTCAATGCCGATCTGTCGGTGCGTAAACTCAAGGGCGAGGGCCGGCCCGTGCAGAGCGAGGTGGCGCGCGCGACTATTCTGTCCTCGCTGAAGTCGGTGGATGCGGTGGTCATTTTCCCCGAGGACACGCCGCTGAATCTCATCGAGGCATTGTTGCCCGACGTGCTGGTCAAGGGCGCGGACTACTCCGTGGGCAACGTGGTCGGTGCCGATGTGGTCATGCGGCGCGGCGGCCGGGTGATTCTGGCCGATCTGATTCCAGATCAGAGCACCTCCAGCACCGTTGCCCGGGTGGCAGTTTCCCGATCCACGTGATTGGCAGCGCCCGCGCTGACAAGGTGGTGGTGCTTGATCGCGACGGTACCGTCGTGTTCGACCGCGAATACTTGAGCGATCCTGCGGGACTTAAGTTCCTGCCCGGCGCCGCCGAGGGCCTGCGGCGATTGCATGAGCTGGGATACCGACTCGTGGTCGTCACCAATCAATCCGGCGTCGGTCGGGGGGTTTTTTCACTCGATCGGCTGCAGGCGATGAACCAGCGGCTGATTGAAATGGTGCGCTCCACCGGCGCCGAGCTGTCGGGCATTTACTATTGCCCGCACGCCCCGGATGCCGGTTGTGAGTGTCGCAAGCCGGCGACCGGACTGTTGCTGCAGGCGGCGTCCGACTTAGGGTTCAAGCCCTCGTGCGTCATTGTCATTGGCGACAAGCGCAGCGACGTCGAGTTTGGCCGCCGCGCCGGCGCGACGACCATTCTGGTGTCGGCCGAGGCAGCATCCGCTGCGCATTCACGCGCGGCGCGCACCGACACGCCCGACTTCGTGGTGCGCGATCTCGTCGAGGCCGCGCAAACCATCTCAGAGCTGGGGCCCACCGCCCATGACTGAATCGGGCATCAAGCCCCTTGTGCGATCGAGCGCTGCCAGCCCACCGCCGGCTCGGCGCGCTCGAGATACCACGCCACGGTGGCGCGCAGGCCGGCCTCCAGAGAGATTCGAGGGTGGAATGCGCATTCGCGCTCGATTTTCGCGCTGTCGATGGCGTAGCGGCGATCGTGTCCGGGCCGATCTTTGACGAATTGGATCAGCCGATGGCTTCGATCTCCCCGCGCGGCCGCCGCATTCGGATAGCGCACTCGGTGGGCCGGACTCGAGCCCACGTGCTCATCGATGATCGTGCACAGCATGCGCACCAGCTGGATATTCTCGCACTCCGAACGGCCGCCGATGTTGTAGACCTGTCCGATCTGTCCGCTGCTTAGCACCGCATCAATGCCGCGGCAGTGGTCTTCGACGTGCAGCCAGTCGCGAATGTTGCGGCCATCGCCGTAGACCGGCAGCGCCTTACCTGCGAGCAGCTGGGCGATCATGAGCGGGATGAGCTTTTCGGCAAACTGATGCGGTCCGTAGTTGTTGGAGCAATTGCTGAGCGTGGTCCGCAATCCGTAGGTGTGGTGATAGGCGCGCACCAGATGATCCGAGCCAGCCTTGCTCGCCGAGTAGGGGGAATTCGGCGCGTACGGCGTCAATTCCGTGAAGGGCGCATCGTGCGGACCCAACGAGCCATAGACCTCATCGGTCGAGACGTGGTGAAAGCGGTGCATTGCGACGCTTTTCTCTTCGAGCCACACGCGGCGCGCCGCCTTGAGCATCGAATGGGTGCCGATGACGTTGGTCTCGATGAAGGCATCGGGTCCTTCGATGGAACGATCGACGTGCGATTCCGCGGCAAAGTGCACGATCGTTTCGATCTGCTCTTCGCGCAGCAGCTGCTCGACGAGCGGCGTATTGCGGATATCGCCGTGCACGAAG
>JBIODC010000072.1:0-6952 GCA_044440135.1 Steroidobacterales bacterium | reverse complement strand
GGCAGCGGCGCCGGCCGCCGCACCGCCGCCGGCTCCGACTCCGACCGTGCCCGCTGCGGCGCCGACGCCGCCGGTGAGCGCTGCACCGCCGGTAAGCGCTGCACCGCCGGCGAGCGCGCCGAGCGTGAATGTGACGCCGCCGGCACCGCCCTCAGCGCCGGCCGCTGCGCCGCCGGCCGCCACGCCGAAGGCCGCGCCCGCGGCCAATGAACCGGGCAACTCGATACTCGATCTGATCGAGCAATACTGGTACGTGCCCGCGGGCCTGCTGGCGGTGCTGATCATATTGGTGGTGCTGCGGTTCGTGCGCGCGCGCCAGGAAGATGAATTCGATCGCTCGCTCGGCCGATTGCAGCCGTCATTCGAGACCTCGTCGGGCGAGCCCGTGCGACCATCCGACACCGTGCCGGTGCGCACGCTGCCGCCCTCCAGCGCCGAGACGTCCTATCGCGTGGAGGAGACCGGCGTGCATGAGCAGCCGGCGTTCGAGGCGCCGGGCGAGGTCAGCCGCCTGGCGGCTACCGGCCAGCACGTCGCGATCGACGACACGGTCACCGGGGAGCGGGCGGTAGCGCTCGATCAGGGCGATCCGCTGGCGGAAGCGGATTTCCACATGGCGTACGGCCTGTACGATCAGGCCGCCGACCTGGTGCAGATCGCGATCTCACGCGAGCCCAACCGCCGCGAGCTCAAGCTCAAGCTGCTCGAGGTGTTCTTCGTCTGGGGTAACAAGGATCGCTTCCTGCAGAGCGCGCGCGAACTGGCAGGCACCCGTGCCCAGGCGCTCGCGGGCGAATGGGAAAAGATGGTGATCATGGGCCGGCAGATCGCGCCCGAGGATCCGTTGTTCGCCAACGCCGGCGCCCTCACCGGTGCCACCAGCGGCGGCGTCGATCTGAACCTGGAGGGCGGTCAGAACCGGGTGGACTTCGACCTGCTCGGCGAGCCCTCGGTGGGCGGCGGCCACGCCGAAGCCGGTGCCGGTCTGGATCTGGATCTCGGTGCAGCGCTCGGCGATGCCGATACCACCGGCCAGGTCAACCAGGTCGGCGAGGAAGGCGTGGACTTCGTGCTCGATGACCCCGAGCGCGGCAATGATTCGACCGGCTCGACGCGCGAGATGCCGGGTGCGGTGGCCACAACGCGTGAAATGCCGGCGCCGGCCGGCGCCGCGACCGGCCATACGGCGACCATGAAGGTGGCGGGCCCGGGCGGGGTGGACCAAGAGGCACCGACCGTCGAGCAGCCACAGCTGCACGGCGGCGACAATGCGACCATCCGCGAGAAGATCGGTGCGGCGCGCGCGGGTGCGTCGACGTCGGAGCAGACCGCGGAGCTGGCGCTCGATGACCTGGGGCTGGATCTCGGGGCGCTCGAGGGCATGGCCGATGATACCGGCATCGGTAGTCCTTCGGAGGCCCCGACCGTGCTTGCCAATCTCGAGGAGGACACGCGCGAACTGCTCGCCCGTGCGCGCGCCGAGAGCGCCGACAGCGATGCGACGCAACTCGCGCCGACATCCGATGGTCCGAGCGACAGCGGCACCTGGTTGTTCACCGACAGCGACTTCGCCGCCGGAATGCCGCCGCTGGACGGCGAGTCGACCGGCGCCCACGAAGCCAATGCGCCGACCCAACTGGTCACGCAGGTCGTACCGCGGCCAGCGATCGAGCCGGACACCGGTTCGACTTCGGAGCTGCAGGCACTCGACGTCGGCGCGCTCGATCTGGACGTCGGTGTCAGCGCCGGGGAGAACCCGGTCAATGGCATCGATCTCGATGTGGGGACAGCCGCGATCACCGAGGGCACCTTCATCCAGACACAGAAGCTCGCAGCCGGCGAGATGGCATTGCCGGAGCTCGAACCGGCCACGATGAGCGAGGTCGGCACCAAGCTCGACCTGGCCCGCGCCTACATGGACATGGGCGATCCGGAGGGTGCGCGCAGCATCCTCGCGGAAGTGCTCACCGAAGGCTCGGTGTCGCAAAAGCAGGAAGCGCGCCGCCTGATGGACACGCTCCCGGGCTGACACTTTAGGGCATCAGCGCGACCCATGCGCCGCCGCCTGGCGGTCGGCATCGAGTACGACGGCGGCGCCTATTGCGGCTGGCAGCAGCAGGCCGCCGTGCCGAGCGTGCAGGCCGCGCTCGAACAGGCCCTGAGCCGCATCGCCGATGCCCCGGTTTGCCTGATCTGTGCCGGGCGTACCGATGCCGGCGTGCATGCCCGCGCGCAGGTGGCGCATTTCGATACCGAAGCGGCGCGCAGCCCGCGCGCCTGGCTGCTCGGGGCCAATACCCACCTGCCGCGCGATATCAGCCTGCGCTGGGCACTCGAGGTTCCGGAGGATTTTCATGCCCGCTTCAGCGCGCTCGCACGCAGCTACCGTTATCTGATTCTCAACCGCAGCACGCGCTCGGCGCTGGCGCACGGGCGGGCACTGGTGGCGCATCAGCGCCTCGATGTTGCCGCGATGCATGAGGCTGCCCAATGGCTGATCGGTGAGCATGACTTCAGCGCCTTCCGCTCCTCGGAGTGCCAGGCGCGCTCACCGGTGCGTCAACTGCACTCGCTGCGCGTGGCACGCAGCGGCGACTGGATTGCGGTCGACGTCACCGCCAATGCGTTCCTGCATCATATGGTGCGCAATATCGTTGGGCTGCTGCTCGCGGTCGGGCAGCAGCGCGCCGCACCCGAGCGCGCGCGCGAGCAGCTCGAGTCGCAGACGCGCAGCACCGGCGAGGCGACCGCCGCGGCCCACGGGCTGTACCTGTGGCGGGTCGAATACCCGGCGCAGTTCGGCCTCCCGGCGGATTCGGCTATGATCGACGCTCCGATTCTTGGCTGGCCATGACGGCCGGCCGCAAGGATTCGTCGCGATGTCCTGGTTCGAAAAGATCGTGCCCTCGCGCATCAAGACCGAACGGCGCTCGCGTTCGGTGCCGGAGGGCCTGTGGATCAAGTGCCCGGCCTGCGATGCGGTGCTGTATCGCGCCGAGCTCGAGCGCAATCTCAACGTCTGCCCCAAGTGCAGCCACCACATGCGCATCGGCGCGCGCGAGCGGCTGCGCGCGCTGCTCGATCCGGAGCCGATCAGCGAAATCGGCGCCAATGTGTTGCGGGTTGTTCCGCTGAAGTTCAAGGACAGCCGGCGATACAAGGACCGCCTGGCACTGGCGCATAAGACCACCCGCTAAAACGTTGCGCTGGTGGCGCTCGCCGGGCAGCTGCACGGCGAGCCGGTGGTGGCCTGCGCGTTCGAATTTGCCTTCCTCGGCGGCTCGATGGGTTCGGTGGTCGGCGAGCGCTTCAAGCGCTCGGTGGATTTCTGCATCGAGGAGTGCTGCGGCCTGGTGTGCTTCACGGCCACCGGCGGCGCGCGCATGCAGGAGGCGCTGCTGTCGCTGATGCAGATGGCGAAGACCAGCGCGGCGCTGGCGCGGCTGGCGCGTGAACGCCTGCCGTTCATCTCGGTGATGACGGATCCGACCACCGGCGGCGTATCGGCCAGCCTCGCGATGCTCGGCGACCTGAACATCGCCGAGCCGCGCGCCTTGATCGGCTTCGCCGGTCCGCGCGTGATCGCGCAGACGGTACGCGAGACACTGCCGGAAGGATTTCAGCGCAGCGAGTTCCTGCTCGAGCATGGCGGCCTCGATCTGATCGTCGACCGGCGCGACATGCGTGATCGAATTGCGCAACTGCTGCGCCTGCTGCAAAAGCGACCGCCCCTGCCAGCCGCTTGAGCAGATCGCTCGAGCAGTGGCTGTCCTACCAGCAGGGTACTCACAGCCTGAGCATCGACCTGTCGCTCGAGCGCGTGCGCGAGGTGGCCGCGCGACTCGGGCTGCTCGAGCGGCCCGCTCCGGCGGTGATCGTCGCCGGCACCAACGGCAAGGGTTCGACCGCGACCACGCTGGCCTGCCTGCTGCAGTCCTGTGGCCGAAGCGTCGGGCTGTTCACCTCACCGCACCTGGTGCGCTACAACGAGCGCATCCGGCTCGATGGGGTGCAGGTGAGCGATGCCGCGTTGCTGGCCGCGTTCGAGCGCATCGAGGCGGCGCGCGCGGCGGTGACGCTGACATTCTTCGAATACAACACGCTGGCGGCGCTCGAGGTGTTCCGGCGCGCGGCGGTGGACGTGATGGTGCTCGAAGTCGGGTTGGGCGGCCGGCTCGATGCCGTCAACATCATCGACGCGCAGGTCGCGATACTGTGCTCGATAGGCTTCGACCATCGCGAGTGGCTCGGATCCACGCTGGAGCAGATCGGCGCCGAGAAGGCTGGCATATTCCGCCGCGGCCAGCAGGTGGTGCTCGGCAGCGCGGCGATGCCCGCGAGTGTGTGGCAGGCGGCGCACGAGCTCGATTGCCGCCTCTGGACTGCGGAACGGGAGTTCAGCTGGCGCATCCATGGCGACGGCGCCGCCGGCGAACCCTGGGAGTATCACTCTGCGGCGTGCACGCTGCTGGACCTGCCGGCGCCGGCGCTGGCCGGAAGCGTGCAATATCGAAATTCGGCCAGCGCGATTACAGCGCTGCAGCTGCTGGGGTTGGCGCGTGCCTGCGATCGGACCTGCGTCGCGCAGGGGCTGCAACGCACCGCGCTGGCGGGGCGCTTTCAGATCGTCCCGGGTGCTGTGGAGTGGATCCTCGACGTGGCGCACAACGAGCCGGCGGCCGAGGTGCTGGCCGGCGCGCTCGCGGCCCGGCCCTGCGACGGCCGCAGCTTTGCAGTCGCCGGCATGCTCTCCGACAAGGATGCCGCGGCCGTCGTGCGTACACTCGATCCGCTGATCGATCATTGGTTGCTCACCGGCATCGATGACGAGCCGCGCGCTCTGACGGCCCTCGCGCTGCAGGCGCGCTTGCCGCCGCTGCGCGGCACGATCGAACTGACCGCCAACGTGGCGGCGGCCTGCGAGCGTGCACGCGCACTGGCGCGGCCGCGTGATCGCGTCATCGTATTCGGCTCGTTTCACGTCGTCGGTCCGGCGCTCGCGTGGCTTGGGCTATACTGAAGGCCGACAGCCATGGAAAACCGCCTCAAAGAGCGACTGACCGGCGCGGCGATCCTGGTGGCGCTGATCGTGATGGTGGTACCCGAGCTGTTTCGCGGGCAGCCCAACGACGTCGCGTCGTTTGCCGGCAGCAGCGGTGAAGGACCGCCGCTGCGCTCCTACACCATCGATCTGTCCAACAGCCCGACACGCGCCACTCCGCTGCAATCGAATCCGGTTGCCGGCAGCAGCGACAAGGCCGGGATGGTCGTGCCGGTCGAACCGGTGAACGCTCCGGCTGCGCCGGCCGCGGACGGGGCCAGTCCAACTGCGGCAGCGGCGCCGAGGCCGCCCACGCCCGTGGTGCCCGCCGCCGCGTCGGTCCCCGCTGTCGCCGCCGCGCCGTCCAGCGCTGCCGCACCGGTCACGGCTGCGCCGTACGCCGCGGCTGCGCCGAAGGCGACCACGGCGTCGGCCAGTGCCAGGAGCCGCCCGGCGGCCTCGGCAGCAGCGCGCAACAGTCCCGAGAGCGGCTGGATCGTGCAGCTCGGATTGTTCGCCAAGCGCGACAACGCTGAACGGCTCGCGAACAAGGCGCAAACCCATGGATTCACCGTCAGCATCGCAGGTGCCGATGCCAAGGGACTGTATCGCGTGTATGCGGGCGGCATGGCCGACCGCGCGGCAGCGGAAGCCTACACGCAGCGGCTCAAGGACCAGGGTTTTCCCGCCGCCGTCGTCGCCGCGCCGTGACCGCGGCGCCACGCAATCACGGAACTCACGATAGAATGACGCGTCCGCTCCGGCAGCTCCCGCTATGACCTGGATCGACTATCTGCTAATCGCGCTGATCGTATTCTCCTGCGTGGCCGGCGTGCTGCGCGGGCTGCTGCGTGAGGTGATCGCGCTGGTGACGTGGATCCTGGCGGTCTGGATCGCCTGGCACTATGCCGACGTGCTCGAGCCGCGCTTGGGCGGGGCGCTGGCGAACGAGGGCGTGCGGGCCTGGGCCGCGCGCACCATCATCTTCCTGGCCGTGGTCGTGATCGGCACCTGCATCGGCGCCATCGTCGGACATCTCGTGCGGCTGTCGCTATTCAGCGGGACCGACCGTTTCTTTGGCGGCATTTTCGGGTTCCTGCGCGGCCTGGTGATGATCGGTCTGTTTGTCATACTCTGTCACGCGCTGCGCCTGGACGGCGAGCCCTGGTGGCGCGGCTCGATGCTGATACCGTACGGCGAACGCGCGGCGAATGTGCTGCGTGGCATGGTCGGCGAGCGTAAAATACTGATCGAGCACTCGGGCACCACGTCGGATCAGCGGATCTAAGGAATTCAGCGCAACCATGTGCGGCATCGTCGGTATCGTCGGCACGAGTCCCGTCAACCAGCGTCTCTACGATGCACTGACGGTCCTGCAACATCGCGGCCAGGATGCCGCCGGCATCATGACCGCGTCCGAAGGACGGCTGTGCTCGCGCAAGGGCGCGGGCCTGGTGCGCGACGTGTTCGAGCAGCAGCACATGCTCGCGCTTCAGGGCAACGAGGGCATCGGCCACGTGCGCTACCCGACCGCCGGCTGCGACAGCGCTTCCGAGGCGCAACCCTTCTATGTGAACGCGCCCTACGGCATCTGCCTGGCGCATAACGGCAACCTGACCAATGCCGCCGAACTCGCCGAGGTGCTGATCCGTGAGGATCGGCGTCATCTGAACAGCGAGTCCGATTCCGAGGTGCTGCTCAATGTGTTCGCCTCGGAACTGCAGCGCGTCGGCACGCCGCGCGTGACTCCGGCCGACATCTTCGCCGCCGCGAGCGCGGTCTATCGGCGTTGCCGCGGCGGCTATGCGGCGGTGGTCATGGTCATCGGTCACGGGGTGCTGGGCTTTCGCGACCCGAACGGCATCCGGCCGCTGGTGCTCGGCCAGCGGCGCACACCGCGCGGCACCGAAT
>JBIODC010000071.1:0-7029 GCA_044440135.1 Steroidobacterales bacterium | reverse complement strand
CTGCCGCTGCAGTTCATCGACGGGCACAACAGCCAGTCGCTCGGACTCACCGGCCGCGAACGTTACGAGATCACGGGCTTCGACGGCAGCGATGCCCGCACCGCCGTCGTGGTCGCGACGCCCGCCAGCGGCAGTCCGATCCGCTTTGCAGTACGCGTGCGCATCGACACGCCGAAGGAGCGCGAGTACTTCCGCCACGGCGGCATACTGCCGTTCGTGCTGCGCCAGCTCGCCGGTCAGAGCCGCGCCGCCTGACGGCGCGCAGCTGAGCGCGCGCCTTGAACAGCGGCTGCCTGGCGGTATTCGATCTCGACGGCACGATCACGCGGCGCGACACCCTCGCGCCGTTCCTGTGGGGCTTCCTGTGGCGCCGGCCGTGGCGGTTGCCACGCCTGCTGCTGGTGCTGCCGGCGGCCGCGAGATTCCTGATCGATCGCGATCGCGGCGCCATCAAGGGCGCCGTGATCCATGCCGCGCTCGGCGGTGCCAGGCGCGCCAGCATCGAGCGCTGGGCCGAGCGCTTCGTCGCCGGACTGCTGCAGCGGGCTCTGTACGCGGAAGCGCTCGGTGCCATCGCGACGCATCGCGCGCGCGGCGATCGGCTGCTGCTGATGTCCGCCAGCACCGATCTGTACGTGCCGCGCATCGCCCGGGCGCTCGGCTTCGATGAGACCATCTGCAGCGAGGTGCGCTGGCGCGCCGACGGCCGGCTCGACGGCCGCCTCGCGACCGCCAATTGCCGCGGCGAGGAAAAGCGTCGCTGCCTGGCAGCCGTGATCGCACGCGATGCGCCCGGCCGCGTCTGCGCCTACGGCGACAGCCGCGCCGATCTGATCCATATGCAGCTGGTACAGGAAGCGTACCTGGTCAACGTGTCGGCGCGCCTCGCGGGCCGGCAACGCGCCCAGGTACTGCATTGGCACCAGCCGGGCGGCCTGTGAGGGCGCATCGGTCTACGGCTGTCGGGCCAGCGGCGACCGGCGCGTGATCGCTACATCGAAGTCCGCGCCTCCCAGAGCTCGGGAAACAGCCTGAGCCGCAGCGCCTTCGCCAGATAGCTGACACCGGCGGTGCCGCCGGTGCCGGGCTTGTAGCCAATGATGCGCTCCACGGTCTTCATGTGCTGGAAGCGCCACAGCTGAAAGCGATGATCCAGGTCGACCAGCCGCTCGGCGAGTTCGTACAGATCCCAATCCTTGACGGCATTGTGATACACGCCGAGCCAGGCGCCGGTCACCTGCTTCGACGGCACATAAGGCTGCGTGAAATCGCGTGACAGCGCCGTGGCCGGCACGCCATAGCCGCGCTGCGACAGCAACCGCAATACTTCGTCATACAGGCTCGGCGCCGCCAGCGCGCGCGCCAGCGCCGCGTACGCCGCCGGGTCGCGCCGGTGCACCTCGATCATGTCCGGGTGCTTGTTGCCCAGAGTGAACTCGAGCAGCCGGTATTGCAGCGATTGAAACCCCGAGGAGCGCCCCAGCAGATTGCGAAACGACGAATAATCCGCCGGCGTCATGGTCGACAGCACTTCCCAGACTGCGAGCAGTTGCGCCTGCACGCGGCCGATGCGGTCGAGCATCTTGAACGACGGGTCGAGGTTGTCGCGCCGCACGCACTCGATCACCGCGTGCAGCTCGTGCAGCACCAGCCGCATCCACAGCTCGGAGACCTGGTGCACGATGATGAACAGCATCTCATCGTGCTCGGTGGACAGCGGCTTCTGCGCATCGAGCAGTCGATCGAGCCGCAGGTATTCACCGTACGACAGCGAGCTGCCGAGGTCCCAGTGCACTGCCTCATCCGACAGGTCGACGCGCGTGGCGCCATCCCCGGCCGCTGCCATCGACTCCGGCACGGCAGGCGGGTCGCTCATCTGAATATCCACGACGGCACGCGCCGCCAGCCGTGCAGCAGCTCCCGGTCGAGCGCCTTCCAGCCCGGCTCATGGCGCGCGACCTCGGCCCAGAAGCGTGCCGAATGGTTCATGTGCCGCAGGTGTGACAGTTCGTGGATCATCAGATAGCGCAGCACCTCGGGAGACTGGAACAATAGGCAGGCGTTCAGGCTGATGGTGCCGCGGCGCGAGCAGCTGCCCCAGCGCGAGCGCTGGCAGCGCACCTGCAGCCGCCCCGGCGCCAGTCCCATCTGCGCGCGCGCCATCAGCCAGTTCGCCAGCAGGCGCCGCAACCGTTCGCGCTCATCGAGCGCACCGCTGATCTGCAGCTCGTAGCCCGCAATCTCGCGCAGGCCGACACGGCCGGCGCGCGCCGTGGCGCTGCAGCGCCAGAGTTCGCCGAACGCCGTCAGCGCCAGACCGACCGGCGGCAGCGGCCAGTGCAGCGCGGGCGCCGCGCGCCGCCGCTGGCGTTCGATCCACTCGCGATGTTCGCTGACGAATTCGCTTACCCGCCGCGGCGGCGTGCGCGGCGGCACCACGATCTCGACGCCGCCGTTGCGGAACACCCGCACGCTGAGCCGGCGCGCGCGCGCACTCTGGCGCACCGACCAGCCGTGCTCACTGCTATCGAAGTCCCAGAGTTGCAACTGTCGCAACATACGTTCCGGCAACCGGTCATGCACGCTTCCGATCATATCAGGCAACGCCGCCTGGCATTAGAGTAGCGACATGCAGTGGATCGACGTCGGCGCCAATCTGACCCACGACAGCTTTGAGCACGACCGCGCAGCGGTGATCGGGCGGGCGCGCGCACAGCGCGTGCTGCAGATGATCGTGACCGGGGCGAGCGTGGCGGGCAGCCTTGAGGCGATCGAACTCGCGCGCGCACATCCCGGCACGCTATTCGCGACGGCCGGCGTCCATCCGCATCATGCCGCAGAGCTCACGGCGGCCGACCTGCCGGCATTGCGCGCGCTGCTGGTGCTGCCGCAGGTGGTCGCCGCCGGCGAGTGCGGACTCGACTACCACCGCGATCTGTCGCCACGCGCGGCACAACGGCGCGCCTTCGAGTGGCAGCTGCAGCTTGCGGTCGAAAGCGGCAAGCCGGCATTTCTGCACCAGCGCGACGCGCACCAGGATTTCATCGCCGTGCTGCGCGAACACCGTCCCGGGCTCGCGGGGGCGGTGGCGCACTGTTTCACCGCGGGGCAGCGCGAGCTCGAGGACTATCTGGCGCTCGGGCTCTCGATCGGTATCACCGGCTGGCTGTGCGACGAGCGTCGCGGCACGCACCTCGCGGCACTGCTGCCGCGGGTACCAGCCGATCGCCTGATGCTGGAAACCGACGCTCCGTACCTGCTGCCGCGCGACCTGGCCTGCAAGCCGAAATCGCGCCGCAACGAACCAATGTATCTGCCGCACGTGGGCGCCGCGCTCGCCGCAGCGCGCGGCGAGAGCCCCGAACAGTGCGCCGAGTACACCAGCGCGAACGCCCGCCGCCTGTTCGCGTTGCCAGAGCTACCGCCGGACTAGCGCTTGACGGTACCGATCAGCGCGGCGCCGGCTACCGCTCCCGCGAGCGCAGGCGCAGCGGGCGGGCGGGCGGCGCTAGATGGCGGCCTTCGGCGCCGCGAGCTTGCTCGGCGTCACGCTCTTGCCGATCAGTCTCCAGGCCGGCATCCAGCGCTCGAGCATCGCGCTCATCGCCTGGCGGTTCGATGCGGGAAATTCAGCCGCGAGCGAATCGAGCATCAGTGTGTGGCTCGGCAGGCCCTTGGGGAAGTGGCCGCTGGAGGTGAATACGGCACGGCCCTCGACCGGCAGTTCCGGCGCCAGCGCGCGCACGGCGGCGATGCGATCGTACAGCCCGGGCTGCGGGTTCGGAAAGGTATAGCGCACGGCGCGATCCATCACGGTCCACTCGGTCATCTGATCGCCGCCGAAGATGTTACCGGCGATATCGCGCAGGTCGATCACCACCAGGCCGCGCGCGGTCAGCAGCAGAAAATCCACGTGCAGCGTGCTGCCCTGGCCGTCGGGCACGAGCACATTGCGCAGATGCTCGTAACCGCAATTGGTGACCGCCAGGGCGCGCGCCGCGCGCAACCGGCGGCGCCGATCCCACCGCCACAGCAGGAACAGCCCGGCAAGCACCGCGGCAGCGCCGATAGCGGTCGCGACGGCTTCCAGATTGACGGGCGGCAGCGTCTCCATGGGTCAAAGCGAGCCTTTCAGGGCATCCAGCGTAGCCTCGATCTCACGGTAGCTCGAGGGTCGGTCGAACAGCCGCGCCAGATTCTGCGGCATCGTCAGCGCAGTGCCAATGAGTGGCTCGACGATCTCGCGAAACTTGGCCGGATGCGCCGTAGCCACCAGCACCCAGCGACCTTGCGCGCGCTCGGCCGGGGCGAGCCGCTCGTAGGCCTCGGCGGCCACCGCGCTGTGCGGGCACCAGGCGCGGCCGTAGCGCGCGAAGTCGAGGCGAATGCGCTCGCGCGTGGCCGCATCGTCGATCGATACCGCCCGCACCGCGGTTCGCAACGCCGCCGGCTCCGGATACAACGCCATCAGGCGCTCCAGATTGCTCGGATTGCCGACATCCATCGCCGAGGACAGCGTCGCCACGCTCGGTCGCGGGTGCAGCACGCCCTGTTCGAGATAGTCGGGCACGGTGCGGTTGGCATTGTGCGCCAGCACGATGGCGCCGATCGGCGCCCCGAGCCGCCGCGCCCAGACACAAGCGGTCGCATTGCCGAGGTTGCCGCTCGGAATCACGAACGATGCCGGCTCGCCGTGCTGGCGCCGGATCCTGAGACTGGCGGCCCAGTAATAGACCGTCTGCGGCAGCAGCCGGCCGAGATTGATGCTGTTCGCGGACGACAGTTCGAAGCGTTCGCGCAGCGCCGCATCGCCGAACGCCTCTTTCACCAGCCGCTGGCAGTCGTCGAAGCGTCCGCGCACCGCAAAGCTGCGCACATTCTCGTCCCAGCAGGTCAGCTGCCGTTCCTGGGTCGGGGACACCAGACCCTTGGGAAACAGCACCGCCACTTCGATACCGCGCTGCCGATGAAACGCCGCCGCCACCGCGCCACCGGTGTCGCCCGAGGTGGCCACCAGGATCTTGAGCGGCCGCGTGGCTGCGCGCCGCGCCCGAGTCAGCGCAGCGGCCAGAAAGCGCGCGCCGAAGTCCTTGAACGCGGCCGTTGGGCCGTGATACAGCTCGAGCACGTCCAGACGGCCGCTGTCGCCGAGCGCGATCAGCGGTGCCGGAAAATTGAACGCCTCGCGGGTGATGCCGGCAAGCTCGCCTTCCAGCGCATCGCCCGCCACGAACGGCTGCAGCAGCTCGAGCGCCAGCATCGCAAGGTCGTCGGGATCCGAGCCCGGCCGCGACTGCGGCCACTCGGTCGGCACGTACAAGCCACCGTCGCCGGCCAGGCCCTGCGTGATCGCGGCGCCAAAACCGACCCGATGCAGCGCGTTACGGGTGCTGGCGAACAACATCAGCCGATGACACGAGCGCCCGAGGGCTCAACGCTGATGATCCAGTGGTCGGACTGCAGACTGTAGTTCGTGAACTCGCGCACCATCGCTTCGCGCACCGCGTTCGCGTGCTCCTGGATGCACCAGGCGAACACCGTGGGACCTGCCCCCGAGATCGAGCAGCCGATCGCCCCGGCGGACAGCGCCGCGCGGCGTACCTCGCCAAATCCGGGGATCAGCGCCGCGCGCTGGCGCTCGATCACGACGTCCTCGAAGGACTCGCGCAGCATATCCAGATCGTTGGTGTAGCAGCCGGAAATGAAACCGGCGAGATTGGCTGTTTGCCAGACGAAATCGGCCATCTCGACACTGCCCTTGAGAATGGCGCGCGCCTGTCGGGTCGACAGGAACATGTGCGGATGCACGATCACGGCGCGGATCGCGCCCGGCACCGGAATCTGCTTGACCCGCGGATGATCGATGCCGACCGTGAGCACCAGCCCGCCGTACAGCGATGGCGCTATGTTGTCCACGTGCATCGATCCGCTGGCGACGGCCTCGCCCTGCATCGCGTATTGCAGCAACTCGAGCTGCGTGCGCGGCTGCTCCAGCAGTGCGTTGGCCGCCACCACGGCGGCCACCGCCGACGCTGCCGAACCGCCGAGGCCGGAGGCCAGCGGAATGCCCTTGTCGATCTCGAGCTCGATGCCGAAATCGAGCGGCTGCGCCCCGTGCAGCGCGATCACCGCGCGTCCGGCGGTGTTCTTGGCCGCCTCGAGCGGCAGATCCTGCACCACGCCGCGAATCGCCCTGATGCTCACCCCGGGCGTCGCGGTGCGCCGCGCCGTCACGCGATCCCCGATCGCATCGACCGAGAAGCCGAGAATATCGAATCCGATCGCCACGTTGCCGACCGAGGCCGGCGCAAACGCGGTTGCGACGGTGCGCGCCTGCGCACCCGCGGCGCGGCTCACAGCCGTGCTCCGAGGTAAGTGGTGAGGCGCAGCAGATCGGCAATCACGCCGCCGGCGGTGACTGCCGGCCCGGCACCCGGTCCCTGCACGATCAGCGGGTTGTCGCAGTAGCGCGCGCTGGCGTAGCGCACCACGTTGTCGGTCAGCGCGATGTTGGCGAACGCGTGCCGTGCCTCGAGTTCGACCAGGCCGACGGTCGCGCGCCCATCCGCCGAAACCGCGCCGACATAGCGCAGCACGCGGCCGCGGGCGCGCGCCTGCTCGAAGCGCTGCTTCATCGGCGCGTCATGGCGCGACAGCCCCGCCAGGAACTCCTCGC
This sequence comes from Steroidobacterales bacterium, assembly GCA_044440135.1. GTDB lineage: Bacteria > Pseudomonadota > Gammaproteobacteria > Steroidobacterales > Steroidobacteraceae > FEN-1191. The sequence goes on along the minus strand of JBIODC010000071.1, from coordinate 353 downwards.
TGCTGCCGCCGACCAGATCCTCCGGCACCAGGCTGGTGATTCCGACATCGCTCATCTCGAGCGGCAGGCCCATCTCGCGGCCCAATATGATGAGCTTGCGCGCCACGTCGGTGCCCGACAGGTCATCGCGTGGATCGGGCTCGGTGTAGCCGCGCTGCTTGGCCTCCTGCACGATGGCCGAGAACGGCTGCGTGCCGTCGTAGACATTGAACAGGTAAGCGAGCGTGCCGGAAAATATCCCTTCGATGCGTGTGATCTCATCGCCGGTTTCACGCAGGTCGCGCAGCGTCTGGATCACCGGCAGGCCGGCGCCGACCGTGGTCTCATACAGGTAGTGCGCGCCGCTCTCGCGG
>JBIODC010000070.1:0-8518 GCA_044440135.1 Steroidobacterales bacterium | reverse complement strand
GCGCCGTAGTCGGCGATGTTGGTGACCTTGCCGAACACGCGGGTGTTGGGCGGATAGCGCCGCGCTATGTTCTCCCACGGATCGGCGCCGAGCTGCTTCAGGCCGAGCGACACGCGCGAGCGCTCGCGATCGAATTTCAGGATCCGCACATCGATCTCATCGCCGACCTTGACCACTTCGGATGGGTGCTTGACGCGCTTCCAGGCCATGTCGGTGATATGCAGCAGGCCATCGATGCCGCCCAGATCGACGAACGCACCGTAGTCGGTGAGGTTCTTGACCGTGCCGCGCACCACCGCGCCTTCCTGCAGGTTGTCCATCAGCGCGCTGCGCTCGGCCGAGAACTCCTGCTCGACCACCGCCCGGCGCGAGACCACGACGTTGTTGCGCTTCTGATCGAGCTTGATCACCTTGAACTCGAGCGGCTTGCCCTCGAGATAGCCGGTGTCGCGCACCGGGCGCACATCCACCAGCGAACCAGGCAGAAAGGCGCGCACGTGATCGATCTCGACGGTGAAGCCGCCCTTGACGCGGCCGGAAATGATGCCGGTGACGATCTCGGCGTTGTTGAATGCTTCCTCGAGGCGGGTCCAGGTGCGTGCGCGCTTGGCCTTCTCGCGCGACAGCCGTGTCTCGCCGGTGCCGTCCTCGACCGAATCGAGCGCCACTTCGACCTGGTCGCCGGCGCTGACCTCGACTTCGCCGCGCTCATTCTTGAACTGCTCGAGCGGGATCACCGCTTCGGACTTCAATCCGACGTTGACGATGACGACGTCGGGTCCGACATCGATCACCAGGCCGGTGAGGATCATGCCGGGGCGAATGCGCTGATTCGCCAGGCTTTGCTCGAACATCTCACTGAAACTTTCGGTCAAGACTTCGTTCATAGACTCTCTCGCACGTCACCGTGCTTATCGACCGCGGCGCATCCGGCACAGCGGGTTGGACATGACGAACGCCGCATCCTGCGGCGCCAACCTTCAACCACCTTCGAACGAGATCCCCTCGCGCGACCCTGCCCGGGCGAACCTACGACCAGAGCGAGCGCCCCCGGCCGTGCGCGAATATTTCGTCCGCCACTTCGGCGGCATTCAGGGCCGTCGAGTCCAGCACGATCGCGTCGGCAGCCGGCACCAGCGGCGCCACGGACCGTGTCGAGTCGCGCCGATCGCGTTCCGCGATCTCGAGCGAAAGGGCGGCAAGGCTAACACCAGAATCCTTCTCTTTCAACTGGTTATAGCGTCGTCGGGCCCGTTCCTGGCTACTTGCGGTCAGAAAGATCTTGAGCTTGGCTGCCGGGAACACCACGGTACCCATATCGCGTCCGTCGGCGATTAGGCCCGGCGGGCGGGCGAAGGCCCGCTGGCGATCCAGCAACGCCGTGCGCACCGCGGGCCAGGCCGCGACCCGCGAGGCCCCGGCCCCGGCGGCCTCGGTGCGCAGTGCCGCCGCCACCTCGCGGCCATCGAGCATAATGCGCTCGTCACCCCCGGGGTCGGCCGCAAACTCCACCTTCATGCTTGCCGCGAGGCGCGCGTGGCCGGCACTGTCATCGGATTCGAGTCCGGTCAGCGCCCCGGCAAACGCCACCAGCCGATACAGCGCACCGCTGTCGAGCAGGTGCCATCCGCTGCGATGCGCCAGCAGACGACTCACGGTGCCTTTGCCCGAGCCGCTCGGCCCATCGATGGTGACCACCGGCGCCGGCACGCTCAGTCCTCGAGCAGCGCCAGGCCCGCGGCGCGCGCGAGCTGCGGAAAGCCGGGAAACGAGGTCGCGACGTTGGCCACATCGGCAATCTCGATCGCAGCGCCCGCGTGGAGGCTGGCGATCGCAAAGGCCATCGCGATGCGATGATCGCCGTGGCTGTCTATGCTGCCGCCGCGCATTGGCCCGCCCTGCACGCGCAGTCCATCGGGCAGCAATTCGCACGCGATGCCGAGCGCTGACAGGCCAGCCGCCATCGCCGCGAGCCGATCGCTTTCCTTGACGCGCAGCTCGGCGGCGCCGGTCACGACGGTCTCGCCGGCTGCGGCGGCCGCGGCGATGAAGAACACCGGAAACTCGTCGATCGCCAGCGGCACCAGCGCCTCGGGCACCCGGATGCCGCGCAGCCCGGCGGCGCGCACGTGGATATCGGCCACCGGCTCGGGTGCCGCGGCGCGCCGTGGCTGCACGTCGATGTCGGCCCCCATCAGCCGCAGCATCTCGAGCAGCCCGGTGCGGGTCGGATTGATCCCGACATTGCGGATCGTGAGCCCCTGCCGGGCCGCCAGGCAGCCCGCCACGATGAAGAACGCCGCCGACGAGAAATCCCCCGGCACTTCGATCTCGCAACCGCGCAGGCGCTGGCCGCCCGTCAGGCTCACGCGGCCGCCGTCGCATCCGATCTGCACGCCAAAGCCGCGCAGCATGCGCTCGGTGTGATCGCGGGTCGGCGCCGGCTCGGTGACGCGGGTCTGCCCGTGCGCGTACAGGCCCGCCAGCAGCAGCGCGGATTTCACCTGGGCGCTGGCCATCGGCAGCGCATAGTCGATGCCGTGCAAGGCCGCCCCGCCGTGGATTCTCACCGGCGGTTTGCCGCTCTCGGTGTCGATGCGCGCACCCATCGCGCGCAGCGGCGCGGCCACACGCTCCATCGGCCGGCGCATCAGCGAGGCATCGCCGATGAGCGTGCTGTCGAAGCGCTGCCCCGCCAGCAGACCCATCAGCAGGCGGATCGCGGTGCCGGCATTACCCATGTCGAGCGGACGGGCGGCGCCGGCGAGGCCGTCGCGACCCACACCGTGCACGCGCACCTGGGTCTCGGCCGGCCGCTCGATGCGAACGCCGAGCGCGCCCAGCGCCGCGAGCGTCGCCAGGCAGTCCTCGCTCGCGAGGAAGCCGCTGATCGAGGTCTCGCCCTCGGCAATGCCGCCGAGCATCAGCGCGCGGTGCGAGATCGATTTATCGCCCGGCACCGTCAGCTCGCCGTGCACGCTCGCGGCCGGTCGCACCAGGTAGCGACGCCCGGCGCCGCTGGCAGGGCTCACCACGCGGCCGCTCATGGCGCGGCCGCGCTGCCCGCGACCAGCGCCTGCGGCAGCGTCGCGAGCAGCCGGTCGTTGTCCGCCGGCAGGCCGATCGATATGCGCAGGCCATCGGCGAGGCCGTAGCCCACGAGCGGACGCACGATCAGGCCGCGCCGCAGCAGCCGCTCGTAGACCGGTGTCGCCGGTGTATCGAGCCGCAGCAGCAGGAAATTGCCGGCCGAGGGCGCGGTCCACAGCCCCAGCCGCCGCAGCTCGGTTTCGACCCGCGTGAGCTCGCGCATGGTCCGGCTCACGGCGCTGCGCATGTGCGTCTGGTCGGCCAGCGCCGCGAGCGCCCCGGCCTGCGCCAGAGAATTGACGTTGAACGCCGGCCGCAGACGATTGAGCACGTCGGCCACCTCCGGATGCGAGATCGCATAGCCGACGCGCGCCCCGGCGAGCCCGTAGGCCTTGGAGAAGGTGCGCAGGATCACCAGGTTTGGATGCTCGGCGAGCCACGTCATCCCATCCTGGGTACCGCGCAGGCGGCCGTATTCGAAATAGGCCTCGTCGAGCACCACCAGCGTGCTCGGCGCAGCGCGCTCGAGCAGGCGCTTCACCGCCGCGGGCGCCGCCCAGGTGCCGGTCGGATTATTGGGATTGGCGATGAACACCAGCCGCGTGTTCGGCTCGATCGCCGCCGTCATCGCGGCCAGATCATGGCCGAGCGGCATGTCGGCGTCGCGTCCGAGCGCCGGCACTTCGATCCCGCGGGCGCCGGTCTGGCGCGTGACCAGTGGATAGATCGCGAAGCCGTATTGCGAGTAGACCGCGCTGTGGCCGGGCGTCAGGAAAGCCTCCGCCAGCAGCACCAGCAGGTCGTTGGAACCGTTGCCGAGCGTCAGGCACGCCGCATCGATCGCGAGCTGGCGCGCCAACCCCTGTTTCAGCGCGTGACTGCCGCCATCCGGATACAGCCAGATCTCGTCGAGCGCGGCCTGCATCGCCGCCAGAGTCCGCGGACTCGGACCGTACGGGTTCTCGTTCGACGCCAGCTTGACGATGTCGTGGATGCCGAGCTCACGCTCGAGTTCCGAGATCGGCTTGCCCGGCACGTACGGTGACAGATCGCGCACCGCCGGCACTGCGAGCGCACCCGGGTGGCGCTCGCCGGCATGGCGTTCGATCGCCATCGGCCTACAGCACCGCCCGGGGGTAGGATCCGAGCACGCGGAACAACGAGGCGCGCTTCTTCAGCGCGGCGAGCGCCTTGCGAACCCCCGCGTCCTCGGCGTGGCCTTCGACATCGATGAAGAACACATAGTCCCATTTGCGCCGCCGCGACGGCCGCGACTCGATGCGGCTCATGCTGATGCCGTAGCGCGCGAGCGGCTCGAGCAGGCGATGCAGCGCGCCCGGGGACTGCGTATCGCCGATCGACAGCAGCAGCGTGGTGCGATCCGCACCGCTCGGACGCAGCAGCTTGCGCCCGAGCACCAGGAAGCGCGTGGCGTTGTCGGGGCGGTCCTCGATCTCGCGCGCCAGAATCCGCAAGCCGTAGACCTCGGCGGCGGTCTCGCCGGCGATCGCCGCGGTGCCCTGCTCATCGCGCGCGCGCCGCGCGCCCTCGGCGTTGCTCGCCACCGGCACGCGTTCGGCCTCCGGCAGGTGCTCGTCGAGCCAGCCCCGGCATTGCGCCAGCGCCTGGCTGTGCGAACACACGCGCAGCACGCGCTCGAGCGCATCCATCTTGCCCATCAGGCAATGATGAATACGCAGTTCGACCTCGCCACAGATGCGCAGCGGGCTGGTCAGGAAGCGATCGAGCGTGTTGGTGATCGTGCCCTCGCTCGAATTCTCGATCGCGACAATGCCAAAATCCGCATTGCCGGCCTCGACTTCCTGGAACACTTCGTCGACGGTCGGCAGCGCCAGCGCGCGCACCGAGTGACCGAAATGCTGGAATACGGCCTGCTGCGTGAACGTGCCCTCGGGGCCCAGGAACGCGACCTTCAGCGGCTCCTCCTGCGCCAGGCAGGCCGACATGATCTCGCGGAACAGGCGCACGATCTCCTCGTTGCGCAGCGGTCCCCGATTGCGCTCGAGCGCGCGGCGCAGCACCTCGGCCTCGCGTTCCGGCCGGTAGAAATCCACCGTGTGCCCGTCGCGGTGCTTGGAAATGCCGGCGCGCTGCGCCAGCCGCGCGCGCTCATTGAGCAGCGCCTGCAGCCGTTGATCGACGGCATCGATGTCGGCGCGCAGCGAATCCAGCCCAGCGCCCGAGCTGACCGGCGCATCGAGCGGCTGGCCGGCCGCAGCCTTCGGGCCGCGCTTCGGCGCCGGCTTGCCGCGACTCGAACTGGGCTGACTTCTGCGGCGCGCCATGGGCGTCAGTCCGGCACGCGCACGAGTCGCGCCGACAGTACGCCGCCGATCGCGCGAATGCGCTGCAGCAGCGGCTCGTCGGCGACGCCTTCGGCATCGATCAGGGTGTACGCGTACTCGCCGAGCGAGCGATTGAGCAGCTCGGCGATGTTGAGTCCGGCGCTCGCCAGGCAGGTCGAGATCTGGCCGACCATGTTGGGCACGTTGGCATTGGCGATCGCCAGCCGGATCGAGCCCGCCTCGCGCGGCAGCGCCGCGTCAGGAAAGTTGACACAGTGGCGGATGTGCCCCTGCTCGAGGAATTCGCGCAGCGTGTCCGCCACCATGACCGCGCAGTTGTCCTCGGCCTCGATGGTCGAGGCGCCCAGATGCGGCAGCGTCACGGCGCGCGGGTGATTCTTCAGCGCGTTGGTCGGGAAGTCGCAGACGTAGGCGTGCAGGTGGCCGCGGTCGAGCTCGGCCACCAGCTCCGCTTCGTTGACGATCGGCGCGCGCGCGAAATTCAACACCGTGCCTCCCGGCCGCATCAGGCGCAGGCGCGCGCCATTGATCAGGCCGCGCGTGGCGTCGAGCATCGGCACGTGCACGCTGACGACGTCGGAGCGCGCGAACAGGTCATCGAGCGACAGCGCCTGCTGCACCGAGGATGACAGCTGCCAGGCGCGCGCGACCGTGATCTGCGGATCGTAGCCGAGCACCTTCATTCCCAGTGCTTGCGCACTGTTGCAGACCTCGACACCGATGGCGCCCAGCCCGACGACGCCGAGCGTGCGCCCGGGCAGCTCGAAGCCGACGAAGTTCTTCTTGCCCTTCTCCACCGTCTCGTCGATGTTGCGGTCATCGCCCTGCAGTGCGCGCGCATAGGCCCAGGCCTGGCAGATGTTGCGCGCCGCCAGGAACAGGCCCGCGAGCACCAGTTCCTTGACCGCGTTGGCATTGGCGCCCGGCGCATTGAACACCGGCACGCCGCGCTTGCTCAGCTCCGCCACCGGAATATTGTTGGTGCCGGCGCCGGCGCGGGCGACCGCCAGCACCGACGGCGGAATGTTCATCGCATGCATATCGGCCGAGCGCACCAGCACTGCATGCGGGTGGCCGATCTCGGAGGCAAGTTCATAGCGCTCGCGCGGCAGACGCTCGAGCCCGCGAACGCTGATCTGGTTCAGGGTCAGAATGCGGTATCCCATGGCGCAGTCTAGGGCTCAGCCGTGACGGCGCGCGAATTCGAGCATGAATTCGCTCAGCGCCCTGACGGCTTCGATCGACGTCGCGTTGTACAGGCTTGCGCGCATGCCGCCGACCGAGCGATGCCCGGCAAGATTCGTCAGCCCGGCCTGGTTGGCTTCGGCCAGGAAGGTCTTGTCGAGCGCGGGGGCGGCGAGCACGAACGGCACGTTCATCCATGAGCGGCATGCCGGATCGACCGGGTTGCGGTAGAACCCGGAACCGTCGATGGTGCAGTAGAGCAGTTCGGCCTTGGCGCGATTGCGCTCGCCCATCGCCGCGACGCCGCCCTGCTTCTTGAGCCACTTGAACACCAGGCCCGCGAAGTACCAGGCGAAGGTGGGCGGCGTGTTGAGCATCGAGCCGTCATCGGCCATGGCCTTGAAGTCCCATACGCTCGGCGTGCCGGCGCGCGCGCGCCCGAGCAGATCCTGACGCACGATCACCACGCACAGGCCCGAAGGCCCGATGTTCTTCTGCGCGCCGGCGTAGATCAGGCCGAAGCGGCTGACGTCGAGCGGCCGCGACAGAATGGTCGAGGACATGTCGGCCACCAGCGGCGCATCGACCTGCGGCACGAACGGAAACTCGACCCCGCCGATGGTCTCGTTCGGCGTGTAGTGCAGATACGCGGCCCCGGGCGTGAGCTGCCAGCCGCTGCGCGGCGGCACGCTGGTGTAATTCGAGGCCGCGGCGTCGGCCGCGACATTGACCTTGCAGTAGCGCCGCGCCTCCCCGATCGCCTTGGTCGACCACGACCCGTGTTGAGGTAGTCGACGCTGCTGCCGGGTTGCGTCAGGTTCATCGGAATCGCCGCGAACTGCGCGGTGGCGCCGCCCTGCATGAACAGCACCTTGTACTCGGCCGGAATCGACAGCAGCTCGCGCAGGTCCGCTTCGGCCTCCATCGCCACCGCGACGAAGGCCTTGCTGCGATGACTGATTTCCATTACCGACATGCCGCTGCCGCGCCAGTCGGTCAGCTCATCCCGCGCCTGCTCCAGCACCTCGAGCGGCAACGCCGCCGGACCCGGTGCAAAATTGAATACGCGCACGCCATCGACCTCCCAATCGAAACCAGGCATCAGGTAATCACGGGATTCTAGCAGAGCGATATCCGGCGCCTTGGGTGCGAACGATGGCGCGGCGACTACAGCGGGCTGACTTCGTCGCTGCCGCCGTCGCCGATCGCCGCGGCATCGCCGCCCGCGGCGCTGTCGGAGTTGTCATCGTTGCCTTCGCCCTCGATCGCTTCCGGCCCGTCGCCGACCTCGAGTCCGGCCACGCGCTCGATGCCGGTCAGGCGTTCCGCCTCGCCCAGCCGTATCAGCCGCACGCCCTGCGTGTTGCGCCCGACCACGGAGATGTCGGACACCGGGGTACGCACCAGTGTGCCGGTCGAGCTGATCAGCATCAGCTCATCGCCCGGCTGCACCTGCAGCGCCGCCACCGTGGCGCCATTGCGATAGGTGGTCTGTAGCGCAATCACGCCCTGGGCACCGCGGCCGTGACCGGGGAAATCCTCGAGCGACGTCAGCTTGCCGTAGCCATTCTCGGAGGCCGTGAGCACGTAGCCCTCGCCGAGCACCAGCAATGCGATGACGCGCTGGCCATCGCCGAGTTTCACGCCGCGCACGCCGGCCGCTTCGCGCCCCATCGGCCGCACCTCTTCCTCGTGGAAGCGGATCGCCTTGCCGCCGCTGGTCACCAGCATGATCTCGCGCGTCGCGTCGGTGAGCGCCACGCCGACCAGGTGGTCGTCGCCGCGCAGGTCGAGCGCGATGATGCCGCTCGGGCGCGGGCGCGAGAACGCCGCCAGCGGCGTCTTCTTGACGGTACCGCTGCTGGTGGCCATGAACACGAAATGCTGCTCGTCGAACTGCTTGACCGGCAGCACGG
>JBIODC010000069.1:0-8562 GCA_044440135.1 Steroidobacterales bacterium | reverse complement strand
GCCTGCAAGTAGATGACACCGGGTAATGTATATGTAACGAATAGTTAACTTTACAAACCAAAATTCATCGGTATAGTGGCTGTCAGGGTGAGGCCGACGCCAGTTGGTCGAACCCTCAAAGTCGCGAAACAAGACCCCCCCCGTTTCGCGCAATACCTTAAAGCCCCGCTATGCGGGGCTTTTTTTTCGCGCCGTTTCCGGGCAGCGACTGCCCCAGCTGCACCCCCGATGGGCATTTCTGCGGCGGCGACCATTCTTGCGGCATCATTGCGCTGCCGCTGCTGCATAGCTGGTAACGCGAGGGCCAAGCAAAACCCGTGTCGATCCACGTCGCGCTGAACCACGTCAGCCACTATCGCTACGACCGGGAGGTAGCGCTCGGGGCGCAACTGGTGCGCCTGCGGCCCGCGCCGCACTGCCGTACCCGCATCCTGTCGTATTCGATGCGCGTGGAGCCGGCGCAGCACTTCGTCAACTGGCAGCAGGACCCGCAGGCGAACTATCTGGCGCGGCTGGTATTCGCGGGACGCACCCGCGAGTTTCGGGTCGAGGTCGATCTGATCGCCGAAATGGCGGTGCTCAATCCGTTCGACTTCTTTCTGGCGCCGTACGCCGAGTCGATCCCGTTCGAGTACGAGGCCACCGAGCTGTCGGAGCTGGCGCCGTATCTGCTGCGCTCGCAGGCCGGGGCGCTGTTCGCCGAGTATCTGGCGCGCATCCCGCGCGCCAAGACGCGCACGATCGATTTCCTGGTCGAGCTGAATCAGCGCATCGCGCGCGATATCCGCTACCTGATCCGCATGGAGCCTGGCGTGCAGACGCCGGAGCAGACCCTGTCGCATGCAGCCGGGTCGTGCCGCGATTCGGGCTGGCTGCTGGTGCAGCTGCTGCGTCACCTGGGTCTGGCGGCGCGCTTCGTCTCGGGTTACCTGATCCAGCTCAAGAGCGACGTCAAGGCGCTCGATGGGCCTTCCGGACCACCGGCGGACTTCACCGATCTGCATGCCTGGTGCGAGGTCTACCTGCCCGGTGCGGGCTGGATCGGACTCGATCCGACGTCCGGTCTGCTGGCGGGCGAGGGCCATATTCCGCTGGCCTGCACCCCCGAGCCGTCATCGGCGGCGCCGGTCAGCGGCGAGGTCGACGAATCCGAGGTGAAGTTCGAGCACAGCATGTCGGTGGCGCGGGTCTGGGAAGCCCCGCGCGTGACCAAGCCCTACACCGAAGCGCAATGGGATGCGATCGAACAGCTCGGCCACCTGATCGACCTCGAGTTCGAGCAGGCCGATGTGCGCCTGACGATGGGCGGGGAACCGACGTTCGTCTCGCTCGATGATCCCGACGGCGCCGAGTGGAACACGGCCGCGCTGGGCCCGAACAAGCGCAAGCTCGCGGCGCAGCTCTATCACCGGCTGCGCGATCACTACGCGCCGCACGGGCTGGTGCATTACGGCCAGGGCAAGTGGTATCCGGGCGAGCAGCTGCCGCGCTGGTCGCTCAACTGCATCTGGCGCCGCGACGGGCAGCCGATCTGGCACCAGCCGTCGCTGATCGCCGATGAGACGCGCGACTACGGTGTCACGGCCGCGACCGCGCACAAGTTCCTGCAGGCCGTTGCCGAGCGGCTCGGGCTCGATCCGCGACTGGTGTTCGCCGGCTTCGAGGATGTCTTCTATTACCTGTGGCGCGAGCGGCGGCTGCCGATCAATGTCGATCCGCTCGACTCGCGCGTCGAGGATCCGCAGGAGCGCGCGCGGCTGATGCGGGTGTTCTCCCAGGGGCTCGATCGGATCACCGGCCATGTGCTGCCGATCGCGCGCAATGCGGCCGGCACGCTCTGGCAGAGCGGGCCGTGGTTCATGCGCGAGGAGCGCTGTTACCTGATTCCCGGCGACTCGCCGATGGGCTATCGCCTGCCGCTCGATTCGCAGCCGTGGGTAACGCGCAGCGACTATCCGTACGTGCATGCGCCGGACCCGACCCAGAGCTTCCCGCCGCTGGCAGCGCACACGCCGGTGCGCCAGCAGCCGCGCCCCGGCGAATCCACCGTGCCTGTTGCCACTCGCGCGCCGCGTGCGCATGAGTCGGCGAGCACGATCACCCGCACCGCGATGTGCGCCGAGCCGCGCGACGGCGTGCTGTATGTGTTCATGCCGCCGACCGAGCGGGCCGAGGACTATCTGCAGCTGGTGGCGGCGATCGAGGCGAGCGCCGCAGCGCTCGATCAGCCGGTACTGCTCGAGGGCTACGCGCCGCCGCGCGATCCGCGGCTGAACCATTTCAGCATCACGCCCGATCCCGGCGTCATCGAAGCCAATACCCATCCGGCGCACGACTGGAGCGAGCTGGTCGAGCGCACCACGTTCCTGTACCAGGCGGCACGCGAGGTGCGGCTCGGCACGGAAAAATTCATGCTCGACGGCCGTCACACCGGCACCGGCGGCGGCAATCACTTCGTGCTCGGCGGTGCGACGCCGCTGGACTCGCCGTTCCTGCGCCGCCCCGATCTGCTCGCGAGCCTGCTGGCCTATTGGCACAACCATCCGTCGCTGTCGTACCTGTTTTCGGGTCTGTTCGTCGGCCCGACCTCGCAGGCGCCGCGCGTGGATGAGGCCCGCAACGACTCGCTGTACGAGCTCGAGCTCGCGTTCCAGCAGATGCCGGCGCCGGGCAGCGAGGTGCCGCCGTGGCTCACCGACCGCCTGCTGCGCAACCTGCTGATCGACGTCACCGGCAATACCCACCGCACCGAGTTCTGCATCGACAAGCTGTACTCGCCCGACGGCCCGACCGGCCGGCTCGGGCTGCTGGAGCTGCGCGCGTTCGAAATGCCGCCGCATCCGCGCATGAGTCTCACGCAGCAGCTGCTGCTGCGTTCGCTGGTGGCGCGCTTCTGGCGCGCGCCGTACAAGCCGGCGCGGCTCGCGCGCTGGGGCACCGAGCTGCACGATCGGTTCATGCTGCCGCATTTCGTGCAGCAGGATTTTCGCGATGTGCTGGAGCAGCAGAAAGCCGCGGGTTACGGGCTCGAGCTGGCGTGGTTTGCACCGCATTTCGAATTCCGGTTTCCGAAATACGGCGACTTTGCGACCCTGGGCGTGGAGCTCGAGCTGCGCCAGGCGCTCGAGCCGTGGCACGTGATGGGCGAGGAGGGCGCCGCCGGCGGGGCGGTGCGTTATGTCGATTCGTCGGTGGAGCGTGTGCAGGTCAAGGTCGCGGGCCTGGCGCCGGATCGCTACGCGATCGCCTGCAACGGCCGGCGCGTGCCGTTGCGGCCGACCGGTACAGTAGGAGAATTCGTGGCCGGGGTGCGCTATCGTGCGTGGCAGCCATCCTCGGCCCTACACCCGCGCCTCGGAGTCAATTCGCCTTTGACGTTTGATCTGGTCGACACTTGGATGCAGCGCTCCATGGGCGGCTGCCAGTACCACGTCGCCCATCCCGGGGGGCGCAGCTACAGCACCTTTCCGGTGAACTCGTTCGAAGCCGAGAGCCGCCGGCTCGGGCGCTACTTTCGTATCGGGCACACGCCCGCGAGCGCCTCGGGTGCCAGCGCGTTCGCACCGCCCGAGTCGGTCAATCCCGACTTCCCATTCACGCTCGATCTGCGTCGCTCCGGCTAGAGAGCTCCGACCGTAAATGCTCGTGCCCACGATGGCGGATTCGACTCCCTTCCTCTACCCGGGCAGTGCACAGCGCTATGACGAGCTGCTCGAGCGCGACGGCTCGATTCGGCCGCACTGGCGGCCGCTGATCGAGCACCTGTCGAGCGGCGGTGCCGACACGGTGCGCCGCTGTGTCGAAATGACCCGGCGGCTGATCATCGAGAATGGCGTGACCTACAACGTCTACGCCGATCCGCAGGGGCGCGACCGGCCGTGGCAGCTCGATCCGCTGCCATTGCTGATCGACCATCGCGAGTGGCGCGAGCTCGAGGCCGGGGTCAAGCAGCGCGCCCAGCTGTTCAACGCGCTGCTGGCCGACCTGTACGGGCCGCAGCGCCTGATCGCCGAGGGCGTGGTGCCGGCGGAGCTGGCATTCGGCCATCCGAATTTTCTCTGGGCTGCGCACGGCGCACGACCCCTGGGCGATACCTGGCTGCACCTGTACGCGGCCGATCTGGCGCGGGCGCCGGATGGTCGCTGGTGGGTGCTGAGCGATCGCACGCAGACGCCGTCCGGGCCCGGGTATGCGCTCGAGAATCGCGCCATCATTGCGCGCGTGCTGCCGGGACTGATCAATGAGCTCGGCACTCGGCCGCTGACCGGATTCTTCAATACGCTGCGCCAGAGCCTCACGCGGCTGGCGGACGATGCCGGCCCGCCGCTGGTGGTGGTACTGACCCCAGGGCCATTCAACGAGACGTATTTCGAGCACGCGTTTCTTGCGCGCCACCTCGGCCTGCCGCTGGTGCTGGGGCAGGATCTGACGGTGCGCGACGACAGCGTGTTTCTCAAGACGCTCGCGGGCCTGCGCCGCGTGCACGCCATCCTGCGCCGTCTGGACGATGACTTCTGCGACCCGCTGGAGCTGCGCGCGGATTCGGCGCTCGGGGTTCCCGGCCTGCTCGGCGCGGTGCGCGCCGGGCGCGTGGTGCTCGCCAACGCGCTGGGCAGCGGTGTGCTCGAGTCGGCAGCCTGGCTCGGGTTCCTGCCGGGTGTCGCGCGTGTGCTGCTCGGTGAATCGCTGCGTCTGCCCTCGGTGGCGACCTGGTGGTGCGGCGAGCGACCGGCGCTCGAATATGCGATTGCGCATCTGGACCGCCTGGTGGTGAAGCCGACCTTTCCGAACCAGAAATTCGAGCCGCGCTTCGGCCGTGATCTGGCGGAAGAGGAGATCGCGGCGCTGATCCTGCGCCTGCGCAGCCGGCCGTACGCCTACGTGGCGCAGGAGCGGGTCTCGTTGTCACAGGCCCCGACCTGGCGCGCCGGCGCCAACGTGCGGCTGGCGCCGCGCACGCTGACGATGCGCGTGTATGCGGTGGCGACGCCGCAGGGCTACGAGGTCATGCCCGGCGGGCTGGCGCGGATCGCGGCCGAGGGCGTGATCGACATCGTCTCGAGCCAGCGCGGCGGCGGCAGCAAGGATGTCTGGGTGCTCTCGGATCCGGATGCGCCGGCTTCCGGTGCCGCGCCCGCTGCCCCGCAGCGCTACCTGCGCCACGACGATCTGCCCTCGCAGTTGGTGGAGAACCTGTACTGGCTCGGTCGCTACTCGGAGCGCTGCGAGGACAAGGCGCGGCTGCTGCGCGCGACGCTCGCGATGCGCACCAATGCGGCGATCTGGCGCGCCGCGCGCGAGGACTGCGTGCGCTACGGCGTGCTGCAGGCCGACGGCGATCCGGTCGAGGGTCTGTACGATGACTCGCCGGAGTTCGGGTTGGCCGCGGATCTGGGCCGGCTCGGCTGGTGCGCAACGCAGTCGCGCAGCCGGCTGTCGGCCGAACACTGGCGCTCGATCAGCGTCATGCAGCGCAACTTCCACGACGCCGGCGCGACCCTGGCCGATCCGCTCGAGACGCTCGATCGGCTGCTGGTATCGCTGACCGCGCTGTGCGGCTTTGCGCTCGATGACATGACGCAGGACGACGGCTGGAGGATGCTGATGCTCGGCCGCCGGCTCGAGCGCATCCAGTTCCTGGCCGGCCTGCTGGCCGAGCGACTGGCCTCGGGCGCACCGTTGATGCAGGGCGAACTCGAATGGCTGCTCGATGTCGGCGGGGTCAGCATCACCTACCGCACGCGCTACGTCGCGACGCCGCAGCTGGCCCCGGTGCTGCAGTTGCTGATCTTCGAGCCAGCCAGTCCGCGCTCGCTCTCCTACCAGTGGCAGGCGCTGCGCCAGACGCTGGCGGACCTGGCGACATCGCTCGGTGCCCCGTCGAAGGAGCGGCTCGAGGATCCGATCGCGCCGCTGAGCGCGATCGGCATCGCCGGCGTCGAAGACGCCGGCGAGCACGGCGCCGAGCGCCGACAGTCGCTGTCGGCGGCGCTGACCGCGCTGGCCGCCGCGGCCGGGCGGCAGTCCGATCGGATCGCTTTGCGCCACTTCTCGCTGGTCGATGTCGATCTGCATATGGTCGCTTCATGACCGCAGTTCACTATGCGGTGCGGCACGAGACGCTCTACCGCTATCGGCGCGACGTTGCCCACGCTCATCAGCAGCTGCACCTGACGCCGCGCAATTCCGAGCGCCAGCACTGCCTGCTCCATCGCATCAACATCACACCGCAGCCCGCGGTGCTGGCGGAATACGTCGACGCGTTCGGCAACTGGGTCACGCGCGTCGAGCTCGACCGGCCGCACGATCGCCTGCAGGTGGTCGCCGAGATGGATGTGCGGGTCGAGGCGCAGCCCGAGCTCGACGTCGAGCAGGGCGAGAGCTGGGAGCGGGTGCGCGATGAGCTGTGCTACAACGCACGGCCGCGCAACGCCGAATGGCTCGAAGCGATGCGCTTTCGTGGCGAATCGCCCTATGTGCGCATCAAGGGCGCGTTTCGTGACTTCGCGGATGACTGCCTGTTCCCCGGGGCCAGCATACCGACGGTGTGCGCGGCGCTGATGGACAAGGTGCGGCATGAATTCACCTACGCGCCTGGCGCTACCGAGATCGCGACGCCGCTGCTCGAGGTGCTCGCCAAGCGCAGCGGCGTGTGCCAGGACTTCGCCCACCTGATGATCGCCTGCCTGCGCAGCGTCGGCCTGTCGGCGCGCTATGTCAGCGGCTACCTGCGCACGCACGGGTCGCCAGCCTCGAACGGTGCGGCCGACGGCGCCGATGCTCACGTGGACCAGAGCCGGACTGAAGGCGCCGGCGCGCGCAAGCCCGAGCCCGAGGACGACGACGGCGATGTCGACAGCAATGCCAGTGGGGCTGCGCCGCGGCTGCGCGGAGCGGATGCGTCGCACGCCTGGGTGGCGGTGTTTGCTCCGCCGTTCGGCTGGCTCGGCTTCGATCCGACCAACAACATGCGCGTAAATCAGGATCACGTGGCGCTCGCCTGGGGCCGTGACTTCGGGGATGTGTCGCCGCTGCGCGGTGTGATCCTCGGTGGCGGCTCGCACCGCTTGACGGTGCGCGTCGCGGTGCGCAAGCTTCACGATCCGGTCTGACGCGAGCAGCACGCCGGCCCCGGGTAACGCTGCGCTCACGCGCAAGGGCCGCGGGCGGCAGCAGACACGGACCGCGAGCGGCCTTAGAGTTCACCCATGGAGGCGATCGAGGCGGCGCGGAACCATGCATTGTCGGTGCTGGCCGAGCGCGCCCCGGCGGTGGCCGCGGCGCTGGCGCGGCTGCCGCCGGAGATCGCGCCTTCGGTGCCCGCGGTGCTGTCGGCCAGCGATTTTCTGCTCGACGCGCTGTGCCGCGATGAGGAGCTGATCGCGACACTGCTCAGCCGCGCCGATCAGCGCTTCGCCGGCGCGCCGATGGCTCTGCCATCGCTGCCACCGCCGCCCGCCGCGCCCTCATCGGGCCTGCAGGCGCAGGCCGAGCCGGCCGGCGCGGAGACGCAGTTCATGGCGGCGCTGCGGCGATGGCGCCGCGCCGAATTCGCCCGCATCGCCTGGCGCGATCTCGCCGGCTGGGCGAGTCTTGCGGAAACCCTGGCGGATCTGTCGCGCGCGGCGGAGCTCGCGCTGCGCCTGGCGCACGAGTTCGCGCTGCGCGGCCTGAGTGCGCGCTACGGGGAGCCGCGCTCGGCGGCGCTGGCACCGCAGCGGCTGATCATCGTGGCGATGGGCAAGCTCGGCGGCGGCGAGCTCAATTTCTCGTCGGACATCGATCTGGTGCTGCTCTACCCGGAAGGCGGAGAGACCGACGGCGAGCGCCCGGTCAGCAATGAGGAATATTTCACGCGCCTCGGCCAGGCGCTGATACGGCTGCTCGAACAGCAGACGGCCGACGGCTTCGTATTTCGCGTCGATCTGCGGCTGCGGCCGTATGGCGACAGTGGTCCGCTGGTGACCAATGCGGCCGCGCTCGAGGACTACCTGCAGCTGCACGGCCGCGACTGGGAGCGCTACGCCTGGGTCAAGGCGCGCGCGATCACCAACCAGGCCGGCTACGCCGAACTGTTTCGCAGCGCCATCCAGCCGTTCGTCTACCGGCGCTACCTCGACTTCGGCGTGTTCGAATCGCTGCGCGACATGAAGGCGCTGATCGAACGCGAAGTGCAGCGCCGCGAGCTCGCCGAGCACATCAAGCTCGGTGACGGCGGCATCCGCGAGATCGAATTCATCGTGCAGTCGTTCCAGCTGATCCGCGGCGGCCAGGACCGGCGGCTGCAGACCACGTCGTTGCGCCAGGCATTGCTGCTGCTGGTCGGCGCCAAGCTGCTGCCGGTGGACGCGGTGGCCGAGCTCGATGCGGCCTACGTGTTCCTGCGACGGCTGGAGAACCGGCTGCAGATGCGCGCCGATCAACAGGTGCACCGCCTGCCCGGCGCCGAGCCCGAGCGCGCGCTGCTGGCGGCAGCGATGGGCTTCGATTCCTGGCCACAGCTGCATGCCGAGATCGGGCGCCACCGGCGCCACGTGGCGCGAAGCTTCCGCGCCATCGTGT
>JBIODC010000068.1:0-9106 GCA_044440135.1 Steroidobacterales bacterium | reverse complement strand
GCTACTCGGCGCGCAAGCTGGGACTGAAGAGCACCGGCAATGCCGGCGGCATCCACAATCTGCTGGTGAGCTCGGGGCAGACCGGCAGCTTCGAGCAACTGCTGGAGCGCATGGGCACCGGGCTGTACGTGACCGAGCTGATGGGCCAGGGCATCAATGCCGTCACCGGCGACTACTCGCGCGGCGCGAGCGGCTTCTGGGTCGAGAACGGCGCGATCGCGTTTCCGGTGCATGAGCTCACGATCGCCGGCAACCTGCGCGAGATGCTGCGTTCGATCGTCGCCGTCGGCAGTGATGTCGATGTGCAGGGGGCGGTGCGCACCGGCTCGGTGTTGATCGAGGCGATGACAATCGCCGGCGAGTGATCCGGACGATCGAGCGGAAACGACCGGAGGGATTGGACTATAGGGTCCGTTTTTCGTAATGAACAACGGACCCTATAGTCCAATCCCTCGGTTCGCTGTCCATGGTCGCGGGGGATCATTCGGTCGCCGGAGTCGTGACGCTCTCCCGCCCGGGCCCGGGCAGCAGCGGCGGGTCCAGGAACTCGCTGAGCGACATCCCGGCGCAGTGCTGCTGCCAGGCGCTTTCGAGCTCGATGGACAGTTTCAGCACCGCGGGCGGCGTCGACACCGCGGTGCGGATGATGCCGCTGCTGTGCGCGCGCGCCACCATCAGGATCGCGACCACGGGGATCTGCGCGATATCGCGCCCCGGCAGCAGCGATTCATCGGCCGTGGCCGCGAGAAAGCCCGAGGCTTCGAGCGTTGCGCACAGCCGCGCGACTGAAATGTCGGGATAGCCCAGCCGTGCCGCCAGCACCGGAATCGTCAGGCGCTCGCCGCCGGCGCGATAGCGCTCGGCGATCAGGTACATGATGCCCAGCGCGAGCCGCTCGGTGTCGGCGCAGGACAGCCGCGGCTCGTGCAGCCCGACGCGCAGATAGCTCGGGTTCTGCGCGTAGAACGAGACCTGGGCTCCGATCAGCAGGATGATCCAGTTCAGATAGGTCCAGACCAGCGCGGCGATGATGATCGCGAAGCCGGCGTAGACCACCGTGAGGCGGGAGGAGTAGAGCACGAACAGCGTGAAGAAGCGGCCGGTCGCCGCCCAAAGAATACCGGCGGCGATGCCGCCCGCGAGTGCCGGGCCAAACCGCACCTGCGTGTTCGGTACCACCCTGTAGATCAGGGTCAGCAGCCCCGAGGCGATCACGTACGGCGCCAGGCTCAGGGCCAGCGCGACCACGCGCACCATCAGCGGCAGCGCCGACAGCATCCGCACCGGCTCGCTCTCGGCCGCCAGACGCGACAGCCCGACGATCGCGGCGAGCAGCACCGGACCGATGATCAGCAGCGACACATACTCGGCCAGCCGGCGCGCGAAGTTGCGCGGTAGGTCCACGTGCCAGACGAAGTTGAAGCCGTCCTCGATCTTCTTCATGGTGCCGATCAGTGTCCAGATCAGCAGCGCCAGACCGACCGAACCGACCAGGCCGCCGCGCACGGTGTTGGCAAAGTCCATGACGCGCGCGGTGAGTTCGTCGGCGGCGCTGCCCATCGGCCCGAAGAAGTCGTGCACCAGCGGCTGCAGTACGCCCTGGGCGTTAAAGCCCCTGAGAATTCCGAAACTGAAGGCGAGCAGGGGAATGATCGCGAGCAGGCTCGCGTAGACCAGACCCATGGCGTGCAGATTGAGCTTGCCACCGGCGAGGTCGCGCAGCAGTGCGTAGGGATAGCGCGCAACACGCAGCAGCAGGCCGAGCGCGCCCGGCTGCTCGGCCGTGGGACCGAACAGCAGCTGGTCCGGCAGGTGCCGCAGGCGAGTCCAGGGACTCTCGGCAGCGGCGCGCATGTCCGGCGTGGCGCGCATGCGCCTAGGGGCCGGTCAGCCGGCGCAGTGCTTCGCGATATTTCTCGCCGGTGCGCTCGATGATCTCGCGCGGCAGGTGCGGGCCGGGCGGGCGCTTGTCCCAGTGCAGGGTTTCAAGGTAGTCGCGCACGAACTGTTTGTCGAACGAGGGCGGGCTGGTGCCGACCTTCCAGGTATCGGCGGGCCAGAAACGCGATGAATCGGGTGTCAGGACCTCGTCGATCAGCGTCAGCCGACCATCCTGGTCGACACCGAACTCGAACTTGGTATCGGCGATGATGATGCCGCGCGCGCGCGCGTGCTCGAACGCATAGCGGTAGAGCGCGAGCGCGGTAGTGCGTACCGCGGCCGAGAGCGGCGCGCCGAGCAGTGTCGCGGTGGCTTCGAACGAGATGTTCTGATCGTGCTCGCCGCGCGCCGCCTTGGTCGCGGGCGTGAATATCGGCGTCGGCAGCGCCTCGGCCTGCTGCAGGCCGGGCGGCAGCGTGATGCCGCAGATGCTGCCGCTGGCCCGATAGTCGTTCCAGCCCGAGCCGATCAGGTAGCCGCGCACCACGGCTTCGATCGGCAGCGCACGCAGGCGCCGGACGATCACCGCGCGGCCTTCGAGGAGCTTGCGCTGCTCGAGGTCCCGGACCGCGAAGCTCAGCGGCAGCCCGGTCAGATGGTTGGGCACGATATGGGCGGTGCGAGCGAACCAGAACAGGGAGATTTCATTCAGCACGCGGCCCTTGCCCGGGATCGGATCAGGCAGCACGACATCGAACGCCGACAGCCGATCGGTCGCGATCATCAGCATGCGAGTGTCATCGACCGCGTAGAGGTCGCGCACCTTGCCGCGATGCAGCCGCGTGAGGCCTGTCAGGTCAGTCTCGTAGACCGCGGTTTCGGCAACCGTGCCGGGAGTCGTGGCCAAGGCTTGCTACCATACCGGGCGCGTGAAAAGGGCGCGCATCTTGCCGCCCGCACTGCAGCGGGGTCAAGGGACAGGCCACGAACGCGGCGGCAGGCCGCGCAGCGCGTCAGCGGCGGACCCGCGCGGCAGCCCCAACAGGTTTCGGGCCACCCCTGGGATTGGAGGAATCAATGAGCACAGCGCAACGGCGACGCCATTCATGAAGTGGGGAGGCAAAATCATCGGGGGCGCGATCGGCCTGCTGGTGCTGGGCCCGGTCGGCGCGCTGCTCGGCGTGATCATCGGCCATCTGTTCGACACGGGGCAGCTCAGCCCGGCGATGTTCGGTGGCGGCCCGGACCCCAGGCTGGTCAGCGAGCTGTTCTTTCCGACCACCTTTCGGGTCATGGGGCATATTGCCAAGGCCGATGGCCGCGTCACCGAGCAGGAGATCGCCTCGGCACGCGCGGTGATGCATGCGCTGCACCTGCAGCCACCGCAGATCCAGGCCGCGATCGGCTATTTCACCGAGGGCAAGCAGCCGGACTTCAACCTCGACGCGGCGCTGGCGCGCCTGCGCGCCTCGATCGGGCGCTATCCGGATCTGGCGCAGTTCTTCGTCGAGATTCAGCTCCAGGCGTCGCTCGCGGGCAATGGCTTCTCGGCCGTGCCGCGCGCGCGGCTGCAGCGTGTAGCGCTGTTGCTCGGGCTGTCCGCGGTGGACTTCGCGCGACTGGAGAGCCTGCTGCGCTTTCGTCACGGGGCGTCGAGCGGCGGCGCCGGCTACGCGGGTGGGGCCGGCGGCGCGGGCGGCGCGGGTTCGGGCGCCGCGGCGAGCAGCAACGAGCGCATCGCGCAGGCCTACAGCCTGCTGGGAGCCACGCCGCAGCTGTCGGATCAGGAGATCGTGAAGGCGTACCGGCGGCAGATGAGCCGGAATCATCCCGACAAGCTCAAGGCCAACGGCCTGCCGCCGTCGATGCTGGAGCGGGCCAAGGAGCGCACGCAGCAGATCCAGGCCGCCTACGAGCTGATCCGGGAGCGCCGGGGGATGCGGTAGGACGGCGCCACCGGGCTGCTAGACTAGCCGCATGAGCAAGCCATCCGGGCTGAGCGCCGGCCAGCGCGTGCACTGGATCGCGCCGTCGATCCTGTCAGCCGACTTCGCGCGCCTGGGCGCAGAGGTCGATGCGGTGATCGAGGCCGGCGCCGATCTGATTCACTTCGATGTGATGGACAATCACTACGTGCCGAACCTGACCGTCGGACCGGTGGTGTGCGAGGCGCTGCACCGGCACGGCGTGTCGGTGCCGATCGACGTGCACCTGATGGTGCGCCCGGTCGATCGCATCGTGCCGGATTTCGCGGCCGCGGGGGCGAGCTACATCAGTTTTCATCCCGAGGCCAGCGAGCACGTGGATCGAACCATCCACCTGATCCGGGAGCATGGCTGCAAGCCCGGGCTGGTGTTCAATCCGGCAACGCCGCTCGACTGGCTCGACTACACGCTCGACCAGCTCGATCTGGTGCTGCTGATGTCGGTGAATCCGGGCTTCGGCGGCCAGCAGTTCATCGAGGGCGTGCTGCCCAAGCTCGCCGAGGTGCGGCGGCGCGTCGTGGCCAGCGGGCGCGCGGTTCGCATCGAGGTCGATGGCGGCATCAAGGTGGACAATATCGCCGCGGCGGCCAGGGCCGGCGCCGATACCTTTGTCGCCGGTTCGGCGATCTTCGGCAGCAGCAATTACGCGGCGACCATCGCCGCGATGCGCGCTGCCCTCACCCAGCCGCGCCAGCCCTGATCGGCGCGCATCGCGCGCCGGTCAAGCCTCGTCGTCGTCCTCGTCGTCATCATCGTCGAAAGCCGGTTTTGGCGCGGCGATCGGTTTGTCCTTGGTCGGCTTGGCGGGCACGATCACGGGCCGGGTCTTCATCTTCGGCCGGGCGTTGAATACCACGATGGTCTTGCCGGTGGCGCGCAGCAGGCCCTGGTCTTCGAGCACCTTGAGCACCCGGCCGGCCATCTCACGTGAGCAGCCGACCAGCCGCGACAGTTCCTGGCGCGACACCTTGATCTGCATGCCCTCGGGATGCGTCATCGCATCGGGCTCGTCGCACAGGCTGGTGATCGCATGGGCGACACGGCCGGTGACGTCGACGAATGCCAGATCGCCGAGCTTGCGGTTGGTGCGATCCAGGCGCGTCGCGAGCTGCGTGGCGAGCTCGAATATCAGTCCCGGGCTCTCGGTGGCGACCTGGCGGAAGCGCGGGTAGGTCATCTCGGCAAGCTCGCAGGCGTTGCGGGTGCGCACCCAGGCGCTGCGGGTCGGCTGTTCGTAGAACAGCCCCATTTCGCCGAAGAACTGGCCCTTGTTGAGATAGGCAAGCACCATCTCATTGCCTTCCTCGTCCTCGATCATCACTTCAACCGAGCCGCTGATGATGTAGTAGAGAACATCAGGCAGGTCGCCGGCATGGATCAGCACGGTCTTGGAAGGCACCGTTCGGATGCGGCAATAGCTCAGGAATCGATTGATAGCGGGAATGTCGCTCAACGGTCTGACATTCTCTTCCATATTTTTATGGCCTTCGTTCAATGATGATTCGATGGTCGCAGCCGGCTTTTTATGCCCAAACGGCGCCGGCCGCAAGGGACGGTTATGACCGGACGGCGTGCTCACAGCCAGTACGCGGTGCCGGTCATGACGCGTGCGGCCATTCGCATCAGCGCCGGGATCGGGCCGGGAAGCGCCGCGGCGCCGGCTGCGCGCGCCGCCTGCGCGTGCGCCGCCTCGTCGGTCTTCATGAGCTCGACGATCTGGCGACTGCGTTGATCGTTGGCCGGCAGGCGGTCCAGATGGCTCGCCAGGTGACCCTCGACCTGGCGCTCGGTTTCGGTCACGAAGCCGAGGCTGAGCTTATCGCCGAACACCGCCGCGGTGGCGCCGATCACGAACGAGCCCAGATACCAGATCGGATTGAGTCGGCTCGGGCGCGAATCGAGCTCATGCAGGCGCGCCTCGCACCACGCCAGATGATCGCCTTCTTCGCTCGCGGCGCGACGCATGAAATCACGGGTGCTGCCGGCGCTCGACATCGCAGCCTGGCCGCGATACAGGCCCTGGGCCGCTATCTCGCCGGCATGATTGACGCGCATCAGTCCGGCTGCATGGCGCTTCTCGGCGTCGGTGAGCGCGCAGTCGGGCGGCAATGGCGGCTGGCGCAGGCTGTGCGCCGGCGCAAACAGCGTACGCAGCGCCTCGTCTGCCACGTTGAGCACCGAATCGAGCACGTTGCCGGCCAGCATCGGCGCATTATATGTCAGATCGGCGCGGAAGCCGCCGTCCGGGCTTGGGGCACCCAAGCGGGACCGCAGAGCCGCGGAATTTTGCAAAGCGCGGGGTCCTTGAGTAGACTTCCGCGCCTTTTCAAATTCCATTCTTGGGACGGTCCGCGCTGCGGGCTGAAGTGACCATGATGAAGACCGAATTCGCCCAGCCGGCGACCGTGCGCGGCGATTGGTATGTTGTTGATGCCAGTGGAAAAACCCTGGGTCGCCTCGCGTCGCGGATCGCGCTGCGGCTCAAGGGCAAGCACAAGGCCGACTACAGCCCGCATGTGGACATGGGCGATCACATCGTTGTGCTCAATGCCGAGATGATCGCGGTCACCGGCAACAAGCTCGACGACAAGATCTACCACCACCACACCGGCTACCTGGGCAATCTCAAATCGATTGCGCTCGGGAAGCTGCTCAAGGAGCACCCGGAACGGGCGCTCGAGTTCGCGATCAAGGGCATGCTGCCGAAGACCACGCTCGGCCGCCGCATGTTCCGCAAGCTGCACGTGTTCGCCGGCGGCAAGCACCCGCATGCGGCACAGCAGCCGAAACCGCTCGAAATCTGACAGGAATACACATGGCAGCCACCGCGAATTACGGCACCGGCCGGCGCAAGAGCGCCGCCGCGCGCGTCTACATGCAGCCCGGTACCGGCCGCATCACCATCAATGAGCGTCCGATCGATGAATTCTTCGGGCGCGAGACCGGCCGCATGATCGTGCGCCAGCCGCTCGAAGTCGTGCAGCTCACCTCCAAGTTCGATATCAAGGTGCAGGTCAAGGGCGGCGGCATCACCGGCCAGGCCGGCGCGATCCGGCACGGCATTGCGCGCGCCTTGATTCGTTATGATGAAGCGCTGCGCAAGCCGCTGCGTCAGGCCGGCTTCGTGACGCGCGATGCGCGTGAAGTGGAACGCAAGAAGGTCGGTCGCCGCAAAGCCCGTCGCGGCACGCAGTACTCGAAGCGTTAGTACTGCTGGGGGATCGTCTAGTGGTAGGACCGCGGACTCTGACTCCGCTAACCTAGGTTCGAATCCTAGTCCCCCAGCCACTTGCTGCCGGCGCGCCGATTCATGACCTTGAGTACACGCAAGCTTGGCCGTCAGGGGCTGGAAGTATCGGCGATCGGCCTGGGCTGCATGGGCATGAGCCAATCCTACGGCCCGGCGGATGAAGCCGAGTCGATCGCCACACTGCATCGCGCCATCGAACTGGGATGCACGTTCCTCGACACGGCCGAGGCCTACGGTCCGTTCACCAACGAGGAACTGCTCGGCCGGGCGCTCAAGGGCCGGCGCGATGAGGTGGTGATCGCGACCAAGTTTGGTTTTCGCCTGGAAGGCGGAAAGCTGGGCGGCGGCGAAAGAGATAGCCGCCCCGAGCACATCCTTGAGGTAGTGGAAGCCTCCCTGCGCCGGCTGGGCACCGACCACATCGACCTGCTCTATCAGCACCGCATCGATCCGGCGGTGCCGATCGAAGACGTGGCCCGCACCGTCGGTGATCTGGTCAAGCAGGGCAAAGTACGATTCTTCGGCCTCTCCGAGGCCGGCATCGCCAACATCCGCCGCGCTCATGCGGTGCATCCGGTGTCGGTGCTGCAGAGCGAGTATTCGTTATGGGAACGCAATCTGGAGCAGGCCGTGATCCCGCTGCTGCGCGAGCTGGGCATCGGCCTGGTGCCGTTCTCTCCGCTGGGCCGGGGCTTTCTGACCGGCGCGGTCAAGCGCGCGGAGGATTATCCGGAAGGCGATTATCGGCGCATCGATCCGCGCTATCAGGGGGCGAACTACGACGCCAACATGCAGGCGGCGCGGACGGTGCGCGACATTGCCGCCGCCAGGCACGCGAAGCCCGGGCAGATCGCGCTTGCGTGGCTATTGAACAAGGGCCAGGACATCGTGCCGATCCCCGGCACCAAGCGCCGGAATTATCTGGAAGAGAACGTGGCTGCCGAGGCCATCCGGCTTGATGCTGCGCAGATGCAGCGGCTCGACCAAGCTTTGGCACCGGGCAAGGTCTCGGGCAAGCGCTACGCCGATTGGATGATGGCGACGATCGATCGCTGAGCGAGCGCTGCCGTCGCATCCGGGCCTGGCGCCTGAGCCGCCGCCGTCAGATGAATTCAACGCCGTTGGATGCCCCGACGATCAGCAGATCGGCCGGGCGCGCAGCAAACAGTCCGACCATCACCACCCCCGTGATCTGATTGATGCCCGCCTCCATCGCCACCGGATCGGTGATCGACAGGTCGTGCACGTCGAGAATCTGGTTGCCGTTGTCGGTCGTGGTGCCCTGACGCCATAGCGCTCGGCCGCCGATTTCGGTCAGCCTGCGGGCGACATAGCCGCGCGCCATCGGAATCACCTCCACCGGCAACGGATAGCGGCCGAGGGTGTCGACCAGCTTGGTGTCATCGACGATGCAGACGAACCGGTCGGCCGCGGCGGCGACGATCTTCTCGCGCGTCAATGCGGCGCCGCCGCCCTTGATCAACGCTCGAGCGCGCGTGGCCTCGTCCGCGCCGTCGATGTAGAGCGGCAGATCGGGCACCTCGTTCAAATCCAGCAGCCGCATGCCGAGGGCTCGCAGCCTGGCGCTGGTGTCTTCGGAACTCGACACCGCGCCGCGCAGCCGCGACGCCCAGCCTTCGGCGCCGAGCTGTTCGATGAACGCATTGACGGTGGAGCCGGTGCCGATGCCGAGGATCATGTCGTCGCGCAACATCGCGAGCGAGGCGCGCGCCGCGTGCTGCTTCTTGATCTGCCCCGGGTCGGAGACAGGTGCGGAGGGCTGGGTCATGGGTGGATCGGAGGATCAGGACTCAGATGCGACAGTGCTCAGATGCGACAGTGCCCGCATACGCGGGCACTGTTTGAAGCTTGAGGTACGGCGAGCGAGGAGGTTATCCAAGCCCGCCGTATATGAAGGCCTTACTTCTTTTTCGAAGCTTTCTTTTTGGCCTTCTTCTTTGCTTTCGCCATGACTATATCTCCATGTCAG
>JBIODC010000067.1:0-9119 GCA_044440135.1 Steroidobacterales bacterium | reverse complement strand
GACGTTGGGGTGGCGGGTATTGGAATGGCGGCTACTGGCCGGGCGTCTTCTGGGGCTCGGGTTTCGCCTGGTTCCTGCCGGTGCTGCCGGCGTACTGCGCCACCTACTGGTGGAACTCAGTG
This sequence comes from Steroidobacterales bacterium, assembly GCA_044440135.1. Classification (GTDB taxonomy): domain Bacteria; phylum Pseudomonadota; class Gammaproteobacteria; order Steroidobacterales; family Steroidobacteraceae; genus FEN-1191. The sequence continues at coordinate 8,997 of JBIODC010000067.1, read as the reverse complement.
CCCTACTACTACTACAACGATGTCTATTACACCTACGATCCGGCTGCCAGCGGCTACGTGGTGACGACTCCGCCGCCAGCGGCGGATGCTGAGGCCGAAGCCGGCGACAATGCCGGTGCCGGCCCCGGGCCTGCGCCGGGCGCTCCCGCCAATGGTGATGGCCTGTACGCCTACCCGAAGAACGGCCAGACCGAGGAGCAGCAGTCGACCGATCGCAACGAGTGCGCGCAGTGGGCGGCCTCCCAGACCGGCTCGAATCCCGCTGCCGCGGGCAGTGCCGACTATCTGCGAGCGGAGTCGGCCTGCCTGCAGGGCCGCGGCTATAGCGTGAACTGACCGCGACCGCGTCGCCTCGGCGACGCGGGGCGGCGCCGATGCCATCGGCAAGCCTAGTTAAACAGGCGTCGAAAGCTATAATTTGGGCGTGTCCTTGCGCCAGGTGTACCACCGTCCCGCGGCCGAGCTCATCGGCTGCGCCGATTGCGGGCTCGTGCAGGTTCTTCCGCCGGTGCCCGCCAACGCCGTCGCCGAGTGCCGCCGCTGCCGGCGCAGCTTCGCACCCCCCACTCGAGGCAGCATCGACACCGCGCTGGCCCTGACCGTCTCGGCGCTGCTGCTGTTGCTGCCCGCGATGCTGTTGCCGCTGATGCGCGTCACCTCGTTCGGCGTGCAGCGACGCAACAGTCTGCCCACCGGCGTCGAGGCGCTCTGGAACGATGGCTTCAGCTCGCTCGCCGCAGCGGTGTTCGTGTTCAGCATCGCGATCCCGTTCATCTACCTTGGACTGATGATCTGCGTCCTGGGCGGCATCCGATTCGGCCTGCGGGCACCGCTGGGCAAGCTGTTTCGATGGACCGCGGCGCTGCGCCCCTGGGTGATGATCGAGGTTTATCTCGTCGGCTGCTGCGTCGCGTACACGCGGCTGGAGTCCATCGGCACCGTCAGAGTCGGCCTCGGGGGCGCCTGCCTGCTCGCCGCCACGCTCGCAGCGGTGCTCTCCACCATACGGCTCGACGAGCAATCGGTGTGGGACGCATTGCCGCCGCACAGCCCGCTGATTGCTCCCGGACAGCCGATCTGCTGCGCCACCTGCGAGCTGATGATCGATGCGGCGCGCGAACGCAGTGCCTGTCCGCGCTGCGGGGCAAGAATCCATCGACGCAAGCCCGATACGATGCCGCGCACCCTGGCGCTGGTGATCACGGGATTTCTGCTGTATCTGCCGGCGAATCTGCTGCCGGTGCTCAGCATCGAGCGCTTCGGGCGCCACGAGCCGAGTACCATCCTGGGCGGCGTGCACGAGCTCATTACCGATGGGCTATGGCCGCTGGCCATCATCGTGTTCACGGCCAGCATCGTGTTACCGCTGATCAAACTCTTCGGCCTGAGCCTGATGCTGCTGCTGACGCGATTGCATTCCCGGCGCTGGCTCCTCGGCCGCACGCGCCTGTTTCGCCTGATCGATCGCATCGGGCGCTGGTCCAACATCGACGTGTTCATGATTTCGATCCTGGTCGCCCTGGTGCAGTTCGGAAACCTGACCAGCGTGCATCCCGAACCCGGCGCGATCGCCTTCGCCGCGGTCGTGGTCATTACGATGCTCGCCTCGCGCAGCTTCGATGCCCGCGTGATGTGGGACGCACCCGGTGGCGCGGCATGAGCGCGGACGAGGCGGCGCCTCCCGATGCCAGCCTGCGGCCGCGGCGATGGTTCTCATGGGTCTGGCTGGTGCCGGCGGTGGCGGCCGCGATCGTGATCGGGCTGGCGATCCGCGGCCTCGAGGAGCGCGGACCGCTGATCACGATCTCGTTCAGCGACGCCGAGGGTCTGCAGGCGGGCGAAACCAAGGTGCGGCACAAGGACGTCGATCTGGGCACGGTCGAGTCCGTCTACCTGAGCCCCGACATGTCGCGTGTGGTCGTGCACGCGCGCATGCGCCGCTCCGCCAGCGCGCACCTCACGGCGAACACGCGCTTCTGGATCGTGCGCCCGCGCGTCGGCTTCGGCGGCATTTCGGGACTGTCGACACTCGTGTCCGGGGCTTACATCGAGATGTATCCGGACGATGGCGAGCCGCAGAGCAGCTTCGTCGGCATCGACGAGCCGCCCGCGATCATCCCCGATACGCCGGGACGCTCGTTTACGCTGCATGCGAGCGACCTGGGATCCGTCGTCGGAGGTTCGCCGATTTCCTACCGCGGGGTGCCGGTGGGTGAGGTCGAGGGCTTTGCGCTCGACCGCGAGCACCATCAGATCGAGGTCTACGCCTTCATCCGCTCACCGTATGAGACCCTGGTGCATCCCGAAACGCGCTTCTGGAACTCGGGCGGAGTCGATGTCTCGCTTGGGGTTCAGGGTCTGCGCTTTCGCGCCTCGTCCTGGGAGCAGCTGATCTCCGGCGGCATCTCTTTCGACACGCCCGACTCGGCGCTCGCGAGCCCGGCGAGTGCGGCCGGCTCGGTGTTCCGGCTGTACGATAATCAGCACGATGCCGGGCAGGATCCGCGCGGCCCGACGCTGGTGTACCGCGTGCAATTCCACGGCGCGGCCGCCGGCGGTGTGGGGCCCGGCACCACGGTGCAACTGCTGGGCTTCGGGGTCGGCCAGGTGACCGCGGCCCGGCTGCAATACGACGACGCCACCGAGTCGATGCTCACGACCGTCACACTGCAGCTCGACCCGAGCCAGATCGAGATCCTGCATCCGCACAAGGCTGCGCCAGCCGACCCGGCCGCGGCGTTCGCTGCGCGGCTCGAGAAACTGGTCGCACAGGGACTGCGTGCCCAGGTGACCTCGGCGAATTTCCTGACCGGCGTCAAGGTGATCTCGCTCGACATGGTGCGCGACGCGCCACCAGCGCACATCGCGCAGGTGGACGGCTACGCGCAACTTCCGAGCGCCAGTTCCACTGATCTTGCCGATATCCTCGCCAGTGTGAAGAGCATGGTGCATCACATCGACACCGTGACTGCAGGTCCAGAACTCGGGCACGCGGTCAAGGAGCTCGATCGCGCGCTGACCAATCTCGATCATCTGACCACCGAGCTCCAACCACAGATCAAACCGCTGCTGGACAGCCTGCGCGAAACCTCCGAGGCCGCGCAGCTCACGATACAGGTCGCGAACCACATGCTTGGCAGCAGCGCGTCCGGCGGCACCGATCTGCCGCGGCTGATCCGCGAGCTCACCGAGGCGGCGCGCTCGATTCGTGCGCTGACCGACTACCTGGATCAGCATCCTGAAGCCCTGATCCGCGGCCGCAAGGGAGACGATCAATGACCCGGATGTGGCTGCGTAATCTGGCCTTGCTCGGGTGCTGCGGAGCGCTGTTCGCCTGCGGTTCGAGCCCGCCGACGCGTTTCTACATCCTGAATGAGATCGCGCCGGCATCGCCGGTGCACGCGGCGCCTGCGCCCGCAGCAGCGGCAGCGGCAGCGACTGCAAAACAGGTTCCGATGCGCGTCGAGCCGGTAGCGATCACACCGGAGCTGGATCGTCCCGAGCTCGTGAGCCGCACCGGGCCCAACCGCGTGCATGTCGCGGGCTCGGAGCGCTGGGCCGCGCCGCTGGCAGATCAGATACGCCGTGTCCTGTCCGACGATCTGTCGGCGCGACTGCCGCCGGGACTGGTGGCCGATCCGAACGAGACCGCCACGACCGACCCGCGCCGACTGCTGACGATCGCGATTGCAGAGTTCTACGGCGATGACAGCTGCGCCGTCGACTTGCGCGCCAGCTGGTCGATGACGAACCCGCACGCCGCCAGTCAGCGCGGAAGCGAACAGGTGCAGCTGCCGGCAAGCTCGCCCTGCCCCGGCGATCTGCCGGCGGCGATGAGCCGCGCACTCGCGCTATTATCCGACCGGCTCGCGGCGGTGATCGCCGCGAACTAGGACGGCCCGGCAGCGACGCTGCGGCGTCCTGCAACCGGGTCCGCGCGGTCCCGGCCTCCCCGGACAAACGCCAGTGGATCCCAGTAGCGGCAGACCCAGCCGAGAGCCAGCATGACGACGAACATCGCCGCGTTGGCCGGTATCTGCAGATTGAAGTCGACCGCCGAATGAATCAGCAGCGCCACGATGGCCATCGTGGCCGCAAAGCCCATGCCCTGCAATAGCGGGTCGTGGCGCTTGAGTTGCGCGCGAATCGCCGTCCAGAGCGATGCCAGCACGACGGCGCCCAGCACGGCCGCGAAAACCAGCCCGAACTCGCAGGCGAACTGTAGGTAATCGTCTTCTGCATCGCGCGTAAAGCCGGTGACGTCGACGGCGCTGGTGTACATGGGGTAGACGGCAGAGAAGCTTCCCGCTCCGGTGCCCGTCAGCGGGAAGTCCCGCAGCATCACCAGGGCATCGCGGTTCACATTCACGCGCTCCTCGGTGTCGACGGAGGTCTGCTGGATGCGCTCCGCCACTTTCTCGATGCCGAAGAAATTGCCGACGACCAGCAGATCGATGACCAGCAGACTGGCGAAGAAGGCGATGGTGCGGCCTGAGAGCTTGCGCACGGCCAGCAGGTAGAAACCGCCCACGCCGGCAAGGCTTGCGGCGAACGCCACGTTGCCCATCCGCGAGCGCGTGAGCACGAGGCCCGTGACCATGACGACCAACGCGAGCCGCACGCGCGCCTTGTTGCCGAGGAGCGTGCGCAACAGGCGGCGCGCACTGTCACGCCATCCGGCCGAACTGGTGCTCGACAACTCGGACAGCATCAGGCCAATGCCGGTCGCGAGACACATTTCCAGGTAACCCGCCAGGTGATTGCGGTTGATGAACGTGCCCGTGGCAACCCCGCCCCCGGAGAGCATCCTGAGCGAGCCGTAGGCAGCCTGGAACAGGCCGCCCAGGATGATCGCCAGCGCCAGCCGCTTGATGCGCCGCTCGTTGTTGACGAGCAGCAACGTCAGGCAGAAGAACAGCAGGTAGGCCAGTGTCTGCAGGGCCGCCTGGTGAGTCGCGTAGACATCGAGCGACAGGCTCGGGTAGCTGTGCGTGGTGCTATGGATTTCAAGGGCCCGCGGCGAGAGCAAGCCGAGGACACCGGCCGGCAAGGGCAGCGCCTGCACGACGATCCACAGCAGCGTGGCAAGCAGGCACGCGGTCACGGGCCAGGCACGGACGAAGGGCTGGTTGAGCGAGACCTTGCCCCGGTAGTACTGCACCAGCCACAAGAGCGCGATCAGGAATATCCAGGCTTGCATGAGCGAGCTGGCCCAGGCGACGTTGCTGCCGAACGGCAGAGGCATCCACAACAACAGCCCCAGGAAGGCATGAAACAGGAAGCGATCGGCGGGAGCGCGTGACGCCATCAGCTGCGATTCCCAAAAAGAAGACGGCGTACGTCCTGCAACGTACGCCGTCTGTTCTTATTCCGCGGCGATAAGGTCGACTGACCTACTTAATCTTTACCTTTGAGCCCTACTTACCCGTGGTCGTCCTTGTCGCACTTGCCGTTGTGGTCGTCCTTGTCGCACTTGTGGTCCTTGTCATGGTCGTTGTCACCATGGTCGCAGTCGTCATTTTTGCTCGGGCTCTTGTCGCACTTGCGGTCGTGGTCGCCCTTGTGGTCGTTGTCCTCGTCCAGTGTGCGCCAAAAGTTCTCCGCGGTAGGTGCAGCGCCACGCCCGAGATCGGTACCCGCGCCCGCCTGGTTCAGGCCCGGATCGAATACGGCCCCGGCATTCGCAGCGGCCAGGGGAAGGAGCAAACCAGCGGCCATCCCGATAAGGATCAGTCTGACGTTCATGACGATCTCCTCAAGGCCAAGCCGGTTTTCTGACCGACTCACTATCCTCGCGGTGTCTGGGTCTGTCAACGCAGCGCGGAGGATCGCCCTCCCCCATTATGTCAAGCCGAGCGTCTCACAGCGGCGCTTCAAATAGGGGAAAGAGTCGTCGGCGCGGGTGCACAGCGGCCGCCATCGTTCCTTCGCAGCGGACATCCCGGAAAACGACTGGGCATCGCGTTCGAGTGCGCGGTCCGTGGCGGTCAGGACCGTCCGGGCAGCGGCCGGATTCAGGGCCGACCAGCTATGGCTGCCCAGTTCCGCGACCAGGTCCTGCGATCCAGACTCCCGCGGGCCGAATTCGACCGCGCGCACCAGTGCGTCCTGGTAGACGCCGCTCGTATCCTGGTATTGCTGATATTTCACCAGGGCCAGATTGCCCCAATCCCAAGGCCACGTCGGGCGCTGGGCAAGAGCCGCTTGGTAGTAGCCGGCGGCCGCGTCGCCGTCACGCGATATCTGCCCGGCGTCGAGATCGTCGGCCTCGAGCAGAATGCGATACAGGCGGCCCAGCTCGCTTAAGTTTTCTGGATCACCGGGCGCAAGTGCCAGTGCCCGGATCAGGCTGCCGTCGAGGGCCTGCCATTCGTCCCGGGTCAGCCCCTCGCCGGCGTTGCGCTTGGTCTGCAGATAGGACTTGGCGGGCGCGGCGTAGATGTCGGCGAGTCCGGTGCGTGCGGCGCTGCTGAGGGCGTAGCCAAGCAGCAGCAACAGTGCGGCGATAGACGCCCGAATGAGCGCCGAGGGGGCCTTGTCAGGCAACGGCGGCCACCGCACCGCGAAGGATCATCCGCGGGTTCTGGTGGACGAGGTCGTGCGCCGACCGCTCGCCGATCACCCGGGCCGCAGCCTCCATGCCCTCCCTGAGCGCCGGCCGCCGGCCAGTCAGATTGTGGGCGTCGGACGCCAGCACCTTGAACACATCGAACTCGAGCAACTCAAGCGCACGCCGTTGTGGCCCCCTGCCGAAATGCCCCAGCAAGGCACCCGCGGTAATCTGCAGAAAGCAACCCATCTCGACGAATGGCTCGATTTTCGACAGATCCCGGATCACGTCCTGGTTACGCTCCGGGTGCGCAATCAGCGGCCTGATCCTCTGCTTCAATAGCCGCTCGATGAGCTTATCGGCACCGGGTGTAATCTGGCTGTGCGGAAACTCCAGCAGCATGATCCTGTAGCCGTTCAGTTCACCCAGGAACGGCACCTCGTTCTGGCTCAACAGTGCGACGATGTCGGGCGACAGCCGTACTTCGGCCGCCATGCCGATATGCAACGGTATGCGAGCCTTGCGCAGCGCCAACCGGAAGTCCTTGAAGGCCTGCTCGATGCTGCTGCGCGTGTTGTCGTAGCGGCCCGGGAGCATGTGCGGCGTCATCACGGAATAGGTGATGCCATCGGCCACCGCGGCCTGCGCCAGGGCAAGCCCGTCGGCCAGGTTCTGCGCACCGTCGTCGATGCCTGGCAGAAAATGACAGTGCAGGTCGATCATGCGCGGGACGGCCTCATCGAATCGGGACGCCTATGACTTCGAAGCATAGGGCTCGTAAGAGCCGCCATATCCATAGTCACCGTATTTATCCGCCTTGCGAACATCAAACTGGGTCAGCACGATGCCCATTATCGGCGCATTGACCCGTTCGAGCAGGCCGAGGCCGTGCCTGATTTGCGTTACCGTAGTCGCGTCCGACTTTACGACATAGAGCACACAGTTGGCGTGCTTTGAGAGCAGGGCCGCATCGCTCACCGGCAATATGGGCGGGCCGTCGATGAGGATACGCGAATACCTGTGGGCCAGCACCTTGAGCGCACTGGTCATGCGGGACGACGACAGCAGGTGCAGCGGATCGGGGGGGATGAACCCTGTTGAAATCACGTCCAGATCCTTGACACCCGTGCCGATCACGCATTCGGCGAGCCGGGCATTATCGATCAGCAGTTCGGACAGGCCCGGCGTATCTCGCGGCAGCCCGAGCATCTTGTCGACCGAGGGTCGCCGCATATCGGCATCGATCAACAAGGTCCTTTCTCCCTGGGCAAATGCGGCCGCGAGGTTGAGTGCAATGATGGACTTGCCTTCATTTCCGACCGCGGAGCTGACCACGATGATCTTGTGCGGCTTATCGAGGTTATCGAGCGAGATGGCGGTCCGGATCGTGCGCATGGCCTCCGCGAAACGCGGATCGGTTTCTCTCGTCTTCTCGCTCTTGCCGATCGCGCTGGCCGCACGCAGGGCCGGACCCTTAAGCAGCGGCACCATGCCGAGCAGAGGACGCTTGAGCTTTTCCTCGACATCCCTCGAGCTCTTGACGGTGTTATCGAGCGACGCGAGCAAGAACGCTATGCTGACACCGAACAGCAACGTCAGCAGCATGGCGATTGACACGATCAGACGCTTGGCCGGCTTGACGGGCACTCGGGGCACCACCGCGGGCGCGACGATACTCGCGCGCGCGCTCGCGAGATCGCCCGTTGCCGAAGTTTCGCTCAGCCGTTTAAAAAAGAGATCGTAGAGTTGGCGATTCGTGTCCACGGCCCGCTGCAGGGTCTCGAGCTTCGACTCCTTGCGGCCCACCTTCTGGTATTGCTGGCCGGCGCGATTGAGCGCCGCCACGATCGCGGTCTCCTCGGACTTCGCCGCCTCGTAGCGTTTCCTGATGCTTTCAATGACGTTCTGGGCCTGGTCGTTGAGATTCTTGGTGGTCTGGGCGAGTTCGTCTTGGGCCGCGATCATTTTAGGACTTGACGGCCCGTAGCGTTTCTCCAGCTCGGCCACCGCCCGTTGCGCAGTGGCCTGGGCCTCCCGGGCACGGCGCATGCCTTCGTCCCCGAGCAGAGCGGGAACACCCAGCAGGTCTTCTGCTTGTCCAGCCGCCGGGGTTACCTGCAGATAGGCAATCTGCGCCGAGGCGAGCTCTTGTCGCACTTGCAGCAGCCGGGAAGAAAGGTTGCTGATCTCCGCGGCAGGCAATGCCTTGAGCCCGGTCACGTCGACGATCTGCTCCTGTTCCCGATACGCCTGCAGGCTGGCTTCCGAGGCCTGCAAATCCTTGCGCAGGCTATCGACCCGTCCCGCCAACCATTCGGCGGCGGACTTGGTCGCGTTGGCGCGCGCATCGAGCGTGCTGTCTATATAGGCCTTGGCGTGCGCATCCGCGACCCTCGCGGCGAGATTCGGATCGGCCGAATCGAACTGGACGCGCACCAGCTGCGTGT
>JBIODC010000066.1:0-10321 GCA_044440135.1 Steroidobacterales bacterium | reverse complement strand
GCCCCTCCGTGTCCACCGCACGGGGGCGCGCATCATACGGAGTCCGTCTCGGCAGCGTCAATTCACTTCCGCTGCGGCCGCCAGATACGGCACTATTCCGCCATGACAACGACCGTCCCCCCCCAAGCTCCCCCGCAGGCCCGTCTGATCGACGGCAAGGCCATCGCCCAGAGCCTCAAGCAGCAGGTTCGCGCCGCCATCGAGGCCCGGGTCGCCGCCGGTGCGCGCCGCCCCGGTCTGGCCGTGGTACTGGTCGGCAGCGATCCCGCCTCCGAGGTCTACGTGCGCAACAAGCGCCGCTCGTGCGAGGAGGTCGGTGTGATCTCGGTCGCCCACGATCTGCCGGGGAACACCAGCGAGGCCGAGTTGCTCGCGCTGCTGCGCAAGCTCAACGATGAACCCTCCATTGACGGCATCCTGGTGCAGCTGCCGCTGCCATCGCAGATCCGCGGTCGCGCGGTGATCGAGGCCGTCGATCCGGCCAAGGACGTCGACGGTCTGCATCCGTACAACCTGGGCCGCCTGGCGCAGCGCGAGCCGCTGCTGCGCGCCTGCACGCCATACGGCGTCATCAAGATGCTGCAGCACATCGGCATTGCGCCGAGCGGCATGCAAGCCGTCGTAGTCGGTGCGTCGAGCATCGTCGGCCGGCCGATGGCGCTGGAACTTCTGCTAGCCGGCGCGACCACGACCGTATGCCACACGCGCACGCGAGATCTGCCGGCAGAGGTGGCTCGCGCCGAACTGCTCGTGGTCGCGATCGGCAAGCCGCAGATGGTGCTGGGCTCCTGGGTGCGGCCCGGAGCGGTCGTGATCGACATCGGCATTCACCGTCTGCCCGGGGGCGGACTGGTCGGGGACGTCGAATTCGCCGCGGCTGCGGCGCGTGCCTCCTGGATCACCCCGGTACCGGGCGGCGTCGGACCGATGACGATCGCGACACTGCTGAGCAATACGCTCGAGGCGAGTGAGCGCCGCCAGGGGCTCAGAAGCGCCGGCTGAGGTACAGCGTCGGCACCTGCATGGTGTACCACTCGACCGGATCGCCATTCTGCGGATCGGACGGCAGCAGCTTGTTGCGCTGGACGTGGTCGAAGATGCGCGCATCCAGCGACAGGTCCCAGTGCGGCCACAGGTCGCGCCACTGCAGCCCTGCACCCTCGTAATAGCCCAGGGCCGGGGTCGGACCAGCGTAGCGCACGAAGCCGAAGAAGGCGCCGATCGCGAAGTGCCGGTCGAGGCGATAGCGGTAGTCGAGCACGCGCAGTGCCACCATCGGCGCGTGAAAATCGTCGAATTCGGCGCGCACGCCCAGATCCCCATGCTCGCTGACCGCGCGGCGCACGCCGACGCCGAGATGCGGTGAGATCACGCTGCGATATTGCACGGCGCTTGCGGCCTCCTGCGCGGCGGAAAAACCGCCGAGATCGAGCCCGAGGCGGCCGCCGCTCACACCGGCGTCGACGAAGCGCTCGAGCCTCGCGGCCTGCGCATATTCATCGGTATCCTGGGCGTCAGCGGTCTGCTCGGCCTCATCGCTGTCGAGCCTCGCTGCCGCCTGGTCCTGATTGCCGCCGTCGAAGCGCACGAACGCTGCGAGGCGGGCGAAGCTCTTGCCGTAGACGTCGCTGCCCAGATCGAGCGACAGGCCGCGGGTATAACCGTCGCGCGGCTGCGCATACTCGGCGGTCAGCATGTTGGCGCGGCGGTAGTCGACTGCGGGAAAGCCCAGCGACGCGGAGTAGCCGCGATTCTGCAGTGTGCGATAGCGCAGATTGATCTCGTCACCGGACTGCAGCGACCACCCAAGCTGCGCCATGCCGGTCTGGGCACCGACGGCATCGCTGAAGGTGCGCCAATCGCCGGCCCAATTGCCGGTGACGTAGCCATTCACCGTCATTCCTTCGAGCCAGACATAGTCGGTATACCAGGAATCCTGTATTTCGGAGGTTTCGAGCGTCAGATCGAAGCGCTGGAGGAACTTCGGAAAATGCACGCCCGCGGACAGCGCCGCGTCGCGGAAGCGGAACTGACTGCCGTGCAGCGAGTCCCGGCCGGCGTATTCGACGTAGGCCGCGAACGGCTGCGGCGCGGGAAACGTGTAGGCGCTGGTGATCGAGACCTGGCGATTGGCAAACCTGCTGTCGGTGTTGGTCCCGGTGCTGCTGGTCGACAGCTGCGTACTCTTGAACAGCGACTTGAACAACTGCGTCAACGAACCGGGGCGCGCGCCGCCGCCGAACTGCCAGGTGCCATTGCCCGAGATCGCCCAACCGTCCACCGGCTCGATACCCAGATGCAGGCCGGCGAGCCGTGGATAGCCGGCCGTGAGGGCATTGTGCCAGAGGATCTGGTTGGTATAGCTCATGCGCGCGAGGAAGAATTCGTACTGCAGCCCGAGCCCCGTGATCGGCCGCTGGTTGGACAGCGTCACCGACGGCAGCGTGGGCGCCTCGGTGCTCACCAGCATGCTGCTGTCGGTCAGCGGTGACAGCCAATGATCGCGGTAGCCTGCATCGAGCTGCAGGTATTCGTTGCCAACGCTCGCCATCGAGCCGGCCGGATTCACGCGGCCGTCGGTACCGCCGTAACCGACGGCCGCCGCCGTGAGCAGCAGGTAATCGCCCGGTCGATAGTACGCTGCCACGGAGGCATCCCACGGGGAATCGGCACGTTCGCCGCGCTCGTTTGGCAGCGTGGTCAGCGAGTGCTTCGCGGCCGCGACTTCGGCACTGGCGTGCGTGACAGCGGCGTGCTTGAAGTAGCGGTCCAGGTAGCGCTCGACCTCGGCGCACAGCGGCCGATCGAGGCGGCGCGCCTTGGGCAGCGCCAGCATGACCTTGTCCACCGCGACCGGCCGTGTCAGCACGGGTTGCCCGCCGAGAATCAGCACGCGCTCGATCTTGCGCTCGATCTCGGGCGACAGATTCAGCGGCAGGTAGGGACTCACGCCGCTGGCGCGCGCCGTGCTGCTTCCCGCGAGACCCGCGGCCAGCAGCAGCGTCGCGGTCCAGGCCCCGCAGCGGCCGCGGCTCACGCCGGCTTCTCGGCGGATCGCTCCGGCAGAGAACGGCACGCTGCGGATGCGCGCGCGGGTGCCGGCGCGACGGGCTCGCGATCGCGCACCTGGACGGGTCGGTCAAAGGCAACACTCATGGCGTGCGGGATTATAGTGGAGCAGCGGCGCCGCATCGCGCATTCGGCGTCATGCGGCAGCGCGCCTGCGGCTCGATCATTCCCACCGGGCGGTACAGCGCACACTCTTCCACGGTGGGGTCTCCAACGGCACCGGCACGCTGTCGGCCGAGAATTGCGGGCCCGCCGGTGCGCTGTCCGCGGCCTCGACGTTGTAGATGATCGCGCCGACCTCGCGGATGCGCTGTGACAGCGCGCCGTTGATCGCGCCGCGCCGATGATAGCCAAAGTAGCCGGCATGGAACGCACGCGGCCGGAATGGATAGGCAATCGGGCGACGCGGCCCGTGCTCCTCCTGGATGCGCCGAATCAACCCATCCTGCTCGACCTGCCCCGCCCCGACCTGACTGCCGGCAAAATGCCGCTGGCAATAGCCACCGGGATCCTCGAAATATTCGCGCCGCACGTGCGGCGCGATCCGCCGCACGATCACCGAGCGTTCGAAGCAGACGCCGAGCGAGCAGTAATCGAGCGTGGTGACGTAATACGCCTCGGGGTCGGCCGCCTGCGGCACCGCGCGGTTGGTGTTGCGGGTCGCGATCGAACAGAACAGCTGCGGCTGCGCGGCCTGCACCGCGTAGTGCCAGCGCAGGAAATCGCGCGCCACCATCACGTCCTCTTCCACCATGAACACGTAGCGCCGCGTCCTGGACGCGGCTCGCAGATAGCCTCCCAGCACGTTGGCGCTCTGCTTGCCGCGACGATACGGACAGCGCGCCGGCACATCGATCTCGTAGCTTCCGAGTTGCGGCCCGAACTCGTCGATCACATCGTGGATGCGCGGATCGTGACCGTGATCGGGGCGGAACAGCACATGCAGATCGCCGATCCCCTCGGCCCGCCTCAGGTTATCGAGACAGTGCCAGAGAAACTCGGGCCGCCGCCAGCATGGGATGACCAATACGTCGCGGTTTTGGACCAGCGTATCGGTCACGGTGTGTTCAGCGTTTCGGCCGGCGACGCGCCGGTGCGCCGCGCGCCGGTGCTAGCGACGCGGCCGCTGGCAGCTCGATGGCCTCATCAGGCATCACGCCTGGTGTCGGAGTCGCCATGGGCTTGACTAGTCCTTCGGCACTGGAATGCCGCCGGCGCAAAATACCTTAACCGCTGCCGCGAAGATAGATACCCTGCCACGGCCGCGGGGGCGCGCGCGCCTTCAGGCGCGCTTCCAGCTGGTCGCGCCGCCGGGCTGGTCCTCGAGCACGACGCCGGCCTGTGCCAGCTGCCCGCGGATGCGATCGGCGGCGGCAAAGTCGCGCTCCTGGCGCGCCGCGTGGCGCGCGGCGATCAGCGCCTCGATCTGCGGCTCATCCAGCTCTGGCCCGGCGGCGGCTGTAACCGCCTCGCCCGCGAGCGGCAATGCCGGGGCCAGCCGGAACCACTGCTCCGCCGGCAGGCCGAGCAGGCCGAGCAGATTGGCCAGCCGGCGCAACCGCCCGGCAAGCTGCGCGAGCGCCTGCGCCGAGCCGGCGGCGCGCGCGACATTGAGTTCGCGCGCCATCCCCTGCAGCACCGCCAGCGCCTCCGGCGTATTGAAGTCATCGTCCAGCGCCGCCTCGAACAGCGTCTCATGGCTGGCGCCGCCGGCGGGCCCGGCGAGCGCGGGCTGCGGCGCGGGCTCGATGCCGCGCAGCGCGGTGTACAGCCGGGTGAGCGCGGCGTCGGCCTGCAACAGCTGCACCTGGCTGTAATTGATCGGACCGCGATAGTGGCTGGAGAGCAGGAAGGTGCGCAGCACTTCCGGATGCCGCAGGCGTGGCAGCAACTCGCGCACCGTGAAGAAGTTGCCGAGGGATTTCGACATCTTCTCATTGTCGATATTGACGAAGCCGTTGTGCATCCAGATGTTCACGAACGCGCCGTCGCAGGCGGCGCAGGACTGCGCGATCTCGTTCTCATGGTGCGGGAACTTCAGGTCCATGCCACCGCCATGCAGATCGAAATGCGTGCCGAGCAACGCCGCCGACATCGCCGAGCATTCGATGTGCCAGCCCGGCCGGCCCTCGCCCCAGGGCGACGCCCAGGATGGCTCGCCCGGCTTGGCCCGCTTCCACAGTACGAAGTCGAGCGGATCGCGCTTGGCTTCGTCCACTTCGACACGCGCGCCGGCGCGCAGATCCGCCAGGCGCTTGCCGGACAGTTGTCCATACCGGGCAAACTTCGCGACCGAGTACAGCACGTCGCCCTGCGTGCCGAGGTAGGCGTAGCCGCGTTCGATCAGCCGCGCGATCATCGCGATCATGGCCGGGACGTACTCGGTGGCACGCGGCTCGTGATCGGGCGGCTCGATGCCGAGGGCTGCGAAATCCGCATGCATCGCGGCGATGAAACGCCGCGTCAGCTCATCGATCGGTTCGCCGTTCTCGGCCGCGCGGCTGATGATCTTGTCGTCGATGTCGGTGATGTTGCGCACGTAGGTGACATCCAGGCCGCGATATCGCAGCCAGCGGCGGATCACGTCGAATGCCACATAGCAGCGCGCATGCCCGACATGGCAGTAGTCGTACGCGGTGATGCCGCAGACGTACAGGCCGGCTCGTCCGGCATGGATCGGCCGGAATGGCTCCTTGCGGCCGGTCATCGAATTGTGAATCCGCAGCATTCGGCTTCCGTGCCCTGGCGCTTCTAAAGAGTGGCGAAACGCAGCAACCGCGCCCGCACCCGCTCGGTCGGCATCGCGGCCAGCAGCGGCGCGAGCTCCGGGCCATGCAGCCGGCCGGTCAGTGCCGCCCGCAGCGGCATGAAGAATGCCGCGCCCTTGCGCCCGGTGGCACTGCGCAAGGCCCCGAGATCCGGCCGGTCGCTGATCGCATTGGCCGCGGCGGTGAAGAATTCCGGCCCGGCCTCGCGCGCCGTGCGCAGCGCGGGCTCCTCGAACGCCAGCGCTTCGCCGAAGATGATCTGCTGCCACAGCCGCGCGTCCTCGGGCAGCACGATGTTCGGCAACACCGCCGCGATGAAGGCCTCGGACTGGCTGGTGCTCAGATACGGCGGCAGGATCGGTCCGAGCCAGGCGCGCGCCTGCTCGCCGCTCAGCCCGTGCACCCATTCACTCTGCCAGTGCCGCAGCTGTGCCAGTTCGAAATGCGCCGGCGCGCGCTGCAGATGCCTGAGGTCGAAGGCCGCGGCCATCAGCGGCAACGACAGCATCTGATTCAGTGGCGTCGAATGACCCAGGCGGAACAGATGATTGCACACCGCTGCGCTCGAATAACCGGCGTCGCGCAGCTCGCGCACGCCGGTGGCGCCATGGCGCTTGGACAGCGGCGTGCCGTCCTCCCCGACCAGCAGCGACACGTGGCCGTAGTGCGGCGGCGGCAATCCGAGCGCCTCGAGCAGCAACCGCTGTCGCGGCGTGTTGCTCAGGTGGTCCTCGCCGCGCAGCACGTGGCTGACCTGCATCAGCGCATCGTCGAGCGCATTGCTGAAGAAGAACGCCGCGGCGCCGTCCTCGCGCCGGATGATGAAGTCGCCGATATCATCCGACAGAAAGCTCTGCGCACCGTGCACCAGATCCTCGAATTCAACCCGCCGCCCGCTCGGCACCCGAAAGCGCAGGCTCGGCCTGCGCCCCTGCGCCACCCGGGCCGCGCGTTGGTCGGCGTCCAGTTCCCGGCAGGTTCCGGCGTAGCGCGGCGGCCGGCCGGCAGCCAGCTGCGCGCGCCGCGCCAGATCGAGCTCGAGGCTGGTGCAGAAGCACGGATACGCCAGCTGCGCGTGCTCGAGCCGCTCGAAATACTGCTGGTAGATTGCCGTGCGCTGCGATTGCCGGTAAGGCGCGTGCGGACCCGGACGATCCGGCCCCTCGTCCCACTCGAGCCCGAGCCACGCCAGATCGTCGCACAGCGCGGCCACCTGCGGCTCCTGAGTACGCAGCACATCGGTATCCTCGATGCGCAGCACGAAGCGCCCGGCGTGCTTGCGCGCCAGCAGAAAATTGAACAGTGCCGTGCGCGCGTTGCCCAGGTGCAATGCGCCGCTGGGGCTGGGCGCGAAGCGCGTGACGATGGTCAGTTGAGGCATTGTCGTACAATGTAGCCTAACTACCCGCGCTGAGCGATCCGCCTTGGGCACCCTGTTCGTCTCCGATCTGCATCTCGATGCCAGCGAGCCGCAAGCCGGAGCGCAGTTCGTCGATTTTCTGGCGACCCGGGCGAGCGCCGCCGATGCGCTCTACATCCTCGGCGATCTGTTCGAAACCTGGGTGGGCGACGATGACGGCGAGCCGTATCGTGATGGCATCTGCTCGGCCCTCGAGGGCCTGAGTCGGCGCGGCGTGGCCTGCTATGTGATGCACGGCAATCGCGACTTTCTGTACCGGGACGGCTTTGCGCGCCGGACCGGTGCGCGCCTCATTGCCGATCCGATCGTCATCGATCTGTATGGCGAGCAGGCGCTGCTCACGCACGGCGATGCGCTGTGCACCGGCGATCGGCCGTATCAGCGACTGCGCGGCATCGTTCGCAGCGCACGCTGGCAGCGACGCTTCCTGCGCCTGCCGCTGGCGCTGCGACGCAGCCTTGCCGAGCAGGCGCGTCAGGGCAGCCAGCGCCACACACAACGCGCCGCCAGCCAGATCATGGACGCCGATGTGACCACGGTGGCCGCAGCGATGCGCGCCTGCGGCGTGCGTACCCTGATTCACGGTCATACCCATCGACCGGCAGTGCACGAGTTCGAGCTCGATGGCCGGCCGGCGCGCCGTATCGTGCTCGGCGCCTGGCACGACCGCGGCAGCGCGCTCGCCTGGGGACCGGAAGGATTCAGGTTGGAGGAGCTGCCGCGAAGTCCACCGGGGGGTTGCGCGCGATCGTGACCGCGGCAATGGCCGCGGCGGCAGCAGCCCGCCCGCTGCCCGGCGGCGGTCCGGAGTGAAAACGCAGCTGCTCGTCGCTCGCGCTGATCAGACCCGCTTCGAGCGCAGCCAGCGCTGCCAGTCGCGAACGCACGCGCGCCTGATCGGCGCCGACACGCTGTGCGAGGCGCAGATACAGTTCGAAATGGCGCGCCTCGGCGCGCTGCAGGCCATCGTAGAAACTGCCGATCGGCTCCGGCAGCCGCGCTGCCAGCAGCGCGAGGCGCTCGCAGGAGCGGGCCTCGATCAGCGCCCCGGCGAGCAACAGGTCGAGCTTTCTGGCCGGCTCGTGCTGACGAAGCTCAGCGCGCAGGCCCGACGCATAGCGCCCGGGCCGCTGGCGCTGGAAGCTCACCTGCAGCCGGCGCATCAGCTGCGACACCTGCTCGAAGTGACGCAGCTCTTCGCGCGCCAGTCGCGACAGCGCCGCGACCAGTTCCTGATCCTCGGGATAGGCGAAGATCAGCGCCAGGGCGCTCGAGGCCGCCTTCTTCTCGCTGTTGGCGTGGTCGATAAGCAGCTCGCGCCAGCACTCCCTGGCCGCGTCGACCCTGGCCGGCGGGGTCGGCGCCGCCAGGATGCTCACACCAGCGCCCCTTTGAGCAACCAGGCGTTGCGCGCGGCGTCCAGCGCCCGCACGGTATCCATGGCATCGCTGAAGCGATCCTCCGGACGCTTGCCGAGCATGCGCTCGAGCAGCGGCTGCAGATCCGACAGCGGCTCGGGCAATCGCGGCAACGGGGCATTGCGGTGCATATAGATGATGGCCATCGGATTGTCGGCGGTAAACGGCTTGTGTCCGGCCAGCATCTCGAACAGCATGACTCCCAGGCTGTACAGATCGCTGCGCGGATCGAGCTCCTGGCCATGCCCCTGTTCCGGGCTCATGTAATGCGGCGTGCCGAAGATCAACCCGGTGTCGGTGATCTCGAATTCGAGTGCCTCGTGCTTGGCGAGTCCGAAATCGATCAGCGCCACCTGCTCATCGACCCGCAGCATGACGTTGCCGGGCTTGAGGTCGCGGTGCAGGATGCCGGCCCCATGCAGGGCGCCGAGCGCGCGGGCGACCTGCGAGGCAAAGTTCAGCGCTTCGGACGGCGAGATGCCGCTGCGCATGCGCCGGCGCAGGTCACCGTGCTGGAAGTACTCCATCGCCAGGTAGGCATGGTCGTCCGCGACGCCGAGCTCGTAGAGGCGCACGATGTTCGGGTGATGCACGCGCTGCGCGATCTCGTATTCCTGCAGGAAGCGCGCGAACGCCTGGTCGACCCCGGACTCGTCGCGGCGCGAGGGCGTGACCTTGAGCACCACCAGGATGCCGGACTTCTCGCTCTCGGCCACGTACAGCTGCGACACCGAGCCGCGCGCGAGCAGCCGTGCACGCCGGTAACCCGGTATGCGCGCCTCGCCGAAACGGCGTGACTCCTGCGCCTCGGTCGAAATGCGCCAGTCCGAGAGCGCACGCCGGTGCTCACGCGCGGCGGCCTCGATCAGCTCGATGAAACGGTTGTGGTCCATGCGGCACTTGGACACCACGCCGAATGCGCCGGCGTCGGCCGCATGTGAGCGCTGCTTGTCATCCTCCTGCTCGAGCAGGAAGATCACCGGACAAAAACCCGGCCGGCTGGTGAGCTCACGCAGCCACATCAGGCCGTGGCCGTCGTTGGCGGAGGCCGACAGCAGCACCGCATCGTAGCCTTGCGCCAGGAATTCGACCGGCAGCGGCCCGCGCTGCAGCGGAGGGTGGGCCGTGATCTGCGCTTCCGGCCACTGGCAGCTCACGTGATGGCGTATCAGCGCCCTGACCTTCGGATCCTCCTCGACCAGCAGTAGTCGCATGCGCGCTCGCCCGTCCCCTGTTGGCGTGATTAAATCACGGGCGACGCGCGGCGACCATGCATGGCGGGCGCTTTCCGCGGTGTCGGCCTTCAGGGTGAGCCGATCGCCTTGAGACCGGAGCGCGCGAGGCGGCGGCGATTGCGCGCCTCGTCGGAGCGCACGCGCTGCAGCCGATCGAGGTATTCAAAGGTCACATCGCCGGTGACGTACTCGCCGGAGAAACACGAGGTATCGAACTCCTCGATCTTGGCGTTGTCGTGCTGGCAGGCGGCCACCAGGTCGTCGAGCTCCTGGTACACCAGCCAGTCGGCGCCGATGAACTGCCCGACCTCATCGGCACTGCGGCCGGCGGCCACCAGCTCGCTGGTGGCCGGCATGTCGATGCCGTAGACGTTCGGAAAGCGCACCGGCGGCGCCGCCGACGCAAAATAG
>JBIODC010000065.1:0-10511 GCA_044440135.1 Steroidobacterales bacterium | reverse complement strand
GGTGGGGGTGGGAGTCGGGGCGTCGGTGACATACACAAACTGCCCGGTGGGATAAGCGGCTACCGCGTAGGCGTTGGCCAGCGTGACCGGCGAGCTGCCGAGTGCGGTCAAGGTACCGCCCGCATTGATCGTGTTGCCCACGATGGCGTTGTCAAAGACGTTCGGGGCGTACAGGAACGAGTTGGTCGAATCCACAGCCAGTGTGAACGGTTCGTTGCCCGAGGCGTACGTCGAGGTTGACAGCACGCCGGTTACCGGGGCCAATACGCCTGTGTTGCTGACGGTGTAGGCCTCCAGCGTGCCGTTCGGAGTGTCGTTGCTGCCCACATAGAGGTACGGACCCGTCGGGTCAATTGCCAGCGACAAGGGCTGATTGGTGCTCGCACCCGAGCTGGCCGGTGTCTGGACGTCCGGTGTCAGAACGCCGCCGGGCCCGATGCCGTAGGTCGAGACGTCGGCCGAGCCCGCATTCGCGACATAGAGAAACGCGCCGCCAGGATCGAGCGCGAGCCCGGTCGGGTTGGTGTCGGTGCCCGTCTCCGCGTACGGCGAGCCGGTGGCCGCTGTCAAGGCGCCCGAGGTGGGGTCGATCGTGAAGGCGGCAACACTCCCTACATTGGAATTATCCACGGGGTTCGCGACGAACACGAACTTGCCGGTGTTCTTGCAACTGACATTGATATTGCTGACGGTCGCGTTCGTGACTGTACCGGAGCCTGCTGTCACGGTGCAGAACTGCGCCGGGCCCGTGGGCTGAGTGGCCACCGTGACCGCGTAGTTCGTGCCGCTCTTGACCTGCTGCGTGAACGTATAGGCACCATTCGCCGACACGGTCTTCGTATGGCCGCTCACGCTATCCGTCAGCGTCACGCTGTTGCCGTTGAGGCCGGTGAGGGTGCCGCCGATCGTAAAGGGCGTGGTGGTGCAGGTGATCAGAACGCTGGTGACATTGCCGGTGGTGACCGTGCCGCTGCCGCCGCTGGTGACCACGCAGCTCTGCACCGGGCTAGTCGGCTGCCCCGTGACAATGACGTTATAGCTCGCGCCGCTGTTGACCGCGGGCGTGATCGCAAACGACGTGGCGTTTGGCGCCACGGACTTGGTGCTGCCGCTGATCGTATCTTTCACGACCAAGCCTGTGCCCACCGCGTCGCCAGCGAGTGTGCCGCCGACAGTAAAGGTGCTGATGGCGCAGGTGACGACCACGCTGTTGACATTGGTGGTGGCTGTGCCGGTGCCACCGCTCGTGACCGAGCAGTTTTCGGTCGGCCCCGACGGTTGGGCCGTGACGCTAATGTTGTAACTGGAACCGCTGTTGACCATCGGCGAGAGCGAGAACGTCGTGGCGTTCGCCGCCACAGTCGCGGTGGCGCCGCTGACGCTGTCCGTGACAACCAGGCCGGTGCCAGTGAGCGGGCCGCTGATGGTGCCGCCGACCGTGACGAGATTGGTGACGCAGGAGATCGAAACATTGGTGACGTTGGCACTGAGCGTGCCCGAGCCGTTGGTGACCGTGCAGGTCTGCGCGGGATTGCTCGGTTGCGTCATGATCGTGACCGCATAGGCCGAGCCGCTGGGCAAGGTGGCAAAGGTGTAGGTGCCGTTGGCGGTTATCGAGACGGTATTGGCGCCGTTGGTCTGCAGCACAACATTCGTGCCGGTGAGACCGCTGACGGTGCCGCCCACCGTATAAGTCACTGTTCCGCCGCTGCTACTGCTGCTCCCGCTACTGCTGCTGCTGCCGCTGCTCGAGCTGCTGGAGCTGCTGGAGCTGCTGGAGCTGGAACTGCTGCTCGAACTGCTGCTCGAACTGCTGCTGCTGGAGCTAATGGTGGTGACCGCGTTACTGCCGCCGCAGGCGACGACCATGAAACTGGCGCAGACGGCCAACGTGAGTGCGCGCACGGAGGCAAGACTCAGGTGCTGCGGAAGGATTGAATGCATTGGCTATAGCTCCAGTGGGGCCGCCCTCAGACTTGAGAGCAGCCGAGAAATTGGTCTTAAAACCCCGCTCGTGTCAGTCGCGGTTGAAATAGCAGTTCGAGTTCATCACTAACAATATTACATTATCAATTATCCAAAGACGTGGGGCAGCAAAGCTGTGATCCCTGTCTCAAGTCCGAATAAGTCTGTCGCCATACGGTGACAGGGCTCGGCCGTCGAAGATCCAGTGGGATCAACCTTTCAAGAGGCTTTCACAACCCGCACGTTTAGCCCTCGACTTCCTCGGCGCGATGGCAGGCCACCTGGCTGTCGCCGACCGGCCGCAGCAACGGGGTTTCGCGCGCGCAGCGCTCGATCACCATCGGGCAGCGCGTACGGAATACGCAGCCCGAGGGTGCGGCCAGCGGCGAAGGAATCTCGCCTTCGAGCGGTGCGCTGCGGCGGGCGCGCGCAGCGATCGGATCGGGAATGGGTGCGGCACGCATCAGCGCGCGCGTATAGGGATGGCGGCAAGCGTTGAACAATGCATCGCAGCCGGCCATCTCCATGAGGCGGCCAAGATAGAGCACCAGCACCCGATCGCAGCTGAAGCGCACCGCCGCAAGATCATGCGAGATGAACAACAGCGACAGCTGTAGCTGGCGCTGCAGGTCCTTGAGCAGGTTGCTGATCTGGGATTTGATCGAGACGTCGAGTGCCGACAGTGGCTCGTCGCACACGATCAGCTCGGGCTCGATGATCAGTGCGCGGGCAATCCCGATGCGCTGTGCCTGGCCGCCGGAGAATTCGTGCGGATATCGATGCAGGTGCTCGGCACCGAGTCCCACGGCTCGAGCCATCGCCAGCACGCGCTGCAGGCGCAGCGGGGCCGAGAGCCGCGGCTCGAATACGCGCAGCGGCTCGCCGAGTATCTCGCCGATGCTCATGCGCGGATCGAGCGAGGCCAGCGGATCCTGGAAGATCAGCTGCAGATGCCGCCGCATCGCGTGCAGGCGCGCCCCTGAGAGCCCGAGCAGGTCAGTGCCATGGAATATGGCCGCGCCCGACTCGGCCGGGACCAGCCGCAGCAGCGCGCGGGCAATGCTCGACTTACCGCTGCCTGATTCGCCCACCAGTCCGAGGGTCTCGCCGCGCGCGAGCTCGAAGCTGACGTCGCTGACCGCACGCAGCAGCGCATGGTGGCCGCGATGGGCGACACGGTAACTGACCGAGAGCGAGTGCACCGCGAGCAACGCGGGGGCGGCCGATGGCACCGCAGCCGCATTCATGCCGCCTCACCGCGCAGTTTCCCCAGCGCCCCATCGTAATGGCACGCCTTGCAGTGTCCCGGGCTGAACTCGACCAGCGGCGGTGGGACCGCTTCGCAGATCGGCATCCGATAGATGCAGCGCGGCGCGAAGGCGCAGCCGGCGGGCAGTGCTGCCGGATTGGGCGGTGAGCCGCCGATGCTCGCCAGATGCGTCGGCCGCGGAGCATCGATGCGCGGGATCGACTGCTGCAGCGCCTCGGTGTACGGGTGGCGCGGCTGGGCGAACAGAGCGTGTACCGGCGCCTGCTCGATGATCCGGCCGGCATACATCACGGCGACCCGGTCGGCCACTTCGGCGATCACGCCCAGGTCGTGCGTGACCAGCACGATGGCGGTGCCGGTGCGCGCGCGCAGTTCCTGAAACAGGCTCAGGATCTGCGCCTGGACCGTGACATCGAGTGCGGTGCTCGGCTCGTCCGCCAGCAGAACTTCCGGTTCGGCGATCAGAGCCATGGCGATCATTACGCGCTGGCGCATGCCACCGGAGAGCTCGTGCGGATACTGGCGCATGCATCTCGGGCCTTCCGGGATGTGCACCGATTCCAGCATCTCGATGGCACGGCGTTCGGCGGCGCGCGCGCTCGCGCCGCGATGTATCTGCAGGACCTCGGTGATCTGGCGGCCGATGCGCAGATACGGGTTCAGCGCCGTCATCGGATCCTGAAATACCATGCTGATGCGATCGCCGCGCACCTGGTTCAGCCCCGCGCTGCCCAGGCCGAGCAGCTCCTGGTCGCGATAACGGATGCTGCCGCGCAGCTCCGCACGCGGCGCCGACAGCCCCAGGATCGACAGCAGCAGTTGCGTCTTGCCGGAACCGGATTCGCCGACGATGCCGAGGAATTCGCCGGCGGCGACGTCGACATCGACATTGCGCACGGCCTCGATGCGGCCGTGGTCGGAGGGATAGCTGACCGACAGGCCGCGGATGCGCACCGGCACGACGGCGCTCATGTTCAGTGATCCCTCGGGTCGAGCGCGTCGCGCAGTCCGTCGCCCAGATAATTGAAGCAGTAGATAATCGCGGCCAGAAAGGCAGCCGGCACCATCAGCAGGTGCGGGTGTGACTGCATCTCCGAGGTGCCGTCCGCCACCAGCGAGCCGAGCGATGCCAGCGGCGATTGCACGCCCAGGCCAAGAAAGCTCAGAAACGCCTCGAACAGGATCACCGTCGGAATCGCGAGCGTCGCGTAGATGATCACGATCCCGATCAGGTTCGGCACGATGTGGCGCAGGATCATCGCTGCGCCGCGCACACCCGAGACGCGCGCGGCCTCAATGAATTCGCGCTGCTTGAGCGACAGCGTCTCGCCGCGCACGATGCGCGCGATGTCGAGCCAGGACACCGCGCCGATCGCCAGGAAGATCAGCCACAGTTCGCGACCGAACAGCACCGTGAGCACGATCACGAACGGCACGAACGGGATCGAATAGAGAATGTCGACCGCGCGCATCATCAGCGCGTCAGTCATTCCGCCGACGTAGCCAGCGGTGGCTCCCCAGGTCACGCCGATCAGTACGCTGACCAGGCTGGCCGCAAGACCCACGGCCAGCGAGATGCGGCAACCCCACATCACGCGGACCAGCAAGTCGCGTCCGAGCGGATCGGTGCCGAGGATGTGTCCGCCGGCGAGCATCGGGCCGCGCGACAGCAGCTCGAAGTGCGGCGTGAAATAGTCATAGGGCGAGAGCAGCGGCAGCAGCAGGCAGGAAAGCATGATGAAGGCCAGCAGCAGGGCCGCCGCCATGGCCATGCGCTGCCGGCGCAGCCGCTGCAGGGCCTGGCGCCAGAAGCCCTGCGCAGCGCTCATCGCAGCCGCACTCGCGGGTCGATCCACGCGTAGCAGAGATCGGCCAGCAGGTTGAACAGGATGATCAGCGCGCCGTAGAGCACGGTGATGCCGATCACCAGTGTGTAGTCGCGATTGAGCGCTGCGGTGATGAAATAGCGGCCGATGCCCGGCAGGCCGAACACGTTCTCGACCACGATTGAACCGGTCAGCACGCCCGCGATTGCGGGGCCCAGGAAGGACACCAGCGGTGTCAGCGTCGGGCGCAGCGCATGACGCCAGACGATCAGCCGCAGCGGCAGCCCTTTGGCACGCGCGGTGCGGATAAAGGCGCTGTTGAGCACTTCGATGGTGCTGCCGCGCATCATGCGGGCCACATAGGCGGTGTATGGCAACGCCAGCGCCACCGCGGGCAGCAGCAGATGCGAAGGCGAGCCGTGGACCCAGTCGCCCGAGGGCAGCCAGTGCAGCTTGATCGCGAACACCAGAATCAGCAGCGGCGCCACCACGAACACCGGGATGGAAATGCCCACCACTGCCAGCGCCATCGAGCCGTGATCCCAGCGTGTTCCCCGGCGCAGCGCGGCGTTGACGCCGACGGCGGCGCCGACCGCCAGCGCCAGCGTGATGGCCGTCAGGCCGATGGTGGCGTCGACCGGCAGGCCCTGGGCGATGATCTCGTTGACCGAGGTGCTGCGATACTGGAACGAGGGACCGAGATCCCCGCGCGCCAGGTCGGCGAGGTAGCGCAGATATTGGCGCCACAGCGGCTCGTCGAGGTGGTACTTCGCCTCGATGCTCTTCTGGATTTCCGGCAGCATGCGCTTGGCGCCATCGAATGGACCGCCGGGCGCCGCGTGCAGCAGCAGAAACGCCAGCGTCACGATCACCAGCAGGGTCGGCACAGCGCCGAGCAGGCGGCGAACCGTGTAGCGCAGCACGCTATCGTCCCTGATGCTCGAGCAGATACATGTAGCGCGACAGGTTACGGTCCATGACGTTCGATTGCCAGCCGCGCAGGTACGGCTTCACCAGGTGCCGCGTGGCGTAGTAGTACAGCGGAATGAAGGCCGCGTCGTCGTCGAGCACGCGCTCGGCCTGCTCGAACAGCCGGAAGCGCTTGCCTGCGTCGGCTTCCTGCCCGGCCGCATCGATCAGCTGATCGAACTGTGGATTCGAATAGCCTGGATGGTTGTTGCCGTTGCCGGTGTAGAAGATCTGCATGAAGGTGTAGGGATCCGGATAGTCGCCGATCCAGGCGTAGTGGAACAGCAGCAGCTTGTGCAGCTGCAATTCCTGCAGCAGCACCTTGAATTCGCGCTCGTCGATATGGATCTGCGCGCCCAGGACGCTGCGCCAGTTCGCGGCAACGGCCTCGAGGTAGTGGCGCGAGCCGGTATCCAGCATGGCCGTGTCGAGGTCGAGGCGCAGCGGGTGTCGGTCCGAATAGCCGGCCTCGGCATACAGGCGGCGCGCGAGCGCGTGCCGTGCCGCGGCGGACAATCCGGTCCAGTCCGGCAGCGGCGGCTGGTAGTCCGGCAGCGGCGGCATCAAGGTGTAGGCCGGCTCGAACACGCCGTCGCGCATATAGCGCGCCAGCGGTGCGCGATCGAGCGCCAGCACCAGGGCCCGGCGCAACGGCAGATTGTCCTTGAACGGCGGCTGCGTGAAATTCATCCCTAACATGTAGTTGCCGAAATACGGCGAGATGACGACCTGTTTGCCGAGCGCGGAATCGAGCCAGGCGTGCTGGTTGGCCGGGAAGGAATCCGTCCAATCGATATCGCCGGCCAGGAAGCGCGACACCTGCGCGCTGGTGTCGGTGAGGATGTAGTAGACGACGCGCTGCAGGCGAACGTGCGCCGCGTCCCAGTAGTTATCGTTCTTCTCGAGCGTGATGCGGCTGCCGAGCACGTTCTCGCGCAGCACAAACGCCCCGTTGCACACCAGGTGCTCGGGTCGTACCCAGCCATCGCCATACTGTGTGATCGCCGGTTCATAGACCGGATACATGTACTGCTGCGCCAGCAGATCGAGCAGATAGGGGGTCGGACCGTTCAGCCGCACTCTGAGCGTGTGGCTATCGAGCGCTTCGACTCCGAGCGTGTCGGGGGGTTTCTTGCCAGCGGCGATCTCCAGGGCGTTGTCAATCGCCGCAAGCCCCTGCGCATACTCCGCGCCGGTTCTGGGATCGACCACGCGACGCCACGAGTACACGAAATCGCCTGCCGTCAGCGGTGCGCCGTTGGACCAGCGCGCCTCGGGACGCAGGTGCAACACCCAGGTCCTGCCGTCGGCGCTGCGCTCCCAGGAGGATGCGACGCCGGCAGACGCCTTGCCGGCGACGTCAATGGTGGTGAGTCCTTCGAACAGGTCGTCGAGCACGCGCTGGCCCGGCACATCGGTGGCCAGCTGCGGATCGATCGAGCGCGGCGTGTCGTCCAGCCCGCGCGACAGCGCCTGCACCGGCGCCAGCTCCGTGCCGACCGTGATCGAGGGCGGGGCGGACGCGGCGCCCGGCCGCGCCGATGCCGGTGCCGGAGACGGGGAATCGATGCCGCCGCAGCCCGCGATCAGGCCGGCCGCGATCGCGCACAGCGCGCCACATCGGCGTGCCGTCACGACTTGAGCACCACCTCTTCGGGTGCGTGCACCAAATACCCCTGGATGTACTGCACGCCAAGCTGCCACACCACCGCCATGGTGTTGGCGTCCTCGATGCGCTCGGCGATGGTCTGGATGTCGTGCTGGGCCGCGGCCTCGGCGATGATGCGTATGCGCCGCTGTAGATCCGGGTTGCCGGCCACGCCCTGCATCAGCGAGCCGTCGATCTTGACGAAGTCCATCGGCAGCGTGCCGATCAGGCTCTGCGACGGCGCGCCGGCGCCGTAGTGCTCGACCGCGAACTTCACTCCGCGCGCGCGCAGCGCGCTGACCAGCTGCGTGGTCTGCTGCAGGTGCCGGGTGGCGACGTCCTCGGTGATCTGCAGGCACAGCCGTTCTGGTTCCGCCAGCGTCGACTTGAGCTGCATTTCCAGCCATTGCGGCAGCATCGGGTCCACGGCGCTGTCGCGCGACAGGCGCACGAACAACAGATCGGGTTTGCGCTTGGAGGCGAACGACAGCGAGGCGCCGATGACCCAGCGGTCGATGTTTTTCATCAGCTCGTTGCGCGCGGCGGCCGGCAGGAATTCCGAGGGCAGTACCTCCTTGCCCTGCACATCGAGCATGCGGATCGCGACGTCGAACATCTTCTGACTGCCGCCGCCCAGCGACGCGATCGGCTGCTGCACCAGCCGAAAGCGGTTCTCCATCAGTGCGGCCTTGATGTGCTTGACCCAGACCTGGTCATAGGCCTGGACGCGGGTGTCATTGTCGGCGCGATCCACCGTGACCATCTGGTTGCCGCCGCGCTCGCGCCCGCGCCGCATCGCATCCAAGGCGTCCCGCGCCGCCAGGTTCACGTCGGGCTCAGTCAGCGCCAGGGCCCCCAGGCCGACGGTGCAGGTCAGGTGCAGCGTGTGACTGTCGGCCTGAAACGGGTGCTTGCCGACGCGTTCGATCAGGTTCTCGCACCAGGCCTCGACGTCGCGCTGGTTGCCGCGCTCGAGCAGCAGCATCAGGCTGGTGCCGGCGAAGTGGCCGGCGATGTCATGCGGACTGAGCAGCGTGCGCACGATATTGGCGAACGCGATCAGCAGCGTCTCGCTGCCGAGGATGCCGACGTCGCGCTCGATCGCAGCGAATTTATCGGGTCGCACGCACGCCAGGTAGCGCACGCCGCCGGCGACCGGTTGCTCGAGCCGCTCCTGCAGCGCCTCGAGCAGATTGCGGCGCGTGAGCAGTCCGGTGCCCGGGTCGGTGCGCACCGCGGCTTCCAGCTCGCGCGCGAGCTGTCGATCGTCGCGCTTGTGCGCCGCGACGATCAGCCGCACGCCCGGCTCGCCTTCGAATTCGCCCAACGCGAGCGCCAGTTCCAGCGGCACCACCGAGCCGTCGCCGAGGATCGCGCCGGCCTTGAGCGTGTGGTTGCTCCAGCGGCCCTGCAGGCACGCGGCCAGCGCGGCCTTCAGCGGCGCCTGCGTGGCCTCCTCGAACAGATCCATGACCGGCTGGCCGACCAGGCCGGTGGCCTCGACGAAGCCGAACAGCTCGAGCCAGGCGCTGTTGGCGTCGACCAGGATGCCCTCCTGGATATGCGCGATCGCGTCATTGGAACGCTGCAGGACGGTCTCGAGCTGGCTGCGGTAGTCCTGCGCGGCGCGCAAGGTCGAATTCAGCGTGCGCTCGAGACGAAAGGCTCGCAGCTCGCGCGTGATCACCGCCTGCAGCCGGCCCGGCTGGTGCAGCGATACGGTATCGCGCGCGCCCTGGGCCATGTCCTCGGCGATCATGCGCTCGTCGACCTGTTCACGAACCGTGATCAGCGGCACCGCGCTGGCCACCTCATCGCGCATGCCGGCGAGCGTGCGCAATTCCTGGCCTGGAGCCAGGCAGCAGATCAGGAGTTCGGGATTGAGCTGCGCCAGTGCGTCGGGAATGTCCTGCGCGGCGGGAATCCAGGTGCAGTGTGCGGCGACGCCGCTTCGGCGCAACAGGCTGTTGAGCGCCTCGACCGCATCGCGCGTGGCACTGTGTACGATCAGCGGAACGGCGGTGGGATCGCTCAAGAGTCGTTCTCCGGAAGCGCTTGAGTCTATCATCCGGCCGGAACGCGGCTGTGAAGCGCATCGCACGCGGCGTGCACCGACCTGCCCGCCACCCCCGGCAGCCCGCTTGCCAACCGCGGCCGGCGGCTGGCGGGTCAAGGTTGATGCCGTTATCATACGCGCCCTTTTTTGACGGTCGCCATTGTGCGGCCGCAACCGGCGGAAAAGAAATGGCCAGCTACACGACCAACGAGTTCAAATCGGGCCTGCGCATTCTGATCGATGGCGACCCGTTTGCGATCGTCGAGAACGAGATGGTCAAGCCTGGCAAGGGGCAGGCGTTCAATCGCGTCAGGATCCGCAACCTGAAGACCGGGCGCACCATCGAGCGCACCTTCAAGTCCGGCGAGAGCGTGGAAGCGGCCGATGTGGTCGATGTCGACATGCAGTACCTGTACAGCGACGGCGATTTCTTTCATTTCATGATCCCGGAGAACTTCGAGCAGCACGCCGCCACCAAGGCGGTGGTCGGCGAGAGCGCGCAATGGCTCAAGGATGGCACCGTCTGCATCGTGACGCTGTGGAACAACGTGCCGATCGTCGTGACGCCACCGCCGCACATCGAGCTCAAGGTGGTCGAGACCGATCCGGGATTGCGCGGCGACACCGCGACCGGCGGGCAGAAGCCGGCCAAGCTCGAGACCGGAGCGGTGGTGCGCGTGCCGCTGTTCATCAACGAAGGCGAGATGCTCAAGATCGACACCCGCACCGGGGCCTATATCTCCCGCGCCAAGCAGTAGGCCGTCAGGCCCGCTCGAG
>JBIODC010000064.1:0-11066 GCA_044440135.1 Steroidobacterales bacterium | reverse complement strand
CTGACGCTGCCGCTGACCGAAGAGTCCGAGACGCAGCTGCGATTCGAGCTGCACGCGCCCGGACCGGACCGCCTGCTGTATGTCGCCGATGCGTTTCGCGCCGGCTGGGACCTCGAGCGCGTCGCTGCCTTGAGTTCGATCGACCGCTGGTTCCTGGCGCAGATCGCCGATCTGATCGCCGAGGAGGGACGGGTGCGGCGCGAGGGCGTAGGCTCGCTCGGCGTCGAGCGGCTGCGCTCGCTCAAGCGCAAGGGTTTCTCCGACCGGCGGCTCGCGAGCCTGACCCGCTCGAGCGAGGCGCTGGTCCGCGGCAAGCGCCGCGAGTTCGGCGTGGTCCCGGTCTACAAGCGCGTCGACACCTGTGCCGCCGAGTTCGCGACCTCGACCGCGTACCTGTACTCCACTTACGAAGAGGAATGCGAGGCCGAGCCGACCCGACGCCGCAAGATCATGATCCTCGGCGGCGGCCCGAACCGCATCGGCCAGGGGATCGAGTTCGACTACTGCTGCGTGCACGCGGCGCTGGCGCTGCGCGAGGACGGCTTCGAGACCATCATGGTCAACTGCAACCCGGAGACCGTGTCGACCGACTACGACACCTCGGATCGGCTGTATTTCGAGCCGCTGACGCTCGAGGACGTGCTCGAAGTGATCGCCAAGGAGCGACCCGAGGGCGTGATCGTGCAGTTTGGCGGCCAGACCCCGCTCAAGCTCTCGCGCGCGCTCGAGATGGCGGGTGCGCCGATCATCGGCACCTCGCCCGACTCGATCGATATCGCCGAGGACCGCGAACGCTTCCAGCAGCTGGTGCGCCGGCTGGGTCTGCGCCAGCCCGCCAACGCGACTGCGCGCAATGAGGAGCAGGCGGCGCTGCTGGCGCGCGAGGTCGGTTATCCGCTGGTGGTGCGGCCGTCGTATGTGCTCGGCGGGCGCGCGATGGAGATCGTGTTCAACGAGGAAGACCTGCGCTCGTACATGACGCATGCTGTGAAGGTGTCGAACGATTCCCCGGTGCTGCTCGACCGCTTCCTCGATGTGGCGATCGAGGTGGACGTCGATGCGGTGTGCGACGGTGTCGATGTGCTGATCGGCGGCATCATGGAGCACGTCGAGCAGGCCGGCGTGCATTCCGGCGACTCGAGCTGCTCGCTGCCGCCCAACAGCCTGTCGGTCGAGCTGCAGGATGAGCTGCGATCGCAGACGCGCAAGCTGGCGCGCGCGCTGAACGTGATCGGGCTGATGAACGTTCAGTTCGCGATCCAGAACAATGTGGTCTACGTGCTCGAGGTCAATCCGCGCGCGTCGCGCACGGTGCCGTTCGTGTCGAAAGCGACCGGCGTGCCGATCGCCAAGATCGCCGCGCGGGTCATGACCGGCAGCAAGCTGCGCGAGCTCGGGATGCTGGCCGAGCGCGTCCCCAGGTACTTCTCGGTCAAGGAAGCCGTGTTCCCGTTCCTGAAGTTCCCCGAGGCCGATCCGATCCTCGGCCCCGAGATGAAATCGACCGGCGAGGTCATGGGCACCGGACGTACCTTCGGCGAGGCCTACGCCAAGTCGCAGGCCGCGTCCGGCGTGGTACTGCCGCGCTCGGGCTGCTGCCTGATCAGCGTGCGCGAGCGCGACAAGGACGGCGCCGTGCCGCTGGCGCGGCGGCTGATCGCGCATGGATTCAATCTGGTTGCCACCACCGGCACGGCCGCGACGCTCAAGGCCGCGGGCATCGAGTGCCGGCGGGTCAACAAGGTGCGCGAAGGCCGGCCGCACATCGTCGACATGATCAAGAACGACGAGATCGACCTGATCGTCAATACCACCGAGGGCAAGCAGGCCATACTCGAGTCGAACTCGATACGCCGCGAGGCGGTGCACCGGCGCGTGACCTATTACACGACGCTGGCGGCCGCGCTGGCGACCTGCGAGGCGCTCGATCATGTCGATGAGGTCGACGTCAACCGGCTGCAGGATCTGCACCGCGAGGTCGCCGAACTGCCCGAGGCCGCGCCGCGCCGGGACGTGGGCACATGAAGCGCTCGCCGATGACGCTGCGCGGCGCCGAACTGCTGCGCGCCGAGCTCAGGCGCCTGAAGTCCGAGGATCGGCCGCGTGTGATCAAGTCGATCGCCGAGGCGCGCAGTCACGGCGATCTGTCCGAGAACGCCGAATACCACGCTGCGCGCGAGCAGCAGGGCTTCATCGAGGGCCGGATCATGGAGATCGAGTCGCGGCTCGCGGCGGCCGAGATCATCGATGTCGCCAGCCTGCCGGCGACCGGCAAGGTGGTGTTCGGCGTGACCGTGGTGCTCGAAGACCAGGACGAGGCCATCGCGGTCACCTACCAGATCGTCGGCGAGGACGAGGCCGATATCCGTGGCGGGCGCGTTTCGATCACCTCGCCGATCGCGCGCGCGCTGATCGGCAAGGTGGAAGGCGACATCGTCGAGGTGGCTGCTCCAGGCAAGACCCGCAGCTACGAAATCGTCTCCGTACGGTATGTCTAGCCGCTAGGGCAGCGAGGTCGTCTGCATCAGGCATCCGGCAACGGAATGCGGGAGAGCTTCGGGTTTGGCTGGAACAGCACCGCGACGTGGCCGATGCGCGTCACCAGCGTACTGCCGGTCTGACGCACCAGCTCCGCGAGCAGCGCATCGCGCGCGGCGCGATCGGCGGCCTGGATGCGCAGCTTGACGAGTTCGTGATCGGCCAGCGCGCGCTGCGTCTCGCCGAGCACGCCTTCGCTCAGGCCCTGATGCCCGATCTGGATGATCGGTTTGAGGGCGTGGGCGCGGCCGCGCAGGAAGCGCAGTTGCTTGTCCGACAGTGGCATGGGCTTATCATAATGACGTCGGCGCAGGCGCGCTGACTGAAGACAGCCGCAAGTGAGGCTTTAGCGAACATGGCGCGCCGGTCCAAGAGCAGCGATCGCTGGCTGCGCGAGCATTTCTCCGATCCGTTCGTGAAACGCGCGCAGGCCGAAGGCTGGCGTTCGCGCGCGGTGTTCAAGCTCGAGCAGATCGATCAGCGCGAGCGGCTGCTCAAGCCCGGCATGCTGGTGCTCGATCTGGGCGCGGCGCCGGGGGCCTGGAGCCAGTACGCGCGGCGCAAGGCCGGGCCCGCCGGCCGCGTGGTGGCGACCGACCTGCTGCCGATGGAGCCGATCGCGGGCGTCGAATTCCTGCAGGGCGACTTTCGCGACGAGGGCGTGGTGCAGGCACTGCTGGCCACCCTGGGCGGCGCCCGGCTGGACCTGCTGCTGTCGGACATGGCACCGAATCTGAGCGGAATGGATGCGATCGACGCCCCAAGGGGCATGTACCTGGCCGAATTGGCCCTCGATCTGGCGCGCCAGGTCTTGAAACCCGGCGGGAACGCCCTGATCAAGATCCTGCAAGGGGCCGGTTTTCAGGAGCTGGTGGCCTCGGCGCGCACCAGTTTTGGGCGGGTCAGGTGTCTGAAGCCCGAGGCGTCGCGTTCTCGCAGCGCTGAAACGTACTTGCTGGCCTCCGGGATGAGGATGGTGTAGCGTCCTTGTCACGATTCCCTTCCTGGCGGTCCCGCTGCGCAGCATTATGGTGAAATGAAGTTGAACGATTTGACAAAAAACATCCTGCTCTGGGTGGTCATCGTGCTGGTGATGCTGGCCGTGTTCAGCCGCTACATGCCCAGCGGGCCGCAGCGCCAGCAGCTGACGTATTCCGAGTTCTACAACGACGTTCACTCCGGCCGCGTGGACAGCGTGGTGCTCCAGGGCGACCAGATCCGCGGGGTGCTCAAGGACAAGACGCAGTTCGAGACCTATAACCCCGAGACCAACTACACCTCCCTGATCGGCGACCTGCTCAAGGCCAATGTCGCGGTCGAGGGCCAGGCGCCCAAGCAGCCGAACTTCCTGACCCAACTGCTGCTGCAGCTCGCCCCGGCACTGCTGATGCTGCTGGTATTCGTGTATCTGCTGCGTCAGATGCAGGGGGCGGCCGGCGGCCGCGGTGCCATGTCGTTCGGCAAGAGCCGCGCCCGGCTGCTCGGCGAGGACCAGGTCAATGTGACCTTCGCCGACGTCGCCGGCGTCGATGAAGCCAAGCAGGAGGTCGCCGAGATTGTCGATTTCCTCAAGGATCCCGGCAAATTCCAGAAGCTCGGCGGCAAGATCCCCAAAGGCGTGCTGATGGTCGGCTCGCCCGGTACCGGCAAGACCCTGCTCGCGCGTGCGATCGCGGGCGAGGCCAAGGTGCCTTTCTTCACCATATCCGGCTCCGACTTCGTCGAGATGTTCGTCGGCGTCGGCGCGTCGCGCGTGCGCGACATGTTCGAGCAGGCCAAGAAGCACGCCCCCTGCATCATATTCATCGACGAAATCGATGCGGTCGGACGCCACCGCGGCGCCGGCCTGGGCGGCGGGCACGACGAGCGCGAGCAGACCCTCAACCAGCTGCTGGTCGAGATGGATGGCTTCGAGGGCAATGAGGGCATCATCGTCATCGCCGCGACCAACCGTCCGGACGTGCTCGATCCGGCGCTGCTGCGCCCGGGCCGTTTCGATCGGCAGGTCGTGGTGCCGCTGCCCGACGTGCGAGGCCGCGAGCAGATCCTGCGGGTGCACATGCGCCGCGTGCCGCTCGGCGATGACGTCAAGCCGGCGCTGATTGCGCGCGGTACCCCGGGCTTTTCCGGCGCCGATCTGGCGAACCTTGTCAACGAGGCGGCGCTGTTCGCGGCGCGCGTCAACCAGCGCACCGTGTCGATGGAGCAGTTCGAGCGCGCCAAGGACAAGATCATGATGGGCGCCGAACGGCGCTCGATGGTCATGACCGATGCCGAGAAGCGCATGACGGCCTATCACGAGGCCGGGCACGCGATCGTCGGCATCAGCGTGCCGGAGCATGACCCGGTGTACAAGGTCACGATCATTCCGCGCGGACGCGCCCTGGGTGTCACCCAGTTCCTGCCCGAGCAGGATCGCTATTCGATGAGCAAGCGGCGGCTGGAGAGCTCAATCGCGACGCTGTTCGGCGGCCGCGTCGCCGAGGAAATCATCTTCGGTGAGGACGCGGTGACCACCGGCGCCTCGAACGATATCGAACGCGCGACCGAGCTGGCGCGCAACATGGTCACGAAATGGGGGCTGTCGGACCGCCTCGGGCCGCTGACCTACTCGGAGGAGTCGGGCGAGGTATTCCTGGGCCGCAGTGTCACGCAGCACAAGCAGGTCTCGGATGAAACCGCGCACGCGATCGACGAGGAAGTGCGGCGGGTGATCGAGATGAATTACAAGCGCGCGCGGCAGATCCTCGAGACCAATCTGGACAGGCTGCACGTGATGGCCGAGGCCCTAATCAAGTACGAGACGCTCGCCGACGAGCAGCTCAAGGACATCATGGCCGGCCGCACGCCGAAACCGCCGGCGGGCTGGGACGACTCGACGCCGAGCACCGGCGGCCAACCCGCGACTGCACCCGTCGGTGCGCCCGCGGACGGCATCGTGCGCCCGGCGGGACAGCACTAGAGCCGGCCATCACGCAGAGGGATCAAACTAAAGGGCGCATTTTTTCTGATAAAAATGCGCCCTTTAGTTTGATCCCTCTGCGTGGCGACCCGCCGTTCCGTGCTGTCTCGCGCGCTGTGCGCGAAGCGTAGGGCGGGGAGTCCGTCGATGCATCTGTTGTGTGCCGGCCGTGTGCTCGAGCTCGATCACCCGGTGGTCATGGGCGTGCTCAACGTGACGCCGGATTCGTTCTCGGACGGGGGCCGTTACCTCGATCCGGACGCGGCCGTGGCGCAGGCCGAGCGCATGGCGGCGGAAGGCGCCGCGATCATCGATATCGGCGGTGAATCGACCCGTCCGGGCGCGGCCGCGATCGGCAGCGAAGAAGAACTGCGCCGGGTGCTGCCGGTGCTCGAGCGCCTGGCCGCGCGACTGCCGGTACTGCTGTCGCTCGACACCTCCAGTCCTGAAGTGATGCGGCGCGCGGCTTCCGCCGGTGCGCACCTGATCAACGACGTGCGCGCGCTGCGCACGCCCTGGGCGGTCGAGGCGATCGCGGCCGGCACGCTGGGCGTGTGCCTGATGCACCTGCGCGGTGAGCCTGCGACCATGCAGATCGACCCGCAGTACGACGATGTGGTCGAGGACGTGAAGACTTTCCTGGCCGAGCGCGTGCAGACCTGCATCGCCGCCGGCATCGCGCGCGAGCGCTTGTGCATCGATCCTGGGTTCGGATTCGGCAAGCGACTGGCGCATAATCTGCAGCTGCTGCGCGCGCTGGCGCAGTTCGAGGGCCTCGGGCTGCCGCTCGCCGTCGGCCTGTCGCGCAAATCGATGGTCGCGGCACTGGGCGGACGGCAACCGGAGCGGCTGGCGGGCAGCCTCGCGCTGGCGACCATCGCGGTGCTGAACGGTGCGCGCATCGTGCGCGCCCATGATGTGGCGCCGACACTGGACGCGGTGCGCGTCGCCGATGCAGTCAGACAGGGGAGTTGAGGTGGCCAGAGCTTACTTTGGAACGGACGGCATCCGCGGGCGCGTGGGCGCCGATCCGATGACGGTCGATTTTGCGCTGCGGCTGGCCAGTGCGGCGGCCCGCGTGGTGCTCGGGGACGGCGGCACGGTGCTGATCGGCAAGGACACCCGGGTCTCCGGCTATATGTTCGAGGCCGCGCTCGAGGCCGGCTTCGTCGCCGCCGGCGCCAACGTGCTGCTGACCGGCCCGTTACCGACGCCGGCGGTCGCCTACATGACACGCCACCTGCGCTGCCGGCTCGGCGTGGTGATCAGTGCCTCGCACAATATCTACGAGGACAATGGCATCAAGTTCTTCGACGGCGAGGGCGCCAAGCTCTCCGATCAGCTCGAGGAACGGATCGAAGCGCAGCTCGCGACCGTGCCGCTGACGCGCGCCTCGCGCGAACTCGGCCGCGCCCGGCGCGTCGACAGCGCGCTGCTGCACTACCAGGAGTTCTGCGCCGGCGTGCTGCCGGCGGGCGTGGACCTGTCGGGATTCAAGATCGTGATCGACTGTGCCAATGGCGCGGCCTATAAGGTCGCGCCGCGCATCCTGGCGGATCTGGATGCCGAGATCGTGCCGATCGGCTGCTCGCCCAACGGCCGCAACATCAACGATGGCTGCGGCTCGACCGCGCCGGAACTGCTGCAGCTCACGGTGCCGGGCGTGCATGCGCACGTCGGCATTGCGTTCGACGGCGACGGTGACCGCGTGGTGATGGTCGATCATCTGGGACGGCTGGTCGACGGCGATCAGCTGCTGTTCGTGATTGCCTCGGCGGCCAAGGCCGCGGGCCGTCTGCGCGGACCGGTGGTCGGCACGGTGATGAGCAATCTCGGTCTGGAGCTCGCGCTGCGGCGACTCGGCATCGATTTCGTGCGTGCGCCGGTCGGCGATCGGCACGTACTCGCGAAGCTCAAGGAAAGCGGCGGCACGCTCGGCGGCGAGACCTCGGGTCATATCCTGATCCTGGACCGCACCACCACCGGCGACGGGCTGATCACCGCGCTGCAGGTGCTGAGCATCATGAAGCAGACCGGCCGTTCGCTGGCGGAGCTCGCCGCCGGCATGGACAAACTGCCGCAGGTGCTGCTCAACGTCGAAGTCGCGCGCCGCTTCGATCCTTCGGCCGTGCCCGCGATCGCCGCCGCCGTGCGGCGCATCGAGAAACAGCTACAGGGCGAGGGGCGCGTGGTGCTGCGCGCTTCCGGCACCGAGCCGGTGATCCGCGTGATGGTCGAAGGTCGCGATGCCGCGGAGGTCCGCAGCTGCGCCGATCAGCTCGCGGATGCGGTCAGGACCGCGGCATCGCTCGAGACCGTGCCGACCTGACGTTCGCCACTTTGGCCATTGCGGGGGGCTGTCCGCGTGGCTATCATCCGCGCGCCCAAAAACGGGGCGGCCCGTGAGGCACGCCCGAATCACGCCACGGGGGCTCATCGTAAGTCATGCGACGCATACTCGTAGCCGGCAATTGGAAGATGCATGGATCGCGCGCCGACAACGCGCCGCTGATCGAGGCGATTCTGGCGGCCCCGAACCTCGAGACGGTCGATTGCGTGGTCTGCCCGCCGCTGGTGTACCTGTCGGAGCTGGCGCGGCTGCTGCGCGGCGCCGCGGTGAAGCTCGGAGCGCAGAATGTCTGTGCCGAGGCGCAGGGCGCCTATACCGGCGAGGTGTCGGCGGCGATGCTCAAGGATGTCGGCTGCGACTACGTGATCGTGGGGCATTCCGAGCGGCGCGCGCTGTTTGGCGAAGATGATGTGCTGGTGGCGCGCAAGTTCGCAGCGGCGCAGTCGCGCGGGCTGCTGCCGATTCTGTGCGTCGGCGAGCTGCTGGCGGACCGCGAGGCGGGCCGCACGCATGAGCTGGTCGGTCGCCAGCTCGACGCGGTGGTCTCGCTGACCGGGATCGGCAGCTTTGCGCATGCCGTGGTGGCGTACGAGCCGGTCTGGGCCATCGGGACCGGGCGCACGGCGTCGCCGCAGCAGGCGCAGGATGTGCACGCATTCATCCGTCAGCGGCTGGCGGAGCGGGATGCTAAAATCGCCGCCGACCTGCGGATCCTTTATGGGGGCAGCGTCAAGGCGGGCAACGCCCGCGAGCTGTTTCTGCAGACTGACGTCGATGGCGGTCTGATCGGTGGCGCCTCGCTGAAAGCAGAGGAATTCTTGAGCATCGTGGCCGCGGCGCGCGGCTGAGAGCGGGACCTAATGTTGCATATATTCCTGATGAGCATCCATTTCTTCTGCGCCGCTGCGATCGTGGCGCTGGTGCTGCTCCAGCGCGGCAAGGGCGCGGAGGCCGGGGCGGGCTTCGGCGCCGGCGCCTCGGGCACGGTGTTCGGCGCCCGTGGTGCCAGCACCGCGCTGTCGCGAGCGACGGCGATCCTGGCCGCGGTTTTCATGATCACCAGCCTGTCGCTGGCCTACGTCGGTGCGCGCAAGAGCAATGCGCCGGCGAGCAGTCTGCTCGATCAGATCTCGACACCGACGGCGCCGGCGAAGCCGGCGCCCGGTCCCACGGGCGCTTCCAGTGGCGCGGCGGGCGGGACCAGTGGTATCGCTGGGGCTGCGGGCGGAGCGGGCGCGGCGCCGGCACAACCGACGACGCCGGCACCGAGCGGCGCCCCAGCCCCGGCCAGCCCGGCCACGAATCCGGCGGACAATGGCAAGGCGCCGAAGTAAGCCCTGGCGTCCGTGGGCCTGCGTATATCTACGTAAGTCGCGGCCCGACAGGAGCGGGTGCGAATGCTCGCGCTGCCGGGGATGATTAAAGCCCGATTAAAAAGCTGATTAAAGCCGACGTGGTGGAATTGGTAGACACACTAGCTTGAGGGGCTAGCGCCGCAAGGTGTGGGAGTTCGAATCTCCCCGTCGGCACCACAAGTCTGCGTCGCCTGTTACAATAAGGCGATGAAGGGGCGGATCCATGTACGCGCAAGCGCTACGTGCCGCCCCTTTTACTGACCGTGTGGACATGCTCACGAATTACCTGCCGATATTGATCTTCCTCACCATAGCCGCAGTGCTTGCGGCCGTGCTGCTCGGCTTGGGTTCGGTGCTCGGACGTCTGTCCGCCCGCCATCGCGGCGATCCGGAGAAACTGTCGCCGTACGAGTGCGGCTTCGAACCGTTCGAAGACAACCGCGTGAAATTCGACGTGCGCTACTACCTGGTCGCGATCCTGTTCATCATCTTCGACCTCGAGATTGCGTTCCTGTTTCCGTGGGCGGTATCGCTGGGCCGCACCGGCGGGTTCGGACTGGCGGTCATGGGTGTGTTTCTGCTGATCCTCGTGATCGGCTTCGCCTACGAGTGGAAGAAGGGGGCGCTCGAATGGGATTAGCGGCGGCCGACACCGAAAGCTTCGCGCAGCGCGGGTTCCTGACCACCCAGGTCGATGACCTGGTGAGCTGGGCGCGCACCGGCTCGCTGTGGCCGATGACTTTCGGGCTGGCCTGCTGCGCGGTCGAGATGATGCACGCCGGGGCTTCGCGCTACGATCTGGACCGCTTCGGTGTGGTGTTCCGTGGCAGTCCGCGCCAGTCCGACGTGATGATCGTGGCCGGCACGCTGGTCAACAAGATGGCGCCGGCGCTGCGCAAGGTCTATGACCAGATGGCCGAGCCCCGCTGGGTCATCTCGATGGGCTCGTGCGCCAATGGTGGCGGCTACTACCACTATTCCTACGCGGTGGTGCGCGGCTGCGATCGCATCGTGCCGGTCGATGTCTATGTGCCCGGATGCCCGCCCACGGCTGAGGCGCTGCTCTACGGCATCATCCAGCTGCAGCGCAAGATCGAACGGCAGGCCGCGGCGAGCGCCTGAGCGGCGACCGGCCGTCACAGCAGAAGGAATCGAGGGTGGTGCCAGCGTACATCGAGGAGCTCGCGGGACGGGTCACGGCTGCCCTGGGCGACCGTGCGCGCCGCTATGCATCGCTGCCCGATGAGCTCGCGATCGAAGTCGCCGGCGGCCAGCTGCTCGAGGTCGCGGCCATCCTGCGCGACGATCCGCAGCTGCGCTTCGAGCAGCTGATGGACCTCGCCGGGGTCGATTATCTCGACTTCGGTCGTGCCGAGTGGCGCACCAACACGGCCACCACCACCGGTTTCAGTCGCGGCGTGAATCGCGCCGCCCCGCACACGCTGGCCGGCAACAAGCGCTACGCGGTGGTGTCGCAGCTGCTCTCGATCACGCATAACCAGCGGCTGCGGCTGCGCGTCTGGGCCGAGAACGTCGAGGATCCGATGGTGGACTCGCTGACCGGCATCTGGGCCAGCGCCGAGTGGTTCGAGCGCGAGGCGTTCGACCTGTTCGGGATTCTGTTTCGCGGCCATCCGGACCTGCGCCGCATCCTCACCGACTACGGCTTCATCGGCCATCCGTTTCGCAAGGATTTCCCGCTGATCGGCAATGTCGAGGTGCGCTACGACCCGCAGCTGCAGCGCGTCGTCTACGAGCCGGTCAGCATCGAGCCGCGCACGCTGGTGCCGCGCGTGATCCGCCACGACAACCGCTACGACCCGGCGTTGCACGATCACCCGCCGGGGGAGCGCGCGCCGGT
>JBIODC010000063.1:0-11273 GCA_044440135.1 Steroidobacterales bacterium | reverse complement strand
CCAGCCCGCAATCGAGGAGCCGTCGAACATCTTGCCTTCAACAAAGAATTCCTCCGTCACGTAGCGCGACGGAATGCTCACGTGCTGCTCCTTGCCCCGGGTGTCCGTAAAGCGCAGATCCGCCCACTTCACCTCTTTCTCCTTAATCATTTTCACCACATCACTTGAACTCATACTGCCTCCATTGGTGGATCGTTCTTTTATAGCTGATTGTTATCACGTTGGGCCCGGCTTTAATGCACTGAGCATGCCAATCAGGGCGTCAGCACAATTGGCAAATTATTCAACGATTTACGAAATATCCGGGCCTCGCCGGATAACCCATCGCACTAGTATAGTGCGTTGGCAATCGCTGCGCCCTATTTCTGTGCATCAATATTGCCATGATTGCGCCGTGCCGGGGCGAAAGGCAGCGCCGCAACAATTATTCGCCGACCTGCGGATGCGCCAGGATCACGAGCAAGTCGGTGCCAGTGGCGCGCAATGTTCGCACGGCGGCTCGCTTATACTCGCGCCTGCCTCAGACCTCCCGATCCTGATGAAAACCACGAAGTTAGGCACTCCTCCGCGCACTTTTCAGGACCTGATCTTCACCTTGCAGCGCTACTGGTCCGAGCGCGGCTGCGTGGTGCTGCAGCCGTATGACATGGAAGTCGGCGCCGGTACGTTCCACACTGCGACTTTCCTGCGCTCGATCGGCCCCGAGCCCTGGAGCGCCGCCTACGTGCAGCCCTCGCGCCGCCCGACCGACGGCCGCTATGGCCAGAACCCGTTCCGGCTGCAGCACTACTACCAGTTCCAGGTGACAATCAAACCCTCGCCGCCCGACCTCCTCGAGCGCTACGTCGACAGCCTGCGGGTGCTCGGTTTCGATCCGCGCGTGCACGACGTGCGTTTCGTCGAGGACAACTGGGAATCGCCGACCCTCGGTGCGTGGGGGCTGGGCTGGGAAGTCTGGCTCAACGGCATGGAGGTCACGCAGTTCACCTACTTCCAGCAGGTCGGGGGGCTCGACTGCCGTCCGGTGACTGGCGAGATCACCTACGGGCTGGAGCGCCTGGCGATGTACCTGCAGGGCGTCGAGAGCATCTTCGATCTGGTCTGGACCGAAGGCCCGCAGGGACGGGTCACCTATGGCGACGTGTTCCATCAGAACGAAGTCGAGCAGTCGAGGTACGATTTTGAATACGCCAACGTCCCGGTGCTGTTGCGGCATTTCGACGACCACGAGCAGGCGTGCAACGAGCTGCTCGCCGCGAAGCTGCCGCTGCCGGCCTATGAGCAGGTACTCAAGGCCTCGCACAGCTTCAACCTGCTGGACGCGCGCCGCGCCATCTCGGTGACCGAGCGCGCGCGTTTCATCCAGCGCGTACGCACGCTGGCACGCGCGGTCGCGCAGGCCTACTACGCGAGCCGGGAAGTGCTCGGTTTCCCGATGCTGCGCGGCGCCGGCGCCGCAGCCAACGTGGCCGCGAGCCTCGAGGGCGCGCTGGCCGTCGACGAGGCGCGCGCATGAGCGTCCTGGCAACGCGCGCGCGCATCGAGCGGCGCGACCTGCTGATCGAGCTCGGCACCGAGGAATTGCCGCCGAAGTCGCTGCGTACGCTCGAGCTGGCCTTTGCGGACGCTGTGCGCACACGCCTGACGCAGGCGGGACTGATGGTCCCGGCCGTCGTATCCTTCGCGACGCCGCGGCGACTCGCGGTGCAGATCCGCCGGCTCGCGATCAGGCCCGCCGATCAGCTCATCAAGCGCCGCGGCCCGCCGCTCGCGGCCAGCTTCGACGCCGCGGGCGCGCCGACCCGCGCCGCGACGGCCTTCGCCCAGAGCTGCGGGGTAGCGCTCGAGGCGCTCGGACGCGAGCGCGACGTCAAGGGCAACGAATACCTGAACTTCGAGGGGCTCAAGAGCGGCGCACCGACCATGACGCTGCTGCCGGGCCTGGTACAGCAGAGCCTGGATGCGCTGCCGATTCCGAAGCGCATGCGCTGGGGCCCCGGCGAGGCGCAGTTCGTGCGGCCGGTACAATGGCTGCTGATGCTGTACGGCCGCGAGGTGGTGCCGGCATCGGTGCTCGGCGTCGAATCCGGTGCCGTGAGTTTCGGTCATCGCTTCATGGGACCGGGTAAGCCGCTGCGCATCGGCTCGCCGGCGAGCTACGAGCGCACGCTGCTGACGCGCGGAAAGGTCATAGCCGCTTTCGAGACGCGCCGCGCGAGCATCCGCGCGCAGGTCGAGCAGCTCGCGGCAGGCCTCGCCGGGCGCGCGATCATTACCGATGCGCTGCTCGATGAAGTCACGGCGATGGTGGAGTGGCCGGTGGCGCTGGCCGGGCAGTTCGAGACGCGCTTCCTGGCGCTGCCGCGCGAAGTGCTGATCTCGACGCTGCAGGAGCATCAGCGTTATTTCGCGATCGAGAACGATCGTGGCCTGCTGCCGTGGTTCATCACGATCAGCAATATCGACAGTCCCGATCCCGAGGTGGTGCGTGCCGGTAACGAGCGCGTCGTGCGTCCGCGGCTGGCCGATGCGGACTTTTTCTGGGAGCAGGATCGCAAGCAGCCGCTGGCCGAGCGCCGCGCGGGTCTCGATGCTGTGATGTTCCACGACAAGCTCGGCTCGCTCGGCGCGCGCACCGACCGCATCGCGGTCATCGCCGCCGGCATCGGCGCGCAGACCGGCGCCGACGAGAGCGAGACCGCGCGCGCCGCGCAGCTCGCCAAATGCGATCTGCTGACGGCGATGGTGGGCGAGTTCCCCGAACTGCAGGGCATCATGGGCCGCTACTACGCGCTGGCCGATGGCGAGGCACCGCGGGTGGCCGAGGCGATCCGCGAGCACTATCTGCCGCGTGGTGCCGGCGATGCCCTGCCGGGCTCGAGCGTCGGCGATGCGGTGGCGCTCGGCGACAAGCTCGATACGCTCGCGGGCATCTTTGCCAGCGGCCAGAAACCGTCCGGCACCCGCGATCCGTTCGGCCTGCGGCGCGCGGCCATCGGCGTGCTGCGCATCGTGCTCGAGCATCGGCTCGATCTGAACCTGATCGAGCTGATCGATCGCGCCGTCAGGCTGCAGCCGATCGCCGGCATCGGCGCGCAGACCGGCGCCGAAATCTACGACTTCGTGATGGAGCGCGCACGGGCGCAATATCTCGAACGCGCCTCCGACAATGGCATCAGCACCGAGATGTTCGATGCCGTGCTCGCGACCCGGCCGGCATCGTTGCTGGATTTCGATGCCAGGCTGCACGCGCTGGTCGGATTCGTCGCGCGGCCGGAAGGCGCGAGCCTCGCGGCCGCCAACAAGCGCATCGCAAACATTCTGCGCAAATCGGAGGTGTCGACCGCAGCGCCGACCGCGTCAGCGCCGGCGGTCGCGCAACAGCTGCTGCGCGAGGATGCCGAGCGCGAACTGCACCAGGCATTGCGATCGCTGCGCGAGCTCGTGGTGACGGCGGTCAACGCGCGTGACTATGCGCGCGCGCTCGACCTGCTCGCCGGCCTGCGACCGCAGGTTGACGCCTTTTTCGATCGCGTGCTGGTGAACGATCCCGACAGCGCGCTGCGCAACAACCGGCTCGCCCTGCTGGGTGAGTTGCGCGCGCTGTTCTGCGGCATCGCCGACCTGTCGCGCCTGCCCGGTTGATTGCGTTGTCGAGCGAGGCACGCCGCGCGGGCACGATCGAGCCGTGGCAGCTGATCGGCTCGGTGGTATTCACGGCGTTTTTCATGCTGTGGACGTTCGTGTACGCGATCTTCTTCGTGATCGCGTGCCTGTTTCTGCCTTACCGCGGCCGCTTCGCGCTGGCGCGCGTCTGGGCGCGCGTGATCCTTGCGGTACTGCGCTGGACCTGCCGGCTGGACTATCAGGTCGAAGGCCGCGAGCGGCTGCCGCCCGGCAATCACATCGCGTTGATGAAACATTCCTCGAGCTGGGAAACGGTCGCGCAAGCGCTGCTGCTGCCGCCGCATGTGTGGGTGCTCAAGCGCGAGCTGACCTGGATACCGGTGGTCGGCTGGGGCATTCGCC
The DNA here is from genome assembly GCA_044440135.1 of Steroidobacterales bacterium. Taxonomy (GTDB): domain Bacteria; phylum Pseudomonadota; class Gammaproteobacteria; order Steroidobacterales; family Steroidobacteraceae; genus FEN-1191. The sequence goes on along the minus strand of JBIODC010000063.1, from coordinate 7,244 downwards.
AGCTGCGCGCGATCGCGATCAATCGCGGCGCCGGCCCGGCCGCGGTGCGCGACGTGATCGACCAGGGCAAGGCGCGGCTGGCCGAGGGCAAGTGGATCGTGATCTTTCCGGAAGGCACGCGCATGCCACCCGGCGAGACCCGCAAGTACGGCATCAGCGGCGCGATGCTCGCATCGGAAACCGGCAAGCTGCTGGTGCCGGTTGCACACGATTCCGGGTACTACTGGCCGCGCCGCGGCCTGTGGAAGAAGCCCGGCACGATTCGCGTGATCATCGGCCCACCGATCGAGGCCGCCGGCCGCAATCCGCGCGAGATCAACGCCGAAGCGCAGGCATGGATCGAGGAGCACTCCACTCATTCGACCGGATCGGCACCGGAGCGACACCCAGAGCCAAGGGAAGATACGTAGCTCACAGACGGGTCGCTACCGCGGCGGTGGGTTCTCTTTGAGCCAGCGCATGGCCATGTGAACGCGGGTACGGCCGCTCGGGTGATCGAACAGCAGGATCTCCTCGAGCGGGCCCGGTTCAAGCTTCCGATAGGTCGCCAGGCGCATCGCCACCGATGCAAACGCTTCCGGTTCGCGTGCGGCATTCAGGCCGAAGATATCCGCTTCGCTCTCGGCGGTTCGAATGATCGAATTGACGGCCGGTGTCGCGAGCAATCCCAGGATGGACAGCAGCGCGACCGCCAGCGGCAGGCCGGCGACATCGGCGCGGTTCCTGACACCCAGGCGCGAACCCCAGCGCCGCAGCGCCTCGTCGAAGCCAAAGTGCAGCAGCAGCAATCCAATCAGCGACAGCAGTCCCAGGTAGATCACGTGACGCCAGCCGTGGTTGAGCAGGTAGTGCCCCATCTCGTGCGCCATGACCGCGCGGATCTCGGGCAGGCTGGTGTTGTTCAGCAGGTTGTCGTTGAGCGCGATGCGCATGGTGCCGAGCGCACCGGCGACGTTGGCGCTGATGCGCGCGGTCTGTTTCGAGGCGTTGAACACGTAGACGTTGTCGGCCGCAATGCCGTTCGCCCGTGCAAGCGACAGGATCGAGTCACGCGTCGGACCCTCGGGCAATGGCCGGTACTCGTTGAACAACGGATCGATGAATACCGGTCCGATGACGATCACGAACAGCGTCGACAGCGTCACGAGACCGGCACCCCACGCCCACCACACGCTGCCGGCGCGACGCACGATCCAGTAAAGCAGCGCGATGAATGGGGAACCCAGACCGATCGTCAGCGCCAGCCGGATGCAGAGCTCGCCGAACCACGGCAGGAAGCTCTGTGTCGCCAGTCCGTACTGATGCTCGCGAAAGTAGTCCTGGTAGATGGTCAGCGGCAGCGACAGCAGCCATGTCAGCAGCAGGTAGACCGCCGCGTACAGCAACGTCTGCACCCCGCGATGCGCGGTCACCCGCTCGCTCCAGTCGCGCAGTCGCGCGGAGCGCCCGCCGGACATCAGCCAGGCGGCGATACCGAGGCCCCAGAGCAGATTCCACAGCAGCAGCCAATAGCCGCCTTCGAAATAGGCGTTCGACTGCAAGCGCTGCGCCGCAGACAGCGTCTCGAGCCAGGCCCGGGTCGCGCTGTTGACGTCAAACGACGCCGACCATTGTGCGGCGTCTGGTATCTGCATGGCGGTCACGCGCGCGATCAGTCGGGCTGCACGGTCGGCCGCCCAAGCGCTTCCGGCGCGTTCGACCGGTCAGGGGTGGCCGGCGGCCACCCCTGGCGGACCCTGCGATTACTGACAGGCCTTGCCGTGATCGGGGCGATTGCCCTGCGCTTTCGCATCGGCTTCCGACATGTAGGCGCCGTTCTTGGTCTTGCCGTACCAGCGATCGGACGGGCAATGGTAGACCTTGCTGTTCTTGTTGACCCAGACCATGCCGGGGCCGCCACCTGGAGCCGCGGTCGCAGCAGGCATCGAGCTGCTGGTGCTGGACTTCGGCGGGGCGGTAACGCTCTTCGACGGGGCCGCCGGCGCGGCAGCGGCCGGCGCACTCGGCGCAGCAGCGGCGGGGGCTGGGGTGCTCGCCGCGGCGCCACCGCTGGCACCGGTACCCGAGGCGTACCACGTCTTGATGCCCTTGTGACCGTGGCAGGCGCCCTTCTTGGTCGCGTTGGTCCAATAGGTGCCGTCCTTGCACAGGCCCGTGGCTCCGGCGGGTGCATCGGCCGGCACTTGGGCGAAGCTCGTCGCAGCCAGCAACAGGCCTGCCAGCAGCGTCGTGGTTTGAATTCTCAGCATGAGTCTGTCTCCCGTTGCGGTGTTATTGCTCGGCCGCCGCCCACCCTGGCGGCATGGCCGAAGACTGCCAGTGCATCTGGCGGCGCAGACTCTAATCCAGTGCCGGATACAGTTCTACCGCATCGATGCACACTCGCCGACGCCTCTGACGGCGTTCGGGGGCGGTTCGTGGACCGCCCAGCTGGTTCGCCCCGGGCAGGCTTCGCGATAGATCTGCTCGGTGAGCGGCGATGGCACGGTGCCAAAATGGCGCGACAGCATCGCGCGGCAGCGCAGGAACGCCGCTGCGACGGCGGACGACTGTCCCTCGAGCGCAAGACATCGCATCAGACCCCGATGCACCTCCTCCGAGGTGGCGTCGGCCTCAAGCGCCATCAGATACAGGTCGATCGCCGACTGGGTGTCGCCGATGCGCTCGTAGCCCTGCCCGAGCTGCAGCACCGCACGAATGAACGTGCGGCGCAGCCGCTGGCGCGCCTCGGATGCCAACGAATGCTCGGCATCGCTCAGGAACATGCCGCGATAGAAACGCAGTGCCCAGAGCAATTCGGTCGGGTCGCTGGCTTGCGCGACCGCGTGCTCGAAGGCCCACGCATCGACCCAGCAGGCCTGCGGATCGAGCGCGACGCGCGCGGAATCGACCATCACTGATGATTTGCCCTGCAGCAGTCGGCGCAACTGCAGTACCGTCGCGTAGAGCGCCTTGACCGCGGACCATTGCTCGAGCTCCGGCCACAGGGCCTGCTTCAGGGCGTCCTGGCTCACTCCGCTCCTGCCCCCTGACAGCAAAGCCTTGAGCAGCGCCAGGGGTTTGCGCGGCGCCTTGAAGACGAAGCGCAGCGGCGCGCCGTCGAGCACGATCTCGAAGCGGCCCAAGGTGTAGATGTTGATCGGTCGCGAATCCGCAGCTTGCATGGTCATGAAACGCGCTCCCCGGTGTGTTGGTGTACGGCAGCGGTGTACGAATTCGCGCCGAAACAGTCCTCAGGGAGTTCTAAAGATTTGCTCAAGCATTTCTCGGCGCTGGAAAATCAGTCGCTTACAGCGCCGTAGGGGCGGCATATACTCGTCATCGGTCTGGCGAGGCAGGCGATGGCGGGCCAATCACGAGCGCTGCGAATTGGCGACTGGGTCGTAGACCCCGATACCGATACCGTCGCCCGCCGCGGCGAGCGAGCCAAGCTCGAACCGCGCGCGATGCGCCTGCTGTTATTGCTCGCGCAATCCCCCGGGGTTGTAGTCAGCGTCGATCGGATGCTCAACGAAGTCTGGCCGGGTGTAATTGTCGGTCCGGCTTCCGTCTACCAGGCGGTATCGCAGCTGCGCCGGCTTCTGGGCGACACCGATCCAGAGCCGACCTACATCGCGACGATCCCGCGCAAGGGCTATCGACTCATCGCTGCCGTGCAGACGCTGTCCGCGCCGGCCGCGGCCGCGCCGGCGTCACTGACCGCTGCAGAACTTGCCAGCGCCGGGCCGTCGTCGATACCGAACCCGTCGTCGGTACCGAGCCTGCCGCAGGTGACGCCGCCGCCAGCGCGGCGGCGCATGCCGCGAGCGCTGACCGCCGGCGCCGCGCTGGCGGTGCTGTTCGCGCTCGCGGCTCTGCTGTGGCGCCCCGTGCAGCGTTATTTCGCCGGCGCTCCGCCCACGCCGTCGATCGTTGTCTTGCCGTTCATCGACATGACCGACAGCAGGCAGGATCAGTCGTTCTGCGACGGTCTGACCGAGGAGCTGTCGAACTGGCTGGCACAGATTCCGACGCTGCGCGTGGTCGCGCGAACCTCGGCCTTCGCCTATCGCGGCAGGGATGTCGACGTTCGTACCATCGGCAAGGAGCTCGGCGCCAGTCACGTGCTCGAGGGATCGCTGCGCCGCTCGGGCAATCAACTGCGAATCACCGCGCAGCTGGTCAGTACGCGCGATGGCTTTCACTTATGGTCGGCGAACTTCGACCGCCCGATCGACGATGTGGTGAAAGTGCAGGAGGAGATTGCGCGCTCGGTGGCGGACAACCTGGAGATCCGCCTGACCGAACAGACGGGTCAGGGCTTCGCCGCGCGGCGCGGCGGCACCCCGCAGGCCTATCAGCTGTATCTGCTGGCGCGTCATCACCAGCATGAGCTCACCCGCGATGGCAACGATCGCGCGATCGAGCTCTACCGGCAGGCGCTGGCGCTGGACGACAGATTCGCCCTCGCCTATGCGGGCCTCGCATCCGCGTATATCAACCAGTCCTATCTAAACGGTCTGTCCGTCGCCGAAGTGGCCAACAAGGCCGAGCCCGTGCTCGCGACCGCGCTGCGCCTGGATCGCGGCCTGCCCGATATCTATACGGCTCGCGGAGCCCTGCGCAGCGACCAGGGACGCAACGATGAGGCGCTGCGCGATCTTCGGCACGCCATCGATCTGAATCCGAATGACAGTGAAGCGCTGACGGAGATGGGGTATCTGTTCATCTATAACGGGCAGCCACGCGATGCGCTGGCCAGCTATGGCGCCGCCGCCACGCTCGATCCGCTGAACTTCAATCTGCATGCCCGCCGCTGTATCGCCTTTACCGACATGGCTCGTTTCGACGAAGCGGACCTGGCCTGTACCCATGCGCGCGCACTGGCGCCGGACGCGTCCTGGGCCTATGTGGCGAGCAGCTGGCTCGAGTGGGCGCGGGGACGCATCGATGCGGCACTCAAGTGGAATGAGCTGGCGCTGAAGGCCAGCCCGAACGAATTCACGCTGTACAAGGATCGCAGCAATCTGCTGTTGTCGCTGGGCCTTGCGGCCGCGGCGCGCACCACGCTCGAGCAGGCGCGCGCCATCGCACCGAACCAGGAGGCGGTGGCGGTGCGCCTGGCGCGGGTCAGCTACTACCAGGGCGGCACGCCGGCGCTGCGAAGCCAGCTTTCGAACGCGCACTTCGATGCCTCGAAGCATGCCGATACCTTGCTGCTCGCGGCGCGTCTGCAGTTGCTGCTGCATGATGCGGCGGCGGCGAAGCGGCTGCTCGAGCAGGCCCTGGCGGCGCCTGATCTGGGCCGCGACACGCTCGACAATGCGTGGATCGAACGCGAAGGAGACTCGAACGAACTGACGATGGCGATCAGCGAGCTCTGGACCGACGATCGGGCATCCGCGCTGCGGCGGCTCGATGCCCTGGCGGGGAGACTCGCGCTCATGATGCAGGCCGGCATCGAGCGCTATGGGGTCTACGAGCTTCGCGCCGAGCTGCTCGCGCTGCGCGGCGATGCCGACGGCGCGATGTTCGCTCTGCATCGCGCGGCTGACCTCGGCTGGCGCGACGTGTTGCAGGCCGAGCACGATCCTGCGTTCGCATCGCTGCGGGCGCGCAGCGACTACCGGGTGCTGATCGAGCGATTGAATCAGCAGAACCTGCAGACGCAGCCCAGGGTCGGCTCGCCAAGCGGCTGACGGGCGCAGGCAGAAGCGACCGGCGACGCCGATCCGGCGCTACCGGTTCCGCGCTGCCAGGTTTATTGGTGCGGCCCCGGGTCGGTGGCTTCGGTATGGAAGGTGCCACCAATCTTGTGCTTGTTCAGCTTCGCAGTCATGAGCCTGAGCACCGCTTCGATGTCGAGCAGGGACTGCTGGACCGAGCGGCCCTGCGGCCACTTGGCCGACGTCAGCAGCGCATCGACTTGACCGGCAATACCACCCGTTGGCTGAGACATGCTATTTCCTCCCGATCGCGCGCCGACGGGCGGCGCCTTCAGATATCCAAATTCGCCACTGACAGCGCGTTCTTCTCGATGAACTCGCGCCGCGGCTCGACCTGATCGCCCATCAGCGTGGTGAAGATCTCATCGGAGGCGACCGCATCCTCGATGCGTACCTGCAGCAGCCGGCGCGTCGCCGGGTTGATGGTGGTCTCCCAGAGCTGTTCGGGATTCATCTCGCCGAGACCCTTGTAGCGCTGGATCGACTGGCCTTTGCGCGCCTGCTCGAACAGCCAGGTCATCGCCTGCTTGAACGCGCTGATCTCTTCACGCTCGTTGGCTCGCGTGACATAGGCACCCTCGCCGATCAGGTCGGCAAGCGTACGCGCGAGCTCGGCGATGCGCTGGTACTCGGCCGACTCGAAGAATTCCCGGTGCAGCATCTTCTCGGTGGCCAACCCGTGCTCGGTCTTGCGCACGACGATGCGCGGCGAATGGCCATCAGTCGCGGCGCGCAGCTCGAGCTGGAAACTGCGCCGGCCGTCACCGCGCGCATTGAGCCGCGACTCGAGCTCCGCGGCCCAGCTGCGCATGAAGGCCGCGTTATCGCTGTCACCGGGCTTGACCTGCGGAATGTAGATCATCTGCTCGAGCAGGCGCTCGTCATAGCGGCGCGACCAGCGGCGGATGATCGCCTGCACTTCCATGTAGCGCCGCGCAAGCATCTCCAGTGCCGAGCCGCGCAACGGCTCGGCGCTGGCATTCACGTACAGCGCCGCCTCCTCGAGCGCGCTGTTGAGCAGCAGTGCATTGAGTTCGTTATCGTCCTTGACGTACAGCTCCTGCTTGCCGCGCTTGACCTTGTAGAGCGGTGGCTGCGCGATGTAGACATGTCCGCGCTCGATCAGCAGCGGAATCTGCCGATAGAAGAAGGTCAGCAGCAGCGTGCGTATGTGCGAGCCATCAACATCCGCATCTGTCATGATAATTATTCTGTGATAGCGCAGTTTGTCGATGTCGAAGTCTTCGCGACCGATGCCGCAGCCGAGCGCGGTGATCAGCGTGCCGACTTCGGCCGATGACAGCATCTTGTCGAAGCGCGCCTTCTCGACGTTGAGGATCTTGCCCTTGAGCGGCAGGATCGCCTGGGTGCGACGATCGCGGCCCTGCTTGGCCGAGCCGCCGGCCGAATCTCCCTCGACGATGAAGATCTCGGACAGCGCCGGATCCTGCTCCTGGCAGGCGGCGCGCTTGCCGGGCAGACCCGCGATATCGAGCACGCCCTTGCGGCGCGTCATCTCGCGCGCCTTGCGCGCAGCTT
>JBIODC010000062.1:0-11352 GCA_044440135.1 Steroidobacterales bacterium | reverse complement strand
GCGCAGCGCCTCGTCGCTGCCCTGCACGTCGGACTTGATGAGCACCGGGATGATGCCGGCCTTGGCCTCGCCCATGGTGGAGAACACGTCCTCGGCCCGCGTCGCCGCCCGCGCCAGCTTGACGTCGCGGAACTTGCCCTGCCGGTAGAGCGCAACCTCGCGCGCCTTGCGCTCGCTCTCGACCACCAGCAGCTCGTCGCCCGCGTTCGGTGCGCCCGACAGGCCGAGCACGACTGCGGGCGTGGACGGCGGCGCCTCGGCGATCGCCTGTCCGCTCTCGTCGAACATCGCGCGCACGCGGCCGAACTCGCTGCCGGCGAGGATCGCGTCGCCGACCTTGAGCGTGCCGCGCTTGACCAGGACGGTCACCACCGCGCCGCGACCCTTCTCCATGCTCGATTCGATCACGACCCCGGCAGCAAAACCGGTGCGCGGCGCCTTGAGCTCGAGCACTTCGGCCTGCAGCAGAATCGCCTCGAGCAGCTGATCGATGCCCTCGCCGGTGCGAGCCGACACGTTGCGGAACATGTTCTGGCCGCCCCACTCCTCGGAGATCACCTCATGCTTGGCGAGTTCGGTGCGCACGCGTTCCGGATCGGCGTCTGGCTTGTCGATCTTGTTGACCGCGACCACGATCGGCACGCCGGCCGCCTTGGCATGCTGGATGGCCTCGATGGTCTGCGGCATCACGCCGTCGTCGGCGGCCACCACCAGCACCACCACATCGGTGGCCTTGGCGCCGCGCGCGCGCATCGCGGTGAACGCGGCGTGACCCGGCGTATCCAGGAACGTGATCGAGCCGCGCGGGGTCTCCACGTGATAGGCCCCGATATGCTGCGTGATGCCGCCGGCCTCGCCGGCCGCGACTTTGGTGCGTCGCATGTAGTCGAGCAGCGAGGTCTTGCCGTGATCGACGTGGCCCATCACGGTGACCACCGGGGCGCGCACCTCGAGCTGCTCGGTCGCGGCCTCGCCGGCCTGCAGGCCTTCCTCGATCTGGTTCTCGCGCAGCAGCTTGGCGGTGTGGCCGAATTCCTCGACCACGAGCACCGCGGTATCGCGCTCGATCGGCTGATTGATGGTGGCCAGCACGCCGAGGTTCATCAACACCTTGATCACCTCGGTGGCCTTGACCGCCATCTTCTGCGCCAGCTCGGCCACCGTGATGGTCTCGCCGAGCGCGACCTCGCGCTTGACCGGCGCGGTCGGCATCTCGAACGCATGCTTGGCCTCGCCGCCGCCGACCGCTATGGCGCGGGTCTTGAGCCGCTTCTTCTTCTTGTGGCGCGCGCTGACGTCGCCGGCGATATGCAGCTCCTCGCGGCCATAGCGCGTACGCTGCTTGTCGTCGGCCTCCTCGCGCGCCGCCGGAGCCGGATGCACGTGCGGTGCATGCGCTTCGCGCGCCGCCTCGGCGGGACGTCGCTGCCGCTCGCGCTCGGCTTCTTCGGCCGAGCGCTGCTCCGCCAGCCGGCGCGCCTCGTCCTGCGCCTTCTTGCGGGCCAGTTCCTCCTCGACGCGGCGGCGGTTCTCGGCCTCGACGCGTTCGCGCTCACGCCGTTCGGTCTCGGCCTTCTCGCTCAGCGCCCGCTGCGCCTCCTCGGCCTCGCGCCGCTGCGCATCGAGCTGTTCCTGCTGCGCCCGCGCCTGCCCTTCGAGCACGTCGCGCTTTATATAGGTGCGCTTGCGCCGCACCTCGACATTGACGGTACGCGCCCGGCCCTGATTGCCGGCGAGCTTGAGCTCGCTCTGGGTCTTGCGCTTGAGCGTGATGCGGCTCGGCGCCGATCCTTCACCGCCGTGACCGTGGCTGCGGCGCAGATGCGTCAGCAGTTCGAGCTTGGCTTCCTCGCTGATCATGTCCTCCGGACTGGACACGGTGATACCGGCCTGGTCGAGCTGCGCGATCAGGCGGTCCACCGGGACCTTCAGTACGTCGGCAAATTGGGCAATCGTTACATCAGCCATGTGTCTTCACCTTGAACCGCTCGGCGGCAAGCCGCGCGCATATTCGACACGCTGCCGTACGCGGGCGCGGCCGGGGCGGCATTCGATCCCGCGAGCGTCAATGCTGCGCCTCGAACCAGTGGGCGCGTGCCTTCATGATCAGGCTGCCGGCCTCGTCGCTCGACAGGCCTTCGATATCGGAAATGTCATCGATCGCCTGCTCGGCCAGCTCATCGCGCGTGCGCACCCCGCGGCGCGCGAGCGCCAGCGCCAGGTCCGGCCGCATGCCCTCGAGCGTCAGCAGATCGTCCGCCGGCATCGACTGGTCGAGCGATTCCTCGCTGACGATCGCCTGCGTCAGCAGCACGTCGCGGGCGCGATTGCGCAGCTCCTTGACGATGTCTTCGTCGAACTCCTCGATCGCCGCCAGCTCTCCGGCCGGCACATAGGCCACTTCCTCGACGGTCGAGAAGCCCTCCTGCACCAGGATGTTGGCGACGTTCTCGTCCACGTCGAGCTGCTTCATGAAGGTCTCGACCAGCGCCCGGGCCTCGGTCTCACTCTTGGCCTCCGCGTCCGACTCGGTCATGACATTGAGCTCCCAGCCGGTCAGCTGGCTGGCAAGCCGGATATTCTGTCCGCCGCGCCCGATCGCCTGCGACAGCTTTTCCTCCGCGACCGCGATATCCATGCTGTGCGAGTCCTCGTCGACCACGATCGACTGCACTTCCGCCGGCGACATCGCGTTGATCACGAACTGCGCCGGGTTCTCGTCGTGCGGGATGATATCGACGCGCTCGCCGGCGATTTCGTTCGACACCGCCTGTACGCGCGAACCGCGCATGCCGACGCAGGCGCCGACCGGATCGATGCGCGGATCCTGGCTGCGCACCGCGATCTTGGCGCGGATCCCGGGATCGCGCGCCGCGCCCAGAATGTGGATCAGGCCCTGGCCGACCTCGGGTACTTCGAGCTTGAACAGCTCGATCAGGAATTCGGGCGCGTTGCGCGTCAGGAACAGCTGCGGACCGCGCGGCTCGGCGCGTACTTCGCGCAGGTAAGCCTTGACTCGATCCTGCGGCTTGAGCTGCTCGCGCGGAATCATGTCGCTGCGCGGCACGAAGCCCTCGGCGTTGCCGCCCAGGTCGACGTAGATGCCGTTGCGGTCGATGCGCTTGACCACGCCGCTGACCAGCGTGTTGACGCGATCCTTGTACGCCTCGACCACCTGGGCGCGCTCGGCTTCGCGCACCTTCTGCACGATGACCTGCTTCGCCTGCTGCGCCGCAATGCGGCCGAAGGCCACCGATTCCATCGGCTGTTCGACGTAGCCGCCGGGCTCGGCGTCGGCACTGATATCGCGCCCGTCTTCCAGCCGCAGCTCGGCCGAGGGGTTCTCGAGCTCCTTGGAATCGTCGGCGAACACCTTCCAGCGCCGGAACGTCTCGTAGTCGCCGGTCTTGCGATTGATCGCCACGCGCGCGTCCCAGTCCTCGCCGTGCTTCTTGCGGGTAGCCGACGCCAGCGCCGCTTCCAGCGCTTCGAAGATGATCTCCTTATCGACGCCCTTCTCGTTCGAGACGGCATCGACGACCATCAGAATCTCTTTGTTCATCGACAGCTCCTGCAAGCTCTCAAGACCACAACGGCGCAAGCCGCGCGCGGCCGATTTCCGCAAACGGCACCGATACCATGGCGCCGTCCACATTCAATTCAATACCCTCGGCATTGAGCGCTTCGAGCCGCCCAGTGTAGCGTCGCCGCCCATCGCGGGGGTTGCGCAGTTCCAGCCGCACACGCTCCCCGACGAAGCGCTGAAAATGCGCCGGCGTGCGCAACACCCGATCCAGGCCCGGCGAGGACACTTCCAGTGTGTACGCCGTGGGTATCGGATCCTCGACGTCAAACAGCGCCGAGATCTCGCGGCTCACGCGCTCGCAGTCGTCGAGCCCGACGCCCTCGGGCCGGTCGATAAAAATGCGCAGCAGCGCATGCGCGCGCCCGGGCGCGTACTCCAGATCCACCAGCTCGTAGCCCAGCTGCCCGAGCAACGGCTCGGTGAGCGCAATGAGTCTGTCGCGCAGTGGCGTTGCCATCGTGAAGCGCCCAATACCCGATTAAGGCCACGCAAAAAATAAAAGCCCCATGTGGGGCTTCCTAATCAAGCACTTGGCCGCAGTACCTGCAGCTTTACGGCATGTCGGCTCATCGCCAACACCGTCCACCGGCGGACGCGATTCTAGTGCTTTAGGTCAAACAAATTCAACCGTCTGCGGAAAGTCCGCCGCTGGCGCGCGCGCCAGCGGCACGCGCGGCCTTGCGTAGCGCCGCCGTCAGCTCCTCGAAATCCCCGCTCTTCACGACCAGCGCGTCAGCGCCCGCCCGCAGACAATGCTCCTTCAATAACTCGTTCTTATGGCCGGTAAACATCACAATCGCCGCGGTCGGCAAGCGCTGCCGCAGGGTCGAGACCAGCGGTAAGCTCGAGCCATCATCGAGCGAAAGGTCAAGAATGAAGGCATCGGGTGAATGGTGGTCGAGTGCGGACAGCACGGCGCTGGCCGAGCTGCCGGTCGCGACGCAGCGCATGTCCGGCTCGGCATCCAGCAGCAGGCCCAGCGTCACGGCCAGGTCGGCATTGTTCTCGCCAATGACGATGCGCAGGGGTTGCGACTCGCCATTGCGCGTAGCATCACCCATTGGTTCAGCCATCTTAAGCCGCTGCGCTCCCGCGGTGGCTATGTCAGCGGTAAAGCCGATCATGGGCCTCCCGGCTGTTCCTGTAAACGCCCGGGGCTGTGGCCGCCGCCTGGCTTTGCTGCCGCGGGCAGCGCTGATCGTCACCTGGTCGTTGATCGCCGCCCTGCTCGGCGCCTGTGCGCATGTGCCGAGCATTCCCGAGCCGCTGGCGCTCGAGAATGGCGCGCAGGTCCAGGTGCAGGGCGCCGGCGGCGCGCTGTCGCGGCGCTCGGCCGCCGCGGTGCTCAAGCGGCTGAGCGCGCAGGCGCCCGATGCCAGCGCGCTGCAGCGGCACCTGGTGATCGAACAGACGGTGTCCGGCAGTCCGCTCTATACCGGCAATCGCGTCACGGTGGTGCGTGATGGCCTGGCTACCTTTGCGGCCATGTTCGCCGCCATTCACGGCGCGCAGCGCTACCTGTATCTCGAGTATTACATCTTCGAGGATGTCAGCTTCAACGGCGAGCAGCTCTCCGATCTGCTGATCGCGCGACGCCAGCAGGGCGTTCAGATCGACGTGATCTATGACGGCTTCGGCTCGCTGTCCACGCCCGCGGAGCTGTTTGACCGCCTGCGGGCCGCGGGCATTCACCTGCGGCAGTTCAACCCGATCAAGCCGCTGACGGCGCCGTTCTCGATCAACGACCGCGATCATCGGAAAATCCTGATCGCGGACGGTCAGGTGGCGCTCATTGGAGGTGTCAACGTCAGCAGGGACTACCAGAGCGGCAGCGGCGTCGGCAGCGGTTCGGACAGCGCCGACGCGCACGCGGCGCCCACCGGGCAGCAGCGGCACGAGCCCTGGCATGACGTTGACCTGCAAATCGAGGGCCCGGCGGTGCGCGAGCTCAAGCAGCTGTTCGAGCAGCACTGGCTCGACCAGGGAGGGATCGCCGCCGAGCTGATCCCCGACGTGGAGCCGCTGGTGGCGCGCGGCGATGAGGTCGTGCGTGTCATCGGCAGCGAGCGCGGGCAGCTCACGCCGCGTTACTACGCGACGCTGCTGTCGGCGATCCGCACCGCGGAGACCCACATCTGGATCACCGCGGCCTATTTTGTGCCCACACACCAGGAGAAGGAGGCGCTCGCCCGCGCCGCCCGCGGCGGCGTCGATGTGCGGCTGCTGTTGCCCTCACACAGCGACTCGGGCGCGGCGTTGGCCGTGCAGCAGTCACACTACTCGGATCTTCTCGAGGACGGGGTCAGGATCTATCAGCGCGATGACGGCATCCTGCACTCAAAGACCGTGGTCGTGGACGGGGTCTGGTCGATCGTGGGCTCGTCCAACTTTGACCATCGCAGCGTGTTGTTCAACGACGAAGTCGATGCCGTCGTCATCAGCGTCGCTACCGGCGCGCAGCTGGAACGATATTTTCAACAGGATCTGGAACACGCGACCGCCATCGATCTGGCCAGCTGGAAGCGGCGGCCGCTGGCGCGCAAGCTGCGCGAGCATTTCTGGCGGCTGTGGGAGCAGCTGCTGTGAATCAAGGACTCTTGGCCGCGGGCACCGGCGCGAACACGTCGAAGCGCAGACTGAAATTCGAACCGCTCTCCTGATGCGGCACGCACGTGATCTGGCTCTGCACGTTACGCGTGGCGAACATCGGTAACACCGAGTCGCGGAACCGCTCGACCAACTCGCAGTCGCCGAGCTGAAGGTCGAACGGATGGTGCTCGCTGATCTCGACATGCCGCCACACCCCGGCCAGGCCCTGCGGGCCGGGCGCCGCGGACACCGGCCGCGCCGCAGCCGCAGCACCCGGGGCCGCCGCCACCTCCGGACCCGGGCTGCCTGGCTGCAGCGTCGAAAATGTCATCTTGGCCTCCGCCAGCTTGTCCGGCACGCCGAAGCTGCGGGAACACAGCGGATCCACCTTGGCATCGTCGCCCGCCCGGGCCAGACGCAGCAGCAGCTTGAGCGTGTCGGCCAGGCCGTCGCATGAATAGGTCGATGTGAAAGTCATCGCGTGTAACACGTAGCTGTGCGACTGCCAGTGGCCCGGCTCGGCCCCCGGCGTCGCGGCCGCGTCCGCTGGCGTGGCCGGCGCGGCGCTGGTCGGCGTATCGGCGGCGGCTGGTCCGGCAAACCCGATCGCGGCCATAGTCAGTGTGGCCGTCACGGCCGCGACGAACGCCAGGGTCAGCGCCGATAACGGTTGGTGTCGAGCAACCATGGGATACCTCACCTCACGCGGCGCGTGCAGACCATCCGGGGCACCCTAAGCATAACGCGCCACAGCCTTCGCTGGCTGACACGCGGCCAACGGGTGCTTCAGATCGATCCTGATGCAACCGGCGGGTGCGCCACGGGCACTAACCAGCTTGGCTGTCAGGCGCAGCAGCGGGCCAGGCCGGCAGCGAGGTCCGCGCGCAGGTCCTCGAGCGCCTCGATACCGACCGACAGCCTGAGCAGGCCGTCGGTCAGCCCGGCGGCGCGGCGCGCCGTCTCGTTCATCGCCGCATGCGTCATCGACGCCGGATGCGCCACCAGGCTCTCGACGCCACCCAGCGACTCCGCCAGAGAGAAATACTTGAGGCCGGCGACGAAGGCCTTGACCGCCGGAATGCCGCCCGCGAGCTCGAACGTCACAATGGCACCGAACCCCGACTGTTGACGCAGTGCAATCTCATGCCCGGCATGCGTCGGCAGGCCCGGATAAAACACCTTCGACACCGCTGGCTGCTGCGCCAACCAACCGGCCAGGGCCAGCGCATTGCGCCCATGGACCGCCAGCCGCGCGTTCAACGTGCGCAGCCCGCGCAGCGTCAGGAAGCTGTCGAACGCCGAGCCCGTCACCCCGAGGCAGTTGGCCCACCAGCACAACTGCTCGTGCAGTTCCTTGCGGGCCGCGATCACCGCGCCGCCGACCACATCGCTGTGGCCATTGATGTACTTGGTGGTCGAGTGCACGACCAGATCGGCGCCCAGCTCCAGGGGCCGCTGCCAGCCGGGCGATAGAAATGTGTTGTCCACGGCCGCCAGCGCGCCCGCGGCCCGGGCAAGCGTCGACACCGCCGCAATGTCGGTCAGGCGCAGCAACGGATTGCTCGGCGTCTCGATCCACAGCAGCGCCGCCGGTCGGGACAGCGCCGCGCGCAGCGCCGCCTCATCGCCGAAATTCACGAAGTCGATCTGCAGATCCCCGCGCCGATGCAGCGCCTCGAACAGCCGGTAGGTACCGCCGTAGCAATCGTGCGGGGCCACCACGCGCGCGCGCCCCGGCAGTACCTGCAGGCTCAGCGTCACCGCCGCCATGCCGGTCGCGGTGATCACCGCGCCGGCCCCGCCCTCCAGATCGGCGAGCGCTGCCCCGAGCAGATCGCGCGTGGGATTGCCCGAACGCGAATAATCGTAGGTGCGCTTCTCGCCGTAGCCGCGAAACGCATAGGTCGCGCTCAGATGAATCGGCGGCACCACCGCCCCGGTCACCGCATCGCTCTCCAGACCGGCGCGCACCATGCGCGTGGTCGGATCGGCTTGATCGCTCACTTCAGGGCAACTCCGTACAACGACTCGAAAACCGCCTGCAGCGCACCGGCCTCCTTCAGAAAGGCATCGTGGCCGTGCGGCGAAGACATCTCATGCAGGCGTGCGCGCGGCAGCCGCGAGGCCAGCGCGCGCATGTCGCCGATCGGCACCAGCTGGTCCTCACGCACCGCGACCACGGTGGTCGGTGTTGCGACGCGCGTGGCATCAACCACGTGCAGGTCGATCGACTCCGACAGGCACAGGAAGGACTCGGCCCGATAGCGCGCGGCGTAATCGCGGCCGCGCGCAAACAGATACTCCTCGACCGGAAATACGAATCGGCCGTCGATCGAGCGCGGCAGATGACTGAAGCGCGCGGCGAACTCCTCCGGGCTGCGATAGGTTGCCATCGCCAGCGCTCGCGCCAGCTCCATGCCCTCGGCGGCGTGCCCGAGCGACAGCGCGAAGCGCACCGTGCGCCGCTGCACGCTGCGCCACGCGGTGGCCATGGGATGGGCACGGTCCGCGGCACTGATGACCAGCAGCTGATCGACCCGATCGGCAAAGCGCTCGCCGAACGCCAGTGCCACCATGCCGCCATACGACGCGCCGACGATCGCGCGCAACCGGGGAATTCGCAGGTGATCGAGCAGCTGCCGCAGCGCCTCCGCCTGGTCGTAGCTCGACAGACTTGGAAATACGCCGCCCCCGGGGCTCGGCGCGGTGGACTCGCCGCTGCCGCCCAGATAGTCGATCCCGAGCACGCGCACCCGCGTGCTGTCGAGCGCGCGCCCGGCTCCGGCGATCTCACACCACCAGCCGGCACGGGGCTGTTCGGCGTCGAACACGCGCCGGTGGGCCGAGATGCCGCCGAGCGCGACGATCACCGGAGCGCCGGGCTTGCCGGAGAGCCGCCAACCGAGCGACGGCTGATCGAGACTGCCGCCATGGTGCAGCGACAGCCGGCCGGGCAGCTGCAGAACGCCTTGGGCCGCCTCGGCCGAGGCGATGGCGGGGTCAGCGCCGATCAGATTCGTATGTTGTGGGGACAAACTCAACCAACGCTCCGCAGTGCCTGTACTGATACATCGGGCACTCCTGCGGACCGCTCGCCTGGACAGTTGCGCCCGGCGTGAATCGCGGCGCTCCTCTGTCGGCCCTCATCTATCGGCCACCGCAATTACGCGCTGGGCCGCAGGAGTTGGCACCATGTCGGAGGTCCGACGGTTGCCCCGGCGTCTAAGGGCCTTTCCCTCAGCCGGTCTCGATGAGTGCGGATCAGTCTAGAGGCCGCTCCGGCGAGGGTCAAGCGCCCCCGGGGATGGCGCGCGGGCGCCGCACGCAGGCCGCACGCGCGCCGCCGGCGGCTTGCCCTGTGCGCACCAATATGCTAGCGTGATAATACGTTAATACACTTTATCGAACCGGACCTCCCCCGAGCACCATGAAATCCCACCGCCAGCTGTCCGCGCGCCAGGAGGCCCTGGCGGAGCGCAATCTGGTCGCGGCCATCATCACGCTGCGCAGCGTCGAGGAATGCCGCGCGTTCCTGCGCGACCTGTGCACGCCCGCCGAACTGCAGGCGATGGCGGATCGCTGGGCGGTGGTCGAGTGCCTGCGGCGCGGCCTGCCCTATCGCGAGATTCATCGTCAGACCGGCGTCAGCGTCACCACCATCGGCCGTGTGGCGCGCTACCTGGTTCAGGGCCACGGTGGTTATGCCTTGGCGGCGCAACGCATCGACGGGGTACCGCATGGATAAGGAGACCCGCCTCAAACTTGCGGTGCAGAAGTCCGGACGGCTCACCGATCCGTCGGTCGAGCTGTTGGCGCGTTGCGGACTGAAGCTCTCGCGCGGCAAGGATCAGCTGATGGGCTACGGTGAGAACATGCCGCTCGACGTGCTGTTCGTGCGCGACGACGACATCCCGGACCTGGTGCAGGAGGACGTGTGCGATCTGGGGCTGGTAGGCCTGAACGTGCTCGAGGAGAAGCGCCTGGAACTCGCCGCCCGTGGCGCGCCGGCCCGCTTCGAGACCTTGCGCACGCTCGACTTCGGTCGCTGCCGGCTATCGCTGGCGGTGCCGCTCGAGCAGCCTTACGACGGCGCGCAGTCACTGCAGGGCAAGCGCATCGCCACCACCTACCCGTACCTGCTCGACGTTTTCCTCAAGCGCAACAATATCGATGCCGAGATCGTGATCCTCTCCGGAGCCGTTGAGATCGCGCCGCGTCTGGGTCGGGCCGACGCGATCTGCGACCTGGTGTCCACCGGATCGACACTGCAGGCCAATCATCTGCGCGAAGTCGAGACCGTGCTGGAAAGTCACGCGGTGCTGATCCGCACGCCGGTGCCGCTGCCGCCCGACAAGGACGAATGGGTGGAACGACTGCTGTTGCGCATCGAGGGCGTGCAGCAGGTCAAGGAAAGCAAGTACATCATGCTGCATGCGCCGCGCTCGGCGCTGCCGGCGATCCGGCGCTTGTTGCCCGGCAGTGAGTCGCCGACGATCATCCCGCTCGAAGGCTCGCCCGATCGGGTCGCCGTGCATGCGGTGTGCCGCGAGAACGTATTCTGGGAGACGCTCGAGAGCCTGAAGAAGGCCGGCGCCAGCGCGCTGCTGGTACTCCCGGTCGAGAAGATGCTGGCCTGAGCCGATGCAGATTCTCGACTGGCAACAGCTCGATGCCGAAGGCCGGCGCGCCGCGCTCGCACGGCCGGCCGCGGCGCTGCAACCGCGGCTGCTGCAGCAGGCCCAGGCGATCATCGATGCGGTACGCAGCGAGGGCGCTGCAGCCGTGCGCCGCTACACGCGCGAATTCGATGGCGTCGAGCCGGCCGAGCTCAGGGTGGGCGCGGACGAATTCGCCGCGGCGCATGCCGAGCTGCAGCCTGCTCAGGTGGCCGCGATCGAAACCGCAATCGCCAACGTGGACAGTTTTCACCGTGCCGGGCAGCCGACCGCATTCGCGCTGGAGGTACAGCCCGGCGTGCGCTGCGAGCGCGTCATCCGGCCGATTACGGCCGTGGGACTGTACGTGCCGGCGGGCGCGGCGCCCTTGCCCTCCACGGTCATCATGCTGGCGGTGCCGGCACGCATCGCCGGCTGCGCCGAGCGCGTCCTGTGCACGCCGCCCCAGCGCAGCGGTCGCGCCAACGCCGCGGTGCTAGTGGCCGCGCAGCTCTGCGGCAT
>JBIODC010000061.1:0-11719 GCA_044440135.1 Steroidobacterales bacterium | reverse complement strand
TGCGCCCGTGGCTCGCGCCGGCACCGTGGCGTTACGGCGTGAGACGGTAGCGACGCGTCACGATCGTCACGTCGCCGTCCTGCGACGGCACCGCGACCCGCGGGCGGGCGCGCTGCAACGCGGCGCCATTCGTGGGCAGACCGAACGTCTGGTCGAACAGCTGCAGATCGAATGCCGATGCCGAGCCGTCGAAGGACACATCGAGCCCTTGCGGCGGCACACCGAACAGGCGCAGCTGCGACCAGCCGCTGCCCAGCCGTCGTGGCGGGGCCGACAGCGGCGCATCGCCCTGCAGCTGCAGCGCGCGGACGTCGGCCGCGGGTGAAAACGCCAGCGTCAGCATCGGCGCGGCCCTTATCGATGCGATATGCACGCGGTAGTGCACCTGCTGTGCGCCGCGTGCGGCGCTCAGCAGCGTCAGCTGCGGCGCCGGGATCGGCAGCAGCGGCGCCGCGGTGCTCCATGACGGCGCGCTCCCGGGCAACCATGTCGGCGTGCCGGCCGCAAAGGGTGCCGCGCTGCGCAGCGCCGCGGGCAGCGCACCGGAGAGCGGATCGGCGATCCACGCCGCGCGCTGCGTATCGGCGTCCAACGCGTAGAGCAGGTTGAGCCGCTGCGGCGATTCGCTGGTGTACCGCGGCAGCAGCAGCGCGGCGATGACGCCTGCGGTGAGGCACAGCGCACTGGCGATGATCGCGAATCGCTGCATGCGCCGGCCGGCGCTCGCCCAGAGCGCCGCGAGGCTGAAACCGCCATAGATCAGCAGCAGGCACATCAGGGTCAGGCCATCACCGCCGAGTGCGGCATACAGCGGCACGACGATCGGCAATAGCAGCGTGAACATGACGAAGCATGGCACCAGAGCGGCCAGCTCGACTCCCGTGAGCCAGGCCGCTCGCTCGCGTGCTGCCGCGCCCGGCCACATCGCCGGGATCAGCGCCAGCAGCGCGGCCAGCGCGGGCAACAACGCCAGATAACTCGCCCCGGCCAGCGCGCGCGCGAGCGCCACCGCGACCAGCGCGTACAACAGCGCCGCCGCGTATGCCAGCCCCCAGGCGCCGGCGCGACGCTGCAGCCGCGCGGCCAGCGCCGTGACGCCAAATGCGAGCGCCGCAAAACTCAGCTGCAGCGCCCACGGGTGTGCCACCGCGGCGGTCGCACCCCCGGGACTGACTGCGCCGAGCGAGCGCAGCAACGCCATCAGCGCCGTCGCGGCGATTCCCCCGATCGCGAGCGCCGCGCCGAGACTGACGACGCCTGCCACCAGCGCGCGCCCATTCAACAGCTGCAATTGCAACAGGCGCAGGCCCGAGGCCAGCAGCAGCGGCAATAGCGCCAGCGCCGCAGGCCACATCCACGCCTGCGGTATGCGCACCAGCAGCCGCCCGAACAGATCGAAATACACCGCCTCGCCAGGGGGCGCCGGCTCGGACCCGGCATTCGCCAGCGCCAGCAGCGTCGCCAGCGCGTTGTCGCCCTGATGCTGCAGGCTGCCGGCATCGGCATGCCGCCAGTCATCGAGCGGCGTGTGATAGTGCGCGACGTCGCCAATGAACGCGAAGTTGAACCCCTGGTAGCCGGCGGCCTTGAAGACACTGAAGTCGGTGTCGTTCGGCAGGCGCTGGTAGACCGCGTAGTAGACCGAGTTGGTCAGTGGCCGGGCAATCGCAGCGGCATACAGGCTCATGAGCCAGCGGTTCGAGCGGCCGGTCTCGAACATCAGACTCGGTCCCGACGTGCCGCGGGCGTCGAGATTCACCGCCGCGCTCACCGTGGCCGCCCAGGGCGGATGCTGCACGAACGCCTGCGCGCCGAGCAGTCCCTGTTCCTCGCCGTCATCGAGCAGCAGGATGATCGACTGGCGCGGGCGCGGCAGCCGCTGCAGCACGCGCGCGATCTCCAGCACGCAGGCGACGCCGGCGCCATTGTCGGAGGCGCCGGGCCCCGCGGCCACCGAATCGTAGTGCGCGGCCAGCACTACCGCGCGCTCGTCGGACTGCGTACCCTCAATGCGCGCCAGGATATTCGTCGGCGTGCCGCAGACACCGTAGTGACTGCACACCATGACGCCGCTCTGCAGTGTGGGCGCAAGGCCGAGGCCCTGCAGCGCGCCGACAATGCGTTCGCGCAGCCGCGCGTTGGCGGCGCTGCCGAGCGGATGCGGCACATCGTCGCCCACCAGGCGCTGCAGCAGCGCCTTGGCGCGCTCGCCCGAGAACTCGGTAGGCGCGGCGTCGAGCGGCCGCGACCGCGGCGTGCGATCGGCCGCGAGCGTCGCCACCCACAGGGCCGCCACGAGCAGCAGCGCGACCAGCACCGCGTGGTACTTCGCGATGCTCATGGAAAGTGAGACAGCCGTGCCACCTGCACGCGATGCTGCCCGAGCATTTCGAACCGCAGCAATGCGATCGCGAGCGCGGCACCGAGCAGCGGCCCGAGCACATAGATCCAGAATTCGCTCCACTGCCCGCTGACCAGCGCCGGCCCGAAGCTGCGCGCCGGGTTGGCGCTCGCTCCCGACCACGGCCCTTCCCACCAGACCAGCCAGGCAAACAGCGGCGGGATGGTCCAAGGCGTGAAGCGCCGCGTGCGCTCGTGCGCGGCGGTAATGAAGATCGCCAGCACCAGCGCCAGAGTCGCCAGCACTTCCCCGGTGAGTCCAAGCCAGACCGGCACGCCCGGACCCACGCCGGTCGCGCCGTAATGTACGCTCTGCCCCATCAGCCCCCAGACCAGCAGCGCCCACGCTCCCAGCAGCGCGCCGAACAGCTGCGCCAGCCCATAGCCGACGGCATCGCGCCACGCGAGCTTGGACTCGAGCCAGAACGCGAAACTGACGGCCGGATTGAGGTGCGCACCGCTGATGCGGCCGAGCGGCGAGATCGTGATCAGCGCGCCGACGGTGCCGAAGCAGCCGCCCGCCAGCATTCGCCGCCAGGGCGCCGACGGCAGCAGCCTCGCGAGCACGCTGCCGTCACCAAAGAAAGCGATCACCATCGACAGTCCGAAGAACACCAGCAGCGCGGTGCCCGCCGCCTCGGCCAGATAGAGCCGCGGATGCAGGCGGTTGTACGGCGACGGCCGCCCATGCAGCGGGAGATCGACGGCCGGCGCGTCAGCCACGACAGTTGAGCGCGCGCTGCAGGCCCACGTGCCCCAGCGCCACGCTATGATCAACCCCTTCCCAGCGATCCTCGTAGCGGCGGGTGAAATCGAGCTGCGCGGGACCGGACAGCTCCGCCGCGGAAAGCCGCACCGCCCACAGTCCGAACGGCTGCGCCTGCGCCGCGCGTTCCTCGATGCGCTGCCAGCCGTCAAAACCGAAATGCAGCGTGAACGCGGTTCGGTCCTCGATCAGCAGTGCGCGCCCGGCTTCGTGCTGCAGCACCGGTACCTCGTCGCGCCAGTGCCAGGCGGCGGCCGCGCGCGCCGCGTACTGCGGCGCGGTGCAAGCGTAGCGCTGCTCGACCGCCTGCAGCAGCTCGATCGGCCGGCGGCCCTCGCGCGCGACCAGCAGCTTGAGAAACTCGGCGTGCGACCAGAGCAGCGGCATCGCACTGCCCGAGGGGCGGCCCGGCGCAAGTCCGAGCTCGGGGATCGGCGCGGCATCCCAGACCTGCTCCGGCAGCAGCCCGCCGATGCTCGAGCAGCGCCACATGGTGCGAAGATATGAGATCGGATCCTCGCCGCTCTGCATCGCCAGGTGCCCGCGCTCCCCGACCAGCAGCGGCCAGGCACGACCGACGCCGTTGCCGTCGAACGGCCGGCCGTCCGGGTATTCGCCATAGCCATCCTCGTTATAGCGGTGATAGAGCGCACCCGACGGCGTGTCCACCTTGAGCACGCGGTCCACGACCTCGATGGTGTCCTGCACGCGCGGATCGTGCGCGCTGCGCAGTCCGAGGCGCACCAGGTAGGAGAAATCCAGGCTCACGAGCGCCGAAGCCAGAATCTCCTCGCCTTCGCGATTGCGCAGCTGCACCTCGCCGGCCAGCGCAGCCGAGTGATCCGGGCTGCCGATGCGCACATAGTAGCCTTGCACGCCGATCTTGCGCGCCAGCTCGGTATCGCACACGTAGCACCAGAACTCGAGCCGCTCGTTCCAGTCATCGGCCAGGCTGAGCGCGTAGTCGCGCTCCGGATCGGCCAGCCACGGCGTGGCCGCGACCAGCGCGCTGACGGCGGCGGCAAGCGTGAACGGACTGACGCCGGGGTTCTCCTCCCAGCGATCCTGCGGACTCGAAGGCCCGGTGCGCGCGATGAATCCGACCGCCGAGCGCACCATCTGCCGGTCCCCGGCAGCTCGGCCTCGCCGAGCTCGCGCAGCTTGGCGGCCAGCAGCACCGGAAAGGCCGCCTCATCGAGCTGCACGCCGATCCAGAATGGCTCGCCGCTCGGAAAATAATTCTGCGGCCAGCGGCCATCGCGGCGCTGGGTCGCAGTCAGGTGCGCCAGGATATGGCGCGCATCATTTAGCTGATGTGCCGCCAGCAGCGCAAACGCCGTCAGCGTCGCATCGCGCGGCCACACCAGATGGTAGCCGCCGAGGTTGTCGGTGCTGTTGCCCCAGGGCACGCTCAGGCTGGCCACGACCGCGCCCGGATAGGCGCGATCTTCATGGATCTTGAGCACTGCCGCCGACAGCAGCCCGGCATCGCCGAGCGCAGCGTCGGGCCGCGGCAGGCGCAGCCGCGCACCCCAGTGATCCCAGCTCTGCAGGAACTCGTCGCGCAGCGCATCGAACGGCGCGGCCAGCGCGGTGCGCGCGCGCGTGAAGGCGCCGTAGGCGCTGCCCGCAAATCCGAGCGCGAGCACCCCGCTGCGCCCCGCCGCCTGGGCGGTGAGCGCGACCGTGCCGTTGTCGGCACTCGTGAATGCGTAGGTCAGGTGGCCGTGGCGCGCCAGATCCTGCCAGCCGTCGGATGCGCCGACGTAGCCGCAGCTGAGCTGGGTGAGCGGCATGTCGGCCGCCAGGCACAGGCAGAATTCCCCGTGTCTCGCATAGGCGTAGGCATCATCGACCCAGGCGCTGTTGTGCCGGCCGGTGCTGGCCAGGTGCGGCGCGACGATCACCACCAGCCGGTATGCGCCGGTGATACTGAAGCGCACCAGCAGCACGTCGCGCTGCGGATCGGGCAGTACTTCGAGCATGAGCTCGTAGTCCTCGCCGTGGTGCGTGATCGTCAGCGCCGGCCGGTACGGCCCCGGCGTCGACAGCCGGTACGCTCGCACGCGCTTGAGGTCGACCCAGCGCTCGCTGCCGACCAGGTAAAAACCGAAGTCGCGGATCTGCGGCTGTCCGGTCGATGGCCAGTAGATCTCGTTGATGATCCCGTGCCCGACCGTCGCCCACAGCCGCGAGCCGCCAAGCGCCGTGCTGATGTAATCCTTGTCGCTCGAGGACCAGGTCGGGGCAATGCCGGGCGCGCCAAACGCCGCGCCGCCGGGATCTTCTGAGTTCGCCGGCGCCGGCGTGCCGTCGCCGACGGTGTCGTCTTCCGATCCGCCGCCGCGCGCGTCGTCGCCGTCGGTACTGCCGCTGTCCGTGCTGCCGGCGCTCATGCGCTAGCCGCCTTGACGGAACGCGGGATAGTCGGTCATGCCGCCGTCGACCAGCACGCTGGTGCCGGTCACGTAGCGGGCCACATCCGAAGCCAGCACCACCGCCATCCCGGCCACATCCTCGGGCTCGCCGACGCGCCCGATCGCGATCTTGCTGATCAAATCCTGCTGCCCGGCGGCCTCCTGCCAGACGTCGGCGTTGATCGCGGTGCGGATCGCGCCCGGCGCGATGCACAGCACCCGCACCCCATAGGCGCCCGCCTCCTGTGCCAGCGTCTTCGACATCATCGACAGTCCCGCCTTGCTGGCGGTGTAGGCGGCGTGGCCGCTCCAGGCGATCAGTTCGTGCACGCTGCTGGTGTTGATGATCACGCCCGAGCGTTGCGGCACCATGCGCTTGAGCGCTTCGCGCGCGCACAGGAACGCGCCGGTGAGATTGATCTGCAGTACCTGGTTCCAGGCCGATGCGTCCGCCTCCCAGGTCAGCGCCCGCGGGCCGTCGATGCCGGCATTGTTGACCAGAACGTCCAGACCGCCCCACGCGGCGTCGAGCTGGCCGAACATCGCGGCGACGGCGTCGGCCTGACTGACATCGGCCTTGAGCGCAAGCACATCGCTGCCGAGCGCGCGCAGCTGCGCTGCGAGCTGCTCGGTCTGCTCCGGATGCATCAGGTAATTGATCGCCACGCGCGCATGCTCGGCCGCGAACGCCCGACCAATCGCCGCGCCCAGACCGGTATTGCCGCCGGTCACCAGTACCCGCTTGCCCGAGAGTTTCAGATCCATGTCGGCCTCGATGGCATGCTCGCGCGGTCGGCGCCGCGCGCGTGCGAGCATAGCGATCTTTACCGTCGCGCAGAAGTCAGCGCACGCCATAATGGCGGTCCCATGTCGATATCGGACTTCGTGCGCTATCTGCTGTTGCCCGCCCGGCCCACCGTTCTGATCCTCATTGCAGCGCTGAGCCTGGGTTTGCTGCTGTCCGAACAGGTCGGCCTGGCCGGCATCGTGCTGGCCCTGATGCTGTTGCTGTGGCTGTTCAATTACGCCTACGTTCTGCTCGAGCAGATCGCCAATGGCGCGCGTGAGCCGCCGGTGCTTGCGATCGAAATGCTCAATCCGGTGAACGAGCCACGGCCGCTGCTGCAGCTGCTGATCGTACTGGTGGTCTACGGCGCCTCGCGTCTGCTGGCCCAGCACCTCGGTCCGCTGCCCGCGCTCGCGCTCGAGGTGCTGGCGTTCACCGCACTGCCGGCCTCCATCGGCGCGCTCGACGTCGGCGACAGCTTCTGGCAGGCGATCAACCCCCCGGGTGCTGTGGCAGCTGGTGCAGACGCTGCGCCTGGCCTATTTCGGAATCGTCGCCGTAGTGCTGATCGATGGCTTGGGCCTGTCGCTGCTGGCCAGTCGTTCGCTGCTGCCGGAGTGGCTGCTGATTGCGGCGGCGCAGTTTGCCTGGCTATCGGTGTTCTCGCTGATCGGCGGCGGCCTGTTTGAGCATCGCGCGGCGCTCGGGCACCAGGCCATCGACACCCCTGAGCGGCACGCCGCACGGGCGCAGCAGCGACTGGATCGCGATCGCGCCCGATTCATGGACCGCATCTACGGCCGACGCCACGCTCGCCCAGGCCGCGGCCATGGCGCAGCAGCTCAGACGCGACTGAGGCGCACTGGCGCCAAATCGGTACTCAGCTGCGCTGCGACGGCGCCCCGGCACCGGCGCCCGCGTTCGCGCCCGGCAGGTCGAACACCAGCACCTCGGCCTCACGGCCCTGTTGCAGCAGCAGTATCGTGGTGTCGGTGAGCTTGAGCGCATCGCCGCTCGCAAGCGCCTCGCCGCCGGCGTGGATCTGTCCGCGAGCCACATGCACATAGAGGCGGCGGCCCGGCGCGATCTCGAGCGTCGCGCTCTCCGCTCCATCGAATAGACCCGCATACACGCGCGCATCCTGGTGAATCAACACCGACCCCTCGGCGCGATCCGGGGATGCGATCAGACGCAGCCGTCCGCGCCGCTCCGGCACGCTGAAGTGCCGCTGCTCGTAGCCGGGCTCGATGCCGCGCACCTCGGGCATGATCCAGATCTGCAGAAAGTGCACCGGCTCGCTGTTCGAGCCGTTGAATTCGCTGTGCTGCACGCCGCGTCCCGCGCTCATGCGCTGCACGTCGCCCGGGCGGATGGTCGAACCATTGCCGATCGAATCCTGGTGCGAGAGTGCGCCCGACAGCACGTAGCTGAGAATCTCCATGTCGCGGTGAGCGTGGGTGCCAAAGCCGGCGCCCGGCTGCACGCGATCCTCGTTGATCACGCGCAACGGACCGAATTCCACGTGCTGCGGATCGAAGTAGTCGGCGAACGAGAAGGTATGGAACGACTGGAGCCAGCCGTGATCGGCAAAGCCCCGCTGATCGCTGCGTCGAATTTCCCGCATGAGAGCCTCCTGACCTGACTCAAACCGATGGGGTCGGGCACGCACAATTGCAAGCCCCGACAGCGCGCCGGCCCCGGATCCGATACCGGCGTGTCTCCGCGCCTCAGCCGCTGTTCGGTGCGGCCGCGCGCTGCGCGGCCGCGTCCTGCTGCATCCGGCGATAGTCCACCGGACGGATATCGTCGATCAGACACCGCTGCTGGTCGAACACCGCGTAGTCGTAGCGGCTCACGACGCCGCTGATCGAAGTGCTCAAACGCATCGATAGCGTGAACTGCAGCTGGCACACGGCGGACCCGCGTACTACAGATAGCGCTCGCCCGACGGCGCCGGCTGCCACCAGGATCCACGGTATTCGCCGTCTCATGGGGGCCCCCTCGCGCCGGCGGCGCCACGCTCAGGCGCGGCAGAACGGTGCCATCAATTGCGATAAAGTCTACCCGGGGGCCATCGCCTGTCATGCCGACCGGAATTGGGAGCGCCATGCAGATTGCCACTGTTTTCAATGCCCTGCTGCACTTCGGCTCGGTCGTGCTGCTGGCCGTGGGCGCGCTGTTGCCGATCGTGGACCCCCTTGGCGGTGCGCCAATTTATCTGGCGATGACCGTGGGGCTCAGCCACGAGGAGCGCAGCCGGATGGCGAAGGCGGTCGCGATCAACAGCTTTCTGCTGCTGGTCGCCTCGGCCCTGATCGGCGCCTACGTGCTCGACTTCTTCGGATTGTCGATTCCCGCGGTCCAGGTCGCCGGCGGCATCGTGGTCTGCGCCGTCGCCTGGTCGCTGCTGAACAGTCCCAATTCACCGCCCGCGCTCCAGCGCAACGGGCCGTCCACGGCGCGGCCCGAGGATCTGAGCCAGCGTGCGTTCTATCCGATGACAATGCCGCTGACCGTGGGTCCGGGTTCGATCTCGGTCGCCCTGACGCTCGGCGCCAACCCGCCGGCCGGCTTTCGCCCGCTGCTGGCCACGGCGCTGGCGCAGGCGATCGGCATCCTGATCGTCGCCCTCGGGGTGTACCTGTGCTATCGCTATGCCGATCGCATCCTGCACAAGCTGGGTCCCACCGGGACCAGTGTGGTGGTGCGGCTCTCGGCGTTCATTCTTCTATGTATCGGCGTCCAGATCTGCTGGAACGGCGTGCACGCCCTGGTGGCCAGCGGCTTTCACACCGCGCTGGCCGCGGATTGAACGGGCTTGGCAAACATATGATGCCGTCACGCTCCGCGGAATCCGGCGTGTTTGGTTGGTCGCCACGTCAAGACAACTTGGTTTTCATGTGCTTGGATGAGCACGATCCAGCTTATGTTCGCTCAAGCGAGCAAAGCGCCACGATTGAAGGTCAGCCCAAGGCTCCGTGAGGCGCTGAACTAATAATGTAATGGCCCTTGTCCTAGAGTCCATGGTCACCTGTCCGGCCTGTGCGCATACGCAGTTCGAACGCATGCCCGTGGACGCGTGCCAATATTTCTACGAGTGCAAAGGTTGCGGCGTACTGCTGAAGCCGAAACCGGGGGATTGCTGCGTGTTCTGCTCGTACGGTACCGTGAAATGCCCGCCGAAGCAGACCGGTGACGTCGAGTGCGGGTGCGCACCGTGACGCGCCGTCTTCCCACAGGAGCGGCTCGGCCGCGGATCCGTCATCAGGCACCCCTTGCCCGCAGTACTCAGGTCGTAGGGATGTCTACTTGGACGTTGCCGCCCTCGATGCTGACCTCGAACGTGCGCAGCACTTTCTGGCCCCGAACCACGTTAAGCAACTGAATGCCTGGCGGAAAGTTTGCCCAATCAACAACCTGTCCGGTACGGATGTCGAAACGCGCCCGGTGAAATGGACACTGCACATTGCAGTCCGCGATGATCTTGCCGCGGGCAAGCGGTGCCCCCATGTGAGTGCAATTCGCTTGAGTGGCAAAGAAGCCGTTGGTCAGATGGAAGAGTACGATCCGCTGGCTGCCCACATTGAAAGCCTTCATCTGACCGATCCCGAGTTCATCCGAACGACAGACGGAATGCATCGACATTGCGGAAACCTCTGAGACGACGAAGTCAGTCTAGCCCTCATTGTGCAGCAATCAAAGGAACGTCTGCTCTGGTGCGAATTGGTCGGAATCCCACGCCCGCCTTGGTTGACCTGCCGGCCGATTTTCATAGCAGCTGATTCTTTGGGAAAATGCCTCGACTCCTTTGAGTCGGGCGCCTCTGGAACGAGGCGCCCGAATATCCATCAGGTGACGATGCGCCGATGCTCGTCGGCGAGCTCGGCGTAGGCCGCGATCGTTCGCGTCGTTTGTTTGCCCGTAGCCAAGGACAAGATTTTAGCGAACGGGGTCATTCGCCTTTCAGATGCACCACGGGGAAGTACAGTCCCAGCAACCGCCGGCTCCACCATAGGCCCTTAGCCTTTTCCTCGTTGCTGGAATAGCTGTACTCGTAGAACTGCGCGCGCACATACACCGGCGGCTTGTTCGGAAATGGATTCCTCTCCATCAGCGCCATCACCGCGGGTTTATTCTCCAGCACCGCCTGCAGGAAGCGCGGAAACCATCTCAGACGCCGCGGGTCCTCGAGCGCGGCGAACCACATCTGCCAGTCCAGGCGCGGCTGGTGCGGGATGTTCCAGGGCGGGCGGCGCGAGATATCGCCGGGCTTGTAGCGAAATTCGTATTCGCTCCATTCGACTCCGTCGTACGAACCTTCAATGACGATTTCATCGCGCTCGGTAGTCATGACGGCAAACAAGCCGTAACCGCTGACGATGTGTAGCGGTTCGATAACGCGGTCGACTGCCTGCGCCATCGCGGGCGGACGGCCGCCGAAACGCACATCCATCTGCACAAGACTGCAGAACACGATCAGCAGCGCCAATGCGCCGACGATGACCGTAACCGCCCTTCGGGGCGCCTTCTGTTCCGCGCGTACCGGCAGCAGCAATATCAGGCGCCGCGGCAATATCTTTTGCAGAGCTGCGTCGTCAAACAGCAGCAAGCCCAGCAACATGGTCTGCAGATTGAACCAGTTGTAATTGCCGGTGAGCAGAATGCAGCTTTGCAGCACAAGGATGCCGAAAGCGGCGAAGAACCGCAGCCGGCGCGGGCAGAAGATCCAGAACGGCAGGATCAGCTCGACAACAAATGTGCCACCGGTGAGGAACTTCAGCACGCCCAGCGGCAATTGCGCGGCGTACCAGCCCAGGGGCGTCGGCAGCGGCTGTGTAAGAAAATGATAGGACAGCGCCGACAGGTTCCACCAATTGGGATCGCCGCTCAGCAGCTTGACGGCGCCCGACATGAACATGAAGCGGAACAGCAGCCAGCGCGAGAGCCAGATGCCCGGCGCCGTGGCGACGCTCAACAGCAGCGCTGTGAACCCGGCTTCCAGCAGGAAGGTGTCCCACTGGAAATTCATGAAGACTTGCCCGGCATAGAACAGCGAGAGGTAAAGCGCATAAAGCAGAAACAGGCTGAGGCGCGGCAACAGATTGGCGACCAGCAGCAGCGACAGCGCGGCTCCCGCCCAGCACACGGCCTGGACGGCGGCATCGCCGTCATTTAACCAGAACACCATCGGCGCCAGGAAGAAGCGCTCGGGCCCGAGACGGTAGGCGACGGCATCGACCAGCTCCGCCAGCGGCATGATGCCGTGGCTGCCGATGAGCCCTTGCGCCTGCACGGCAAAGGAGACGAAGGCCGCGAGGTAGACGAGGCCGAAAAGGCGCAGGAACGCGA
>JBIODC010000060.1:0-12231 GCA_044440135.1 Steroidobacterales bacterium | reverse complement strand
CTCCTTCGCGATCTTGAGCACCTTTCGCACCTTGTCCTCCGGCATTTCCATGCGCACGGCCAGCTCCTCGGGCGTCGGCTCACGGCCCATTTCCTGCAGCATCTGCCGTGAAATCCGATTCAGCTTGTTGATCGTCTCGATCATGTGCACCGGAATGCGGATGGTGCGCGCCTGATCGGCGATCGAGCGGGTGATCGCCTGGCGTATCCACCAGGTCGCATAGGTGGAGAATTTGTAGCCGCGGCGGTATTCGAACTTGTCGACCGCTTTCATCAGGCCGATGTTGCCCTCCTGGATCAGATCCAGGAACTGCAGGCCGCGATTGGTGTACTTCTTGGCGATCGAAATCACCAGGCGCAGGTTCGCCTCGACCATTTCCTTCTTCGCGCGCCGCGCCTTGGCCTCGCCGATCGAGACCTCGCGGTTGATCTCCTTGATGTCATTGATCGAGAGGTGATGCCGCTGCTCGACATCCATCAGTTTCCTCTGCCGGCGCTCGATCTCGTCCTTCAGCCGCCCCAGCGGCGCCGAATACTTCTTGCCGGCCTTCACGTGCTTGGCGAGCCAGCGCGCGCTGGTCTCGTTCTTCGGGAACGTGGCGATGAAATCCTTGCGCGGCATGCCGGAGTCGCGCACCGCGATGATCATGATCTCCTTCTCGATCTGCCGGATCTCATTGATATGAGTGCGCAGCTGATCGGTCAGCGCATCGAACATGCGCGGCGAGAGCTTGAGCTCCATGAATTCGGCGGCGAGCTTCTTGCGCAGTTTCTGGGTCTTGGGCTCGTCGGCTCCGAGCTTGGCGATCGAAGCCAGCGCCTGCTGGTGCAGCTTGTGGATCGAGCCCATGCGGCGCGCGACTTCCAGCGGATCCGGACCGGTATCGATCGCTTCCTCTTCGCTGTCGTCGGCATCCTCGGCCTCGTCGTCCTTCTCCTCGGCAACGGTCTCGAGTTCGATCTTGGTCGGATTCTGCGGCTGGGCGATGACGTCGGGCGCGTTCGGATCGATGAAGCCGACCACCAGGTCGATCAGACGCGCCTGGCCGGCCTTGACCAGCTCAGAGACCTTCAGCAGGTGTTCGTGCGTGGCCGGATACTTGGCGAGCGCCACGCGTACCGCGTCCAGGCCTTCCTCGATCCGCTTGGCGATGCGGATCTCGCCCTCGCGGGTCAGCAGCTCGACCGTGCCCATCTCGCGCATGTACATGCGCACCGGATCGGTGGTGCGGCCGAGCTCGGCATCGAGCGCGGCCAGCGCAGCGGCGGCTTCCTCGATCGCCTCGTCGTCGGCCGGCGAGCTCGGTTCACTGGCGAGCAGCGATTCGGTATCCGGTGCCTTCTCGTACACCGGAATACCCATGTCGTTGATGGTGTTGACGATGCCTTCGATCTGCTCCGGATCGACGATCTCCGCCGGCAGGTGGTCGTTGACCTGCGCGTAGGTCAGGTAGCCCTGCTCCTTGCCGCGCGCGATCAGCAGCTTGAGCTGCGATTGGCGGTCTTCCGGCAGGCCATTGCCGCGGCGCGGCTCGACGTGGGCGCCGCTCGGGTGCGTTGTCGCCTTGTGCGATGCAGCAGCTTTCTGCTGCGCGGCGGTCAGTTTCAGCGCCGGCGCGCCCTTCTTGTGCGACTCGCTCGACTTGGCATGTGGCTCGGCCGATTTGGCGGCCACGGCAGCGACCCGACGCACCGGTACCGGGGCGCTCTTGCGATGCGCGCTACTGGCGGCAGCAGCAGCGGCGCCGCGCGCAGCGGGTTTGCGGGCGGACGGGGCTGGCTTCGGCGGCGGCTTGCGTGTCATAGCGTCTCTAGGGGGTGCTTCCAGGACTCGAGTTTCAGACAAAACAGCCCCAATTCCGTCGCTTGGCAACGAAGGGCTGTGGTCATTGGGGGTCGTTCATGGAAAAGTTGAATATGATAACCAGAATTGATACGCCGGTGCCAGTATTCAAGGCCATATCCGTGACAACGGCCGCCAGGCTCAGGACTTGAACGTAATCTGGCGCGCTTGCGGGCCTGCCCTCAGGGCACGCTGGGGCAGGCTGGCCGCTCGATGCCGGGCAGCTTCCGATCGACTAGCTGCTCCCGGCGCGATCGAAGGTTGGATGCCCCGGAACCGTCACGGGCCTCCAACCCTGCTTTGGGCAACCGTGAGCGCCTGAAGTTCCAGCTTCTCGGACTCGTCGAGCGGCTGGGCACGCGCCTTCTCGATCAGTACGTCGAGCCTGCGGCGCAGTTCCAGATCGATCAGGCGAGCCACCGCCTGGCGCAGCTCCTGGCCGGCAGCCGCCTGGTCGGGTACCAGCGGCTCGCTGGTCCCCAGCTCGCACAGTCGCCGGTACTCGGGCCGATCCCGCCAGCGCTCCAGCGTCTGCGCCATCGTTGCGGCCGGGGCGGCACCGAGCTGCTCGAGCAGTGCCAGCAGCGTCGCGACGCCGGGCTGGTTCATTCGCGCAAGTTCGATCCGCTGTGGCTCGGGCACCGCCGCCGCGGCGGCCGGGAAATGCAGCAGCAACGTGATTGCCTGCGTCACCAGGCTGCCGCGGCCGAGCGGGCGTGGCGCGCGACGGGCAGAGCGCGCGGCCGCGGCATCGCGGGTGCGCGGCGGGGTTGCGCCCGGGGACTCCGGTCCTGCCAGCCACTGCTGCAGGCGCTCGGGCGGCAGTCCCATGGCCTCGGCGACCCGGTCGAGCAGCAACTCGCGATACACGCCCGGGGCGATCTTCTCCAGCAGCGGCCGGGCCAGCGCCACGAAGTGCGCCTTGCCATCCGCGTGGCTGACGTCGGCCTGTTCGCCCAGTTGCGCCACCAGGTACTCGGACAACGGCAGCGCCGCGTCGAGCCGCGCCTCGAAGCGCTCGCCGCCCTCACGCCCGACCAGCGAATCGGGGTCCTCGCCCTCGGGCAGAAACAGGAATCGCAGCTCACGACCTGCGCGCGCTTCCGGCAATGCCTGTAGCAGCGCGCGCCAGGCCGCGGCGCGACCGGCACGATCGCCGTCGAAACAGAATACGACCTCGCTCACGAGCCGGAAGGCGCGGCGCAGGTGTTCGGGGGTGGTAGCCGTGCCAAGGGTCGCCACCGCATCGGTGACTCCCGCCTGATGCAGGCGCACCACGTCCATATACCCTTCGACCACCAGCAGGCGCTGCAGAGGCCGGCGCGCCAGTCGCGTTTCGTAGAGCCCGTACAGCTCCTTGCCCTTGTGGAACAGCACCGTCTCGGGAGAGTTGAGGTATTTCGGTTCCGCGGCGCCGAGCACGCGGCCGCCGAAGGCGATCACGCGGCCGCGCGTGTCCCGGATCGGAAACATCAGGCGGTCGCGGAAGCGATCGTAGTGACCGTCGCCGCCGCCGCCCTCGGCGGTGCCGCTGCGATCGCGTTCGATGATCAGGCCGGCCGCGAGCAATGCGCGCTGATCGCGCTCGCGGGCGCCGAATCGGCGCAGCAGCTCGTTCCAGGAATCGCTCGCGTAGCCGATGCCAAAGCGCTCGATGATCTCGGGCGTGAGGCCGCGCTGCACGGCGTAGCCTTTAGCGCGCTCGCTCCGTTGCAGGTTCGAGCCATAGAAATCCGCGACTTTTGCCAGCAGCTGGTACAACGGCGCGGTGTCATCGGCGCTGGCGGCGCCGCCCGCGGCCGAGGAGCCGGGCGCGCCGCCGGCCTCGTGCGGCACGCTCAGGCCGAGTCGGCCGGCCAGATCCTCGACCGCTTCGGGGAACGGCAGGCGGTCGTACTCCATCAGGAAGCCCAACGCGGTGCCGTGCGCGCCGCAACCGAAGCAGTGGTAGAACTGTTTGTCGGGGCTGACCCAGAACGAGGGCGTCTTCTCGTCGTGGAACGGGCAGCAGGCCTTGTATTCGCGACCGGCACGCTTCAACGGCACGCGGCTGCCGACGATCTCCACGATATCGGCGCGGGCGATCAGCTCATCGATAAAGGCTTGCGGAATCCGACCGGCCATACTGGCCGTTAGTCTAGGGCAACTTTCAGGAAAGGCGTGCCTTGATGCGCGTGCCGACCGCGGCCATGTCGGCCCGGCCCTGGGCCTTCGATTTGATCAGCGCCATGAGCTTGCCCATGTCCTTGATCGATGTGGCACCGCTCTGGGCGATCGCCTCGTTGATCAGGGCATCGAGCTCGGTGTCGCCGAGCGGTGCGGGCAGATAGGCAGTGATGATTGCGAGCTCGGCATTTTCCTTCGCCACCAGATCGGCGCGACCACCGGCCTGGAACTGCGCGATCGATTCGCGGCGCTGCTTGCCCATCTTTTCGAGTACGCTGAACAGCTGCGCATCGTCGAGGCTGATGCGCTCATCGACTTCACGCTGCTGGACGGCGGCCAGGATCAGACGAATGCAGCCGCGGCGATCCTTATCACCCGATCGCATCGCGGCCTTCATGTCGTCCTGGATGCGTTCCTTGAGACTCATCGGCTACGCTCCCCGATTCGGGAAAGCGACGGTTGATGCAGGCAGCAGGCCTGGGTATGCACTCAGACGGATCAGCGGGCGGGGCGCGCGAAGTCGCGGGACACGCGCTTCATATGCCGCTTGACGGCGGCGGCCTTCTTGCGTTTTCTTTCCTGCGTCGGCTTTTCGTAGAATTCGCGCCGTCGCAGCTCGGCGAGAACGCCTGCCTTTTCACAGGCCCGCTTGAAGCGCCGCAAGGCGGCGTCGAAATACTCGTTCTCGCGTACTCGCACACTCGGCATCGAAATACCAACCTCTTGATTATAAATCGCTTTTTGTTCCCTGCCGTCAGGGCAAGGGCCGCGATTCTAAAGAGAGTGCAGCCAAAAGGCAAAGCGGCGGGCAAACATGCGCATTCTGGCGATTGAGACGTCTTGTGACGAGAGTGCGGTGGCGGTGCTCGACGAGCGGCACGGGCTGCTGGCGCATGAGCTATGGAGCCAGATTGATCTGCATCGCGCGTTCGGTGGCGTGGTCCCTGAGCTCGCCTCGCGCGATCACCTGCGCCGCCTGCTGCCGCTGCTGCGCACCGCCCTCGACGCCGCCGCGACCAGCGCCTCGCAGATCGAAGGTATTGCCTACACCGCCGGTCCCGGACTGGTCGGCGCGCTGCTGACCGGCGCCGCGCTGGCGCGTGCGCTGAGTTTCGGCTGGAAGGTGCCGGCGATCGGCGTGCACCATCTGGAAGGTCACCTGCTGGTGCCGATGCTGGAAACCCCGCCGCCGCCGTTCCCGCACGTTGCGCTGCTGGCTTCCGGCGGACATACGATGCTGATCGAGGTGGCGGGCATCGGCGACTACCGGATGCTCGGGCAGACCCGCGACGACGCGGCGGGCGAGGCCTTCGACAAGAGCGCGAAGCTGCTCGGGCTGCCGTATCCGGGTGGCCCGGAGCTGGCGCAGCTGGCCGCGGCCGGACGGCCGGGCCAGTATTCGTTTCCGCGGCCGATGCTCGACCGGCCCGGCTTCGAGTTCAGCTTCTCCGGGCTCAAGACCGCGGTCATGCAGACCGTGCGCGCCGGTGCACTGTCCGACCAGGGGCGCGCGGACGTAGCCTGCGCGGTGCAGGATGCGATCGTCGCGACGTTGTGCGCCAAGGCGCTGCGGGCGCTGGATCACACCGGCCACCGCGCGCTGGTGGTGGCGGGCGGCGTCGGCGCCAATCGCGAGCTGCGCGCGCGTCTGACCCGCGAGGCGGCGGCGCGCGGCGCCCAGGTCTATTTCCCGCGGCTCGAGTTCTGTACCGACAATGCGGCGATGATCGCCGTGGCCGGGCTGCACCGGCTGCGCGCGCATGAATGCAGCAGCGGCGGCATCGAGGTGCGCGCACGCTGGCCGCTGTCGGAGCTGCGGCCACCCGGGAAACTGCGCCAGCGGCCAGCGTAATGGCTACACTTTGCGCATGAGCGAGCACGACAGTGAAGATCGCATCTTTCTGCGCGGCCTGACCACGGAGTGCATCATCGGTTTCGTCGAC
Source organism: Steroidobacterales bacterium (assembly GCA_044440135.1). GTDB lineage: Bacteria > Pseudomonadota > Gammaproteobacteria > Steroidobacterales > Steroidobacteraceae > FEN-1191. Next base: position 6,280 of record JBIODC010000060.1, on the reverse strand, counting down.
TGGGAGCGGCGTGCGCCGCAGACCGTGGTGATCGACCTCGAGCTGCCCTGTGACTGCGAGCGCGCCGCGCGCAGCGATGCCGTCGCCGACACGGTGGATTACAAGAGTATCGCCAAGCGAGTCCTCGGCTGGGTGCAGACGTCGCGGTTCCAACTGGTCGAGTCGCTGGCCCATGGCGTGGCGCTGCTGCTGCTGGCGGAGTTTCCGCTCGAATGGGTGCGCGTCAGCATCAACAAGCCAGGCGCGATCCGCCATTCGAGCGATGTCGGGGTTTGTATCGAGCGGCGGCGCTCGCAGCTCGCGACCGCAGCGATCACACCGAGCCTGGCGCCGGACTCGGCGCCGGGCCGATGAGGGCAGGGCGCCGATGAATCTGGCCGAGCACGCGATCCTGGCGCCGCAGATGCCCGAGGCGGCCTAGATGGAGCAGGCATTTGTCGCGCTCGGGAGCAATCTCGATCCGGCCGAACGCATGGCGCAGGCGGCGCGCGCGCTCAAGCAGCGTTTCCGCGACGTGCGCTTTTCGCGCTGCTATCGCAACCCGGCCTTCGGCTTCGAGGGCCCGGATTTCTACAACGCCGTGGCCGGCTTTACCACGACGCTGCCGGTCGACGCACTGCTGCCGCTGCTGCGCGAGATCGAGGTGCAATGCGGACGCGCGCGCGCCGATCCGAAGTGGGAGCCGCGCAAGATGGACCTGGACCTGCTGCTCTACGGCGATGCGGTCAGCGCGGGCCCCGGCTATACGCTGCCGCGGCGGGATCTGCTGCGGCGTGTCTACATGCTCGGGCCATTGGCCGAGCTTGCTCCCGACTGGCTCTACCCGCCTTCGGGGCCGACGATCGGCGAGCTCTGGAGGCGCTTTCCGCAGTCCGAGCACGTGCTCACGCCGCTGGAGCTCGATCTCAATGCCGCGTGAGCCGCTGCCCGCAGGCCGGCGCGCAACGCGCGCTGCGGCCGGGCCTACCAGCCGATGCTGCGACCGCCGTCGACGGCGAGGATCTGGCCGGTCACGAACGGGGCATCGCTCGCAAAGAACAACACCGCCCGCGCGATGTCATCAGGCGAGCCGCGTCGATGCAGCGGCGTGCGTTCGATGATCTGCTGCTTGCGCTCCTCCGGCATCGGCGCATCCGGCCAGAGCACCGGGCCGGGGGCAATGGCGTTGACGCGCACCTCGGGGGCGAGCTCGCGCGCCAGCGCGCGCGTGAGCATGATCAGTCCGGCCTTGGCCACGCTGTAGACCGCATGATCGCGCAGCGGCCGCAGGCCGTGGATATCGACGATGTTCAGCAGCGCGCCCTGCGTGCGCCGCAATTCCGGCGCCGCGGCCTGCGCCAGCAGCAGCGGCGCGCGCAGATTGGTGCCGACGAGATCGTCCCACTGCGCCACAGTGATGCCGCCGAGCGGTGTCGGATAGAACGTCGATGCGTTATTGACCAGCAGGTGCAGCGAACCGAAGCGTTCGCGGGCCCCCGAAATCAGTCCGGGCAGCGTCGTCGCGTCGAGCAGATCGCAGGCGATGACGGCAGTGGAGCCGGCACGCGCGGCTTCCAGTTCAGCGGCCAGCGCACGCGCGGCGGCAAGCGAGCGGTGACAGTGGATCACGACCTGGGCGCCGGCGCCGTGCAACGCACGCACGATCCCGGCGCCGACGCGCCGTGCTCCCCCGGTGACCAGCGCGGTGCGCCCCGCGAGGCGCTGACTGCGCTCAATGCCGGATGTCGCCGGCGGCCCGTAGAGCGTGGTTGCCATGAGCGCAGCTTATGACGCCGGGCGATGCAGTCTCAATCCTGCCGCCATTGCGGCCGGACGAGGCGCGCCAGGCAGCCGCGGTGCTGCAGGCGGTGCGCGATGCGATTGCGACCCGTGGCGGCTGGCTGGCATTCGACGACTATCTGCGCATTGTGCTGTACGCGCCGGGTTTGGGCTACTACAGCGGGGGCAGCGAGAAGTTTGGTCGCAGCGGGGATTTCGTCACCGCGCCGGAGGTGTCGGGGCTGTTCGGCCGCTGCGTGGCCCGACAATGCGCCGAGGTGCTGCAGCTGACCGGTGGCGATGTGCTGGAGCTGGGCGCCGGCACCGGTACACTGGCTGCCGGCGTGCTCGCAACGCTGTGCGAACTCGGATCGCTGCCGCAGAACTATTACATCCTCGAGATCAGTGCCGATCTGCGTGCGCGCGGGCAGCAGCGCCTCTCGAGCCTGCCGGAGGCGCTGCGCGCACGCGTGCGATGGCTCGACGCGCTGCCTGCGGAGCCGATCGCGGGCGTTATTCTCGCGAACGAAGTCGCCGATGCGCTGCCGTTCAAGCGCTTCGTGATCGCTGCCGGCGAGCCGCTCGAGCGCGGCCTCACGCTGTCGGCGCGGGGCGAGCTGTTCGAGGCCGTCCGCAGCGCCGATGCGCCGCTGCGCGCCGAGATCGGCCGGGTTGCCGGCTCGCTGCCGCCACCCGCGTCGTGGCCCTGGCCGTCCTCCTCAGCCGCGCCCGCGGGATCATCCGCGTCGTGGCCCTGGCCGGACGGCTACGCGTCCGAGCTGTGCCCGATGCTCGGGCCCTGGATCGGCGCGATCGGCGCGGCACTCGGCCGCGGCGCCGCGCTGATCATCGACTATGGTCTCGGGCGGCCTGAGTACTATCACCCACAGCGCTCGGGCGGCACGCTGCGCTGTCATTTCCGTCATCGCGCGCACGAGGATCCGCTGCGCAATCCGGGGCTGCAGGACATCACCGCGTGGGTCGACTTCACGCGCGTGGCCGAGGCGGCCGACGCCGCCGCGCTCGCGGTCGCGGGCTACTGCACGCAGGCGGCGTTCCTGCTGGCGAACGGGATCGAGGCGGATCTGGCGGCCAGCGAGGCGACACTGGAGCATGCGCGACTGGCATCGCAGGCGCGGCAGCTGCTGCTGCCGGGTGAAATGGGGGAGACCTTCAAGGTCATGGCGCTCACGCGCGCACTCGATGCGCCGCTGCGTGGGTTCGAGTATCAGGACCTGCGCCGTTCACTCTGAAGGGCGGCAAGGCGCTCGAGGCGCGCGGCACGATAGGCGGCGGCGATGGCAATGCCCTGCAACTGCGCGAGCTGCTCCGGCGGCAGTGTCACGCCGGCAGCGGTGACGAGTGCGACGGCGAGTGCTGCGTGCAGGGTGTCGTCGGCGCCGGATCGCGCCTGTGTCGCGCGCAACAGCCGCGCGAAGCGATCCGGCCTGCGAAACGCGTCCGCGGCTTCGAGCAGGTCGAGCACACCGGCCGCATCCAGCGCTGCCGCGTCCGCGATACGTTGGTGCAGACGCGCGCTAAGCAGCGCCAGCTCGCGATAGTCGTTAGGCACGCGCAGGCGTTCGCACAACGTCTTGATCTTTTCCGGCGCCATGTCGGCCAGCAGCGCGGCGAAGCGCACCAACGGCTCGGCGCTGATGCGCGCAGCACGTTGCAGGGCCGAATGCGCCTCCGTGCCCCAGTGCAGCTCCGGCAGCAGCACCGCGAGCGCGCCGCAGTCCTGCAGGATGTCGAAGAACACCTCGGGACTGGTCTCGCCGAGCGCGCGCTGCATCTCGCGCCACACCCGTTCGGGCACCAGGGCGTTGATTTCGCCCTGCGCAACCATGCGGCGCATCAGCTCGCCGGTCTCGGGCGCAACGCTGAAGCCGAGCGGCGCCAGGCGCGCGGCAAATCGGGCCAACCGCAGCACGCGCACCGGGTCTTCGACAAACGCCGGCGACACATGGCGCAGCAATCGCTGCTCGAGATCGCGCCGGCCGCCATAGGGATCGACCAGGATGCCATCCAGCCCGCGGGCCATCGCATTGATGGTCAGATCGCGACGCTGCAGATCCTGCTCGAGCGTCACCTCGGGCGAGAACTGCGTTTCGAAACCGCGGTAGCCGGGGCCGGTCTTGCGCTCCAGGCGCGCCAGCGCGTATTCCTCACCGGTGTCCGGGTGCAGGAACACCGGGAATTCGCGACCGACGGCGCGATACCCGGCGCGCTGCAACTCTTCGGGCGTGGCGCCGACCACGACCCAGTCACGTTCGGGCGCGGGCAGTCCAAGCAGCTCGTCCCTGATCGCGCCTCCCACCAGATACACTTGCATGGCAACGCATGTTAACCGAGAGGCGCAGTCTGACTGCACTGAAGACCCGACTGCTGGCAGCGGCGCTGATCGGCGCCTCACTGCCGGGATGCGCGATCGGCTATCTGACCCAGGCCGCGCAGGGACAATGGCGGCTGATGCGGGCGCGGCGCCCGATCGAGCAGGTGATCGCCGACCCGGGTGCCGGCGAGCAGCTCAAGGCCCGGCTGCGCGTGGTGCAGGACGCGCGTGATTTCGCCAGCAGCGACCTGGGACTGCCGGACAATCGCAGCTATCGCAGCTACAGCGACCTGAAACGGCCCTACGTGGTCTGGAATGTGGTGGCAACGCCGGAGTTTTCGGTCGCGCCGCAGCGCTGGTGCTTCCCCTTCACCGGTTGCCTGAGCTACCGCGGCTACTTCCGCGAGGCGGACGCGCGCAAGATGGCCGCGGTGCTGGCCGCGCGCGGCGACGATGTGATGGTCGGGGGAGTGACGGCCTATTCGACGCTGGGTCATTTCGCCGACCCGGTGCTCAATACGATGTTCCGGTACGGCGATCTGGAGCTGGTGTCGACCATCTTTCACGAACTCGCGCATCAGCTGATCTACGTGCGCGGCGACACCGAGTTCAATGAATCATTCGCCGTGAGCGTGGAGCAGGAGGGACTGCGACGCTGGCTGGCGGCGCGCGGACGCAGCGTCGAGCTGCAGGATTACCTGGAGCGACGCCATGCCGAGCAGCTCATCGTCGCGGCGTTTGCCGACGGGCGCCGGCGGCTGGCAGCGCTGTACGCATCGGCGCCGCCGCCGCCTACGATTCAGCGGCGCGAACGCAAGCACGAGATTCTGGCGGCCACCGGCGAGCAGGTGCTGGCGCTGGAACGGCAGTTCAAGCTGCGCACCGGCTACGAGCAGTGGATTGCCGACGGCCTCAACAATGCGCACCTGGCCTCGATCGGTACCTATTTCGACTGCGTGCCGGGCTTTGAGCGCCTGCTGGATGCGAACGGCGGCAACCTGCCGGCGTTCTATGCGGCGGTCAAACGAATGCGCCGCGATGCGGCTGCCCGCCGCGCGTTGTGCGTCGCTGCAGCGAAGCGGTGATGCGCGCACGATGGCTGCGGCCGGCCGCGCACGATCAATGCGCGGTGCGCGCCAGCGCCGGTGACTTCGGCGCCAGCCACGAGGGCGCGAGCGCACTGAGGCTCGCGGTGGCCAGGCCGAGCTGGGCGGCGCCATCGCGCTGGCATACGCTGTCGGTCAGCAGCGAGCGGTAGTTGTCGGTGGAAAACGGCTTGCCGGGCAGGATTTGCATCATCGCGGCCTGGACGCGCGCCAGCGCGTCGGGTAGCCGGTAGATGTGGCAGGACAGTCCGGCCGCCTGGGCCGTGACGCTCACGATCTGCTCCAGCGTCAGCACTTCCGGGCCGCACAGGTCATAGCTCTGGTGACTGGTAGCGCCGCCGCGCAGCGCCTGGCTGAAGGCCGCGGCCACATCGCCGACGTAGATCGGCGCGAAGCGCGCACCGGCGCGTGCCAATGGCAACCGTCCCATCGTCAGTCGCAGCAGTCGGGCGAAACGATTGGTCAGGGAATCGCGCGGCCCGAAGATCACCGAGGGCCGGAAGATCGTCCAGTCGAGGCCGGCACCTGCGGCGCGAACCAGCGCTTCGGCTGCCCCCTTGGTGCGCAGGTAGTGGCTGCGGCCGTGCTCGGCATCGGCGTTGAGCGCGCTCATGTGCAGCAATCGCGGCACGCGCGTCTGGGCGATCGCGCGCAGCAGCCCGGCGGTGAATTCGACGTGCGCACGCCGAAATCCCGCGCCGCTGAAACCGCGCTCGTTGAGGATACCGACCAGATTGATGACGGCGTCGCAGCCCTCGATGCTGCGGCGCAGGAAGTCCGGACTATAGACATCGCCGGCCGCGAGCTCGACGCTCGGCAAAGTCAGCAGGTCGTCGCCGTGGCTTCTCGAGCGCGTCAGCACGCGCAGCGTATGGCCGGCGCGCGCGAGGCGGAAAATCAGTTCCTGGCCGACGAAGCCGGTACCGCCTGCGATGCAGACGGTCCGCGGCCGCTCGAACGCCGGCATCAGAGCGCTCATGATCGGACGGCCGGCGCGGTGGGGGGGAGGAAGCCCATGACGTAAGCACACCCCCCCCCCCCCCTAAAAAGGGATAGATAAAAGCACCTGTGGGGGGCGGAG
>JBIODC010000059.1:0-12982 GCA_044440135.1 Steroidobacterales bacterium | reverse complement strand
TGCTCTCGACCGGAGCAACAAGTGGGATCACCTGCGACAGGTAAGGCTTTCTGCTGCATGGCAGACCTGCACAGTGCTGTCAGCAAGGCTATCGATCCCTTGGGTGTTTCAATTAGGGTCGAGAGGTAACCCAGCCCGATTGTCGAACACCGCAGGCGACGCTTGAGGCCACTGTACACCAAACTTCGAGCGACTGTCCCTGGATTGGTCAGTCCGCAGACTTCGATCACAGTTCGAGCTGTTGGCCCTTTTCCAGTGCCGATTCGACCCGCTCGCGCAGCGCCCGGATGCGATGGCCGGTATCGTGTTCCAGACCGTCATCGCGGGCGCGCAGCTTGAGCACCTCGTGTGCCAGGTTCAGCGCCGCCATGACCGCAATCCGGTCGAGGCCTGCAACCTTGCCGCCGTCGCGAATCTCTCGCATGCTCTTGTTGAGAAGCTCCGCGCTGTCGAGCAGCTCGGTACGCTCGTTCGGGCCGCAGGCGACGATGTATTCCTTCTCCAGGATGCGCACGCTCAGCGGGCGTATCGCCTCGCGCGACTCGGTCATGCGCTGTGTTCCATCGACTTGAGCCGCCCGATCATGGCCTCGACGCGGGTGCGCACCTGCTCGTTGCGATTCAGCAGCGAGGTCTTCTCGGCGGCGAGCGTTTCCTGCCGCTGACGCAGCGCACGATTTTCTTCTTTGATCTGCTGCACGGTGGCGAGCAGCTCATCGACGCGTTTCTCGAGGCGTTTGAGTTCCAGATCGATCGCCCCGGTAGTCTTAGCTTCTGCCATGGCAAAACTATAGTTCCGCGCAGACACATCGGTCAATGAAAATGGCGGTGTATTGGCCAAGGTTGCGGTCGATACGAATGCTGCAATACCATTTTGAGGTGCCCACGCATCACGATTACTCGGAAATCCAGCGAACGCTGGCCGCTTCGCACGCGCTGGCCGACCCGGCGGAGGCACATGGCACACTCGCCGGCGCATTATGTGCGCTGGTGCCGTACCGCCTCGAGGACTGGCTGGCCGAGATCCTGCCGGACGGCAGCGGCGGCGCCGGCGACGCCGATCCGGTCCTGCAGACTCTCTATGAGGGCACGGTCGCGGCTCTGACCGGGCACGGCATGGACTTCGACCTGCTGATCCCCGGGGATGACCGCCCGATCGAGGAGCGTACCCAGGCGCTGACCGCGTGGTGCACCGGGTTTCTGTACGGGCTGGGCACCAGCGGGGCCGCCGATCCGCAGCGCCTGCCCGGAGAACTGGGCGAAATCGTTCGCGATCTGACCGAGATCACGCGTGCCGGCGTCGATGTCAGCGACGGCGAGGAGGCGAATGAATCGGCTCTGGCGGAACTGACGGAGTTCGTACGCGTGGGAGTGCAACTGGTGTTCGATGAGCTCGAGCCGCTGCGCGAGCGCAACCTGCCACCCGGACGCGTGCTGCACTAGAGTGCGTACCTGCGGTACTGTCCGGACCCGCATTTTGTCACCAGCAATCTGTCACCGAGGCATTCATGGCCGATCCAGTCAAGGGTGAATTCGCGCGCCGCCGTACCCAGCTGATGCGCCTGATGGGCAGCGACGCGATCGCGATCCTGCCGGCGGCACCCGTGCGGCAACGTAACAACGATGTCGAGTACAACTACCGCCAGGACAGCGATTTCCACTACCTGACCGGCCTCGATGAGCCGGAGGCGGTGGCGGTGCTGATCCCGGGGCGCGAGGCGGCGGAATATGTGCTGTTCGTGCGCGAGCGCAACCGCGAACGCGAGATCTGGGACGGCCGGCGCGCGGGTCCGGCGGGCGCGGTCGAGGAATATGGCGCCGACGATGCCTTTCCGATCACCGATATCGACGAGATCCTGCCGGGCCTGCTCGAGAAGCGCTCGCGCGTCTACTACACCATGGGTCTGATCCAGGAATTCGACCAGCGCGTGGTCGGCTGGGTCAACCGGCTGCGCTCGCAGGCGCGCAGCGGCATGCATCCGCCGCAGGAGTTCGTGGCGCTCGATCACGTGCTGCACGACATGCGGCTGTTCAAGAGCCGCGCCGAGCTGAGCCTGATGCGCCGCTCGGGCGAGATTGCCGCCGGCGCGCACGTGCGCGCGATGCGCTTCTGCCGTCCGGGACGCATGGAATACGAGGTCATGGCCGAGCTGCTGCACGAGTTCAACCGGCACGGCGCCGACGTTTCCTATCACCCGATCGTCGGCGGCGGCGCCAACTCCTGCGTCCTGCACTACCGCGACAACAGTGCGCGTCTCAACGATGGCGAGATGCTGCTGGTGGATGCCGGCTGCGAATTCGGCTACTACGCCTCCGACATCACGCGCACCTACCCGGTCGGCGGCCGCTTCAGCAGCCAGCAGCGGGCGGTGTACGAGGTGGTGCTCGAGGCACAGCGCGCGGCGATTGCCAAGGTGAAGCCCGGCAATTCCTGGGACCAGCCGCACGAAGCCGCCGTGCGGGCCATCACCCAGGGGCTCAAGCGCATCGGCCTGCTCAAGGGGTCGCTGCCGCACCTGATCCGCTCGGGTGCCTACAAGGCGTTCTTCATGCATCGCACCGGCCACTGGCTCGGCATGGACGTGCACGATGTCGGCGACTACAAGGTCGGCGATGAATGGCGGGTGTTCGAGCCCGGCATGGTGCTGACCGTGGAGCCCGGCATCTACATCGCGGCCGGCAGCCGCGGGGTGTCGCGGCGCTTCTGGAACATCGGCGTGCGCATCGAGGACGACGTCGTGGTCACGCGCCACGGCTGCGAGGTGCTGACCGACGATGCGCCCAAGGCGCCGGACGAGATCGAAGCGCTGATGGCCGCCGCGTGAAATCCCCGGCCGCGTGCCGCTGTGACGTCGCTATCGTCGGTGGCGGCATGGTCGGGGCGAGTCTGGCGCTGGCGCTGGCCGGCACGCGGCTGAAGATACTGCTGATCGAGGCCGTGGCCGTCAGCAGCGCCACGCAGCCGAGCTTCGATGATCGCAGCACCGCGCTGGGCAACGGCGCGCGGCAGATCCTCACTACCCTCGGGGTCTGGGAACAGATCGCGGCCGACGCGGGCCCGATACGCGAGATTCATATTTCGGACGCCGGCCACTTCGGCTTTGCGCGGCTCAACGCGGCCGAGCACGAGCTCGCGGCCCTCGGCTACACGATCAGCAACCGCCAGCTGGGCGCGGCGCTGTGGCGCTCGCTCGCCCGCTGCGGGCGCATTGAGCTGCGCAGCCCGGCGCGCGTGACGGCGGTCGAGCTCGGTCCGGAATGGGCGCAGCTTCGCGTCCGCAGCGGCCGGGTCACGCAAGCCACCGGGCATGCCGGGGATGGCGGGGACGCCCAGCCGGGCGATGACAGTCTGGTGCAGGCGCGGCTGGTGGTCGCCGCCGACGGTGCGCATTCGCTGGTCAAGCAGGCCGCCGGCATCGATTCGAGCGAGCGCGATTACCAGCAGGTGGCGCTGGTAGCCAATGTCAGGACCGATCGGCAGGCCCGCGGCATCGCCTACGAGCGCTTCACCGCGAGTGGTCCGCTGGCGCTGCTGCCGCTGGCCGGCGGGGAGTATGCGGCGGTGTGGACCCTGGCGCCCGGCAGCGCGCAGGCGATGCGCGCTGCCGACGACGGCGAATTCTGCCAGGCGCTGCAGCAGAGCTTCGGCTGGCGCGCGGGCCAGATTCTCCAGGTCGGCAGGCGCGCCAGCTACCCGCTGGCGCTGGTGCGCGCGGAACGCCTGAGCGGTGAGCGCGTGGCGCTGATCGGCAACGCCGCGCAGGCGCTGCACCCGGTGGCGGCGCAGGGCTTCAATCTCGGACTGCGCGATGCGGCCATGCTGGCCGAACTGATCGCGAGTGCGAGCGATCCCGGCTCGGATGTCCTGCTGTCGCAGTTCGCCGCGCAGCGCGCGGCCGATCGCCGCGGCATGATCGCGTTCACCGATCAGCTGGTGCAGCTGTTTCGTACCCGGCGCGCCGGGGCGATCGCGGCCCGCGACCTCGGACTGCTGCTGTTCGACCTGAGTCCGCCGGCCAAGCGCGCACTGTCGCGACTGAGCTGGGGCTTTGGCCGCACGCTGCCGCGCCTGTCACGCGGCCTGCCGCTGCAGTCATGACGGCCGGCTATGACATCGTGATCGTCGGTGGCGGCCTGGCCGGCGCCTGCGCCGCGGCCCTGCTGGTGCGCCATGGGGGCATCGAGCCGCAACGCATCGCGCTGCTGGCGGGCGAGCTGCCCGCCGCGAGCGGGCCGGATGCGCCGCCGGAGCTGCGCGTGGTGGCGATATCGCGCGCCAGCGAGCGCGTGCTGCGCGCGGCGGACGCCTGGCCGCGGCTGGATCAGGCACGGCTCTGCGCCTACGAGCGCATGCGGGTGTGGTATCTGTCGAGCGCCGCGGCCGGTGAGGCCGGGCTAGAGTCCGGGCTGTGTTTCGACGCCGCCGACATCGGCGAGCCGAATCTTGGGTTCATTGCCGAGAACGGTGCACTGCTGCGTGCCTGCATCGACAGTTTCCGCGCCGCCGGCGGCAGCCTGATCGCGGGCCAGCTGCTGAGCGCTCGCATCGACGCCGGCGGCGTGCGACTGCAGTGCACTGATGGCCGTGAGCTCACCGCGCGGCTGCTGGTCGGCGCCGATGGCGCGCACTCGCTGGTGCGCGAGTGCGCCGGCCTTACGGTGCGCACGCACGATTACCGGCAGCTCGCGATCGTGGCGACCGTGCGCAGCGAGCGAGCACATGCGAACACCGCCTGGCAGAGATTCCTGCCGACCGGACCGCTCGCATTCCTGCCCCTGTTCGACGGCAGCTGCTCGATCGTCTGGTCGATCGATGAGGCGCTGGCGCCGGAGCTCGCTGCCTGCGATGGCGCGCAGTTCGGCGAGCGCCTGCAGGCGGCCGCCGGTGGTGTGCTCGGGGCGATCACGCTTGCGAGCGAGCGCGCGAGCTTTCCCTTGCGCAGCATGGCGGCCCAGTCGTACATCGCGCCGCGCTGTGCGTTGATCGGCGATGCGGCGCATGTGATCCACCCGCTCGCGGGCCAGGGCGCGAACCTCGGCCTGCTCGATGCCGCGGCGCTATGTGAGGCGGTGGCGGGCGCGACGGCCGAGCGCGAAGACCCGGGCGCGCTGCGCGTGCTGCGCGGCTACGAGCAGCGGCGGCGCACGCACAACCTGGTCATGGATGCGGCCATGAGCGCATTCCAGAGCGGCTTTGGCGCCGACTTCGGTCCGGCCGCCTGGCTGCTCGATCGCGGTCTGTCGCTGGTCAATCGCAGCGCCATGCTCAAGCGGGCGTTCGCGCGCCAGGCACTGGGCACGGCCGGCGAGCTGCCGCGCCTGGCGCGCGCCAGCTGAGCACGCTGTTGGAATCCCGACTGCGCAGCGTTTCTTAACGACCGATCGACTTCTATTTGTAGCGGGGACATCCGTCCGCGCGCTTCACATCGCTTCGGAGTTGTCACGCACTGTCGGCTGCGACTTCAGTTGCGTCAACACCTATGCGAACAGTTGATTGTCTTCAATCAACCGCTAGGTGTTAGCCACGATGCGCTTTTTCTCCCCTCAATCGCACACTGATCTTTGAGCATTTTGCCACTCGCCGCGTGGCTTGGGGGGGGCGACATGATTAGAACGAATTTAAAATGCGATGGATTGTGGGACGCGCTAACCGGCATCGCGGTGGCCGTTGCCCTCACGCTGGCCGGATGTGGAGGCGGAGGCGGAGGCGGTGGCGGTGGCGGTGGCCCGGCGCCAAGCCCGCCCGTTATCTCCGGCCTTGTCTACTCGCCCACTTCAGTGCCGGTGACGAGCGCCGGCGGGTTCACGGTCAGCGGCTCGGTTAACTTCACGGACAGCGGGGGCGATGTTGCGACATTGACGTTGCGGATTACTGATGCGAACGGCACTCAGGTGTCCTCGAGCACTGTGCCGATATCAGGCCTGAACGGCCAGACCTCAGGAACGATCGTCGGCAATGTCGTCATGACGGCGAGTGGAGCCGGAATCTATACCGTCCATGTGACAGTGAAGGATAACGGCGGTGCGGTGTCCAATGAGTTGGTCGGCGAGTTCGAGGTGGTGCCTGTATCCAGTCAAGCACGCGTGGTCGCCGCGACGGGTCCCGGTGCCTCGTCGTTGGTTGTCGCAAGCGGCAGTCTCTATTGGTCCGAGACCGGCGGCGCTGCTCTGCGCCGTGTCGCGGTCGCAGGCGGAAACGTAACCGACCTCGCAACTCGCGTAGTCCAAATTCAGGCCGTGGCGTTCGCGAACACCGATCTGATCTGGGAGGACGATAGGCCGCTCGTGGGCGACGGCACCTGCGGTACGAATACGATATCGAGGGTAATGAATCGCACCACCGCCAGCGGGAACACAACCGTCTTGGCCACCAGCTATGTCTGTGGCCCGTTCACGGGGTCCGATATCGTCGTCGACGGCAATGTCGTGTACTGGATCAGTTCCAGCGCAAGTCCAGACGTCTATGTCATCAATGCCACGCCGATAACCGGCGGAGCCACGACCCAAGTTAGGTCCAGCTTCACCCCCGTCGTCGCGTTGGCGGGCGGCTCCGGCAGCTTGTACTGGATGGAAAACGCGTTTCCTGGGCCTGGTGCCATACGACAGGTGTCCACCAGCGGTGGGATGGTCACGACGGTTGCCACCTTATCGTTGGGTTCGGCGGCGAATACATTGGCGCTTGACGCCGACAACCTCTATTACACGACCCCGAACTACCCAAGAAACCCGCCGTTCACCGAAACCCTGGTTGCGCAGCCACTCGGAGGCGGCTCGGCGTTCACCGTTTCTAGTGCGATTTCCACGCCAACGCGGCTGGCGGCGGCCGGCGGCCAGGTGCTCTGGATCGATAGCACGGGGGTGAATTCCGTGCCCGTCAACGGAGGCAGCATCACGACGCTCGCGACATCGACTCCGAATACCCCTCTGGATCTGCTGATTAGTGGCAGCAATGTGCTGTGGAGCGAAACTACCGGTGCGGCACATGGTGAGAGTGGACTGATCAGGAGCGCGCCGCTGATGGGAGGAGGCGCCACCACCATTTATCAGGGGGGTGATGCACCCCGTCGCCTTGCCTTGGATTCTGCATCCCAGCTCAACTGGACCGAGGGCGGCGGTGTCGGACTGACCGAGGGGTTTTCCCGCGTTGCCTGCCTGACATCCGCCAATGGCGTCCAGACCGTCCTGTCCGGGATTTCGAGCACTGCGCCCGCATTCCTGGCAACCTCCTCGGCGCTTTACATCGCCGATCTATGGCGCATAAAGCGCCTGCCCTTGACGGGCGGTATGCCGATGACGGTTGCCGCAGACGACGGCCCGGTTGCAGGTCTGGCGGTAGACGACACCTGGGTTTACTGGGACAGCGCCCTGCGGGTCTCCGCCCGCAAGGCGCCGATCATCGGCGGCCCGGTCACGGTGCTGGCAGATCAGGGCGCGACGGTGGCAATATCCGGCGGTCAGATTCATCTGGGCACCGACGGTAACCTGTACTGGGTATCCGTCAGCAACGCGCTGTTGAGCGTTCCCGCAGCGGGTGGGGCGCTGAATATCGTCGCGCAGGGAGTCTCATGGGACTTCGTGATCGACGCAGCAAATGCCTATTTTCTCGATTCACCCACCGGAAATATTTCCAAACTGCCCCTGGCAGGTGGGACGGCGACGCCCCTCGTGTCCACCGGCGGCGGCGCAGCGCTTCCGCTCCCACTAATGCTGGATGGCGCCTATCTGTACTGGTTCGGCACCACCAGCTCCCAGGTCGGCGCCAGTATCTCCAAGGTCCCAGTGACCGGAGGTCCAGCCACACCAGTGTTGGATTTCGACGGAGTGAATTTCGTAAATACGATCGCCATCGATGGCACCAACGTCTATTGGATCGAACCGCATGCGTCGGACATTCGCGCCTCCGCGAAGTAGAGCCAGGTTCGAACCGCTCGACTGTGCGTACCGAGAGAGCGAAACCGGCATGACGCATCGCGCGCGGAGCGCGCGCGTCACTTGGTGGGAATGCGGTCGATCTTCGCGGCGCAGATGAAATCGTTCTCCGACAGCCCGCCGATGGCGTGGGTGGAGTAGCGCACGCGGCAGTAGTTGTAGCCGATCTCGAGATCCGGGTGGTGGTCCTCGATATTGGCGACATGCGCGAGCGCATTGGCGAAGCTCATGGTGCGGTAGAAGTCGCGAAATGAGAATTCGCGCCGGATGGCCTTGCCATCCTCGATCAGGCGCCAGTCGGGCGAGAGCTGCTTGAGCTCGGATTTGGCCTGCTCGGCGGTGTATGCGGCGACCTTGCCCTCGCAGGGTTTGCAGCGGCGTTCAACCAGCTCGTTCATGGCGGCAGCATCCTTCAACTCTGGACCCTGCGCGCATAGGTGCGCGCGACGTACTGCTCCACCAGCTCCTGGAATTCCTCGGCGATGTGCTCGCCCTTGAGCGTCACGGTCTTCTCGCCGTCCTCGTACACCGGCGCCACCGGCCGCTCGCCGGTGCCGGGCAGGCTGATGCCGATGTTGGCGCGCTTGCTCTCGCCCGGGCCGTTGACGACGCAGCCCATCACCGCCACCGTCATCTCTTCGACGCCGTCGTAGACGCTGCGCCACCCCGGCATGCGCTCGCGCAGATGGCGCTGGATGCGATCGGCCAGGGTCTGGAAATAGGTGCTGGTGGTGCGGCCGCAGCCGGGGCAGGCGGTCACCAGCGGCGTGAACGAGCGCAGCCCCATGGTCTGCAGCAGTTCCTGCGCAACGATGACCTCGCGCGTGCGATCGCCGTCCGGCTCCGGGGTCAGCGATACGCGAATGGTGTCGCCGATCCCCTGCTGCAGCAGGATCGCCATGGCGGCCGAGGAGGCGACGATGCCCTTGGAGCCCATGCCGACCTCGGTGAGCCCGAGGTGCAGCGGAAATTCGCAGCGCGATGCGAGCTCGGTGTAGACCGCCACCAGGTCCTGCACCGCGCTGACCTTGGCCGAGAGCACGATACGATTGCGCGGCAGGCCGAGCTCGACCGCGCGGGCGGCGGAGTCGAGCGCGGAGCGCACGATCGTATCGCGCATCACTTCCTGCGCGGACTGGGGCTCGCTGCGGCGGCTGTTCTCATCCATCAGCCGCAGCAGCAGATCCTGGTCGAGGCTGCCCCAATTGACGCCGATGCGCACCGGCTTGTCGTTGCGGCAGGCAATCTCGACCATCTCCGCGAACTGCGGGTCACGCTTGCTGCCGCGCCCGACGTTGCCCGGATTGATGCGGTACTTGGCGAGCACCGCGGCGCAGGCCGGATGGTCCTGCAGCAGCTTGTGGCCGTTGAAGTGGAAGTCGCCGATCAGCGGCACGTTGCAGCGCAGCTGCTGCAGCCGCTCGCCGATGCGCGGCACTGCCGCGGCGGCCTCGGCGGTGTTGACCGTGATGCGCACCAGCTCGGAGCCGGCGGCGGCCAGTTGCTGCACCTGACGGGCAGTGGATTCGACGTCGGCGGTGTCGGTGTTGGTCATCGACTGCACCACGATCGGTGCCTGACCGCCGATCGTGATGCCGGCAACCTTGACCGGCAGGCTCGGGTGGCGATTGCGTACCATGTGCCTATTGTAAAGGCAAAACGTAGTGGGGACGCGGCGCTCGCTGTTATGATTGCGTTACCCGTTGATAACAGCCGTGATGCAACCGCCGCGGGTCCGCGGGCAGGCGCGCACGCAGCGGGACGGCACAGCGGAGAGGAGTCTGGGCAGGCACACCTGTTTATACGACCTGCACGTGGCGCTGGGGGCGCGCATGGTCGATTTCGGCGGCTGGGACATGCCGGTCGCCTACGGCTCGCAGATCGAGGAGCACCATGCGGTGCGCAACGCGGCCGGCGTGTTCGACGTTTCCCACATGGGTGTGGTTGATCTGATCGGCGCGCGCTCGCGCGCGCTGCTGTTGCGTCTGCTGGCCAATGATGTCGGCCGGCTCAAGGTCGCGGGCAGCGCCCTCTACAGCTGCATGCTCAATGAGCAGGGCGGGGTCATCGACGATCTGATCGCCTATTACCTCGGCGACGATCATTTCCGGCTGGTGGTCAACGCCGGCACGCGTGAGCGCGACCTGGCATGGATCGGTGCCGAGGCGACCAATTACGACGTCCGGCTGCTGGTGCGCCAGGACCTGGCGATGCTGGCGGTCCAGGGTCCGCTGGCACGCGAGCGCACCGCGACGCTGCTGTCGGCCCAGGCCGCCGCGGCCGCGATGGCGCTGCCGCCGTTTCACGGTGCCCAGATCGCGGACTGGTTCGCGGCGCGTACCGGTTATACCGGTGAGGACGGCTTCGAGATCATGCTGCCGGCAGGCGACGCCGGAAAGGTCTGGCAGGGCCTGAATGCGGCCGGCGTGCGCTCATGCGGCCTCGGGGCCCGGGATACGCTGCGGCTGGAGGCCGGCATGAATCTCTACGGCAACGACATGGACGAGCGCACCAACCCGCTCGAGTCGGGCCTGGCCTGGACCGTGGCGTTCGAGCCGCGCGAGCGCGAATTCATCGGCCGCTCGGCGCTCGAGGCGGTGCGCGCGCGCGGCAGCGAGCACAAGCGGGTCGGCCTGGTGCTCGATGATCGTGCGGTGCTGCGCAGCCATCAACGCGTCATCGTGTCGGGCGTGGGCGAAGGCGAGGTCACCAGCGGCACGTATTCGCCGACGCTGGCGCGCTCGATCGGCCTGGCGCGGGTGCCGACGCCGACCGGAACCTCGGTCCAGGTCGAGGTGCGCGGCCGGCTGTTGCCGGCGCTGACGGTGCGCCCGCCGTTCGTGCGGCACGGCCGCGCTTTGATCCAGCTGTAGATCGTGACGCATCGGCCAGCGTGATGGTTCGGACCGATGCTCGGAAGGAGCGGCATAGATGAGCAAGATCCCGGCAGAGCTCAAATACACGCGCAGCCACGAATGGCTCAGGACGCTGCCCGACGGCAGCGTCGAGATCGGCATCAGTGATCACGCGCAGGAGTCGCTCGGCGACCTGGTGTTCGTCGAACTGCCCGAGGTCGGCCGCAGCCTGACCGCCGGGGAGGCCTGCGCGGTGGTCGAATCGGTCAAGGCCGCCTCCGACATCTATGCGCCGCTCGCCGCGACGGTGGTGGCGGTCAATTCGCAGCTGACCCAGGCGCCGGAGTTGATCAACCAGGATCCGTATGGCCGTGGCTGGATCATGCGGCTCAAACCCACGGCCCAGGGCGCCGATCCGGGGTTGCTGTCGGCGCTCGACTATCAGGCGCTCGCCGTCGAAGGCTGAAGCACCCGAATGCCCTTCATTCCGCACACCGATGAGGACCAACGCGAGATGCTCGCGGCCATCGGCGCGCCGAGCATCGAGGCGCTGTTCGATGAGATACCCCCGCAACTGCGGGTGCAGTCGCTGGATGAGCTGCCCGCGGCCTTGAGCGAGCTCGAGGTGATGCAGCTCATGGCGGCGCGGGCACGAGCCGACGGCCGGCCGTTGTGCTTCATCGGCGCCGGCGCCTACGAGCACCACATCCCCGCGGCGGTCTGGTCCACGATCACTCGCGGCGAGTTCTACAGCGCCTATACCCCCTACCAGGCCGAAGCCAGTCAGGGCACGCTGCAGTCGATCTACGAGTACCAGAGCATGATGGCGAGCCTGACCGGCATGCAGGTCTCGAACGCATCGCTGTACGACGGCGCGACCGCGGTCGCCGAAGCCTGCCTGATGGCGGTGCGCGCCAACCGGCGCTCCAAGGCGGCGCGCATCCTGCTGCCGCGCAGCCTGCATCCGCACTATCGCGCGGTCACGCTCGCCACCGCGCTGAACCAGGGCTTGATGTTCGAGACCCTGCCGTACGCGCGCGAAGCGGGCCATCTGAGCCTCGAGGCGCTCAGCGCGCATGAGTCGCAGGATTTCACCGCGCTGGTGATCCAGCAGCCGAATTTCTTCGGCGTGATCGAGGAGGTCGATGCGCTGACCGACTGGGCGCACGCACGCGAGGCGCTGGTGATCGCAGTGGTGAACCCGATCTCGCTGGCGCTGCTCAAGCCGCCCGGAGAATGGGGCGCGAAGGGCGCCGACATCGTCGTCGGCGAGGGCCAGCCGCTCGGCTGCCCGCTGTCCTCGGGCGGGCCGTACTTCGGCTTCATGACCACGCGCATGCAGCACGTGCGGCAGATGCCGGGGCGCATCGTCGGTGCCACGGTCGATGCCGACGGCCGGCCGGGGTTCGCATTGACGCTGCAGGCGCGCGAGCAGCATATCCGGCGCGCCAAGGCGACCTCGAACATCTGCACCAACCAGGGCCTGCTGATGATGGCCGGCACGCTGTATCTGTCGCTGATGGGCGCGCAGGGCCTGGAGCGCGTGGCCGCGGCCTCGATCGCGCGTACCGAGGAGCTGGTGCGCGCACTGACCGGGATCGCCGGCGTGCGCCGCGTATTCACCCGCCCGTGTTTCCACGAAGCGGTGCTGTCGCTGGATCGGCCGGTGGCCGCGGTGCTCGCGGCGCTGGCCAAGCGCGGCATCCAGGGCGGCCTCGACCTGATCGATCACTACCCGGAGCTCGGCCCGGCGCTGCTGGTGTGCGCGACCGAGACCCGCAGCAGCGCCGACATCGAGGCCTACGCGCGCGCGCTGTCCGAGACGCTGCGCCCGGCGCGCGCGGCGTAGACGATGCGGCGCCCGAGCACAGGCTAGGCCATGGCACTGCCGCTGCGTGAGAAGCTGATCTTCGAGTATTCGCGCCCCGGCCGCGGTGCGCGCGGCCAATGGCCGCCGGCGCCGGCGGGGACAGCCGCGGATGCGCTGCCGGAAGCGCTGCGACGGCGGCTCCGGCCGCTGCTGCCCGAGGTCAGCGAACTCGATGCGGTGCGCCATTACACGCGCCTGTCGCAGCTGAATTTCTCGATCGACACGCATTTCTATCCGCTCGGCTCCTGCACCATGAAGTACAACCCCAGGGCGTGCAATGCCGCGGCCATGCTGCCGGAATTCCTGGCGCGCCATCCGCTCGCGCCGAT
>JBIODC010000058.1:0-13173 GCA_044440135.1 Steroidobacterales bacterium | reverse complement strand
GTAGCGCTCACCGTCCTTGGGCGGACGGATCAGCCCCGACACGGTATCGCCGGTGCGCAGGTTGAAGCGACGGATCTGGCTCGGGCTGATATAGATGTCGTCGGGTCCAGCCAGGTAGGAGCCGTCCGAAGAGCGCAGGAAGCCGAAGCCGTCCTGCAGGATCTCGAGCACGCCGTCGCCGTAGATATCCTCGCCGTTGCGCGCATGCGCCTTGAGGATCGAGAAAATGATGTCCTGTTTGCGCGAGCGCGCGAGGTTTTCGAGCCCCATCGACTCGGCCATCTTCACCAGTTCGTGGATCGGCTTGGCCTTGAGCTCGGTCAGGTTCATCGAGCTGCGCGAGCGTTCGAGCTCAGCGGGACTGATGATCTCGGCGTCGTCTTCCCCCAACGGCTCGAGATCCGGCATCAACTGGTCATCGGGACGCCCGTTGCCGCGATTGCCATCGCGATTGCCATGACGCGGGCCTTTGTTCTGGGGCCGGTTGCGGCCCTGATTGCCGAGGTAGCCTCTCACAGGTGCTGATCCAGAAAAGTCGCCAGTTGTGATTTGGACAGAGCGCCGACCTTTTGCGCTTCGACCGAGCCGTTCTTGAACAGAATCAGCGTGGGAATGCCGCGGATGCCGTATTTGGGTGGCGTGTGCGGGTTCTCATCGATGTTGAGCTTCGCGATCCGCAGCCGATCCTTGTACTCGGTGGCGATCTCATCCAGGATCGGCGCGATCATCTTGCATGGACCGCACCATTCCGCCCAGAAATCCAGCAACACCGGTTTCTCAGCCTTCAGGACGTCCTGATCGAAGCTGCCGTCCGAGGTATGCACTATGTGCTCGTTACTCACGCAGTTGAGCCTCCGTTGAGGGGATAAGCCTTGATATTGGGGACAAAAACGAATTTACGAGATGAATTGTTAGCAAATAACCGAACAGATTTTTCGCGGCGGGGCCGGTGTCGCGCCCCGGGAAGCCGTCTAACGGTTACACTAGCTTGCGGGTTAACCCTGAATTGCTTGCGTCTGGATGGCTTGACAGGTGCGGACAGAACGGCCGCCGGTTGCGCTTATTTTTAGTCCTTTCCGGGTCGCTTTGCAAGTCTTGAGTCGGTCCCCACACCCTATCGGTCATTTATGAACAACCCTCAATGAGTGATGAACATCTCAGTTCGCTGAGCTTCGGCTCCCTGCCCCTGACCGCCGCGCTGGCTCAGGGCATCGTCGATGCCGGCTTCAAATACTGCACACCGATCCAGGCGCAGACGCTGCCGCTCGCACTGCAGGGTCGCGACATTGCCGGTCAGGCACAGACCGGTACCGGCAAGACCGCCGCGTTCCTGGTGGCGTTGTATCAATCGCTGCTGTCGAAGCCGGCGGCGCCCAACCGCGTCCGGACTTCGATCCGTGCGCTGATGGTCGCGCCGACACGCGAGCTCGCGGTGCAGATACACAAGGACGCGGCGGTGCTCGGCAAGCACACCGGCCTGAAGCTCGCAGTGGTGTTCGGCGGTACCGACTATGAACAGCAGCGCCGCACGCTGGTCGAAGGTGTCGACGTGCTGGTCGGCACGCCGGGGCGGCTGATCGACTACCTCAAGCAGGGGGTGTATGACCTGCGCCACGTGCAGGTGCTGGTGCTCGATGAGGCCGATCGCATGTTCGACCTCGGCTTCATCGCCGACATCCGCTACCTGCTGCGCCGCCTGCCGCGGCCCGAGCACCGCCAGTCGATGCTGTTCTCGGCCACGCTGTCGCACCGGGTGCTCGAGCTCGCCTACGAGCACATGAACAACCCGGAGCTGGTGCGCATCGAGCCCGACAAGGTCACCATCGACCGCATCCGCCAGGTGATCTACTTCCCGTCGATGGAGGAGAAGCTGCCGCTGCTGATCGGGCTGCTGCGCGAGACCGAGGCGCATCGCACGCTGGTATTCGTCAATACGCGGCGCACGGCCGAGCGGCTCGAGACCGCGTTGCGTGCCAACGGCTTCAATGCCCAGGCGCTCTCGGGCGATGTGCCGCAGAAGAAGCGCCTGCAATTCCTGCGACAGTTCCACGAGGGCGAGCTGGCGGTGCTGATCGCCACCGACGTGGCGTCGCGCGGACTGCACATTCCGGACGTGAGCCATGTGTTCAACTTCGACCTGCCGCAGGATGCCCCCGACTATGTGCATCGCATCGGCCGCACGGCGCGCGCCGGCGCCGAAGGCGACGCGATCAGCTTCGGCTGCGAGGAGTACGCGATCGGTCTGCCGGACATCGAGGCCTTCATCGGCCACAAGATCCCGGTAGCCGCGGTCGCGCCGCAACTGCTGGCGCCGCTCGATGCCGCGACGCACGCGCATCGCGCGCCGACCTACGCCCCGCCGATGCGACGCGGCGGCGCGGCCCGCCCGGGCGCCGGCCGCAGCAGCCGGCCCGGGGGTCCTCACCGCCGGCGCCAGGGACGCTGAAGTCCTCGAAGGATCGGCGCTACAGCAGCTGCCAGACCGCGTCCACGGCCGGAAACTCCGGCTGCAATCGCGCCGGCCCGCCGCTGTCGGGCCGCTGCACCGCGTAGATCAGGCCGATGCCGGCCGCGCGCGCCGCACGCAGCACCGGCAGGCTGTCGTCGACGAACAGGCTGCGCGCCGGATCGAATTGCTCCACCTTGGCCAGCTCGCGCCAGAACCTCACCTGCTCCTTCGGCGTACCGAAGGTATGCGAGCTGAAGCCGGCGTCGAAGTGGCTGATCACCTGGGTGCGCGCATCCTTGATCGCGAGCGTGGTCGGATGCGCATTGGTCACCAGTACCAGGCGCTTGCCCAGCGCGCGCACCCGGCCGAGGAACTCGCGCGCCCCCGGCAGCCAGCGGATGTGGTGCGCATCGGTGTGCTTGAGCGCGGCGATGTCGAGCTCGAGCTCGCGGCTCCAGTAGTCGATGCAATACCAATCGAGCGTGCCCTCGCGCGCGCGAAAGCGCGGCTGCAGCTCGGCCAGCGCCTGCTCCGGACTCATCGAGCGCGCGCGCGCCCAGGCTTGCGGCACCCGCGTTCGCCAGAAGTAATTGTCGAACGCCAGATCGAGCA
Organism: Steroidobacterales bacterium; assembly: GCA_044440135.1. Classification (GTDB taxonomy): domain Bacteria; phylum Pseudomonadota; class Gammaproteobacteria; order Steroidobacterales; family Steroidobacteraceae; genus FEN-1191. The sequence goes on along the minus strand of JBIODC010000058.1, from coordinate 10,112 downwards.
GCGTGCCATCCAGATCGAGTAGCACGGTCTCGATACCCGCCCATTCGGACGCGCTCAGAGCCGCGGCGCTGGGGGGACCATTGGCGTCGGCGTCCATACGGTCGGCTATCATAGAGCCTATGGCGGAAGCGAACGCATGAGTCTCGGTCCGGGCGAGCTGTCTGCCTGGCTGCCCGCCGTGATGGATATCGCCGAGTCCGCCGGCCGCGAGATCATGCGCATCTACCAGGCCGGTTTCAGCGTGACGCTGAAGGACGACCGCTCGCCGCGCACCGAGGCCGATCTTGCGGCGCAACGCGTGATCGACGCCGGCTTGCGCGGCCTGACCCCGCAATGGCCGATGCTCGGCGAGGAATCGGCGCCCGAAGTGTTCGCGCAGCGACGCTCCTGGTCCACGCTGTGGCTGGTCGATCCGCTCGACGGGACGCGCGAGTTCGTCAAGCGCAACGGTGAGTTCAGCGTCAACATCGCGCTGATCGAGGACGGCGAGCCGGTGCTCGGCGTGGTATCGGCGCCGGCGCGGTCGGTGCTGTATGCGGCGGCGCGCGGCTGCGGGGCGTTCCGTCGCGGCGCCGATGGCGCGCGCACGCCGATCCATGTGCAACTGCAGGCCGCGCAGCCGCTACGGGTGCTCGGCAGCCGCTCGTACGGCGATGCGGTGCTGGATCGCATGCTCGACGCACTCGGCCCGCAGGTGCGCATCAGCCTGGGGAGCGCGCTGAAATTCGGCCTGCTGGCCGAGGGCGGCGGCGACCTGTACGTGCGTCGCGGCCCGACCTCCGAGTGGGACACGGCGGCCGGGCAGGCCGTGGTGCTCGAGGCCGGGGGCTGCCTGGTCGACCCCGAGGGGCGGCCGCTGCGCTACAACGTGCGCGAGGATGTCATCAATCCGTCATTCATCGCCTATGGCGATCGCTCCCGGGACTGGGTGGCGCTGCTGCGCGGCCTGTGACGGTCGCTGCCATGGAACTTCGCGTCGATCTGCACACCCACAGCCACTGCTCCGACGGCCTGCTCGCGCCGACGGCGCTGGTGGCGCTGGCCGCGCAGCGCGGGGTTGGGCTGCTGGCACTGACCGACCACGACACCGCGCTCGGCTGCGACGAGGCGCGCGCCGCCTGCGAGCTGCATGGCATCCGCTTCGTGCCGGGCGTGGAGCTGACCGGCGCGTGGCGCGATCGCGAGATCCATGTCATCGGCCTCAATATCGACGGCGCGCATCGGCCATTCGGCGCGCATTGCGCGCGCGTGCTCGAGCTGCGCCGCGAGCGGGTGACGGCGATCGCGCAGCGCCTGTCACGGGCCGGCCTGCCGGGTGCGGCGCTGGCGGCCGAGGCGCTCGCAGCCGCCGCGCCGACCCGCGCGCACTTGGCGCGCGCGCTGCACTCGCGGGGACTAGCCAGCTCGGTCCAGGCCGCATTCGAGCGCTGGCTCAAGCGCGGCCGGCCCGGCTATGTCGGCGCCGAGTGGCCGCCGGTGGCGCTCGCGGTGCAGTGCATTATCGATGCCGGCGGCGTCGCGGTGCTGGCTCACCCGCACCGCTACCGGGTGTCGCATGGCATGCTGCGCGAGCTGGTCGCCGAATTCAAGGCGGCCGGTGGCACCGGACTGGAGGTCAGCCTCGCCGGCATGGGCCCGGGTGATGCCGATCGCGCTGCGACACTCGCGCGTCGCTTCGATCTTGCCGGCTCGATCGGCTCGGACTTCCACGAGCCGGGGCTGCCATGGCGTCCGCTGGGTCGCTTCGCTAAGCTACCGGAGCGGATAACGCCGATCATGGCCCGCCTGGGCCTGTAACGGAGCCCTTCAACGAAAACTACCTCGGTAGCGGGGCCTGCAGCCGATGGTCTCAGGGCGATCAATGGAATGAGCGATCAGGAAGACAACGTCGATCGCGACCTGTTCCGCAATGTCGAGAAACTGCGGCAGTTGCGCATCGAGCATCGCGATCTGGATGAGGTCATCTCGCGCCTGTCGATGGACATTCATATCGATGAACTGCAGCTCAAACGGCTCAAGAAGCGCAAGCTGGCGCTCAAGGACCAGATCATGAAGCTCGAGAGCCAGCTGATACCGGATCTCAATGCCTGAAGCCGCAGCGCTCGTGATGACACCCTCGACGAGTTCCCGTGACCACACCTGACGGCGGCGCGATCCAGTCGTTTATCGCCACCGCCACCGCCGGCGAGGTGCTGCTGCAGCTCGGCGTGATCGCGCTGTGCGGCGTCGCGGCCCTCGGCGCCGCCGGCTTCGTGCGCCGCTGGCGCGTGCCTCACCTGGCGGTGCTGAACCTGCGCGGGGCGCGCGCGCGGCTGATCGAGATCTCGCTGATCGAGGCCCCGGTGGTGGCGGCGCTGCTGACGCTGCTGGTCGCCCGCACCGTGATCGCGGCCGTGGGCTCGCCGGCGACGCTGCTCGATATCGCGATGCAGCTGGCGACCGCGCTGATCCTGGTGCGGCTCGGGATCTATCTGCTGCGGCTCGCGCTCGGACCGCGTTCCTGGCTGCGCACCTGGGAGACGCGCCTGACGCTGCTGGTGTGGCTGGCGATATCGTTCCAGCTGGTCGGCTGGTTCGACGCCATCCAGAACACCCTCGACGCGATCAACCTGCTGCCGGGCAACGGTCGGTTCACGCTCTGGACGCTGCTCAAGGGGCTGGTCATCATCACCGTGTTCGTGCTGGTGACCAGCGTGGTCGCGCGCGCGGCCGAGCGGCGCATCATGCACGTCGAGTCGATCGCGCTATCGACCCGCATCGGCATCACCAAGTTCACCTATTTCTTTCTGATCGGCCTGGGCGTGCTGCTGGGAGTCAACGCGGCCGGCGTCGATCTGACCGCACTCACGGTGCTGACCGGCGCGGTCGGCCTGGGACTTGGTTTCGGCCTGCAGTCCATCGCCAGCAATTTCGTCAGCGGTTTCGTGCTGCTGATGGACAAGTCGATCAAGCCCGGCGACGTCATCAGTTTTACCGGCTTGCCCGGCACCAGCACCGAGAGCTTCGGCTGGGTGCAGGCACTGCGCGGCCGCTACGTCGTGGTGCGCGACCGTGACGGGGTCGAGACGCTGGTTCCGAACCAGCAGCTCGTCACCAATTCGGTGATCAACTGGAGCTATTCCGACCGCAAGGTGCGCCTGAAGCTGCCGGTGCGCGTCAGCTATCGCGACGATCCGGAGCAGGCACTGGCGGTGCTGCTGCGCGCCGCCGAGGGTCAGGCGCGCATTCTGCGCGATCCGGCGCCGGTGTCGCGGCTGATGCAGTTCTCCGATCACGGCATGGATCTCGAGCTTCGCTTCTGGATCGCCGACCCGGAAGCCGGCGTCAACAACGTGCGCTCCGACGTCAATCGCGCCATCTGGAGGCTGTTTCGCGATGCGGGAATCAGCATCCCGGTCGCCCAACGCGAGGTCTACGTGCGCCGCGACGAGCCGATGCCGTGAAGCATGTCGCGGCAATCCCCGAGCAGGAGCTGCAGTTCCAGTTCGTGCGCGCCTCGGGACCGGGCGGCCAGAATGTCAATAAGGTCGCGACCGCGGCGCAGCTGCGCTTCGATCTGGCCGGCACGCAGGCGCTGGCGGCGCCGGTCAAGGCGCGCTTGCGCGCGCTCGCCGGCAGCCGCTTGACCGCCGGGGGCACGCTGCTGATCACGGCGCGTAACCATCGCACCCAGCAGGGCAACCGGCGCGCAGCGCTGGAGCGCCTCGACGAGCTGATCGCACGCGCGAGCGTCGAGCCGAAGAAGCGCCATGCGACCCGTCCGACGCTGGGTTCGCGGCAGCGGCGCCTGGAGCACAAACGTGAGCGCAAGCAGATCAAGCGGCTGCGCGGCCGCGTTGCCGACGACTGAACCGGGCCGCGTTCGCAGGCCGGGCGCACGCGTGCACGGTTTCCCGGCCGTGATCGGCGCCGACGCCCGGATCCTGATCCTGGGCAGCATGCCGGGCGTCGCCTCACTCAACGCGCAGCAGTACTACGCGCATCCGCGCAATCACTTCTGGAGGATCATGGGCGAGATCTGCGGCGCGGGCCCGGAGCTGCCCTATCGCGAGCGGCTGCAGGTGCTGCTGCACGAGCGCCTGGGCCTGTGGGACGTGCTGCAATCGTGCGTGCGCGGCGGCAGCCTCGATGCCGCGATCGAACATCATTCGGCGACCGCCAACGATCTGCCGGCGCTGCTGCGGCGCTCGGCCAGCCTCAGGCGTTTGTGCTGCAACGGCGGTACCGCGTACACGACGCTGCGGCGTCATTTCGGCGAGCCCCTGGCGCGCGAATTCCCGCGCCTGGAAATCTGCCGTCTGCCCTCGACCAGCCCGGCCAATGCCAGCTGGAGCTATCGGCGCAAACTCGAAGCCTGGAGTCAGGCGCTGCGCGACCGGCGAGCGTCCCGGGTCCGCTAATAGTCGGGCGCAGCGCCACCTTCGCGCGGCCAAAGGCGGCTGAATCCGGCGCTGCGCCACACCGGGCGCCCAGGCGTGGTCGAGTCTTGCTTCGGCGGGCACATCGCTGTACATGATCTTGAGGCCGCCAATAACAACAGGGGTGGATCATGATCTCGCTGCTGTCGCTGTGGCTGCCGATCATCGGGTCGGCGGTGATCATCTTCCTGGCGAGCTGGCTGCTGCATATGCTGGTCGGGCATCACCGTCACGACCTGCGCAAACTGCCGCACGAGGATGCGGTGCTCGATGCCCTGCGCGCCGCGCAGATCCCGCCGGGCGACTACATGGCGCCGCACATCTCCGCGCCGGCGCAGATGCGCGATCCGGCGTGGCTCGAGAAGCGACACCGCGGTCCGATTGTGCTGCTGACGCTCAGTGCCGGCAGCGAGCCGTCCATGGGCAAGCCGTTGGCGCAGTGGTTCGTCTACCTGCTGCTGGTGGCGCTGCTGTCCGGCTACGTGGCCAGCCGCACGCTCACCGTGGGCGCGCCCTACCTGAGCGTATTTCGCGTCGTGGGCACGGTGGCCTTCCTGGGTTTTGCGCTGGCCCAGCCACAGCAGTCGATCTGGTGGCAACGCCGCTGGAGCACGACGATCAAGTACCTGATCGACGGCCTGATCTACGCGCTGCTGGCCGGCGGCGTATTCGGCTGGCTGTGGCCACGGGGCTAGCTGCAGACCCCCGGCCAGAATCGGCACATCAGGTCAGTGTCCGGTGACCATCGCCCTGAGAGATCGAATGACAGGGTGCATTTTTAATTATCAAAAATGCACCCTGTCATTCGATCTCTCGGAGCAGTGGCTGCCGTAAAGCGGCCCGATGCCGGCTCTACCCGTGGGTGACCTGCAGGATGCTGTGACGGATCTGCTCCGACAGCACCAGCTGGGCGTCAGCCGCTACGCGGATCAGCACCTCATCGAACAGCAGCCGGCCGGATTCGTCGGTACGCACCACGCCACGGGCGCGCAGCAGATCGATGAAATTCTCGAATAGGCTCGGGTCGAAGAACTCCGGTGAATTGAAGCCATAGAGCATGGTCATGCGCTGGGCCATCAGCTGGCAGCGCTCCTCGAGCAGCCGCTGCGTGATCTCGCCGCTGCCGGCCCGGACCAGCAGCGCTATTGCCAGGTAGTAGCGCTCGATGGTCTGTATCGTGGACTGCGCCAGCAATGACAGCTGCATCGCGGCCTCCGAGGTCGGCGCCGGCCGCTGCCAGGTCCTTGATTCGGCGCTGCCTTCGAGCAGGCCGAGGGCGGCGAGCGATACCAGCGCGCGTTCCACAATGCCGTCCAGCTCCTGCTCGCTCCAGCGCATGAACAGCTCCGCGGCCACATATGGATAGACGCGGCCGGCCAGCCGCTGCACGTCCTCGGTGCGCATGGCCGCGTTGGCCAGAAAGCAGCACGCGATCAGCGATGGGATCGCGAACAGGTGCAGCACGTTGTTGCGGTAATAGGTCGCCAGTACCGCATGCTCGGCGCTCATGCGCACGATGTCGCCGGCGCGGTGACGCTCACGCGTGATGACCTTCAGCATCACGCCGTAGTCGACCACCTCGGGCGCGCTCTGGCGTGTCACCGTGACCCGATCGCCGTAGGGAATTGCCGCCAGCACCGCTTCCATGGCCTGGATCTGGCGCAGCAGGTCGGCCTCGAGCATCGCCTGGCGCGGAGTGGCCAGCAGCACCAGCGCCAGCAGGTTGATCGGGGTCACGGTGGCCGCGGAGTTGATGTGACGCATGATCGTCAGCGCCAGCTCATCGACCAGCGCGCCGACCCACGGCGGCCGGTTCTGATCGTCGAACTGCCGGCTGCGCCAGTCCGGCGCATAGCGCTCGAGCAGCGTGTCGAGATGGATCGGCTCGCCGAGATTGACGTGCACGTTGCCGAAGCGCTGGCGCAGCCGTCCGAGGGTGCGCAGCAGGCCGAACACCGATTCCTTCTGCTTTGGCTGGCCCGACAATTCACCGATGTAGGTCGGGCCTTCGACGATGCGCTCATAACCGAAGTAGACCGGCACGAACACCACCGGGCGCCGTGGCTCGCGCAGGTAGCTGCGCACCGTCATCGACAGCATGCCGGTCATCGGCGGACGCAGCCGGCCGGTGCGGCTGCGTCCGCCCTCGATGAAATACTCGATCGAATGACCGCGCCCCATCATCGCCGCGAGGTATTTCATGAACACGATCGTATAGAGCGTGTTGCCGCGGAAACTGCGGCGGATGAAGAACGCGCCGCCTTTGCGCAGGAAGCGGCCGACGATCGGCAGATTCAGGTTCAATCCGGCCGCGATATGGGGCACCGCGTAGCCGCGCTGGTAGATCGCGTATGACAGCAGCAGGTAGTCCATGTGGCTGCGGTGACAGGGCACATAGACGATCTCGTTGCCCTCGGCGACCTGCTGCAGGGTATCCACGTGCTGGAACTCGATGCCATCGTACAGCCGGTGCCACAGGCCCCTGAGTCCGAGCGACATGAAGGTGATGAACACCGGCGAGTAATTGGCCGCGATCTCATTCGCATAGCGCCGTGCCTCGAGCAGCACCGCGCGGCGGCTGCGCTTGCCCTTCTCGCGCAGCTCCTGGGCCACCGCGGCGCGCACCGCACGCGTGCGCAGTATCGCGGCGACGATGGTGCGCCGGTGCGACAGGTCCGGTCCGATCCGCGCCGTGCGCAGCCGCGCGAACTGGGTGCGCAGCGCCCGGGCGATGCGCCGGCCGCTCAATGCCGTATCGGCGTCGTCTTCCAGCAGGCTGCGCAGCGACATCGGTTCGCCGAGCTGCACCGTGGTGCTGCGTCCGTTGAACAGCACCGTGAAGAAGCGGCGCACGCGGCTGCCGATGACCCAGTCCTCGGCCAGCAGCAGCCGGATCAGCGAGCGCTCCTTGGACGGCGCCCGGCCCCAATAGACCGCCGCCGGTACCAGGCTGACGTCGAGACTGGGATCGGCTCGCAGCGCTGCGATCAGCGCCAGCAGCAGCTCGGGTGGCCGTCGGTCCAGGCGCGTACGCCACAGGCCGACGCTCTGGGTCAATGCCAGCGATGAGCGCACGTTGCGCAGCTGCCGTGCCAGCAGGCGCCGGCCCGGCCGTGGCAGTCGCTCGCGCACGCAGACGTTCTGCAGCACCGCCAGGTCGATCGGACTGCGCCGCTCGAGTACATAACAGATCGGCACGGTGCGTCCGGCCAGGCGCGCCAGCGCATCTTCCGGCCGCAGCGTCGCACGCACCCAAAGGGCGAGTACTCTGCGCAGTATCCCCTGCATGGCCTTAAGTGGACCCGCGCTCGGGCGGCAGATCCAGCGCTATCAGGAAGTACTCGAACAGATACTTTACGAGCGGCAGCTGCTGATGCAGCTGGTGATCGTCATCGAGCAGGTGCACCGAGGCGCCGTATTCGCGCCCGAAGCGGATGCTGTGCTCGATTGGCACGACCTCGTCGCGCCAGCCATGCACGATGGCCGAGGGACAGTCGAGCAGGCGCTCGCGCAGCGCCGGCAGGCCTTCCAGGTAGAGCGCCGGGGCCATCAGAAACGCGCCGCGAGCGTGCAGCAGCGAGGCGGCCGCGACCGTCACATAACCGCCGAGACTGGAGCCGACCAGCACCAGGTCGCCCGACAGCGTCTTGCAGACTTCGGTCAGCTTGTCAATCCATCCGCGCGGCGTCGTGATGCCGCGATAGTCCACCGACTCGACCTCGTAGCCCTCGCCGCGCGCGACATCCGCCAACGCCGTGATCTTGCGTCCCCACGGGACGCCTTCCTTGCCATGCGAGAAGACGACATAGCGATTCGCCATCGTGAGTTCTTCCTTCCGCTCAATCCTACGGCGCATCAGCTCGCCGCCGCGGATCATACTCCTGGACCCTTGAGGCGCGATTACAACTCGAATAAAGTCCGGCGAGCGCCCGCCACAGTCGCCGGCGTTTTCCGCCGATCGGAGATCACATTATCAGCATCGAATCGCGTGCTGCACGCCCCCAGCTTGACTGGTTGACCCTGGCGCCCAGTGCGCCGCCAAGCCAAGCGCTGCGCCGCTACCAACGTTTGCAAAGTTCGCTGCTGGGCAAGTGGCGATTCGCGCGCGGCGCGCGCCGGCGCACGCCGCTGCTGGCCTGGCTGCAGGCGCAGTTCAGCGAGCTGCGGGTCGGTCTGTGTCGGACCGAAATGCACGGCCATCGCCGCGTCTGTTCGAGCGATGGCGCGCTCGACCCGATGGCGATCGGTGCGCTCGCGCAGCTCTCGGCGATCATGGTCATCGAGGTCAGCGTGCCGGAGGGTCTGTCCTGGAGCGCGCGCGGCCTGACGGTGGAGCATCTGCGCCGCGCCGAATCCGGCGTGGTGGCAACGGCGCGCCTGGACAAGACCGACTGGGCCGAGACCGGCCTGGTCGGCGTACCAGTAACGATCAGCGATGCCGCGGGCAACGAGGTCGCCCGCGCCGTGGTCAGCTTTGCGCTGGCAATGCGTAGCGATTGACACTGACGGCGCGCGCGCTGCTGCCGCCCGGCTCGTGAGTCACCAGCCAGTTCTGGAAGTCGCCGGCACGCGAGGCGGCGATGCCAAACAGCAGCTGGAATCGCCCCGCAGCCTGTTGTCCGGCGTCGTTAAGGCGCTCATCGCAGACCACGAAGTAATTTTCCTCGGCGCTGCGTCCGGCGAATGCGCCCTGCTGCTCGAGCTCCTGGAAGAATGACGTCAGTTGCGCATGCACCCGGGCAAACAGTCCCGGCCCCGGGCGCTCGTAGACTACCCAGCGCGTGCCGCGCTCGATACTGTTGATGACGAGCAGCGCCAGGCGCCGGCTCGCCAGCTCGCGCCAGTCGCTCCTGGCAGCCCCTTCCGCGACCAGCGTGCGCAGCCGGATCCGCGGCGCCGTCAGGCTGCGCGGCGCGACGCTCGCCGGCTGCAGCAGGTTCACGCCGGCCTGCGCGAGCCGGATCTGATCCAGGTCGGTGGCACTGGCAGCGGTGCGCAGCGCCGGACACAGCAGCGGCTCATCTTTGTCGTGCTCCGACCACACCGGCCCGCCCTGATCCAGGCGCGCCATCAGGCCCGCCGCGGCCGCGGCCGAACCGAACACCTCGTGCCGGGCACGCAGCCGATCGAGCGCCAGCACGCGCGGATAGAACATCAGCGCGTCCTCGCTGTACAACGGCCAGTGACGCAATCCGTCGATCGCCGCGGCCGCATCGCTCCAGGCGGCCGGCGGATCGATCAGCAGCATCGCCTGCCGCTGGCGGCACAGGCGCAGTGCCACCAGCAGCGCCGGCAATCCGACATCGTCCTGGCGCGACAGCGGCGGCACGCACAGAAAATTGAACGCCTCGGCGCCGCGCAACGCGAACAGGCCGCTGCCGCTCTTGGCATCGCCGATGATGTCGTAAGTGGTCAGCGCATCGCCGTCATCGCCATCGGGGTTGGATATCACGTAGCCCACCGCGCCCGGCGCCGCGCCACGCGTGAGCTCGGGCCGGTGCCGCGGCAGGATCCCGCGCGCGCGCACCAGGCGCGATGCGGTCAGTACGCCGGCGAGGCCGCGGGCGGGGCCGCCCGCGATCGAGAAGCCGCGGAATAAATAAAGGGGTTAGATTAACAAAGATACGGGCGCGCGAATGCGTTGGATAAAAAGATTTAATAGATAGGTCTAGTCGTCGGCGAGTCCGGCAAAAT
>JBIODC010000057.1:0-14118 GCA_044440135.1 Steroidobacterales bacterium | reverse complement strand
TTCAAGGCGCTTGTTCGCCAAGCGGTCGCCCTCAACAGTTCTGGCAAGTCGAAACCTTCGAAGAAAACGAAGTCCTAACGCGGTCGCCTCGATCCAGGCTGCGCACGGAGTGTGCGATAGCAAAAGAAGAGCCCCGAACGGTTCGCGACCGTCGGGGCTGAGATTTTGGGGAAGCTGGGCTTGATCCGTGTCAGCGGCCGGAGGGCTGTCAGCTCATCGGCGCCATGCCGGTGAAGTAGGTCACGACGTAGCCTTTGAGCGTGCCGTCGGGCTGGGCGATGCCGAAGACCTTGACCGGCGTGCCGGCCGCAAGAGCATTGCTGAAGGTGGTCATGCCGCTGCTCGTGGTGATGTCCACGGGACTGACCGTCACGGTGTTGCCGCTGCGGTCGACCTGGTAGACCAGGGTCGCCGAGCCGCTGCTATTGTTGAAATCCACGGTCACCGGTTGCGTGCCACTGGGCACGGTGATCGTGAAGCTGTTGCCGGCGACGCCGGTCGCGACCGACGCCAGCGCTACCGGCACCGGCAGCAGCACCGTCCACGGTGCGCTCCATCCGGTCGGGTTCGCGGCATCGGCCCAGCGTGCGTCGCTCAAGCCAACAGCGTTGATCGGCGCCGCGCCGCCGCCGAAGCTGACCGTGCCGTTGGTCGCGGCGATGAAGTCGGCGACGGCCGCGCTGCCATCGGTCAACAGCGTCGGAAAGGCGAAGTTCCAGTACTTGAACCCTATGATCGCGTTGCCGCTGGAGTCGACACCGTTGGCGCTGCCCGGCGCGATGTAGTCGAGGGTGAAGACATAGTCATCGGCCACATGCGGGTAGTCGTGCGTATAGGTGAATGCGCTCGCATTCGCCATCGAGATGGCACCCGAGTAGGCGGCAGTCTCGATGTCGATGCTCTGAGCGACCAGCGGTGTGGCCAGGGGATCGACCACGCTGGCGTGCACCTTGAAGCCGCGCACCAGATTGCCGGCGTCGAGGAACGCCGTGCCGGTGCCGATCGGCGTCGCATCCGCCACCGCAGACCACGGCTGGCGGAAGTAGAACTGCGTATTGGCGTCGATCAGCAGCGGCACGCCCACGCCCGATTCGTTGGTCACCCAGATCGTCTGGGTGGTGGTGTTCGCGTGCAGCACATGACCCTCGGGACTCAGCCAGACATCGGCAAACGTGCTGCTGGCCCAGATCCGGGTCGCGACCAGCGTGCCATTCTGCTGGTAGCGGGCCGCGATGCGCACGTACTTGCCGGTCAGGCCGCTCTCGCTGGAGAAGCTGGTGATCGTGGTGCTGGTCTTGGCATCGACGTCATAAAACAGCGTGCCATTGGTGCTGTCCGCGAGAATCGTCAACTGCTGCGAGCTCGCCACGGCGGTCTGCGGCGAGGCGACCGGCAGCAGCGGGTAGTCCTTGGTGATCGTGATCGACGAGCCGTCGCTCGCCACGGACATCACGTTGCCATACATGTGACGCAGCACCAGCCGGGTGATGTCGGCGATCGGATGGCGCCGCACGGGTCCGGTGAAATTGACTGCCCACAGCGTAGCGCCGGCACCGGGCGGCTGATGGCCGACGATGAAAGCCGGATGCGACAGGTCGAATTCCAGATCGAGCGCGCCATTGGGCGTACCGCTCGAATTGATCACCAGCGGTGAATCGAAGCTGACGTCGATCGGCACGCTGAGGCTGGAGCCGCTGCCGCGGGTGTGCTGGATCTGGATCGCGGAGGACGGGATGCTCGAACCGGCCGTGGCCGCGAAGCCGGCCTCGGGATCGGCCGCAACCGTCAGCAACACGTCGCCGGGATTGCCGCCGACGGTGATCACCGCGCCGGTGTAGCTGCCCACCGGCACTGCGACATTGCCCAGAATCTCACCGAGATCATCCAGCTGTTCGAGATTCAGATAAGGCGCATCCGCAGTTGCCGTGAAGACAGTGACGTTGCTGCCGCCGCCCTGCGGCAGCAGCGCAATGCTCAACACTTTGACGCCGACCAGCGCCCAGTCGTCGGCCGAAGCATCGCTCACGATGAGTGGCACGTAGGCGGTTTGCGGCGTCGTGGAACCCAAGTCGCTCATCGATGATGAACCGGAGCCGCAGGCGGCGAGTGCTGCCGCCAAGGCGATACACGTGGCGTGTCGAAGCATCGTGAGATTCATGACCTTGCCTCCGTTGAATTTTCCATAAGACCCTCGAGATCGCAGCAGCCGTTACGGCTGCAGGTCGTGGGGAGCACAGCGGTCGAATATCGGTTCGGTTGACGTCGCGGCAAAAATGCGTGCCGTGGCAGCCGCGTCTGTCGGCGCGTAGCGACGGCGCGGCTGGGGATTCATGCGGCTGCGGCTCGAGCGCCAAATATCCGGCATCGGCCCAGCGTGTGATCCGGATCACATCGGGCAAATAGCCGCAAACCAAACCCGCAGAACGACTTAGCCGCATCGCGCCGCCGGTGGCATGGGCGTTGCTCCTGATCGCGCGTACTACGGAAATCCGACGGAGCCGCCATCTCTTGAACGCTACTGCCCGACGCTTGGCCGCGCGCCGTGCCGCACTGTCGCTCGGCCTGTCGACGGCAATCGGCGGCGCGAACCACATGCTGCATGCCGCCGCGACCACCCCGTTCGCAGCCCCGGTGCAGCAGGTCGCGCCGAGCCCCGCGGGCGGGCTGCTGCGCGTGATCCTGGCACTGCTGGTGGTGCTGGCTGCGGTGCTCGCGGCCGCCTGGCTGGCGCGGCGCATGCGCAGCTTCAGTGGCGGCGGCGGTTCCAGCCTGCAGCTGCTGGCGCAATTGCCGCTCGGCGCGCGTGAGCGCGCGGTGCTGCTGCGTGTCGGCGACTGCCGCCTGCTGATCGGCGTGGCGCCGGGCAACGTGCGCACGCTGCACGTGTTCGAAGAGTCGGCGTCCGCCCTGGATGTCGCCTCGACACCGGAGTCGGGCGCGGCGCCGGCGAGCGAGGGCGCCAACCGGCCCACATTCAAGTCGCTGCTGCTCAAGAGTCTCGGCAAATGAGCGCCGACCCGTCGGTGCGGCGCCGGCATATCCAGCCTGCCCGGGTGCTCAGGGTGCTGGCGGCGCTGCTGCTGCTGCTGCCGCTGCTACTGCCCATGACGGCGCATGCCGCCGCGACGGCCGCGGGTGCGGCGGTGCCCGGCATACCGGCGCTCGCGGTCCAGAACAGCGGCGGCGGCCAGACTTACACCCTGACGATCCAGCTGCTGGCGCTGATGACGGCGATCACGCTGCTGCCGGCGGCCTTGCTGATGATGACCGCATTCACGCGCATCATCATCGTGCTGTCGATTCTGCGCCAGGCGATCGGCGCCGGGCAGTCGCCGCCGAATCAGGTGCTGCTCGGTCTGGCGCTGTTTCTGACCCTGTTCGTGATGTCGCCGGTGATCGACAAGATGCGCACCGATGCGGTCACGCCGTACATGGCGGGAACCATCGATACCACCACGGCGCTCGAACGCGGCGTCGCGCCGCTCAAGACGTTCATGCTCGAGCAGACGCGCGAGAGCGACATCGCGGCCTTCGTGCGCATGTCCGGCGGCAAGGGCTATGCGAGCCCGCAGGAAGTGCCGCTGACGGTGCTGACGCCGGCATTCGTCACCAGCGAGCTGAAGACCGCATTTCAGATCGGCTTTCTGCTGTTCATTCCGTTCGTGATCATCGACCTGGTGGTCGCGAGCGTGCTGATGTCGATGGGAATGATGATGCTGTCGCCGGTACTCATCTCGTTGCCCTTCAAGCTGATGCTGTTCGTGCTGGTGGACGGCTGGACACTGGTCATGGGCTCACTGGCTTCGAGCTTCTACCACTGACTGCCGCCCCAGGCGCGTCAACCAGCGCTACCGAGAGCACCGCATGACACCCGATACCGTAATGACGATTGGCCAGCGCGCACTCGAGATGACCGTGATGCTCGCGGCGCCGTTGCTGCTGGTGGCACTGCTGGTGGGCCTGCTGGTCGGCATCTTCCAGGCCGCGACGCAGATCCATGAAATGACGCTGTCGTTCATTCCGAAGCTGATCGGGATGGCTGTGGCCATGCTGATCGCAGGCCCCTGGATGCTCAAGCAACTCGTGAGCTACACGCGCACGCTGATCGAAAGCATTCCGTCGTTGATCAGCTGACGGCGCGGCCGGCACGCAATACCTGGGGGCGCCAAACGCGACCATGCCGGTCTTCACCTACCCCCAGATCGAGAGCTGGATCGGCCTCGCCTTCTGGCCATTCCTGCGCATTGGCGCCTGTCTCATGGTCGCACCGCTGTTTGGAGCGAGCTACGTGCCGCCGCGCCTGCGCATCGTGCTCGCCGGCGCGCTCACCCTGGTTGCCCTGCCGATGATTCCACCGGTGCAGGGCCTGACGCTGTTGTCGGGCGACGGCGTGGTCACGACCATGCAGCAGATCATCATCGGCGTGGCGATGGGATTTGCGCTGCAGTTGATGTTCGACGCGCTCAATCTGGGCGGTCAGCTATTGGCCAACGGCATGGGGCTGGGCCTGGCCTTCAATATCGATCCGTTGCGCGGCGTCGAGTCGCCGGCGCTCGGGCAACTGTATGTCGTGCTCGGCTCGCTGACCTTCATCGCGCTCGATGGCCATGTGGCGCTGATCGAGACGCTGGTGGCGAGTTTCCACGGCCTGCCGATCGGGCCGAGCGGGTTCTCGGCGCAGGCCCTGCAGTCGCTGGCGGACTGGGGTACCCAGCTGTTTCTCGGCGCAGTGCGCGTGGCTTTACCGGGCATAACGGCGCTGCTGGTGATCAATCTCGCCTTCGGCGTTACCAGCCGCGCGGCGCCGAGCCTGAACCTGTTCGCGGTCGGCCTGCCGGTGACCCTGCTGTTCGGACTGGTGGTGGTGTGGCTCGGGCTGCCCAGCATGCAGACCGGCTTCCTGGACCTGTTGAACTCGGCATTCCAGTTCCTGCGGGCACTGGGCGGCGTCTCCTAGGAGCACGGCGGTGGCCGAGATTGACGATCGCGAGCGTACCGAGAGTCCGACACAGAAGCGGCTCGATGATGCGCGCGCCAAAGGCCAGGTCGCGCGCTCGCGCGATCTGGGTGCCGCGGCGGTGGTGCTGACCGGGGGCCTGGGCCTGGTCGGACTGGGTTCCCTGACTGGCGGTCGTCTGCTGGCGATCATGCGCGATGGGCTGTCGATCAGCCGCACCGAGGCGTTCGACAACGCCCACCTGCTGCTGCAGTTCGAGCACGCCGCGCTGCGCGGGCTGATCGCGGTGGCGCCGCTGCTGGGGTTGCTGCTCGCCGCCGCCGTGCTGGCGCCGCTGGCGATCGGCGGCTGGACCTTCAGCGGCCAGGCGCTGGTGCCAAAGTTCGACCGCCTCAATCCGATCACTGGGCTGGCGCGCGTGTTCTCCATCAACGGCGTGATCGAGCTCGGAAAATCGATGGCGCGCTTCATCGTCGTGGCCCTGGTCGCGGTGGCGCTGTTGCGCCGGCAGTTCCATAGCTTTTCAGGTCTGGCCACCGAACCGACCCAGGCGGCGATCGGGCAGGCACTGTCGCTGGTGGGCACCGCGCTGATCGCACTCGGCGGCGCGCTCGGGGCCATCGCGCTGGTCGATGCGCCGCTGGCGATCTGGCAGCACTACAAGTCGCTGCGCATGAGCCGCCAGGAGATTCGCGAGGAAAACAAGGACAGCGAGGGCAGTCCCGAGGTCAGGTCACGCGTGCGCCGGGTACAGCAGACGCTGGCACGCAAACGCATGATGCAGGAGGTGCCCAAGGCGGACGTCGTGATCACCAACCCGACGCACTACGCGGTGGCGCTGCGCTACGACGACCAGCGCGCGCGCGCGCCGATCGTGGTGGCGAAGGGCCGGGATCTGATCGCACAGCGCATCCGCGAGATCGCCGCGGAGCACAAGGTGGCGCTGGTCGAGGCGCCGCCGCTGGCGCGCGCTCTGCACGCCAGCTGCGAACTCGGGGACGAGATTCCGGCGCGGCTGTATTCCGCGGTCGCCAGAGTCCTGGTCTATGTCTATCAGTTGCGCACCGCGCGCCGGCACCGCGCGCCGGTGCCCGTGGCGCCGCATATCGAGCTGCCGGAGGAGTGATTGGCAGCGATTTATGTGACGCGTGTCGCGTTACTCAAGTGTTTGGGCCGCCGGGAATTTGTCGCTTCGCGCCGGCACAAGAATTGCTCCTTTGGGAAACATGGCTGAGATTGCAATCGATAACCCCGACGCCGCCGCGGCCCCGTCGTGGGCCCAGCTGCTGAAATTGCTGCAGCGGGGCCTCGGTGCGCCGGTGCTGCTGCTGGCGGTGCTGGCGATGGTGGTGTTGCCGCTGCCGCCACTCGCGCTCGACGTGCTGTTCACGTTCAACATCGCGCTGTCGGTGCTGGTGGTGATGGCAGTGGTCAACATCGCCCGGCCGCTCGATTTCGGAATCTTTCCAACGGTATTGCTGCTCGCCACCCTGCTGCGCCTCGCGCTCAACGTCGCCTCGACGCGCGTGGTGCTGCTGCACGGCCACGAAGGTACAGCGGCGGCCGGCCACGTCATCGAAGCCTTCGGTCAGTTCGTGGTCGGCGGCAACTACGCGGTCGGTATCGTCGTGTTCGCGATCCTGACGATCATCAATTTCGTGGTGGTGACCAAAGGTGCCGGCCGCATCTCCGAGGTCAGTGCGCGCTTCACCCTGGATTCGATGCCAGGCAAGCAGATGGCGATCGACTCCGATCTCAATGCCGGCCTCATCAATCAGGATGAAGCCCGGGTACGGCGCGCGGAAGTGCGCGCCGAGGCGGATTTCTACGGCTCCATGGACGGCGCCAGCAAGTTCGTGCGCGGCGACGCCACCGCCGGCATTCTGATCCTGATCATCAATATCGTCGGCGGTCTTGCAATCGGCACGATGAGTCACGGCCTCGGCTTCGGCGAGGCCGCCCGCGTCTACACGCTGCTGACGATCGGCGATGGCCTGGTCGCGCAGATCCCAGCGCTGCTGCTGTCGACCGGTGTTGCCATCATCGTGACCCGCATGTCGCGCGCCCAGGACCTCGGCGGCGAATTGACCAGGCAGCTGTTCCGGCAGCCGCGCGGCCTGGCCGTCGCCGGCAGCCTGCTCGGCGTCATGGGTTTGATCCCGGGCATGCCTAATGTTGCCTTCCTGTTGTTCGGTGGCGCCTGCGGCGCCGCTGCCTGGTATCTGCGACGTCGCGCACAGCGGACCGCGGCCGGCGCCACGCCCGCCACGGCGCCGCGACCGGCTGCGGTGGATGCGGAGCAGCGCGAGCTGTCCTGGGACGATGTGCAGTCGGTCGATCTGATCGGACTGGAAGTCGGCTTCCGGCTGGTGCCGCTGGTGGACAAGTCGCAGGGCGGCGAGCTGCTGGCGCGCATCCGCGGTGTACGCCGAAAACTGTCGCAGGAGCTGGGCTTTCTGGTGCAGTCGGTGCATATCCGCGACAACCTCGAGCTGGCGCCGAATGCCTATCGCATCAGTCTGGCCGGGGTCATGGTCGCCGATGGCGTCGTCTATCCCGATCGCGAGCTCGCGATCAATCCGGGCCGTGTGTTCGGCAAGCCGCCGGGCATCGAGACCCGCGATCCGGCCTTCGGCATGGAAGCCATCTGGATCGAGCCCGCGAACCGCGAGCATGCACAGACCCTGGGCTACACGGTCGTGGATCCCAGCACCGTCGTAGCGACGCATCTGAGCAATGTGATCCAGACGCACGCGCACGAACTGCTCGGTCACGAAGAGGTGCAGCAGCTGCTCAATGGTCTGGCCAAGACCGCACCGCGGCTGGTGGAAGATCTGGTGCCGAAGACGCTGTCGCTCGCCGTGGTGGTGCGCGTGCTGCAGAGCCTGTTGGCCGAACGGGTACCGATCCGCAATCTGCGCGCGATCATCGAGACGCTGGCCGAGCACGCCGCGCGTACCCAGGATCCGCAAGTGCTGCAGGCGCAGGTCCGGATCGCACTGGGCCGCCAGATCGTGCAGGACATCGTCGGCGGCAACGCCGAGCTGCCCGTGATCACCCTCGAGCCGGAACTGGAACACCTGCTGCAGACCAGCCTGCAAGGTCAGAGCGGCGGCAATGCCGCGATCGAGCCCGGCCTGGCCGAGCGTCTGCAGGCACGGCTGGCGGAGTCCGCTGGGCGGCAGGAGGCCTCGGGTGAGGCCACGGTGCTGATGGTGGCGCCGCAACTGCGAACTACATTGGCGCGCTTCACGCGCGCGACGGTGCCCGGCCTGCACGTGCTCGCCTGGAACGAAATCCCCGACAACCGACGTGTCCGCCTGGTCGCGGCGGTCGGCCGCTAAGTACGGAGATGCAGCGCTGATGAAAATCAAACGTTATGTGGCGTCCGACATGCGCACTGCGCTGCGGGCCATTCGCGAAGAACAGGGACCCGACGCGGTCATACTGAGCAATCGTGCCACCGCGCAGGGAGTCGAAGTCTGCGCTGCAGTCGACCTGGAGCTGGCGGCAGGGCAGGGGACGCTGGCCGAAACCGCGGAGCTCAAGCAGCTCGAGCGCACCGCACTGCAGGAGCTGGAGCGCGAGGCGATCGAGATGGCCGCGAGCGCGTCGGCCGCCGCCAGTGCACCAGCCGTGGCCGCGGCCGAAGACGAAGCGCCGTTCGGCAATCCGTACGCCAGCGCCCAGTCGGGCAGTGAGGATCGGTGGGCCGGCGAGAACCGGTCGGTCGGCGAGGAACTGCGCAGCCTGCGCGCGCTGCTCGAGCAGCAGGTCGCGGCGCTGGCCTGGAATGATTTCACGCGGCGCGAGCCGCTCAAGGCACGCGCACTCGCGGAGCTGGCCAGTCTCGGCCTCGATCGTACGCTGGCGCTGCAGATCGTCGGTGACCTGCCTGCCGGCATCAGCAACGAACAGCTGCAACGCATGCCGTACGCGATGCTCGCGCGGCGCATCCAGGAGTGCGATCCGCCGGTGCAGCGCAGCGGGGCTGTGATGCTGGTGGGACCGCCGGGCAGCGGCAAGACCAGCACGCTCTCGAAGCTCGCGGCGCGCTACGTGCTCGAGCACGACGCGGCCAATCTGCTGCTGATCAGCGTCGATGACGAGCGCATCGGTTCGCAGGAACAATTGCGCAGTCTTGGCCGGCTGCTCGGCGTGCGCGTCGAAACGCCGGTCGGCCTGAGCGCACTGGCGGCGCGCATCGAGGCGCTGCCGGGCCGGATGATTCTGATCGACACGCCGGGTGCGGCCAGCCGCGATCTTGCCGCAGCCGCGCAGTATCGCGCGCTGCGCCAGCGCTGCACGGCACTGCAGGCGATGCTGGTATTGCCCTCGAGCGCCCAGGGCGGCGTGATCGACGATACCGTCGACAACTTCGGCCCGGGCCTGTCGAACTGCTGTGCGCTGACCCGGATCGATGAGGCCGTCAGCCTGGGCGGCGCGCTCTCGGCACTGGCGCGTTCGCAATTGCCGGTCGCCTACTGCAGCGACGGCCCTCGCATTCCCGATGATCTCAGGCCGGCCCGGGCTCATCAGCTGATCGTGCGCGGCGTGGAGCTCGCGCGTCAGGGCCAGACCTGCGCTGACGACGATCTGCTCGCCCGCCGCTATGGACGCAATGTTCATGCAGCAGCCTGAACTTTGCGCCAGGGAGCTCGCGCCACCGCCGGTGCAGGTCATTGCGGTCACCGGCGGCAAGGGCGGCACTGGCAAAACATCGGTGGCGGTTAATCTTGCGACCGCGTTCGCCAAGGCCGGGCGCACCGCCATGCTGCTCGACGGCGATCTCGGGCTGGCCAATGTCGACGTGCTGCTCGGGTTGACGCCGCGTTGCACGCTGGAGCACGTGCTCAATGGCGAGCGCCGGCTCGAGGAGATTCTGCTCGAGACCCGCTCGGGCGTGCGGGTGGTGCCGGCGGCCTCGGGCGTGGTCAAGATGGCGGCGCTGAACGCTACCGAACAGGGCGCCATCGTGCGCGCATTCAGCGCCCTGCCAGGATCGCTCGACGTGCTGATCGTCGATACCGCGCCCGGCATCGGCGAATCGGTGCTGCAGTTCTGCCAGTCGGCGCAGCAGGTACTGCTGGTGCTGCGCGACGAGCCGACTTCGCTGACCGACGCCTATGCGCTGATCAAGGTCCTGAGCCGCACCCACGGCGTGCGCCATTTCCGTGTGCTCGCCAACATGACCCGCCAGGCCGGTCAGGGCGAGAGCGTGTTTCGGCGGCTGCAGCGCGTGACGGATCGATATCTCGAGGTGTTACTCGACTTCGTCGGCGAGATTCCGGAGGACGGTGCGCTGCAGAAGGCGGTGCAGGCGCAGCGACCGGTGCTCGAAGCGTTTCCGCTGAGCCCGGCCGCCCAGGCATTCAATCGACTGGCGAGCGTGGCGAGCGGCTGGCCGCTGCCCTGCGGTGCGAGCGGGCGGCTGGAATTCTTCTTCGAACGCATGCTGCGACGGCCGGCGGCGCAGTTGAGGATTCTGAAATGAACGGCGGTGCACGCGTCTATGCCAGTGCACAGCCAGCGCCGGACATGGACGCGCTGGTGCGCAAACACGCCGATCTGGTCAAGCGCATCGCCTATCATCTGGCGGGGCGTCTGCCGCCGCAGGTCGAAGTCGAGGACCTGATGCAGGCCGGCATGATGGGCCTGCTCGAGGCTGCGAAGAATTATACCCTCGGGCGCGGAGCCAGCTTTGAAACCTATGCCGGCATCCGCATTCGCGGCGCGATGCTCGATGCCCTGCGCAAGCTCGATTGGGCGCCGCGCTCGGTGCATCGCAAGGGCCGGGCCGCGGCACAGGCACTGCGTGAAGTGGAGGCACGGCGCGGCTCGGAGGTCAGCGAAGCCGACGTCGCGGCACACATGGGCGTGTCGCTGAATGAATACCAGCGCATCGTACAGGACAGTCTCGGTTGCCAGCTGCTGCGCCTGAACGACGCCGACGACGGCGATGACTCCACCCTCGATCGCCTCGCCGATGGCGCGCCCGATCCCGAGGCCAATGCGCTCGATCAGTCGATGCGCCAGGCAATCATCGAGGCGATCCAGGTGCTGCCCGAGCGCGAGCGCCTGGTGCTGTCGCTGTATTACGAGCAGGAGCTGAATCTCAAGGAGATCGGCGCGGTGCTCAAGGTCACCGAATCGCGGGTGTGCCAGCTGCACGGACAGGCGCTGCTGCGCCTGAAGGCGCAACTGACCGAGTGGCGCAGCTAGGCAGCAGCCGGTGGACATACTCAGCGTCTCCGGCCTGCTGCTCGCCGCCGTTGCGATCATCCTGGGCGCCATCCTCAAGGGCGCCGGCGTGCACGCGCTGGTATCGTCGGCGGCATTCATGATCGTCGTGGTCGGCACCATCGCGGCCATCTGCGTGCAGACACCGATGGATGTGATGAAGCGGGCACTGACGCTGTTTCCATGGATATTGCGGCCACCCTCGTACCAGCCGGCCGGCGTGATCAGGAAGATCATCGATTGGAGCAACATCTCGCGCCGGCAGGGGCTGCTCGGGCTCGAGGCCGTGCTCGAAGGCGAGCCGGATGCGTTCCTGCGCAAGGGGCTGCAGCTGGTGGTCGATGGCAGCGAACCCGATACCATCCGCAGCACGCTCGAGTTCGACATGCACGCGCGCGAAGCGGCCGATCTGCGCGCCGCGAAAGTGTTCGAGGGCATGGGCGTGTATTCGCCGACACTCGGCATCATCGGCGCGGTGCTCGGGCTGATGGCCGTGATGCAGAATCTGAACGATCCGTCCAAGCTCGGCCATGGCATCGCCGCGGCGTTTACCGCAACGGTATACGGCATCGGCATGGCGAACCTGTTCTTTCTGCCGGTGGCCAACAAGCTCAAGCAGGCAGTGCACACGCGAAGCCATCTGCACGAGATGCAGCTCGAGGGCCTGATCGCGATCGCGCAGGGCGAGAACCCGCGCATCATCGAGGGCAAGCTGCTCGGATTCCTGCACTGAGCGAAGGCTACGGCAGCAGATACTCATGGCACGACGCCGGCGACACGACGATCACGACAACCACGAGGCCTGGGCGATTCCCTACGGCGATCTCGTGACCCTGCTGCTGGCGTTTTTCGTGGTGATGTATGCGATGTCGACGGTCAACGAGGGCAAGTATCGGGTGCTGTCGGATTCCCTCAATGAAGCCTTCAGCGGCACGCCGCACTCGCCGCAGCCGACTGAAGTCGGTGGAGCGCATGCGCAGCCGATCGAGCAGCTGCCGCTGACACAGGTCAGGCGCATGATCACGGCCAGACTGCCGATCCGTCACCTGATGCCGGTGTCGGCGGCACCGGCGCCGCCATCGGGGCAGGCGGCGCAGAGCGCTGACGCGGCGCCCGCCCCGGCCGAGGCCGATGACACCACGTCCGCCGAGCTCAACCAGGTGGCCGACCAGGTCAGTGTCGCGCTGTCGCCGCTGATCGCCTCCGGCAGCGTGCGCGTGCGTCGCTATGAATCCTGGGTCGCGGTGGACATCAGCACCGACATTCTGTTCGGCAGCGGTGTCGCACGGCTCTCCGGCCCGGCCATCGCCGCGCTGCAGCGTCTGGCTGACACGCTCAAGCCATTTCCCAACGCGATCCGCGTCGAAGGCCATACCGACGATCGGCCGATCAATACCGCGGCCTTTCCTTCCAACTGGGAGCTCTCCGCGGCACGCGCAGCCAGCGTGGTGCATCTGTTCATGGATCGCGGCATCGCGGCCCAGCGCCTCGCAGTGGTCGGCTACGGCGAATTCCGGCCGACGATGGCGAACGCCACGGCGGCAGGCCGCAACGCCAACCGCCGCGTCGAAGTGCTGATCTTCAGTCGCGCCGGCGGCGCCGACGGCCGACCCTAGGGCAGGCGTCGTGCCCGCGGCAGTCGGGAATGTGTGACCCAGTCCGCAACTTCGAGCCGGCGGCCCATGCCGATGGTTGCTGCAGCGAATCGGCCGCGCCGGTGACGGCGGCTGGCACAATTTCTGCTCCCTTTCCGATATCACCGGCTGTCGTGGCCGGAAACGTCGGGATGCTGACGCATCAGCCCCGCAGGAGGCTTTGAGCGTGATCGTGCTACATGAAGTCTCGCAGACGGCCCTGGCCGCCGCCGTGCTGACCCTGGGTCTGGTGATCCTGCTCGAACTACGCTCGATTGTCCGGCTGCGGCGAACCATGGACGCAGGTCTGGCGCGGGTGTTCGAACAGCTCGATCTGGTGCGGTTGGACGCGCAGCAGTCGCTCGAGGCACAAGCGCATGTCTGCGTGGCGCCGGCGCCGGTCGGGCCGCCCGCACCAGCACTACCCGCCGAGCGGCCGGCTGCCGAGGACCTGGCTGCACAACCGCCCGGCATCAACGCTTACACGAGCGCCGCCACGCTGGCGTCGCATGGCCTGCGCCCCGAGGAAATTGCCACACGCTGTGGCCTGCCGGCCGGTGAAGCGCGGCTGCTGGCCTCAATGGCGTCGGCGCGCAAGCGGCGCGCGCAGAGCGCTCAGGTGGAGGTCGGGAATGCGGCGGCCGATGCCAGCGTCGCAGCGGAACCTGCGCGCCGCACGGCCGGGCCGGGCAAGGCTTAGCGACCGCCCCATCGCCGGCGCAGCCATGCGCCGGCCGACGGGGGATCCTAGTCGTCCATCAGGAAGCTGCGCAGCTGCTCGCTGCGGCTCGGATGGCGCAGTTTGCGCAACGCCTTGGCTTCGATCTGGCGGATGCGCTCGCGCGTGACGTCGAACTGCTTGCCGACTTCCTCGAGCGTGTGATCGGTGTTCATGTCGATACCGAAGCGCATGCGCAGCACCTTGGCCTCGCGCGGCGTGAGCTGGGCCAGTACCGAGTGCGTGGTCTCGCGCAGCGACTCCATGGTCGCCTGGTCGATCGGCGAGGCCACCGACTGGTCCTCGATGAAATCGCCCAGATGTGAATCCTCATCATCGCCGATCGGCGTCTCCATCGAGATCGGCTCCTTGGCGATCTTGAGCACCTTGCGCACCTTGTCTTCCGGCATCTCCATGCGCACCGCCAGTTCTTCCGGCGTGGGCTCGCGCCCCATCTCCTGCAGCATCTGCCGCGAGATGCGGTTCAGCTTGTTGATGGTCTCGATCATGTGCACCGGAATGCGGATGGTGCGCGCCTGATCGGCGATCGAGCGGGTGATCGCCTGGCG
>JBIODC010000056.1:0-14144 GCA_044440135.1 Steroidobacterales bacterium | reverse complement strand
TCGATCAGCTGCGCCCGCTCGTCCGGGGCGACTTCCTGCAGCCGCGTCCACCAGGCCGCGATGTCGGCCGGGGCCAGCCCGAGCTGGGCGCGCAGCGCCAGCAGGTCGAACGCGGCGCGAAAGCGAGGCTGCTCGAGCAGCCGCAATGCGCGCTTGCCGCGCGGCTGCTCGAGCCGCGGCTGAAATGCAAACATCTCGCGCAGCCCGAGCGCCACGCGCCGCGGAATGGTCACGCGCGCCGAGGCCTCGCGCAGTGCGCGATCGCAGGCTTCGACGATGGCCCCGATCTCGTGCCAGCGGTGCGGCGGCAGGGATTCGATCGCCTCGGCGATCGGCCCATACAGCAGCAGCGCGAACAGGTACGTCGGCGTGACCGGCTTGTCGGCCGCCACGCGCGCGTCGGTATTGCGCAGGCCCTGCACCAGCAGCTGCTCGACCAGCCCGCCGGGATGCCTGGCCAGATAGCGCTCGATCGCCGGAAACAGCACCTCGAGCAGCGCGCGCCGGCGCAGCACCGCGAGGCTGGCCTCCCCGTGGCCGGTCAGGAACAGCTTCAGAGTTTCATCGAACAACCGCGCAGCCGGCACCCCGGCCAACAGTCCACGCAGCCGCGGTATCGGCGCCGCGGTCGACGGCTCGAGCGCGAAGCCGAGCTTGGCCTCGAATCGCGCGGCCCGCAGCATGCGCACCGGGTCCTCGCGATAGCGCGCTTCCGCATCGCCGATCATCCGCAGGCGATGCGCCGTGAGGTCCTCGGCGCCGCCGACGTAGTCCCACAACGAAAAGTCCGCGATGTTGTAGTAGAGCGCGTTGACGGTGAAATCGCGCCGCCAGACATCCTCCTCGATACTGCCGTAGACGTTGTCGCGCAGCAGCCGGCCGTGGGTATCGAGCACACGCTCATTGTCGAGCGAGTCGAGTTCCGACTCCTCGTCGAGCTCGGGCGCTTCGCCCTCTTCCGGATCCGCCTGCGGCACCGGCTCCTCGCTCGGCGACGGCGCCGTCGCAGCACGAAACGTCGCCACCTCGATCACCTCGCGGCCGAACACGATATGGGCCAGCCGAAAGCGCCGGCCGACCAGGCGCGAATTTCGAAACAGCGAACGCACCTCATCGGGCAGCGCATTGGTCGCGACGTCGAAATCCTTCGGGTGTCGCCCGAGCATCACGTCGCGCACGCAACCGCCGACCAGGAAGGCCTGATAGCCGGCGTCCTTGAGGCGGTAGAGCACACGCAGCGCGTTGCCGGAGATATTCGAGCGGGAGAGGTTGTGCTCGGCGCGGGCGATGATGCGCGGGGCCGAGCCGGCGGCAAGTACTGGGGGAATATCGTTCAAATCGTCCAATCCGCTTGAGCAATCAAAGGAGGCATCTATAATACCGCGCCTCTTCATCGCCTCCCGTTGCTGCTCCCTTCGTCTAGAGGCCTAGGACACGGCCCTCTCAAGGCTGGAACACGAGTTCGAATCTCGTAGGGAGCGCCATTAAATCAGGCGCTTACACTGCCGGCGGACTGCTCCAACGCGGCCGCGGATGGCGTCGGCCGGCCAGGAACGTCGAAATCAACCCGGGCAGCACCAGTACCAGGCGCGGCGCGGCTACGATGACCGCCGGCAGCAGCGGCCAATGCCATGCCGTGAACGCACCGACGAACATCGCGGTCTGCAGCGGCAGCGTGAGCCGGCACAGCAGCAGCGCGACGGCGACCACGATCGCCCAAGGCACTGCGATGACCGCGGCCAGGCCGAGCACGCCGAGCCACAGGCGCAGCAGCATGAATGCCGCGAGCGCGGCCAGGCCCCCGATGCGTATCAGAATTTTCATCAGCGCGCAGCCACCGCGGGTGCCGTGCGCGCACGGGCGTGCAGACTTTGTCCGACGCGCGCCGCCATCGCCCGCGGCTTCGGTGCATAGAGGCGCTCGCCCAGTGCCATCGCCTTGCTCCGCAGCACCCGTCGCCGCTGGTCGATCGCCGCGAGCAACGGCTCGCTGACGTGTCGATGGCGCCGGCCGAAAGCGACCACAGTCGCTTGCAGCAGCGCGAGGTCATGTTCATCGCCCAGATAGCCCGCCAGCTGGCGCGCCGCCGCGGCGAGCTTGGACGGCGGCTTGGACTGCAGCGGCTCGAGCATCTGCAGCGCATGCCACAGGTACTGAACCTGCTTGCGCCACTCGTGCAGCGTCGGCGCATCGGGGCGCCGGTGCGCCGCGTGGCCGGCGCGTCGGCCGGCGCGATAGATCCGCTGGAAAGCGGGCCGCAGTCGCTTCCAGCCATGCTGCCCGACACGCCAGCGGTGCGCGCGTCGCTGCACCTGCAGCAGCACGGCGCGAGCGCCGGCCAACACCTCGGGTTGCTCGCGCAGCTGCTTCTGGGCCTGTCGCTGGCCCCGGCGCAGCGCGCGCCAGAGCGCCGCGGCCGCCTTGTCCCGGCCGAGCGCGGCGCGCCGGCGGCGCAGGTTCTCGAGCGTACGCAGCAGCACCCGGGCGTCGCGCGCCGCGTTGAGCGCCTGGGCGGCGCTGCGCAGCGCCGCGTTTTCGCGCCGATAGGTCACCTCGGGCAGCGCGGCGCGCAGCAGACGCAGCGCCGCGCGTGCTTTCTTGATCTCCTTGCGCGCGCTGTGCACTTCCACATCGGTTGGCCGCACCGATGCCAGCACCCGCATAGCATTCCCGGCGTGCTGAAGCGCCGCGCCGCGCACCGCCCCGGTCGCCGATCGATCTGCCTGCAGGTTCTTTCCCGGCATGGCGGGATGCTAAGTCAGCATCGGCGCAGCGCGCATCTGTAATTGACGCCGGCCGGTCCATCGCCCCGGTCGTGCCGGCACCGGTGCGCCGGTGCGCCACCGAGGCCGCCGCCCAGGCGGGGCCCTTCAGGCTTCCGGCCCGCTCCGCCCCGCGCCGACCCTTGGCTCGGGCCCGGGTGATCATCGAGGGCTTGCCCTGCAGGTAAGCCGCGCAGATCATCGGGGTTTCGATGGGGATGCCGACCAGCCGACTCGCGCGCGGACGCCAGGCGTTGCGGCAAGTGGCTGGGGCCAGGAGTAGGCGCATGACGATTCCGGACGAAGTATTGGCCGCCTATGTCGACGGTGAGCTCGAAGGCGCCGAGCGGTTGCGCATCGAGCAGGCGATCGCCCAGGACACCCAGCTGGCGCAACGCGTCGCGCAACAGCGCGCGCTGCGCGAACGGCGGCGCGGCAGCTTCGACGGCGTTCTGCAGGAAGCCGTGCCGCAACGCCTGGCGCAGGCCGCCAAGCTCGGCGCGCCGTCGGGCCCCGCCCAGGTGATCGATCTGGCGCGCGTGCGCGCCGAGCGGGCGCGCCGCGGCAACGGCCAGCGTACCGTGACAATGCGCCGATTCACGATCGCAGCCAGCCTGGTGGTGGGCGTGATGGCAGGCGCGTTGATCCAGCGACTGTCGGCACCCGGCGCGTTGACGGAATTCCGCGACGGCTCGCTGCTGGCGCATGGCGCGCTGGCGCGTGCGCTGAATGAACAGCTGGCCGGCAACGCGCCATCCGGGGCCGAGGTGCGTGTCGGGCTGACCTTCAAGGCTCGCAGCGGCAATTACTGTCGCACTTTCGCGCTCGGCGGCAGCCGGACGCTTGCGGGCCTGGCCTGCCGCGACCAGGAACAATGGCAGGTGCTGAATCTGGTCGGAGCCGAGGCTCCGAGCGTTATTCCCGGAACTGCACCGGGCGTGCGTGTGGGCGTGTCGAACCTGCCGCCGTTGCTGCAGCAGGCGGTCAACGAGCGTATGGGCGGTGAGCCACTGACTGTGGCAGCCGAGGCCAAAGCGCGTAGCAATGGCTGGCGCTGAGACTTGAGGAATCGGCCCGCGGCTCCCCGCCAGCTCGGGGCCCGTCAGCCTGGCCGGTCACGGTGACGCGCCGGCTGCATTGGCGTCCTTGATCGGCTGAGCGCCCATGCCGACCAGTTCGCCGGCGCGCACGCTCTCGTACTGCCGGCCCAGCAGATAAGCGACCGGGAACCAGACCGCGGAAGTGATCACGCCGAAGATCGCCAGTCCGGTAACGCCGTGCGGCTGGATCAAGGAACTGACCCAGGCGTTGCTGAAATCGCCGAAGCGATAGACCACGGTATCGATGACATTCTTGGCCTTGTAGCGGCTCTGCTGGTCGACCACCGTAAACAGCATCTCGCGCGTCGGCTTGGCAAGCGCATATTCCGCGACACGCCGCACGATCTGAATGCCGCCGAGGATCACCAGCACCGGCGAGAACGCGATCGCAAGGAACGCGACCACCATGATGATCGGATTGAGCAACAAACCGGCGTTGACTCCAAAGCGCTTGATGATGCGCCCCGAGCCAAACAGCTGGATGACCACGGCGATGCTGTTGACCGACAGATCGATGATCCCGTAGGCCTGAGTGCGCGCCTCGCGACTGGTGAAGGCCTTGGTGATCAGATCCCCGAGCTGGAAATAGACGATGGTCGAAATCCAGGTCATCAGCAGCAGGAACAGCGCCAGCAGCAGCAGATAGCGCGATCGCAGCAGCAGCACGAAACCGTCGAATGGGTTGTTGCTCCGGAGGCGGTGCTCGAGGCTGGTGCGCTGGACTTCGACGCCGGCCGCCAGTAGCCGCTGCTTTTCGTGCGCCAGCATGCGCACCAGCACCGCCGTCACGGAAAATCCCGCGGCCGAGATCAGCATCAGATTGTTGTTGCCCAGTCCCTTGGCGAGAAAGGTCGCAATCGCCGGACCGACGATGCCGCCGATGGTGCCGCCGGCGGCGACAAAGCCGAACAGGCGTTTGGCCTGGGTGCGCGAGAAGATGTCGGCCATGAAGGTCCAGAACACCGAGATGATCAGCATGTTGAAGGTGCTGACCCAGACGAAGAACGCGGCCGCGAGCCAACGATCCTGGTTGTGCAGGCCCACAAACAGTGCAAAGAAGGCGACGATCGTGACCGCCACGAATCCATACACCCACGGCAGAAAGGTCGATAGCTTGATGCGCGAGGCGAGGCCCGAATACAGCGGCGCGAATGCCAGGCTCGCGAACAGCGTCGCGGTGAACAAGCGCTGGTAGTGCTCGACGCCGTAAATCGTCCCCATGGCATCGCGCACCGGCTTCACCACCGAGTAGCTGCCGAACAGGAAAAAGAAATACAGCATGCTCAGCACGACCGCCCTGACTTCGTAGGGCTCGACGGCGGCCACGGATTTGAACAATCGGGCCAGCACAGACGGGCGCGGCGAGGACGGCGACGATTGCGACGCTGGGCTCATGCGGACTCGATGTGGCAAATTCGACCCTAGAATGCGCCGGCGGCTCACCCCGGGGCAACCACCCCAGGTCACGAAGCGGCGACCCGCCTGTGCGCCCGATCCAGCCGACCCCTTTGGAAATCGCGGTTGCGCCGGAACCAAAATCGCTGTTAGCTGATGGCAATCAAAAACCGTCGACAGGGAGATCAGCCGATGTCGAGCCAGTCCTCAAGGCCAGGTTTTGGCCGTCTCGCGCCGAGACTCATCCGCGTCAGCAAGGCGATTGCCATTGGCTTTGCGACCGCGGCACTGCTCGGCGCAACGGCTGCGGCGGCCGAGACGCCGGAGCCACCGGCCGCCGCGGCCATCGTTAGCGACCTTGGGCTGCGTGTTGCCGCCGATCCGGTGCGCGAGCGCATGGGGTGGAAACCACCGCGCAGGATTTTGGTGTCGCCGGCAATTCATGATGACCTGCCGAAACTGCAGCAGATCACGCCAAATGTGCAGTTCATCGAAGTATCAGCAACCACGCCCGCGAGCGACATCGCCGATGCCGATGCGGCAATCGGTGTCTGCGACGAGAAAACATTGCGAGCGGCGCCGCATGTTCAATGGCTTCAGTTGCTCACGGCCGGCGCTGAGCGCTGCGTGCAACAGTCATTCATCCGCGAACGACAGCCGCTGGTGACCAACATGCAGCGTGCCGCCGCCGCGACCATGGCCGAACACGTGCTCGGTATGATGCTGGTTCTCAGCCGTCATTTCGATTATTTCCTCGTCCAGCAACAACGCGCTCACTGGGCGAAAGCCTCGGATCACTTTCCGCAACCGGCCGATCTGAAGGGAAAGACCTTGCTGGTGGCCGGCCTCGGCGGCATTGGTACCGAGGTGGCCAAGCGCGCCTACGCCTTTGGGATGCGCGTCACCGCGACGCGCGCCAGCGGCTCGGCGGGGCCAGACTACGTCAGCTATGTCGGCTCACCCGATGAGCTGCTGAAGCTGGCAAAGGACGCCGATTTCGTCGTCAATTGCCTGCCGCTGACACCCCAGACCACCGGCGTGTTCAACAAGGAAGTCTTCGGTGTCATGAAGCCGTCGGCCTATTTCATCAACGTCGGCCGTGGCGGCAGCGTCGTCACCGCTGATCTGACCGGAGCTCTGAAGGCTGGGCGAATCGCCGGTGCCGGCCTCGATGTGACCGACCCGGAACCGTTGCCCGCCAGCAGCCCGTTGTGGCACCTGAAGAACGTGATGATCACGCCTCATATCTCCGCTTTCACGCCCGTGGCCAACGACATGCGCCTGGCCATCCTGCGGGAGAATCTTCGCCGCTATGATGCCGGCGAGCCGATGCTGTCGGTGGTCGACATCGAGCGCGGGTACTAGAACCTTCGAGCGGGCGACACCCCTAGCTGCCCCGACGAATCATTTCATAGCGCCGGCCGGCGTAGCGCGCCACCCCGGCCCACGCAATGCACGCGCCCACGCCCAGCGCCACCGCGCCGCCAAGGCCGAACCCGGCAGCCCGCAAGGCCGTCTTCATCCAGGCGGAACTGACGTCTCCGAAGCGATAGACCACCGTATCGATGACATTCTTTGCCTTGTAGCGGCTGCTCTGCTCCACCACCGTGAAGCACATTTCGCGACTGGGTCGGGCGATGGCGTACTGCGATACCCGACGCACAACCTGCAACGCCTGTATGACAAACAGCGACGGGGCGATCGCCACCACCGCGAAGGCGAGCAGCATGATGAGCGGATTGAGCACCAGCCCGGCCGTGACTCCGAACCGCTGCACCAGACGTCCGAGACCGAACACCAGAATCAGAGCGGTGGCGATATTGACCACCAGATCGATATCGGCGATCGCCTGCGCGCGGCCCTCCACGGACACAAACGCGTGCGCAACGACGTCGGTCTGCAGGAAATAGCCAACCGTGCTGACCCAGGTCATCAGCAGCATGAATGCCGCCTGGCTGGTGATGTAGGGCGTCTTGAACAGCGCTCTGAAGCCCTCAAACGGGTTGCCCGGCAATTCGTGATCCAGCGTCGTCGCCTGCACCTCCTGGTGGCTCGTACGCAGGCGCTCCTTCTCGCGCATCAGACCGTACACCAGCACGATTACGACCAGGAAACCCGCCGCCGCGACCAGCAGCAGGCCGCCGAGCTGCAGGCGGCTGACCAGCAGCCGCGTCAACAATGGGCCGCCGATGGCACCGATGCTGCCGCCGGCCGCAATCAGCGCGAACAGCCGCGTCGCCTGGGTGGCCGTGAATATATCGACCATCAGGCTCCAGAACAGCGAGATCATGAATAGGTTGGCGACGCTGAACCAGACGTAATAGGCGGCAGCCACCCAGACACTCTGCGGCGCCGACGCGAACCACCGCTCGAACAGCAGCACATTGGCGAACCAGAACCAGAACATGCCGGGCAGCAGTCGCGTGAGCTTCAGCCGCGAGGCCAGCAGGGCATAGATTGGCGAGGCCACCAGCGTGCCGACAAAGGTGCCGCTGAACAGGATCTGCAGCTGACCGACGCCGATCACGGTCGCGACCGTGTCGCGCACCGGCCGCAGGATGTAGTAACTGCCGAGCAGCACAAAATTGCACATGAACGCCAGCGCCACCGCCCGCCGCTCGTGCGGCGCGACCCGGCCCGCGACATCGATCAGACGACCCAGGCCCGAGGCCAGGGGCCGCGACAGTTGCTGCATGACCGCTAGCGCACGCGCCACATCATCATCGCCGCGACCAGCCCCAGCAGGGCGGTCGGCACCCACGCCAGCAGCAGCGGATCCAGGTTGAACACCTGGGTGCCACTCTCGACCAGCCGCTGCAGAAACACATAGACGATGCCGAGCGCCACGCCAAAGGTGGTGCGCGCACCCAGCGACGCGGAGCGCAGCGAGCCGAAGCCGAACGGCAGCGCGAACAGCACCGCCACCAGAATGCCGAGGGTGCGCGCTACGCGCGACCAGAACGCGATCTCGTACTGCCCGGTACCGAGGTTATTGGCGCGCAGGTAGCGTATCGCCCGATACAGCGTGCGCAGCGACAGCTCCGATGAGTCGGTGTTGACCAGGCGCAGGAAATCCGCGCCGGCAGCGGTATGCAGCGATTGCTGCGCCACCCGCCGGCTCGTGACCGAATCATCGCTGAAGCGCGACTCGACATAGTTGCGCAGCAGCCATGACTGGGGTCCGGCTGCGCTGGCATGTTCGGCACGGGCGATCGCAGCCAGACGATTCTCGGGCGTCAATTGGAAGATCAGCATGCCGCCGAACTCGGCCGCGCTCGAGCGGTCCTGGACGTTGAGGACGGTGTCGCCATCGCGGATCCACGCTCCGGCGCCGGCGAAGCTCACGTTCGAGTACTTGGCAAACGCCTTCTGCTCATCGGCCAGCTGACCCAGCGGCTGCGCCAGCAGCTCGCCGATCATCAGCGCAACCGCAACCAATGCGACCGCGCTCATCAGCACCGCAAGGCTCAGGCGCAGCTTCGACATTCCCGAGGCGCGCATCACCGTGAGTTCATGGCTGCGCGCGAGCACACCGACACCGAGCAGCGCGCCGATCAGTGCCCCGGCCGGAAAGGATTCCAGCGCGAATTGGGGCAACGTCAGCGCGGAATATTGCAGCGCATCGAGCATGCCGTAGTGTCCGACGCCGACACTGCCCTGCTCGCCGATGAAGACGAACAGCATGCCGAGCATCAGCAGCGCCACCATCACCAGCGCGACCGCCGACAGCAGCGTCGCCGCGATGTAGCGATCGAGCAGCGTCACCGTGTACTCTGCGGGCGCCGCGCGCGCCGCGCCCGCAGCATCCCGGGGCCGAGCATCGCCGCGAGACTCAGACCGAAGAACAGCGCATGCACCCACCACAGTCCGATTGCGGCCGGGATGACGCCGCGTTCGATCCAGGTGCGCGCCGCCAGTGCCAGGTTCGCATACAGCGCGAACACCAGCACGGCGACCCAGACGTGGGCATAGCGTCCCTGGCGTGGGCGCAACCGCCCGAGCGGCACCGCGAGCACCGTGAGCACCAGCGTCATCACCGGCAGTCCCAGCCGCCAGTGCAGCTCGGCCACGCGACGGCTGTCGCGACTGCCGAGCAATGCCATCGTGCTCAACTCGCCGGCGCGCGGCACCTGCGCGGCGGCCTCGGGCGTCTGCACCGGAATCAGCTGCTGCTCGAAATGCATGATGCGGAAACGGTTGCTGCCCGGTGTGCCTTCGATGCGCTCGCCATCATAGAGCGTGATGGTCTCGGCCTCGCCGGCGACCGAGCCGGTGTAGTGCGCGCGGCGCGCCACCGTGGTCTCCACCGCAGGGCCCTCGCTGCGCTTGACGAACACGTCCGTCAGATCGCCATTGCGCTGCGCGCCGCGCGCGTACACCACGACGCGCCCGCCGCTGAAGCTGCGAAACTTTCCGGGCTCGAGCGGCGCATTGATCGCGGCGCGCAGCGCCTCGGTGCGCAGTGCGGCCTCGGCGGCGGCGGCGCGCGGCGCGAGGTCGAAATTGAGCCAGCCGACCAGCGCAGTGACCGGCAGCGCCAGCAGCCACACGGCCGCGGCCACGCGCGCGACGCCGACCCCGCAGGCCTGCGCCGCCGCCATCTCGCTGTCGTGATAGAGCCGGCCGAAAGCCAGCACGATGCCGATCACCAGTCCGAACGGCAGCAGGATCGCCACGTTCTGCGCCGCGCTCAACCCGATCAGCTCGAGCACGAAGCCCTTCTGATACTGCAGCTGGGCGGCGCGCGCCAGCACCGCACCGACCTGATTGACCAATAACAGGGCGAACGCAATGAACGTCACGCCAACGAAGTTGACGATCATCTCCCAGAGCATATAGCGCTGCAGAATTCGCAACGGGCCCTCATCCTCCAGGCGGCTTCGGCTACACTTGCCCCGGACTATAGCTGCCGTGCGCAAGCCGGCGTATCTGGTCGATACCGCCGGGAACAGGGGTTTACGCCGCGGCGGGGGCTACGTTATACGAATATTTCGCGGGCAAACAAGGAATAAGACGATGCGATTCGAAGCTTTCACCCGCCGGGCCGCCGCGCAGCGTGCCGAATGTCTGGTCATCGGCGCCTTCGAGCGTGGTGAGTTGGGCACCGGGGCGTCGACGCTCGACCGCAGCCTGCGTGGCCGCGTGCGCCGGCTGCTCACGCGTGGCGACTTCTCGGGTCGCAGCGGCGAGACACTGCTGCTGCCCGAGGTGCCTGGACTGGCCAGCGGTCGGCTGCTGCTGGTCGGCTTGGGTGCCAAGGCCAAGTTCAACCGCCGCGGCTGGCGCCGCGCGCTGCAGACGGCGATCACCGCACTGGCACGCACACGCATCGCCTCGGCAGCGATCGCGCTCGAGCGCCCCGGGGCGCGCGAGCTCGACGACTATTACTTCGGCCGCAGCATCGCAGAGGTTACCGGCGCGAGCCTGTACCGCATCAACGACCTGAAGACCGAGCGGCGCGCACGCCCCCCGGCGCTGGCGCGGATTCTGGTGGGACCGGTCGAGCCTTCAGGCGTTGCCGATGTGCGGCGCGGGCTGGCCGCGGGCGCCGCCGTGGCGGAGAGCGCGAAGCTGCTGCGCAATCTGGGGAATCTGCCGGCCAACGTCTGTACGCCGCGCTATCTGGCCACGCAGGCGCGCGAACTCGGGCGCGCCTATCGGCGCCGGCTGCGCGTGCGCGTCTACGATGAGGCCGGCATCCGACGCCTGAAGATGGGGTGCCTGCTCGCCGTGACCCGCGGCAGCGCCGAGCCGCCGCGCTTCATCGTGCTCGAGTATCGCGGCGCACGGCGCAGCCGCCCGCCGCTGGTGCTGGTCGGCAAGGGCGTTACGTTCGATACCGGCGGCATCTCGCTCAAGGACCCGCCGGCGATGGACGAGATGAAATTCGACATGTGCGGCGCCGCCACGGTGCTGGCCGCAATCGATTTTGCCGCGCGCTCTGAGCTGCGGATCAATCTGGTCGGCCTGGTGCCCACCTGCGAGAACATGCCGGACGGCCGCGCCGTGAAGCCGGGCGACATCGTCACCAGCGCTTCGGGGCAGACCGTCGAGATTCTCAACACCGATGCCGAGGGGCGGCTGATCCTGTGCGATGCGCTCAACTACGCGCGCCGCTACCAGCCCGAGGCCGTGGTCGACTTCGCGACCCTGACCGGCGCCTGCATCATCGCGCTGGGCAACCACCACAGCGGCGTGATGGCCAACGATGATGCGCTGGCCCGAGAACTGGTGGAGGCCGGGCTACGCACCGATGATCGCGCCTGGCAGCTGCCATTGACCGAGGACTACACCGAGCAGCTGCGCAGCAACTTCGCCGATATGGCGAACATCGCCGGCCGCGAGGGCGGCGCAATCACCGCGGCCGCGTTCCTCGGAAAATTCACCCAGGGAATGCACTGGGCGCACATGGATATTGCCGGCAGCGCCTGGAGCGGCGGGGCCGCCAAGGGTGCCACCGGCCGGCCGCTGTCGCTGGTGGCCGATTTCCTGACGCGCCGCGCTGCCGGCTCGAAGTCCTAGGTGTCGTCCGCGCCGACGCCGCGCGTTGATTTCTACGTGCTGCCGGGCACCGAGGTGCGGGCACGCCTGAAATTCGCCTGCCGCATCGCCGAAAAAGCCTATCTGGCCGAACAGCGGGTGTTTGTCTGGCTCGACGACGCCGCCGAACTGCAGAGCTTCGATGAGCTGCTCTGGACCTTCGCCGACCGCAGCTTCGTGCCGCACGAGCTCTACGGTGACGCGCGGCAATGGCAGGACACGCCGGTATTGCTCGGCTGCGAGGCGCAGCCGCAGCAGCCGTTCGACGTGCTGGTCAATCTCGGCAGCCAGGTGCCCGCGGCCGCCGCCCGTGCCGGCCGCATCGCCGAGATCGTGGACGCCGAGGAACCGCGCCGACGCGCCGGGCGTCAGCGCTTCCGCCATTACCGCGAGCTCGGGCTCGCCCCTGAAACGCACACGATCGCGGCCGAAGAAACGCCTTAAGCCCCCGGCTCCAGGCCCTATAATTACGGGTTTCGGGCCAACACAGTTGCGGATGGAAAAAGTCTACTCGCCGGCCGAGATCGAACAGCGTCTGTATCAGCGTTGGGAGGCGGCCGGCTACTTCGCGCCGCGGCCGGGGCCGCGCAGCTACTGCATCGTGATTCCGCCGCCGAACGTGACCGGCACGCTGCACATGGGGCACGCGTTCCAGGACACGATCATGGATGCGCTGATTCGCCAGCATCGCATGCGTGGCGAGCAGACGCTGTGGCAGGTCGGCACCGATCACGCCGGCATCGCGACCCAGATGGTGGTCGAACGCCAGCTCGACGCCGAGGGCAAACGGCGCAGCGATCTGTCGCGTGAGGCCTTCGTCGAGCGCGTCTGGGCCTGGAGGCGCCAGTCGGGCGGCACCATCGTGCATCAGTTGCGCCGGCTGGGCGCCTCGGTGGACTGGTCGCGCGAGCGCTTCACGATGGACCCGGACCTGTCGCGCGCGGTGATCGAAGCGTTCGTGCGGCTGCACGAGGAAGGCCTGATCTATCGCGGCCAGCGGCTGGTCAACTGGGATCCGGTGCTGCGCACGGCGCTGTCGGACCTCGAAGTGCTGTCGGAGGAGGAACCGGGGCAGCTGTGGCACCTGCGCTATCGGCTGGCCGACGGCAGCGGCCACGTGGTGGTCGCCACCACCCGCCCGGAAACGATGCTGGGCGACGCCGCGGTCGCGGTCCATCCGGACGATGAGCGTTACCGCGAACTGATCGGTCGGCGGCTGCTGCTGCCGCTGACCGGACGCGAGATTCCGATCATCGCCGACAGCTACGTCGACCAGGCCTTCGGCACCGGGTGCCTCAAGATCACGCCGGCGCACGACTTCAACGACTATGCGATCGGCCTGCGTCACGCGCTGCCGCTGATCAACGTGTTCACCCCCGACGCGCGTCTGAACGACAATGCGCCGCCGCATCTGCGCGGCCTGGACCGCTTCGAGGCGCGCCAGCGCATCGTGGCCGAGCTTGAAGCCGCCGGTCTGGTCGAGCGCATCGAGCCGCACCGGCTGATGATCCCGCGCGGCGATCGCAGCGGTGCGGTGATCGAGCCGTACCTGACCGATCAATGGTACGTACGCATTGCACCGCTGGCCGCCCCGGCAATCGCCGCGGTCGAGTCCGGCCGGGTGCGCCTGGTGCCCGAGAACTGGGACAAGACCTACTACCAGTGGATGCGCAACATCCAGGACTGGTGCATCAGCCGCCAGCTGTGGTGGGGCCATCGCATCCCGGCGTGGTACGACGAGCAGGGCTCGATCTACGTCGCGCGCAGCGCGGCCGACGCCCAGGCCCAGGCACGCGCGCGCCACGGGCGCGAGGTGCCGCTGCGCCAGGACGAGGACGTTCTGGACACGTGGTTTTCGGCCGCGCTGTGGCCGTTCTCGACCCAGGGCTGGCCGCAGCACACCCCGGATCTCGAGCGCTACTATCCGACTGATGTACTGGTCACCGGTTTCGACATCATCTTCTTCTGGGTCGCCCGCATGCTGATGTTCGGCCTGAAGTTCATGGGCGAGGTGCCGTTTCGGGCGGTCTACCTGCACGGCCTGATCCGCGATGCCGAAGGCCAGAAGATGTCCAAGTCCAAGGGCAACGTCATCGATCCGCTCGACATCGTGGATGGCATCGAGCTCGAGGCGCTGGTCGCGAAGCGCACCGCCGGGCTGATGCAGCCGCACCTGGCCGCGGGCATCGAGAAAGCCACGCGCAGGCAATACCCGCACGGGATCGCGGCCTACGGCACCGACGCGCTGCGCTTCTCGTTTGCCTCGCTGGCGACCCAGAGCCGGGACCTGCGCTTCGACCTGGGCCGCGTGGCCGGGTATCGCAATTTCTGCAACAAGCTGTGGAAC
>JBIODC010000055.1:0-14568 GCA_044440135.1 Steroidobacterales bacterium | reverse complement strand
TCAGCTGCGTTTAGGCAGCTAGAGCGTAGTTGTCGTCGTTGGCAACTAGAGTTTGCAGCAGTGTTTAACGAGGGCCACTGCACCTCGGCACGCCCCTGAAGGTTCGCAACCCACGTCGAAACCGGTCGCCCCCTTCGGAACGCTATAAGTATACCACCATGGGTCGGACGCCACCCGACTCGGCGGTGCGGAATGGGGCTTGCATCGCGGTTTCGTATAATTCCCGCCGCTGCAATTTCGAGCAGGCACGCGAAATGGTGCTGCGTTCGTTCGACGCGGGCGTCACGCATTTCGATCTCGCCAATAAGATCTCGCCAATAATTACGGACCGCCGCCCGGATCGGCCGAGGAGAACTTCGGCCGCATCCTCGCCACCGATCTGGCCGCGCACCGCGACGAGCTGGTGGTGTCGACCAAGGCTGGGTATCTGATGTGGCCGGGTCCGTACGGGGAATGGAGTTCGCGCAGGTATCTGCTGTCGAGCCTGGATCAGAGTCTCAAGCGCATGGGTCTGGACTACGTGGACATCTTCTATTCACATCGCCACGACCCCGACACGCCGCTAGAGGAGACCATGGGTGCGCTCGACAGCGCCGTTCGCAGCGGTCGCGCGCTCTACGTCGGCATCTCGTCGTATGGGCCGCAGAAGACGCGCGAGGCCAGCGCCATCCTGCGCGAGCTCAAGACCCCGTTCGTGATTCATCAGCCGTCATACTCGATGCTCAACCGCTGGGTGGAAGGCGGTCTGCTCGAGCTGCTCGAGCAGCAGGGCATCGGCTGTATCGCGTTCTCGCCACTGGCGCAGGGGCTGCTCTCACAAAAGTACCTGCACGGGGTGCCCGAGTCCTCGCGTGCGAGCCAGGACGGATCGTTCCGCAAGGCGATGCTCAGCGAACGCACGCTCGACAAGGTGCGTTCGCTCCACCAGATTGCCCGGCAGCGCGGCCAGAGCCTGGCGCAGATGGTGCTCGCGTGGGTGCTCAGAAAGCCCATGATCACCAGTGTGCTGATCGGCGCCAGCCGTTGGTCGCAGATCGAGGAGTGCCTCGGCGCGCTGCAGAACCTGCGCTTCAGCACCGATGAGCTGCGGCAGATCGATCAGCATGCGGTCGATAGCGAGCTCAACATCTGGGCCGAATCGAGCCAGTCGGGCTAGGACAGCGCTCGCGTGCGGCGGCCGTCGGGTGGCGGTCTTGCGAGCATGCAGCCGTGTCCGACCCGGGCGTGTCAGCTGCGACGCATCAGGCGTGCGCGATCGCGCTGCCAGTCGCGCTCCTTCTCAGTCGCGCGCTTGTCGTGCTGCTTCTTGCCCTTGGCGAGTCCGATCTGGAGCTTGGCGCGGCCGTTCTTCCAGTACAGTTCCAGCGGCACGATGGTATAGCCGCGACGCTCGGTGGCGCCGATAAGGCGGTCGAGCTCATGACGATGCAGCAGCAGTTTGCGCGTTCTGACCGGGTTGGCGACCTTGTGCGTGGAGGCGGTGCGCAGCGGCGACAGGTGGGCGCCGATCAGAAATGCCTCACCGTCGCGGACGTAGACATAAGCCTCGGCAAGCTGCGCGCGCCCGGCACGCATCGACTTGACTTCCCAACCTTCCAGCGCGAGGCCGGCCTCGATACGATCCTCGATAAAATAGTCGTAGCGCGCGCGCCGATTCTCGGCGATGACGCGCTCGGTGACGGGCGCTTTGGGCATGCGGGCATTGTACAGAGCTTGAGTCGCCGACCCCGGTTAGGCGACACTTGCTCGATGCGAGAGATGACCCGATCGGCCCTCGTCGCCCGGCCACCGGCGCTGGTGTACCGGCTGGTCGAACAGGTCGAGCGCTATCCGGAGTTCGTTCCCGGCTGCAGCGTCGCGCAGGTGCTCGAGCGCGGCGAGAATCAGATGCTGGCTCGCCTAGCGGTGCGCCGCGGCCTGCTGCGCACGGAATTCACCACCCGCAATCTGCTCGATCCGGCCCGCAGCGTGCACATGCAGCTGGTGGAGGGGCCGTTCCGGGTACTCGAAGGCCACTGGAGCTTCACGCCGGTCGCGAGCAATGGCTGCCGCATCGAGTTCGCGCTGCGGTTTGAATTCGCCAATGCGCTGAAATCGGCGCTGTTCGAGCCGCTGTTCGAGGAGACTGCGGGTTCGCTGGTGCGCGCCTTTGCCGCGCGCGCGCAGAGTCTGCCGGCTTAGAAGGCGCGTTGCCGCCGCGCGCCGCCTCTCACGAGCCACAGCCCAGCCCGCCCGCATGCCGAAGCGATGCACTGTCGCCTGCGATACGCCGGGGGGGATACGCGAGTGTGAGCTCGATCTGCCCGAGGCCTCCACGATTGCGGTGGCCCTGGGCGCGGCGCGGCGCGTTCTGGGAGACTCAGCCGCCGACTGGGAGCACGCGGCGACCGGCATTTACGGCACGCTGCATGGACGCGAACATATCCCCGCGGACGGTGATCGCATCGAGCTGTACCGGTCCCTGAGGATCGATCCGCGCGCGAAGCGTCGGGCGCGGGCAGCGCAGGCGGCGCGCGAGGCGCGCGCCAACCCAAGTCGAACCGGACCGGCACCCCGGCGCGGACCGCGCCGCGGCTGACGTCGCCCTCAGTAGCGCGCGTTGCTCGGCAGGGGCGCGGCGGCTCCGCGCGGGCTGATCGGCTCGAACGGCGCGAATTTGACGTCGCTGTCGACGCGCGCGACCAGGTTGTTTTCGAAATGGACGACCACGTGGGCGCGCCGCGGTGTCTGCAGGCGGCGCATCTTCAGGTAATAGTCGTAGTCCCAGCGCGAGTCGTCGAAGCCGCCGGGCACCATCGGCGTGCCGAGCAGATAGCGCACCTGGCTGTGGGTCATCCCGACTTTGACCTGGGTAACGGCGGCCGGATCCAGGTAGTTGCCCTGCTGGATCGGCATGCGATAGACACAGCCGCTCAGGGCCCAGAGCGCGACAAATAGTGGGATAATTCTCATGGGTCCATCATACCGTATCGTCCCCAGTCAGCGCCGCCCGGTGCCAGTTGCCGGGGTGGACGCGCATCGAGGTGCATCGTGGAAGGGAAAGACCTGCGCAAGGCCGGGCTCAAGGTCACATTGCCCCGGCTCAAGATCCTGGAGATCCTCGAGCACAGCAACACCCGGCACATGTCGGCCGAGGAGATCTATAAGAAACTGCTCGACTCGAGCGAGGATATCGGGCTGGCGACGGTGTACCGGGTGCTGACTCAATTCGAAGGCGCGGGCCTCGTGCGCCGGCATCATTTTGAAGACGGCATGGCGGTATTCGAGATCGACCATGGCACCCATCACGACCATATCGTCTGCATGGACTGCGGCACGGTCGAGGAGTTCGTTGACCCCGACATCGAGGCGCGCCAGAACCAGATCGCCAAGCGGCTCGGCTACCTGATCGAGGAACATTCGATGGTGCTCTACGGCCGCTGCCAGCGCCCCGATTGCCCGGCGCGCAAACAGGGGCGCGTCAAACGCATCAGCTAGCCGCGGGTGGGACGGCGGTTCGCGTCAGCCGCGTGCGGGGCGCGGGCGCGCGCGCCGCTGGCCGGTAGCGCTGACGGCGCCGGCATCGGCCTGACTGCCCGGCGCACTGGCGGCCGGAGCCGCGCTCGCCGTCGCGGCGCTGGCCGCGGCGGCCAGCATATCGTTGGCGTGGGCGCGTGCCCGCGGCGTGATCTCGACGCCGCCGAGCATGCGGGCGAGCTCATCGACCCGCTCCTCGGCGCTCAGCCGGGACACGCTGGTACGCGTGTCGCGGCCATCGGAGAGCTTGGCGACGCGCAGATGCTGATGTCCCTGGGCCGCCACCTGCGGCAGGTGCGTCACGCACAGTACCTGGGCGTGCTCGCCCAGCCGTCGCAGCTCGCGGCCGACGATCTCGGCCACCGCGCCGCCGATGCCGTTGTCGACTTCGTCGAACACCATGCAGAAGGCTGTGCTGCCGGCGCAGGAGACCTGCACGGCCAGCGACAGGCGGGCCAGTTCACCGCCGGACGCCACCTTGGCGATGGCGCGCGGCGGTTGGCCGGGATTGGTGCTGACCCGAAATTCAATCCGATCGAGGCCGTGGGGCGCCGGCTCGGCGGACTCGGCGGCGACCACGTCGATCAGGAATCGGCCGCCGCTCATCCCCAGCTCCTGCATGCGTGCCGAGATCTCCCTGGCCAGAGCGCGCGCGGCGGCTTCGCGCCTCCCTGAGAGCTGGCGTGCGAGCTCCTGGAAGCTCGCGGTAGCGCTCGCAAGCTGCGTGCGCACCGCGCCGATGTCGGCGGCCGCGTTCTCGAGATCGGCCAGCTGTGCGGCCATCTCGGCCTGCTTGTCCGGCAGCGCCTCGGGCGCGAGCCGGTGCTTGCGGGCGAGTTCCTCGATGGCCGCGAGACGGCGCTCGATGGCGTCGGCGCGCTGCGGATCGAGCTCCAGCGCATCGAGGTACTGCAGCAGCGAATGGCCGGCATCCTTGACGCGCATCTCGGCCTCTTCGAGCAGCAGGCACAGCGGCGCCAGCTGCGCATCGAGCGCGCTGGCCTGGCGCAGCGCGGCGATGGATCGGGCGATCAGCGTCTGCGCGGTCGCGCCGTCGGCTTCATAGAGGCACTCGAGGGCGCCGCGCGCGGCCTCGATCAGACGGCCACGGTTGACGAGCCGGCCATGCTCGTCCTTGAGCTCGGCGATTTCGCCCGGCTTGAGCTGCAGCGCCTCGATCTCGTGCAACTGATAGCGCAGCAGATCCAGCCGCGAGCTGCGCTCGCTCGCCGCGCTGTCGAGCTCGATGCTGCGGTTGAGCAGCGCGAGCCAGACGCTGTGGGCGGTGCGAACCTGCGCGACCAGGGACTCGAGCCGGCCGTAGGTGTCCACCAGGGCGCGCTGCGTCGCCGGGCGCACCAGCGATTGAAATTCGTGCTGGCCGTGGATCTCGAACAGCAGCCCGGTAACGCTGGCGAGCACCTGCACCGGAACCGTCTGGCCATTGATCCACGCGCGGCTGCGCCCGTCGCTGCCGACCACGCGACGCAGCAGCAGCTCACCGGAGCCGTCAATCGAATGCTCGCCGAGGATGTGGCGCAGCTCGCCGGCCGTGGCGGTGATATCGACCGTGGCCGAGATGTCGGCGCGCTCGGCGCCGGCGCGCACCACGTCGGGGCCGGCGCGACTGCCACACAGCAGTTCCAGCGCATCGACGATGATCGACTTGCCGGCGCCGGTCTCACCAGTCAGCACGGTCAGGCCGGGGCTGAATTCGAGCTCGACCGCATCGATGATCGCGAAGTCGCGGATCTGCAGGTGGCGCAGCACGGCGGTCAGCGCTCGTGGGCCAGCCCGCCGAGGCCCCAATGCAGCTTCGAGCGCAGCAGCCGGAAATAGTCGTAGCCCGGAGGATGCAACAGCGTGACGATGCGGTCGGCGGGCGCGATCTCGAGCCTGCCGCCCGGCGCGAGCTCACCGAGCATCGCGGCATCGCAGGTAACCTGGGCGCAGGCATCGTTCTGGCCGCTCAGCCGGATCTCGATCTTCGACTGGCCGGGGATCACGATCGGTCGATCCGAGAGCGTGTGCGGACAGATCGGCGCCACCACCAGCACCTCGAGCCGCGGGTCGACGATCGGACCGCCGCACGACAGCGCGTAGGCAGTCGAGCCGGTGGCGGTGGCGACGACCAGGCCGTCGCCGCCGTGCGAATTGACATAACGGCCATCGATGCGCGTCTCGAAGTCGAGCATGCGGCCGGTCTCGAGCCGGTTGAATACCACGTCATTGAGCGCGAAGCGCTGGGCTACGCTGCCGTTGGGCGAAGTCAGCCGTGCCTGCAGCAGCGCGCGGCGATCGGACTCGCATTCACCGGCGAGCACCGCCTGCAGACAACTCACCATGTCCTGCGGCAGCACGTCGGTCAGGAAGCCGAGGCGGCCGCGGTTGATACCCAGCAGCGGGATGTCGTGCTCCGCCACCAGCCCGGCCGCATAGAGCAGCGTGCCGTCGCCGCCGATCGCGATCATCAGATCGGTGCGCTCGATCAGTTCCGGCAGCTCGGTGATGCTGATGCCGGGCGGTGCGCTGCTGGCCGTGGCGTCGCGCGGCACCAGCACCGTCAGCTGCCGCGCGAGCAGCTCCGGGACCAGCGCCGCGGCGCATTCGGCGACCCTCGAATCCTGAAACTTGCCGACCAGTGCGCAAGTACGTATCGGCTTTTGCATGTGGGGCTTCGGGCCTTTCAATCGCCT
Organism: Steroidobacterales bacterium; assembly: GCA_044440135.1. Classification (GTDB taxonomy): domain Bacteria; phylum Pseudomonadota; class Gammaproteobacteria; order Steroidobacterales; family Steroidobacteraceae; genus FEN-1191. Next base: position 8,356 of record JBIODC010000055.1, on the reverse strand, counting down.
GCTGTTGTAGCATGGCCCGGCTGCGGCGGCCAACGCGCGGCACTTTTGAGCAGATTTGGGTAATTTGACCAATAAAGGGGGGCCGGCATGCGCTTGACGGCGCCGGGGACGGCTGGTTAGCTCCATGGCCAGGATGGCACAGGACAGCCGCGAAGAAGTGTTGAACGAGCGCGCGCAGCGCCTGCTGCGCGTGCTGGTGCAGAGCTACATTCGCGACGGGCAGCCCGTGGGCTCGCGCACCTTGTCGCGCGAGTCGGGCCTGGCGCTGAGTTCAGCCACGGTGCGCAACGTGATGTCCGACCTCGAGGAGCTCGGCTTCGTGAGCTCGCCGCATACGTCGGCGGGCCGGGTGCCGACCGACAAGGCCTATCGCTTCTTCGTCGATTCATTGCTGCGGGCGCAGCTGACCACCGACGATTCGAGCCTGGAGGAGATCCACCGGCAACTCGATATGCCGGCGGACAGCTCCAAATCGCTGGTCGCGGCCGCCTCGCAGCTGCTGTCGAACATCACCCATCTGGCCGGCGTCGTGACGCTGCCGCTGGCGCAGGCGGCGATGCTGACGCAGATCGAGTTTCTGACGCTGTCGGAAAACCGGGTGCTGGTGGTGCTGGTATTCGACGACCGCGAGGTCCAGAACCGCATCATCCAGCTCGATCGGCATTACTCGGCCGAAGAGCTGCGGCGGGCGGCGAACTTTCTCAACGAGCATTGCGCCGGGCGGACGCTGCCGCAGATCCACCAGGAGCTGGTGCGGCAGCTCAAGGAGACGCACGAGAATCTCAATCAGGTAATGCTCGACGCGATTTCGATGGCGCAGCGCCTGTTCGAGCAGGGCAGCGCCAGCGAGGACATCGAGTACCTGATCGCCGGGGAGACCAACCTGATGGGCTTCGCCGGCCCGGCGAATGTCGATAAGCTCAAGCGACTGTTCGAGGCGTTCAATGAAAAGCGCGACATCCTGCATCTGCTCGACCAGAGCCTGCGCGCCGAGGGCGTGCAGATCTTCATTGGCCAGGAGTCGGGCTACCAGATTCTGGATGACTACAGCGTCGTGACGGCGCCCTATAGCTCGGCCAAAGGCATGGTCGGCGTACTGGGCGTGATCGGTCCGACGCGCATGGCCTACGAGCGCATCATTCCGATCGTCGATTTGACCGCCAAAGTTCTCAGCTCGGCCTTGAATTCGCGCCGTTGAGCGCCATGTAAGCAATAGCGACCGTCAGAGTAGCACAGTAAGTCTTTAGGTATTGATTCTAATTCACTGTTTAAAAAAGGGTATTTTGTGTGCATGAGGCCGGCCAGGATGGATCTTCGATGAGCTCGCCGGAAGCCGAGGTCAAGGCTGGCGCGGACGCCGCCCTCGAGGCCACGGGGGAGATCGAGGCCCTGCGCCAGGCGCTCGCGACGGCCGAGGAGAACGCGCGTACCCAGCGCGATCTGTACCTGCGCGCCGCGGCCGAACTGGACAACGTGCGCAAGCGCGCGCAGCGCGATATCGAGAATGCCCATCGCTATGCGATCGAGGGCATCGCCGCCGAGCTGCTCGCGGTGCGCGACGGCCTCGAGCTCGGCGTGCGCAACGGCGCCAACGCCGATGCCCGCACGCTGCTGGCCGGGCAGGAGGCCACCCTGAAGCTGCTCGACCGGACGTTCGACAAATTCTCGGTCAAGCAGCTCGACCCCGCGGGGCAACGCTTCGATCCCACCCTGCACGAGGCGGTGCTGATGCAGCAATCGGACGCCGCGGCGCCGAATACGGTGCTGCAGGTGGTACAGCCGGGCTACGAGCTCAAGGGCCGCCTGCTGCGGCCGGCGCGTGTGATCGTGGCCAAGGGCGCGGACGGCTAGGCTCGCCGAGCCGCTTATAGAGTTGAAAAGCAAGGCTTTGATCCCAAGCTAGGGCATCATGAAACAGAACCGCTGGAGTGCGAACCATGAGTAAGGTCATCGGCATCGATCTGGGCACGACGAATTCGTGCGTCGCGATCATGGAAGGCGGCAAACCGCGCGTGATCGAGAATAGCGAGGGCGATCGCACCACTCCTTCCATTGTCGCCTTTACCAAGGACGACGAGGTGCTGGTCGGTCAGTCGGCCAAGCGCCAGGCGGTTACCAATCCGCAGAACACCCTGTTCGCGGTCAAACGGCTGATCGGCCGCAAGTTTGACGACGAGGTGGTGCAGAAGGACATCAAGATGGTGTCCTACAAGATCATCAAGGCCGACAACGGCGATGCCTGGGTGGAGGTGCGCGACAAGAAGATGGCGCCGCCGGAGATTTCCGCGCGCGTGCTCATGAAGATGAAGAAGACCGCCGAGGACTATCTCGGCGAGCCGGTCACCGAGGCGGTGATCACGGTGCCGGCGTATTTCAATGATTCGCAGCGCCAGGCGACCAAGGACGCCGGCCGGATCGCGGGCCTCAACGTGCAGCGCATCATCAATGAGCCGACCGCCGCGGCGCTGGCCTACGGGCTCGACAAGCAGGGCGCGGACCGCAAGATCGCGGTGTACGACCTGGGTGGCGGCACCTTCGACATCTCGATCATCGAGATTGCCGAGGTCGATGGCGAGCGCCAGTTCGAGGTGCTCTCGACCAACGGCGATACGTTCCTCGGGGGCGAGGACTTCGACCAGCGCGTCATCAATTTCCTCGCCGACGAGTTCCAGAAGGAGTCCGGTGTCGACGTGCGCCGTGACCCGCTGGCGATGCAGCGGCTGAAGGAGGCGGCGGAGAAGGCCAAGATCGAGCTGTCCTCGAGCCAGCAGACCGAGGTCAATCTGCCCTACATCACGGCCGATGCCAGCGGTCCGAAGCACCTGAACGTGAAGCTCACGCGCGCCAAGCTTGAATCGCTGGTCGAGGATCTGCTGCAGCGGACCATCGGGCCGTGCCGCATGGCGCTCAAGGATGCCGGTCTGACGGGCAAGGAAATCGCCGAAGTGATCCTGGTCGGCGGCCAGACCCGTATGCCGCTGGCGCAGAAATATGTGCGCGATTTCTTCGGCCAGGAGCCGCGCAAGGACGTCAACCCGGATGAGGCGGTCGCGGTTGGCGCGGCGGTCCAGGGCGGCGTGCTCGCCGGCGAGGTCAAAGACGTACTGCTGCTCGACGTCACCCCGCTGTCGCTCGGTATCGAGACGCTCGGCGGCGTGATGACCAAGCTGATCGAGAAGAACACCACGATTCCGACCAAGGCAGCCAACGTGTTTTCGACCGCGGACGACAATCAGACCGCGGTCACCATCCACGTGCTGCAGGGCGAGCGCGAGCGCGGCGCCGACAACAAGTCGCTCGGCCGGTTCGACCTGACGGACATTCCGCCAGCGCCGCGCGGCATGCCGCAGGTCGAAGTCACGTTCGACATCGATGCCAACGGCATCCTGAATGTCTCGGCCAAGGACAAGGCGACCGGCAAGGAGCAGCGCATCGTGATCCGCGCCTCGAGCGGACTGTCCGAGGACGAGATCAAGCGCATGGTCAAGGATGCCGAGGCGCACGCGGCCGAGGACCGGCAGTTCCGCGAGCTGGTCGAGACGCGTAACCGCGCCGACGCGATGATCCATTCGGTGGAAAAGGCGCTCAAGGATCTGGGTGACAAGGTCAGCGCCGATGAGCGCGCCAAGGCGGAGGCGGCGCTGAACGACCTGAAGTCGGCGCTGGGTTCCGACGACAAGGAGGTCATCGAGAAGAAGACCGAGATCCTTGGTCAGGCGTCGGCCGCGATCGCACAGCGTGCGTACGCAGCCGGACAGCCGGGTGCCGGGCCGCCCCCCGGCGGCGGTGGCCCCGGTGCCTCGGGGCCGGGTGGCGAGGCGCCCGCGGGCGCGGCCGGTGCCGGTGCGCAGGCGAAACCGGAAGAGAACGTGGTCGACGCCGAGTTCGAGGAAGTGCGCGACAAGGGTCGCCGCGCGTCCTGAAAGCGGCAGCGCTTCAGGGACAGGGAGTTCGAATTGGCTCCAGCACAGATCACCGGGCGCCGGATAAGGCGCCCGGTGATCTGTGCGTATTGGATTTGATCGGGCGACGGCATCGGGCAATCACACACTGACGGGGACTCATGGCCAAACGCGATTACTACAAGGTACTCGACGTGGCTCGCAACGCGAGCGAGGCCGACATGAAGAAAGCCTATCGGCGCCTGGCGATGAAATACCATCCCGATCGCAATCCCGGCGATCACGACGCTGAAGAGAACTTCAAGGAAGCCAAGGAAGCCTACGAAGTACTGTCGGATAGCCAGAAGCGCGCTGTCTATGATCAGTATGGGCACGCCGGGGTCGAGTCCAGCCGTAATGCAGCGCATGGCGGTGGCCACGGCACCGAGGCGTTCAGCGACATCTTCGGCGACGTGTTCGGCGACATCTTCGGCGGAGCTCGCCGCGGCGGCGCTTCGCAGGTGTATCGCGGCGCGGATCTGCGCTATGAGATCGAGCTCGATCTGGCCGAGGCGGTGTTCGGTCGTACAGTCGAGATCGACGTCAGCAAGTTCGTCGAGTGCGAGGTCTGCAAGGGTAGCGGCGCGGCCAAGGGCAGTGCGCCGGTCAACTGCGATACCTGCAACGGCAGCGGCCAGGTGCGCATTTCGCAGGGTTTCTTTACGCTGCAGCAGACCTGTCCGCACTGCCGCGGCACGGGGCGCGTGGTGCGCAACCCCTGTGATCATTGTCTGGGCCAGGGTCGCGTGCGCCGCGGCAAGAAGCTGTCGGTGAAGATACCCGCCGGCGTGGATAGCGGTGATCGCGTGCGGCTCGGGGGCGAAGGCGAGGCGGGCCGCAATGGCGGTCCACCGGGCGACCTGTACGTCGAGGTGCACGTGCGCGAGCACCCGATCTTCGAACGCGACGGCATGCACCTGAGCTGCGAGGTACCGATCAGCTTTGCGACCGCGAGCCTTGGTGGCAGCGTCGAGGTGCCGACGCTCGACGGCCAGGTTGCGGTCAAGATCCCGCATGAGACCCAGTCCGGCCGGGTGTTTCGCCTGCGCGAGAAGGGTGTGAAATCGGTGCGCAACAGCACCCGCGGCGACCTGTTCTGCCGCGTGATGGTGGAGACGCCGGTGAACCTGTCGACCGAGCAGCGCGCGCTGGTGCGTGAGCTCGAGGAGTCCCTGCGGCGCGATGGCAACAAGCATGCGCCGCGCCAGAAGAGTTTCCTCGACGGGGTGAAGCGGTTTTTCTCGAGCCAGCCCCCTTGAGCGAGCTGGCGAGGCTGCTCACCGTGGCCGAGACTGCTCCCCGTGAGGGAGCTGCCATGAGCAGCGCCGCGTGAGCGCCGCCATCCGCACGGTGATCGTCGGCGCCACCGGGCGCATGGGCATGCAGCTGCTGCGCCTGCTGCCGGACTTTCCAGCGCTTCGACTGGTCGGCGCGATCGCATCCGAGCGCAGCGCCGCGCTCGGCAAGGACGTCGCAGCGCTCGCCGGCGTGGGCGTGCGCGCGGCCGCCCCGGCGGTGCCGGTCAGTGCGGCCTTGCCGCCGCTGCTGCCACAGGCCGACCTGGTGATCGACTTCTCGGACGCGCTCGCCGCGGCCGCGCACCTGGCGGCCTGCGCGGCGGCGCGTGTGCCGCTGCTGCTCGGGACCAGCGGGTTGCCGCGCGAGCTCGACGCGCCGTTCGCCGCGGCCGCCGAAGTGATCCCGCTGCTGGTCGCGCCCAACACCAGTCCCGGCGTCAACGTACTGCTGGAGCTGGTGCGCCAGGCAGCGCAGGCGCTGCCGCCCGAGTACGATATCGAAATCGTCGAAGCGCACCATCGCGCGAAGGCCGATGCGCCCTCTGGCACGGCGCTGGCGCTGGGCGAAGCCGCCGCGCGCGGCCGCGGCGTGGAGCTCGGCGACCAGGCGGTGTACGCGCGGCATGGTCGGACCGGCGCCCGGATCGAAGGGCAGATCGGCTTCGGCGTGGTTCGTGGCGGCGACGTGGTCGGCGAGCATGAGGTCTGGCTGCTCGGGGACGGCGAACGGCTGTTGCTTAAGCATTCGGCCACCGATCGTTCGGTGTTCGCCCGTGGCGCACTGCTGGCGGGCCAGTGGTTGGCCGGCAGACCGGCAGGACGCTACAGTATGCGCGATGTTTTTATCAGTGGATACAGATAGTTACTGCAATATCCGACAGGCGTTTCTGCACTAAAGGACGCTACGGGGCGATTTCACTTGTTTTACTCGAACGCGGCCGAGAATTGCGTGGACAGGGGCGGTGGGGGTCTTTAAACTTTTGCGCGTAATCCGAGTATCGGGTTAGTCCGCACAAGGCGGGAGGCTGTTCCAAAAGAACTCCTCCCGCTTTGTGCATGTGCACGTCCCAAATCACCGCTAACCCGGCGGCTCGGGCGCCGCGGGGAGCTCGAGAGTGGAAGGAGACGTATAGGTGACTGCACCGGCGGTGCTGGCCCTGGGCGATGGGTCGATTTTCAAAGGCCAATCCATTGGCGCCGCCGGTAATACCACTGGTGAGGTCGTTTTCAATACCGCCATCACCGGCTATCAGGAGATCCTCACCGACCCCTCGTATGCGCGTCAGATCGTGACGCTGACCTACCCGCACATCGGCAATACCGGCGCCACCGCCGAGGACATGGAGTCGTCGCAGATCTACGCCTCGGGGCTGGTGGTGCGCGACTTGTCGATGATCGCCAGCAGCTGGCGCTCCGCCGAGCCGCTCGGCGAGTTTCTCAAGCGCGGCCGCGTGGTTGCGATCGCCGGCATCGACACGCGCCGCCTGACGCGGCTGCTGCGCGAGAAGGGCGCGCAGGCCGGCTGCATCATGACCGGTGAGCGCACGGATGAAGCGGCCGCGGTGCGCGCCGCACGCGCGTTCCCGGGCCTCAAGGGCATGGACCTCGCCAAGGTGGTCACGACGCGCCAGGCGTATCAATGGAATGACGGTAGCATCGGCCGCCAGCCGGCGGCGACGCTGCGCGCGCCACAGCGTCTGCACGTGGTTGCCTACGACTATGGCATCAAGCGCAACATCCTGCGGCTGCTGTCGGACCAGGGCTGTCGGCTCACGGTGGTGCCGGCGACCGCGAGCGCCGCCGAGGTGGCGGCGCTCAATCCGGACGGCATCTTCCTGTCGAACGGTCCCGGCGATCCGGAGCCCTGCGACTACGCGATCCGGGCGATTGCCGAGCTGCTCACCACCGACCTGCCGATCTTCGGCATCTGTCTCGGGCACCAGCTGCTGGGCCTGGCGAGCGGGGCAAAGACCGTCAAGATGAAATTCGGCCATCACGGCGCCAATCACCCGGTGCAGGAACTCTCGAGTGGTCGCGTGATGATCACCAGCCAGAACCATGGCTTTGCGGTCGATGAGTCGACGCTGCCCGCGAACCTTGTGGCCACGCACCGCTCGCTGTTCGACGGCAGCCTGCAGGGGGTCGCGCGCACCGACCGCCCGGCGTTCAGCTTCCAGGGCCATCCCGAGGCCAGTCCCGGCCCGCACGACCTGCGGCCGCTGTTCGACAACTTCATTCAGCTCATGATACGGCGGCTGCAGGATCAGCTGCGGCTGTTGCGGGCCAGCGCGCGTCGCTAGGTAAGCCATGCCAAAGCGTACCGACATCGAGAGCATTCTGATCATCGGCGCCGGTCCGATCGTGATCGGCCAGGCCTGCGAATTCGATTACTCGGGGGCCCAGGCCTGCAAGGCGCTGCGCGAGGAGGGCTACCGGGTCATCCTGGTGAACTCGAACCCGGCCACGATCATGACCGATCCCGAGTCCGCCGATGCGATCTACATCGAGCCGATCAACTGGCGCACGCTGGCGCGCATCATCGAGCGTGAACGACCGACGGCGCTGCTGCCGACCATGGGTGGCCAGACCGCGCTCAACACCGCACTCGACCTGGTGCGCGAGGGCGTGCTCAAGCAGTACCAGGTGGAGCTGATCGCCGCCTCGCGCGAGGCCATCGACATGGCCGAGGATCGCGAGCAGTTCCGTAACGCGATGCGCGAAATCGGCCTGGAGGTGCCGCATTCGCAGATGGCGCGCAGCCTCGAAGAGGCGCTCGCGGTGCAGAGCAGCATCGGCTTTCCGATCGTGATCCGGCCCTCGTTCACGCTCGGCGGCAGCGGCGGCGGCATCGCCTATAACCGCGAGGAATTCGAGGCCATCGTGCAGCGTGGCCTCGACGCCTCGCCGACGCGCGAGCTGCTGCTCGAGGAAGCGGTGATCGGCTGGAAGGAATTCGAGATGGAGGTGGTGCGCGATCGCAACGACAACTGCATCATCGTGTGCTCGATCGAGAACCTCGATCCGATGGGCGTGCACACCGGCGATTCGATCACGGTCGCGCCGGCGCAGACTTTGACCGATGTCGAATATCAACGCCTGCGCGATATGTCGATCGCC
>JBIODC010000054.1:0-15500 GCA_044440135.1 Steroidobacterales bacterium | reverse complement strand
CTGCGCCAGCCGGTCGCGGCGCTGGCGAGCGTGCTCGCCAGCGGCGACAGCACCGCGTCTGCTGCCGCAGCGCCTGCGGCCACCGCCGCGCCCGGTGTCGCGCCCGCTGCTGCAGCCGGCGCCGCGCTGGGCGATCAGCTCGAGAACATGGAGCGCGCAGCGATCGTCAAAGCGCTGGAACAGACGCGCTACAACAAGACCGCCGCGGCGAAGCTGCTGGGGATGAGCTTTCGGGCGCTGCGCTACCGGGTGAAGAAACTCGGCATCGAGTAGTCGGTGACGTGCAGCGTCAGATGCTGACAATGCCCGACACCCGTGTCGTCATCCGCGGCCAGTGGTTAGGTTAAAGACCGCATCAGCCTGCCAAAATAACAAATAAAAACAAGTGCTTGTAAGTGCAGCGGCGGTGGCATGGGGGTTGCATTCACCTCTGCAGCGGCGGCATGGCCGCAGCCTATTTACCTACATGGAGTCCTGCGGACATGAAGACGATACAAAAGGGTTTCACACTGATCGAATTGATGATCGTGGTCGCGATCATCGGTATCTTGGCGGCGGTCGCCATCCCGGCCTATCAGAACTACGTGATCCGCGGCCAGGTCACGGAAGGTCTGAGCCTGGCTTCCGGCTGGAAGACGGCGATCTCGGAGTACTACGCTCAGACTGGCGCGTTTCCGACCTGCTCATCCGTCACGGGCGGCGCCGGCTGTGTGGCCGCGACTGCGGCGGGCAGCGGCAAGTACGTGAGTTCGGTCACGGTCGGAGCCGGTGGCCAGATCATCATCGCCTATAGCGGCTCTCAGGCGAATGCCAAGCTCACTGGCTTTGTGCTCGACATCTCGCCCGGGCTCAGCCAGAACAACGACATCGTCTGGATCTGCGGCAAGGCGGCCGTACCCACCGCTCCGGCGCTGGCGACGGCTCCGCCGGCCGATGGCTCGACGGTGCCGGCGGCCTATCTGCCGACCAGCTGCCACGCCTAAGCGCGAAACTGAACAATCCGTTGTTCGGTGGAAGCCCCTCTTCGGAGGGGCTTCTTCTTTTGGGAACCGAATCACGCAGTTTGCCGGGCCGCTATGTAAACATCGTTCTGATATTGACATTGCTCGCAGGGGCCAACTGAGTAGACTAGGCGCATTGTTTAACGCCTCGGTACCTTCCTAAGCTGATGAATGACAACGCTTCTTTGGCTTTCAATCCGTCGCGGTCGAGCTTGGGCGGCCTGCCCCAGCGACTGGTTCAGGACGGCGTCGTCGACGAATCCAGCATGCATGCTGCGCTGCAGGCGGCGGCCGAAAAGAAAACCAGCTTCGTCACCCAGCTGATCTCCGGCGGCACGGTCAAGGCGCGCGACATCGCGATCACCGCTGCGGCCGAATACGGCGTACCGCTGTTCGACCTCGACGCGCTGACCGTCGACCTGGAAGCGGTGCGCACGGTCTCGGACAAGTTGCTGGCCAAGCATCGGGTGCTGCCGCTGTTCAAGCGCGGCAAACGGCTGTTCCTCGGCGTCGCCGACCCGACCAATCTGCATGCGATCGACGAGATCAAGTTCCAGACCAGCCTCGCGGTCGAGGCGATCGTCGTCGAAGACGACAAACTGCAGCGCAAGCTCGACAAGGCGATCGAACAGGTCGACACCCAGATGCCGAGCCTGGGCGACGACGAGGCGGTCGATCTCGAGTCGCTCGAGGTCAGCGGCGGCGATGAGGAGCTCGGCGGCGACGTCACGCGCGACGATGTCGAGGACGCGCCGATCGTGCGCTTCGTCAACAAGGTGCTGCTCGATGCCATCCGCCGCGGCGCCTCGGACGTGCATTTCGAACCGTACGAGAAGATGTTTCGCGTGCGCCTGCGCATGGACGGAGTACTGAAGGAAGTCGCGCAGCCGCCGGTGCAGCTCACCGGCAAGATCGCGGCCCGCCTGAAGGTCATGGCGCGCCTGGACATCGCGGAACGCCGGGTGCCGCAGGACGGGCGCATCAAGATGCGGCTGTCGAAGACCCGGGCGATCGACTTTCGCGTCAGCAGCTGCCCGACGCTGTACGGCGAGAAGATCGTACTGCGTATCCTGGATCCCTCGCAGGCGATGCTCGGCATCGAGGCGCTCGGCTACGAGCCGTTCCAGAAAGATCTGTACCTGAAGCATCTGGCGAAGCCGCAGGGCATGATCCTGGTCACCGGCCCCACCGGCAGCGGCAAGACCGTGTCGCTGTATACCGGACTGAACATCCTCAATCGCGAGGATCTGAACATTTCAACGGCCGAGGACCCGGCGGAAATCAACCTGCCGGGCGTCAACCAGGTGAACGTCAACAACAAGGTCGGCCTCACGTTTGCATCGGCCTTGCGCGCGTTCCTGCGCCAGGACCCCGACATCGTGATGGTCGGCGAGGTCCGCGACCTGGAGACCGCCGAGATCGCGATCAAGGCCGCTCAGACCGGTCACCTGGTGCTGTCGACGCTGCATACCAACGATGCGCCGCAGACCCTGACGCGCCTGGTCGACATGGGCGTGAAGCCCTACGCGATCGCGACCTCCGTGAGCCTGATCATCGCGCAGCGCCTCGCGCGCCGCCTGTGCTCGCAGTGCAAGCAGCCGCTCGACGTGCCGGCTGAAGCCCTGCGCAAGGAGGGCTTCCAGGAGAACGACATCGCCAACGGCATCAAGCTCTACGGCCCCAAGGGCTGCAGCAGCTGCACCGACGGCTACAAGGGTCGGGTCGGCCTCTATCAGGTGATGGAAGTCAGCGAAGAGATCGGCCGTATCATCATGACCGGCGGCAATGCGCTGGATATCAACAAGCAGGCGGCGAAGGAAGGGGTCTGGGACCTGCGCCGCTCGGGCCTGGAGAAGGTGAGGGCGGGAATGACCAGTCTGGAAGAGATCAACAGCGTCACGATCGAGTGATTTCGCTAGCAAACGGAAAATTGTAACCATGGCGCAATCAACCTCTGCAATTCGCACCGTCCGTAAGGACACCTCCTTCAATTGGGAGGGCATGGACCGTAAAGGCCAGCGGATCAAGGGCCGCGCCGTGGCGCAGAACGAGCAGTCGCTCAAGGCGGATCTGCGTCGCCAGGGCGTGGTGGCTACGAAGATCAGGAAGCAGTCACAGGCATTCAGGAGCGGCGGCCGGGTCAAGGCGGAAGACATTGCGGTCTTCAGCCGCCAGCTGGCGACGATGCTCGGCGCCGGCATTCCGCTGGTGCAGGCGTTCGAGATCATCGGCACCGGCCACGACAAGCCGGCGATGCAGAAGCTGGTGCTCGAGATCAAGGCCGAGGTCGAGGGCGGCACCTCGCTGCACGAGGCGCTCGCCAAGCATCCGCTGTATTTCGACGATCTGTTCGTCAACCTGGTCGAGGCCGGTGAGCAGGCCGGAGCGCTCGAGGGCCTGCTCGACAAGATCGCCACCTACAAGGAAAAGAGCGAAGCGATCAAGAAGAAGGTCAAGAAGGCGCTGTTCTATCCCGCGGCGGTGCTGGCCGTGGCCGTCATAGTGACCATCATCCTGCTGCTGTTCGTCATTCCGCAGTTCGAGGACCTGTTCAAAGGCTTCGGCGCCGATCTGCCGGCCTTCACGCAGATGGTCATCAATCTTTCCAAGTTCGTGCAGCACAACGGCATCTATCTCGCGATCGTCGTCGGCGGCGCGGCCTACGCGTTCGGCTATTTTTATAAGCGCTCGCGCCGCATGCGGCAGCTGCTCGATCGCATGTCGCTGAAGTTTCCCATCATCGGACCGATCCTGAACAAGGCCGCCATCGCACGCTATGCCCGCACGCTGTCGACCATGTTCGCTGCCGGCGTGCCGCTGGTCGAAGCCCTGGAATCAGTGGCCGGCGCCTGCGGCAACATCGTCTACGAGGACGGCGTGATGAGAATGCGCGATGAAGTGGCCACCGGCCAGCGCCTGCAACGCGCGATGGAGAACACCGGTCTGTTCCCCAACATGGTGGTGCAGATGATCGCGGTCGGTGAGGAATCCGGCGCGCTCGATACCATGTCCGGCAAGGTTGCGACCTTCTATGAAGATGACGTCGATGCCGCGGTCGACAGCATGTCGAGCCTGCTCGAGCCGCTGATCATGGCGATTCTCGGCGTGCTGGTCGGCGGCCTGGTGATCGCGATGTACCTGCCCATCTTCAAGCTCGGTGCGGTCGTCGGTTAGACCCGTGGTCGGCTAGGCGCGTGCTCGAGCTGCTGGCGCAATCGCCCGCCGCCTTCGTCGCGGTGGCGCTGCTCGTCGGCATGGTGGTCGGCAGCTTTCTCAACGTCGTGATCCACCGGCTGCCGATCATGCTCGAGCGCCAGTGGCGGGCCGAGGCCGTGCCGGTCGCGCAGCACGCGGCCGTCAGCGCAGCGCCGGCCGGCGCCGATCAAACGCCGTTCAATCTGATGGTGCCGCGCTCCTGCTGTCCGGCATGCCATGCCCCCATCCAGGCGATCCACAACATTCCGGTGCTGAGTTATCTGGCGCTGCGCGGCCGCTGCGCATCGTGTCAGGCCCGGATCAGCGCGCGCTATCCGGCGGTCGAGTTGCTGAGCGGGGTGACCACGGCGCTGGCGGCCTGGAAATTTGGTTTCGACTGGACTGCCGCCTGCGCGATCCTCGTCACCTGGTTCCTGATCGCCCTCACCTTCATCGACCTGGATATGCAGCTGCTGCCGGACTCGCTGACACTGCCGCTGCTGTGGCTGGGACTGCTCGCGAGCCTGACCGGCTGGGCATCGAACGCGAACAACCTGCCGAGCGACCCGGTGAGCGCGATCGCCGGTGCAGCGATCGGCTATCTGTCGCTGTGGGCGATCTATCACCTATTCCGCCTGCTGACCGGCAAGGAAGGCATGGGCTATGGCGATTTCAAGCTGCTGGCGGCCCTGGGAGCCTGGCTCGGCTGGCAGATGCTGCTGCCGATCGTGCTGCTCTCGGCCGGCGTGGGCGCGATCGTCGGCATCGCGCTGATCGCCACGCGTCGCCAGCAACGCGGCAATCCGATCCCGTTCGGGCCGTTTCTGGCCGCTGCCGGCTGGCTCTCGATGATGTGGGGCCCGCAGGCGGTCGCACGCTACCTGGGGCTGTTCGCCCCGCCTAACTGATGGACCCGCGTCCGGCGCCGCCGGCGAACCTCGAACCGCTGCGTATCGCCTTGACCGGCGGTATCGCCAGCGGCAAGAGCACGGTCGCGCAGCTGTTTGCCAACCTGGGGATTCCGATCATCGATGCGGACCAGATGGCGCGTGACGTCGTCGCGCCGGGCACGCCGCTGCTGGCGCAACTGTTCGATCGCTTCGGCGCGCAGCTGCGCCTTGCCGACGGCAGTCTCGATCGCGCGGCACTGCGTCGCCTGGTGTTCGACGACGCCGGCAAGCGCACCGAGCTCGAAGCGCTGCTTCATCCGGGGATCAGGGAGCGCACCGAGCGCCTGGCGGCGCAAGCCCGGGGCGCGTACCAGATACACGTGATACCGCTGCTGGTCGAGACCCACGCCGAATCGCACTACGATCGTGTGCTGCTGGTGGATTGCCCGCAAGCCGTGCAACTGGCGCGATTGCAGGCGCGCGACGGCTGCGATGCGCAACAGGCGCGCGCAATGCTGGCGTCACAGGCGAGCCGGGAGGCGCGTCTCGCCGTGGCCGACGATATCATCGTCAATGATGGCCTCGAGGCCGCTCTGGCGCCGCAGGTTGCGGCCCTGCATCGGCAATATCTGGCGCTCGCAGCCGCAGCGGCTCGCGTCCCACGCGACCGATGAGCGCCGGTCCGCCCAAGCGCCACGCGAACCAGCGCCTGCCAATGCCGGATCAGACGTTTACGGGCGGCGAGCCGCTCAAGCACAATAGCCGAATGCCCGATCCCGCGACCGTGCCGGAGGTAGCGCCGGAGCCCTCGATCTTTGAGCAGCCGCTCAACGAGCGCATGCGCACCTTCCTGCGACTGGATTTCCTGTACAGCCAGGCGGTCTACCACAATGAGAAAGCCAGCCCCTGGGGCAGCCGCGCTGCGGTGGGCAGCCTGCTCGACATGCTCGCGATTCTGACGCGCGGCGACATCCGCAGCGACGTGGTCAAGGAGCTCGAACGTCATCTGGCGCTGCTCAACGAATTCCAGAACCGTCAGGGAATCGATATCACGCGCCTGCGCGCGCTGCTGGCCAACCTGACACGGCTGCGCGCAGAGCTCGGCGCACTCGGCGGCTCGTGGCTGCAGCCGCTGCGCGACTCCGAGTTCCTGGCTTCGATCAAGCACCGCAGCGCGATTCCCGGCGGTACCTGTGAATTCGACCTGCCGGACTATTTCTTCTGGCTCAATCAGCCGGCCGAGGCCCGGACCGGGGCCTTCGCGCGCTGGCTGACGCAGTTGCGCCCGCTGTGCGATGCGATCGCGGAGCTATTGTGGCTGACGCGACAGAACGGCCGCGCGCGCGAGGAAGTGGCTGTCGCGGGCGTCTTCAACGTGACCTTCGACCGCGACGCACCGTTCCAGCTGCTGCGCATCTGCCTGCCGCCGTCGAGCCCGCTGTATCCGGAGATCAGCGGCAGCCACTATCGCTGCAGCATGCGATTCCTGCAGTGGAACGGCATCGAGCAGCGCGCGACGCAGACCGAGTCGGACGTCGCGTTCAAGTTGGTCTGCTGCAGCTAGGCGCGGCGCCACGTGGCCCAGCGGTTGCGGTGTCCGACCTGCCAGCGCGCGATCGAATGGTCGGAGCAGTTTCCGTACCGGCCCTTCTGCAGCGAGCGCTGCCGGCTGATCGATCTGGGCGCCTGGCTGTCCGCGCAGCACGCCATTCCCGGCACTGCCGCTGAAGGCCCCGATGAGAGCTCACCGGGCACCAGCGACGGTCACGAAACGTGACGCATTCGGTCTCCAGTTGGCGACATTTTGCGCTGCCAGTGATATGGCAGTATTTAATCAGACCGTACTAAAACGAAAGCCAAGGCCTGATGCGAGACCCCTGGTCCTCCCCGCTGCTGGTCGCAGCCGCAGCGACGATTTGCCTGAGCCTGAGTGCCTGCGGCGGCGTCGCGGTCGACAGCGCGAGCAGCATGCCCGCCTCCGGCACCTCATCGGCGAGCGTGGCGCAGTCAAACCCAGGCAGCAACGCGAGCAGCAGCTCTTCAGGTAGCCCCTCGAGCTCCTCGGGCGGCAGCTCCATCGGTTCGAGCACTTCCAGCGGCTCCAGCAGCTCCTCCAGTTCCAGTTCATCCAGCAGTTCTTCCGGTGGCGGCACCGGCACCATTGCCTCGGCGGCCGCCGCACTGGCGGGCAAACTCGGCATGCCGAATCGACTGCTGATTGGGGTGGGCACCCAGGGCACGGTCGGCGTGTTGTCCGCGGTGCTGTCGCAGAATCTGAAGCCGGATATCTATGAGCGCTATGTGGGGGGCCTGGGGGCCGGCGACTGGACCACCTGGGACAGCCCGCCCGGTGCCTACGTGGGCATCGTTGCGACGGAGGCCGCATCGGTGGGCGCCGTGCCTATGTTCACGCTCTATCAGATGGCCGCGAACGGCCCTAGCAATCTCTCGGGCCTGGGCAGCAGCAGCTTCATGAGCGCTTACTGGGCCAACGTGAAACTGCTGTACCAGATGATCGCAGCCTATAACAGGCCGACGCTGGTCAATTTCGAGCCGGACTTCTGGGGTTTCGCGCAGAATCAGGCCCCTGCCGGCGACCCCACCAAGCTATTTGCCTACGTCAACACCAATCCCGACTGCGCGACGCTGTCCAACGACGTGGTCGGTATCGCGGGCTGCCTGATCACGATGGCGCACAAATACGCGCCCAAGGCCTATGTGGGCTTTCCGCCCTCAGACTGGGGCGCTCCGAACAACCCCGCTGCCGTGATCGCGTTCATGAATGCGATCGGCGCCCAGCATGCCGATTTCATCGTGGCACAGACGCTGGATCGCGATGCCGGCTGCTTCGAAACCATGTCGACGGCCTACAGCTGCAGCCGCAATAACACGGCCACCGGCTGGTATCTGGACGAGACCAACACGACGACGCCGAATTACAGCCAGCACTTCGCCAGGATACTGAGCTGGCACAACGGTATCGGCGGGCTGCCGGTGATCTGGTGGCAGACTCCGCTCGGTGTACCCTCGAGCACTCCCGGCGGCACCGCCTACCATTTCCGCAATAACGCCGTGCATTATTTTCTGACGCACGCGAGCGAGCTGACCGCCGTCGGCGGCCTCGGCGTCGTCTTCGGCACCGGCGAGAACCATCAGACCAATATCACGACCGACGGCGGCCAATTCCAGTCGCTGAGCGGCGCCTATCTCGCGGCCCCGGCGGTGATCAACTAGGGGTGGATCGACCAACGGTGATCCATCAGGGGTGATCCGCCAGGCAGATTTTCTAGAGTTTGATCTTGCCGCCGCCGGGCAACGCACCGGTCCCGGGGAGCCCGCCACCCACATCCGGCACCACGATGCGCGAGGAAGCCTCGCGCCGGTACTCGCGCGCCTCCTCGATCGCCTGGTCCAGGGCTTCCCTGACCGCGGCGGGAAATTTCCGGACCGCGTCTTCGAGCGACTCCGCCTCGATCTCGAAGCCGAGCGGCAGCACGCCGGTCGGCGTCAGCAGCTGCGTCTGTCCGGAATACAGCACGCTGCGCGTCGGATCCGGATGCCCGTCCACCGTCACCGGCACCAGCCGGCGAATGGTGCCGGCCTTGCGGTCGGTGAACATGTCCTCGCGATACATCCCGGCGCCATCGAGTTCAATTTCCGGCAGTCCGGTGTCCTGGGCCATTGCAATCACCTCATCGATGCGAACATTTCCTACACGCCGGCCGCGGCATTGAGAGCCTCAATGATCGGCCGGTCGGCCGGCAGCAGCGCCTGTCCAGCAAGCTCCGCGGTAGCCACCCATTTGAGCGCCTGGGCCTCGAGACCGGAGGGCTCGCCGCCATAGTCGTCGACCACGAACACGTCGAGCTCGACCACACGGTCGGCGTAATCATGCCGCAATCGCAGCAGCGGATGACAGCGGCGCACCGATACGCCGAGCTCCTCGGCCAGTTCGCGCGTCAGCGCCTGTTCGCTGCTCTCGCCTGGGGCGATCTTACCGCCCGGGAACTCCCAGTACCCGGCCATGTGCCTGCCGGGGGGTCGCTGCGCGATCAGCACCCGTCCGCTCGCATCGCGCAGCACCGCCGCGACCACGCGCAGCACCGCGCCACTCACTGATTGCCGGCCAGCGCGCCGTGGCAGTGCTTGTACTTCTTGCCCGAGCCGCACGGACACGGCTCGTTGCGGCCCACCTTGCGATCGGCGCGCACGAACGGCGCCACCGCCGGCTCGGCCGCGCCGACCGGCCGCGGACCGGTGCCGGCGGCTGCTGCGGGACCCGGCCCCGGCGGCGCCAGCTCCAGCTCGCCGCCGCCCAGCAGCGGCTGCGCTTCGGCGTGCTGCGCCCGCAAGGCTTTCATCAGCCGCTCGCGCCGCTCGGCCTCTTCGCGATCGATCTGCTCCTGGGTGCGGATCTCGATCTTGGTCAGCGTCGACACGGTGTCGAACTTCACCCGATCGAGCATCGCCGAGAACAGTTCAAAGGCTTCGCGCTTGAACTCGAAGCGGTAATCCTTCTGCGCATATCCGCGCAGATGAATCCCCTGCTTCAGGTACTCCATCGCCGCCAGATGCTCGCGCCAATGCTGATCGAGCGTGCGCAGCACGACGTCGCGCTCGATGTGACGCATGATCTCGGCGCCGTAGCGCTCCACTTTCTGCGTGTAGCTGTCGCGCACGGCCTGCTGAATGCGCTCGCGCAGCGGCGCCTCCTCCAGCGACGGGTCCTGCGCCAGCCAGGCCTTGGGATCCAGCGTCAGGTTCAGGTCGCGCCGCAAGGCCTCCTGCAGCCCATCGAGGTTCCAGTCCTCCGGCACGCTGTTGGGCACCACGAACTGATCGATCAGGCTCGCGCTCGCCTCGTCGAACATCTCGGCGATCGCGGTGCCCATGTCGGCGGTGCCGAGGATCTCGGTGCGCTGCTGGTAGATGACCTTGCGCTGATCGTTGGCGACGTCGTCGAACAGCAGCAGCTGCTTGCGGATGTCGAAGTTATGCGACTCGACCTTGCGCTGCGCCTTCTCGATCTGGCGCGTGAGCATGCCGCTTTCGATGACCTCGCCGTCCTTCATGCCGGCGAACTGCAGCAGCCGCTTGGTGCGGGTCGGATCGCCGAAGATCCGCATCAGGTTGTCTTCCATCGACAGGTAGAAGCGGCTCGAGCCGGGATCGCCCTGCCGGCCCGACCTGCCGCGCAGCTGATTGTCGATGCGGCGCGATTCGTGGCGTTCGGTGCCGATGATGTGCAGGCCGCCGGCCGCGATCACCTGATCGTGGCGCTGCTGCCAGGCAGCGCGCGCCGCCGCGCGCGCGGCCTCGTCGGCCTCCGCGGCGGGCATGCCGGCAAGCTCGGCCTCGAGATTGCCGCCGAGCACGATGTCGGTGCCGCGGCCCGCCATGTTGGTCGCGATGGTCACGGTCGCGGGCCGGCCGGCCTGCGCGACGATATGCGCCTCGCGCTCGTGCTGCTTGGCATTGAGCACCTGGTGCGCAATGCTCTCGTTCTGCAGCAGGTTGGACAGGAACTCGGAGGTCTCGATCGAGGTGGTGCCCACCAGCGCCGGCTGCGCGCGCTGCACGCAGTCCTTGATGTCGGCGATGATCGCCTCGAACTTGTCCTTCTGCGTCAGGTACACGAAGTCCGACTGGTCCTTGCGGATCATCGGCCGGTGGGTCGGTATCACGACCACCTCGAGCCCGTAGATCTGCAGGAACTCGGGCGCCTCGGTGTCGGCGGTGCCGGTCATGCCGGCGAGCTTGCGGTACAGACGGAAATAGTTCTGGAACGTGATCGAGGCGACCGTCTGGTTCTCCTCGCGCACGCGCACGCCTTCCTTCGCCTCCACCGCCTGGTGCAGGCCGTCCGACCAGCGCCGGCCCGGCATGGTGCGGCCGGTGAATTCATCGACGATGATGACCTCGCCACCGCGCACGATGTATTCGACGTCGCGCTTGTAGAGTGCGTGTGCGCGCAGCGCCGCGTTCAGGTGATGCATCAGGCGGATGTTGGCGGTGTCGTACAGGCTCTCGCCCTCGCGCAGCAGCGTCGCCTCCGCCATCAGCTGCTCGACCCGCTCATGACCGGCCTCGGTCAGGTGCACCTGCTTGCCCTTCTCGTCCACCGAGTAGTCGCCGGGGCCGTCTTCGGCCTGCTGGCGGGTGAGGCGCGGCACCAGCTCGTTGATGCGGATATAAACTTCGGTGCTCTCTTCCGCCGGGCCCGAGATGATCAGCGGCGTACGCGCCTCGTCGATCAGGATCGAGTCCACCTCGTCGACGATCGCGAAGCTTAGCGAGCGCTGCACGCGGTCGTCGAGCCGGTACGCCAGGTTGTCGCGCAGGTAATCGAAACCGAATTCATTGTTGGTGCCGTAGGTGATGTCGCAGGCATAGGCGGCGCGCTTCTCGGCCGAATCCTGTGCGTTCTTGATCACCCCGACGGTGAGCCCGAGGAAGCGGTACACCGGCCCCATCCAGTCCGCGTCGCGCTGCGCCAGGTATTCATTGACGGTGACCACATGCACGCCTTCCGCGGGCAGCGCATTCAGATAGGCCGCGAGCGTCGACATCAGCGTCTTGCCCTCGCCGGTGCGCATCTCCGCGATCTTGCCCTGGTGCAGCGCCATGCCGCCGACCAGCTGCACGTCGAAGTGCCGCATCTTGAGCGTGCGCCGTGCCGCTTCGCGCACCACCGCGAACGCCTCGGGCAGCAACTGATCGAGCTTGGCGCCCTGCTGCAGCCGCGCGCGAAACTCGGCGGTCTTGCCGCGCAATGCATCGTCCGAGAGCGCCTGTAGCGACGACTCCTGCGCGGTCGCGTCGCGAACCTGCCGGGTGTAGTTTTTGACGAGCCGATCGTTGCGGCTCCCGAATACGCGGGTCAGCGCCTGTAGCACGAACAGTCCTTTGGATAAAACGAGCAGCTTCGGGCACTTAAGCGAAAGTCGCCGTCGCTGAACCCGTTATTGTAAGGGTAGACCGTGACTCGATGTAGTCGTTCGTGCCGCGGCAGGTGGGAGGGCGCGCCGGCGCGCCAGCGAAAGCGGCAGCGATCAGTGCCCGACGAACGCCATCGGATCGATCTGCCGTCCGTCCTTGACGACTTCGAAATGCACGTGCGGCCCGGTGGAGCGGCCGGTGGATCCGACCTGCGCGATCGCCTGGCCGCGCTCCACCTCGTCGCCGACCGTGACCAGTGTCCTGGCCCCGTGCGCATAGCGCGTCACGTAACCATTGCCATGGTTGATCTCGACCAGGTTGCCGTAACCTTCGCGCGGCCCCGCCCAGGTCACGATGCCGGAAGCCACCGCGAGCACATCGGAACCGGCGTCGCTCGCGAAGTCCACGCCCTTGTGGAACGCGTCCTCGCCGTTGAACGGGTCCATGCGCTCGCCGAAATAGGAGGAAATGTAGCCTTCGCGCACCGGACGTCCCGAGGGTTTGATCTCGAGCGACAGCTGCCTGCCGACGATCACGTTTTCGAGCGCGGCAAACTGCCCCGAGCGCGAGTCGATGCGCCGGCCCAGGTCGTCGATCCTCGAGGTCAGATCCGGCACCTGCGCGCCGCGGCCGACCCCATCGGACTCCGAACCGCCCTGCGGCGGGTCCTCGTCGAAATCAAATTCGCGGCTGTTGATATGCGCCATCTGCATCAGGCGCTTGCCGAGCGCGTTGAGTCGAATGACGTGGGCATTCATCACGCCGAGCCGCATCGCCAGCGCGTCCACGCGGTCCTGCAGCTGCGACTTCAGCGACGCCACTTCCGCCTGCTGCGCGCGCACCGCGGCGCCCGGATTGAGCAGCGCCATGCGCATCACGCTGCGCTCGCCCAGGTGCAGGCCGAGGGCAAAGACGCTGGCCAGCAGGCCGAGGGCCGCGATCGTGACCAGCGACAGCGTGAGCGGGTGCGACAGGTTCAGATGGCGGGCATTGCCCACGTGGCGCGAGAAGAAGATCACATTCATGCCTGTCGCTCCAGTCTGCCGCCGAGCTCATCAAGCACAGCCCACAGCCTCGGCTCGAACTTCACGCGCGCGCTTCCACCGGCCGTGGTGCACGGCGCGCATTGTGCACTGCAATCGGATAAACGCTCGCGGCCGATCATCTGCGCCCCGCGTGCCACCCTATCGTAAATGCAGTAGCCTTCTGCCTCGGCAGCCCCGCTGTCCTAGCGATTTCCCGCTGTGAGACCGGTAGCTTTGCGTGCCCGCGTTTCGGCGGGTTTGCCCTTGATCGGTGCGAACGACTATGCCCAAGAAGTCTGCCGCTGACAAGAAGACTGGCGCACGAAATCGACGTCAGAGCGCCTACGCAGCGCGTCGGTTCGCCGCGCAGAAAAAGTCAAATCCTAGATCAATCAATGAGTTAATGTTGAGCCGGTCCGGCTTACGTCGCATTACCGCGAACATCCCGGTGCAGCAGTCCTGGGCCGACTGGCTGCGCGCGGCGGTCGCGGCCGAGCTGGCGGATCACATCGTCAGTGCGGTGCCGAAGAACGCCGAGCTGGTGGTGTTCGCCGACACCGCCGCCTGGGGCACGCGGCTGCGCTATGCGCTGGCCGCCCTGCAGTCGGACATCGCAGCGCGCGATTCGGCGATATCCCACACCCGCGTGCGCGTGCAGATGCGGGCATCCCCAGGCGCCGAATAGAGGGTTTGCTGAAGGGTGTTGGCGGCGGCGGCGCTCAGGACGCCAGTGCGGTCGGCTCGCCGGCCTGGGCCGGCACGTAGGAAATCGGGGCCTGGTCCGCGCGTTCGAACACCACCTCTTCCCAGGCCGTGGTGTCCGCCAGCAGCGCACGCAGCAGCCGGTTGTTCAGGCCGTGGCCCGACTTGTGACCGGAGAACTCGCCGATCAGGCTGTGGCCGAGCAGGTACAGGTCGCCGATCGCATCGAGGATCTTGTGCTTGACGAACTCATCCTCGTAGCGCAACCCGTCCTCGTTCATCACGCCGACGTCATCCAGCACGATCGCATTGTCGAGCGTGCCGCCGAGCGCCAGGTTGTGGGCGCGCAGCGTCTCCAGATCGCGCATGAAGCCAAAGGTCCGCGCGCGGCTGATTTCCTTCAGGAACGAGGTGGTCGAGAAATCCATCGTGGCGCGCTGCAGCCGGCGTTTGAATATCGGGTGATCGAATTCGATCTCGAAGTTGACCTTGAATCCTTCAAACGGATCAAACCGTGCCCATTTGTCGCCGTCCTCGACCAGCACCGATTTCTTCACGCGGATGAAGCGCTTCGGGGCGTCCTGTTCCTCGATGCCGGCCGACTGCAGCAGGAACACGAACGGACCGGCGCTGCCGTCCATGATCGGCACCTCGGCCGCGGTGACCTCGACGCAGGCGTTGTCTATCCCTAAGCCGGCGAACGCCGACAGCAGATGCTCGACGGTTGAAATGCGCGCCTGACCATGCACCAGCGTGGTGCCGAGCGTGGTGTCGCCGACGTTCTGCGCGCGCGCCGGAATGTCGACCGGCTGCGCCAGATCGACGCGCCGGAAGCAGATGCCGCTATCGGCCGGCGCGGGCTTGAGCGTCATCATGACCTTGGTGCCGGTGTGCAGACCGACGCCGGTGGCGCGAATCGTGTTGCGAAGTGTCCGCTGGCCTAGCATGGGGATTTCAGTCCGGTGCCACACGTTTGAAGATAGATAGGACGCATCAAGGGCGCGGCGGATGACGCCTCATCCGGGCAGCGCAGGCGAGCATGCATGCCCGCAACCGACCGCGTGCCTCTCAAGGCGCCGTTACCGTACCACAGCGGCGGATGGGGAGCTAACCATCCGCGCCGTCAGTCGCCGTCGCATCAATCCGCCTGTCGGCGCAGAAACGCCGGAATATCCAGCATTTCCTCCGGCTCCGGCATCGCCGGCAGGCCGTCGCCGACAGCCCGTTGGCGCACGATCGTCGGCTTGTCGAGCACCGAATAGTCGCTCGCGGTCATCGGGCCACGGGTCCGGGCAGTCCTTGCCTGGGCCTGATCCGCGGTGCGTGCGGCGGCTGCCTCGCGGCTGGCACTGGAGTCGCGCGCCGACATTGCCGAGCGCTCGATGTAGCTGTCGCGCGTCGGTTCGGAACGGCTGCGCTGCGCCGCAGCACCCCTGCCGAGGCCGGTCGCAACCACCGTGACGCGGATCTGGTTCGACATCTCGGGGTCGATCACGGTGCCGACGACGACGGTGGCGTCATCGGAGGCGTACTCCTTGACGATCGTACCGACTTCCTCGAACTCGCCGATCGACAGATCCAGGCCCGCGGTCACGTTGACCAGGATGCCATGCGCCCCGGCGAGGTTGATGTCCTCGAGCAGCGGCGATGACACCGCGGCCTCGGCGGCCTGGCGCGCACGGCCCTCGCCGCTGGCCGCACCGCTGCCCATCATCGCCATGCCGGTCTCGCTCATCACGGTACGCACG
>JBIODC010000053.1:0-16291 GCA_044440135.1 Steroidobacterales bacterium | reverse complement strand
TTCGGACTTCAGGCCGGGCGCGGCCCGGCAGCCCACGGTGGCCGCCGGCGGCACGCGCCGGGCGCTCGGAATCTGCTACGAGGATGCCTATGGCAGCCCCAATCTGCCGGCGCGGGCCAGCGCCGGAGTGCTGGTCAACGTGACCAACGATGCCTGGTTCGGACATTCGTGGGCGCGCCACCAGCATTTCCAGATTGCCCGCATGCGCGCCATCGAGGCGCAGCGACCGCTGTTACGGGCCGCCAACGATGGCATCTCGGCACTGGTGGGCGCGCACGGTGAGGTGCTGGCGCAAGCCGCGCAATTTGAGCCCACGGTGCTGCGCGGAACCGTCCAGCCGCGCGTGGGTCTACCACCCTATGCCCGGGTCGGAAACTGGCTTATCGTGCTGTTGAGCCTGCTGGGCGCGGCCCTGGCCGCCGGCGTGAAACGCCGCCATGGCTGACGGAACCGGGACCGAAGCTTTCTGTCTATCATTCACCAGTTCTAGCCATCGCTCGGAGTAGATCCTTTATGTCGAATCAGGTCGTGGGGCCGCGTCTGCTGGGCGCCATCGCACTCGTTACGTTGTTTGCGGCCTGCTCGCCGCAGTCCTCCACCGCTGCGTCCAGCGCCGATCCGGTCAAGGCCGGCATGGTGCCTACCGCCGCAGTCACGCCCAGTCCGGCGGCGACCGCGGCGGCCCAGCGCGGCCTGCCCGATTTTGCCGATCTGGTGGAGCAGGTCGGTTCCGCCGTGGTCAATGTGCAGGTGGTGCAGAAGGCGCCGAGCGCACCGGGTCCCGACGAGAGCGAGGACGACTCGGACGATCCGTTCAACGACTTCTTCAAGCGCTTCGGCCTGCCGCGGCCGAACATGCCACAGCCGCGAAATTTCGCGCCGGTGCGCGGCATCGGCTCCGGCTTCATCATCAGTCCGGATGGCTACATCCTGACCAACACCCACGTGGTCAGCAACTCGTCGAAGATCACCGTGAAGCTGACCGACCGGCGTGAATTCGACGCCAAGGTGGTCGGCGAGGATGAGCGCACCGACGTGGCCGTGATCAAGATCACCGCCAAGGGCGATCTGCCGGTGGCGCGCCTCGGCGACTCCAACAAGCTGCGGCCCGGTCAATGGGTGCTCGCGATCGGTTCGCCGTTCGGCTTCGAGAACTCGGTCACCGCGGGCGTGGTCAGTGCCACCGCGCGCGGCAACGTCGGCGGCGCCGACGGCGGCGGCGGCAATGGCTACGTGCCGTTCATCCAGACCGACGTTGCGGTGAATCCGGGTAATTCCGGCGGCCCGCTGTTCAACCTCAGCGGCGAGGTGGTCGGCATCAATTCGCAGATCTACAGCCGCAGCGGCGGCTATGAGGGCATTTCATTTGCGATCCCGATCGATGTCGCGAGCAACGTCGCCGATCAGCTGATCAAGAGCGGGCACGTGAGCCGCGGACGCATCGGCGTGACCATCCAGGAGGTTACCGCGGCAACGGCCGAAAACCTCGGGCTGGAGCGTCCGCGCGGCGCCGCGGTGGCCTCGGTGGAGGCCGGCGGCCCGGCCGACAAGGCCGGCATCGAGCCGCTCGACATCATCATCAGCGTCAATGGCAAGCCGGTGGAAACCTCGGAGCAGTTGCCGGCGATGATCGCCGAGATCAAGCCGGGCCAGGCGGCACAGCTCGAGGTGTGGCGCGACAAGGCGGTCAAGCACATCAGCGTCACGGTCGAGGAGCTCAAGGACAAGACCAGCGAGGCGAGTCTGCGCCGCGGCGGTGGCGGCGGCGGTGGCGCTGAGGGCGAGGCCGCGACCACGGTGAACAATCGCATCGGGCTGTCGGTGCGCGCGCTGTCGGCGGCCGAGAAGTCCCAGCTCAAGGCCCACGGCAGCATTGTGGTCGTCAACGCCAAGGGGCCCGCGGCCGAGGCCGGCCTGCGCGCTGGCGATGTGATCCTGAGCATCAATCGCACCAAGATCGACTCGATCGCGACCTTCGAGCAGGCGGTCAAGAACGCCGGCCACGATGCGACGCTGCTGATCCAGCGCGAAGGCCAGCAGTCGATCGTCACGATCACGCTGCAATGAACTGAATCCGTGAGCCCGGCGCGCACGCCCGGTGCTACGGCACCGGGTGTGCCGTCGTGTATTCTTGCCTGATGCACGAGCGCTACGACCCGGCCGCGGTGGAACAGGCGGCGCAGGCCTATTGGGAACAGCAGGGCTCATACCTGGCGCGCGAGGATGCGAGCCGGCGCAAATACTACTGCCTGTCCATGTTCCCCTACCCGTCGGGACGGCTGCACATGGGGCACGTGCGCAACTACACCATCGGCGACGTGCTGGCGCGCTTCATGCGCATGCAGGGCTGCAACGTGCTGCAGCCGATGGGCTGGGATGCCTTCGGGCTGCCGGCGGAGAACGCGGCGATCGCCAACGGCGTGCCGCCGGCCGCATGGACCCGCGACAACATCGCGTACATGCGCCGGCAGCTGCGCTCGCTCGGATTCGCGATCGACTGGAAACGAGAGTTTGCAACCTGCGATCCGGGCTATTACCGCTGGAATCAATGGCTGTTCCTGCGCATGCTCGAGCGCGGCATCGCCTACAAGAAGACCGGCATCGTGAACTGGGATCCGGTCGACAAGACCGTGCTGGCGAACGAGCAGGTGATCGACGGCCGCGGCTGGCGCACCGGCGCGCTGATCGAGAAGCGCGAGATTCCGATGTATTACCTGCGCATCACCGCCTATGCGCAGGAGCTGCTGGCAGCGCTCGATGACCTGCCCGGCTGGCCGGAGCGCGTGCGCGTGATGCAGGCGCACTGGATAGGACGCAGCGAAGGCGTGGAGCTGGCGTTTCCGTACGACGCCGATACCCGCGCGCAGCTCGGCGCCGACGGCGCGCTGAAGGTGTTCACGACGCGCGCGGACACGCTGTTCGGCGTCACGTTCGTCGCGGTCTCGGCCGAGCATGCACTGGCTGCCGCCGCCGCCACCGGCAGCGCCGCGCTGGCCGCCTTCGTCGATGAATGCCGCCGCGGCAGCACCATGGAGGCCGACCTCGCCACCGCGCCCAAGCGCGGCATGCCGACCGGTCTGCACGTGCGCCATCCATTCACCGGCGCGGCGATCGAGGTCTGGGTCGCGAACTACGTGCTCATGGCCTATGGCGAGGGCGCGGTCATGGGCGTGCCCGCGCACGATGAGCGCGACTTCGAATTCGCGCAGCGCCATGGCATCGCCATTCGCACGGTGGTGAAGTCCGCGAGCGGCGGCTATGAGGTCGTGGGCGGGCAATGGCACAGCGCCTACTCCGAGCCGGGCATGCTGGTCGATTCGGGGGAATTCTCCGGGCTGGATTCGAGCGCGGCGATCGATGCGATCGCGGCGGCGCTCGAGTTCAAGGGCCTGGGTCGAAAGCGCGTGCAGTGGCGATTGCGCGATTGGGGTATCTCGCGCCAGCGCTACTGGGGCTGTCCCATCCCGCTGATCCACTGCGAGCAGTGTGGCGACGTACCGGTGCCCGACGAGCAGCTGCCGGTGGTGCTGCCCGAGAACCTGGTGCCCGACGGCAGCGGCAACCCATTGCTGCGCGATGCCGCATTCGTCGATACCCGATGCCCGAAATGCGGTCGCGCGGCGCGTCGCGAGACCGACACCATGGATACCTTCGTGGATTCGTCGTGGTATTTCCTGCGCTTCGCGAGTGCCGACCAGAACGCGGCGCCGCTCGATGAGCGGGTCAGATACTGGCTGCCGGTCGATCAGTACATCGGCGGCATCGAGCACGCGATCCTGCACCTGCTGTATTCGCGGTTCTGGACGCGCGCGATGCGCGATCTGGGACTGGTCGAGCTGTCGGAGCCGTTCGCGCGGCTGCTGACGCAGGGCATGGTGCTCAACCACATCTACTACCGGGCCCCGGCGCATGGGCGCAGGCAGTTCCTCAATCCGGCCGAGGTCGAGGCGCGTTTCGACGCGGCTGGCGCGCGCACCGGCGGTGTGCTGCTGCTGGATCAGCAGCCGGTCGAGTACGGCGGCCTCGGCACCATGTCGAAGTCGAAGAACAACGGGGTTGATCCGCAGACGCTGGTCGAGAAGTACGGCGCCGACACCGCGCGCCTGTTCATGATGTTCGCGGCGCCGCCCGAGCAGTCGCTGGAATGGTCGGATGACGGCGTGCAGGGCCAGTATCGCTTCCTGCGCCGGCTGTGGAAGGCGGTCCACGATCATGTCGCCGCCGGCGCGTCCGGTCCGGTGCCGCCGCTGCAGCCTGCCGCGCTATCGGCCAGCGCGCGCGAGCTGCGCCGATCGGCGCACCAGACGCTGGCCAAGGTCACGGCGGACATCGCGCGTCGCCGCACCTTCAATACCGCGATTGCCGCCGTGATGGAGCTGCTCAATGCCGTGGGCCACTTCCAGGAGAGCGGTGACGGCGCCCGGGCGGTGCGCCACGAGGCGCTGGAAATCGCGGTGCTGGCGCTGTCGCCGATGGTGCCGCACATCTGTCATGCGCTGTGGCACGCGCTCGGACACACCCAGGCGGTGATCGATGAGCACTGGCCGGAACCGGATCGCGACGCGCTGGCTCAGGCCCTGGTCGAGCTGATCGTGCAGGTCAACGGCAAGTTGCGTGGCCGCGTGCAGCTGCCCGCGGGTGCGCAGCGCGAGCTTGCAGTGGACGCGGCGCTTGCGGATCCGGACGTGCAGCGCTTCATCGCCGGTAAGCCCGTGCGCCGCGCGGTGCATGTGCCGGACAAGCTCGTGAACCTGGTGATATGAGCCGGCGCGGCGCCAGCCGGGGTGCAAGCCTGCGGGCGGCAGGCCTGCGGGCGGCAGGCCTGATGGCGGCCAGCCTGATAGTGGCAAGCCTGCCCGCTGGCTGCGGCTTTCGGCTCGAAGGCAGCGTGCCGCTGCCGCCGTCGCTCGCGCTGGTGCGCATCGACGCTTCCGATACCCAGTCGGACTTCTACTTCGGCTTGCGCAAGTCGCTGATGGCCGCGGGCACGCGCATCGACGAGGACGGCAAGGATGATTCGGCGGCGGTGATCCATGTCATCACCGATAGCCCGGCCGAGCGGATTCTCACGGTGTCGACCCTGAACGTACCGACCGAATATGAACTGACGTACACGGTGAAGTTCTCCGTGAGCGCGACCGGCCACGAGCTGATCGCCCCGGAGGAACACCAGCTGGTGCGCGACTACAGCTACGCCGAAAGCGCACTGCTGGCGAAGGAGCGCGAGAAGTCGATCCTCAGCGAAGCCCTCGCCAACGACCTGGTGAGCGTGGTGATGCACCGCCTGTCGAGCCTGTCCGGCGCCTCGAGCGGCGGGGTGCACTGATCCGCAACGGTTGCGGCGAGCTCGACATGCTGCTGCTCTCCACCATCGATCGGCGCGCGGTGATGCGGCTGCTGGCCGGATACGGGCTGGATCTGCGGCTGGTGGCCGCGGCCGAGCCGATCCCGGGCTCCTATTGGGGCGAGAGCGAGGCCGGACTTCACGGCAGTGTGCTGTTCGCGCGACTGGACACGCCGCTGCACTCGATACTGCACGAGGCCGCGCACTACATCTGCATGACGCCCGAGCGGCGTGCCGGCCTGCACCGCGATGCGGGCGGCGATGACGCCGAGGAAGGCGCGGTGTGCTACCTGCAGATCCTGCTGACCGATGGCCTGGCCGGAATCGCTCGCGAGCAGATCTATCACGACATGGATCGGTGGGGATACAGTTTTCGTCTGGGCACAGCCCGGGCCTGGTTCGAGCAGGATGCGGCGGACGCCCGCTCATGGCTGCGCCAGCGCGGCCTCATCGATGAACGCTCGCGACCGAGCGGATCATTGCGCGACTGAGCCGGCGAAACCTCCGGTTCGGACCGACGGCGCTCATGGACCGCGCTGGCCGAAATCATCGAGCAGCTGTCGCAGCAGCTCGACTGAATCGAAGCCATGGGGGGCGGCTAGCGGCTGCTGCGCGAGCGCCGCAGCAGGCGGTCGGTGGCCGCGACCAGTTCGCGCGTGATCGCGGGTTCGAAAGCCGAGTGGCCGGCATCGGGCACGATGCGCAGCTCGGCTTCGGGCCACGCGCGGTGCAGGTCCCAGGCGCTGCGCATCGGACACACGATGTCGTAGCGGCCCTGGATGATCACCGCGGGAATGTGGCGAATGTGCTCGATGTCGCGCAGCAGCTGGTCGTCGCTGTCGAGAAAGCCGCGATTGACGAAGTAATGGGCCTCGATGCGAGCGAACGCCGCGGCGTAATCCGGGTTCTCGAATTTGGCGACGTAGGCCGGGTTGGTGCGCAGGAAACTGGTGGCACCTTCCCAGGTGGTCCAGGCGCGTGCGGCGGTCGCGCGCGTCGCCGCATCCTCGGAGGTCAGCCGCCGGTAATACGCCTGCATCAGCTCGGCGCGCTCGCCGGGCGGAATCGGCGCGACATATTGCTCCCACAGATCGGGGAAGATCGACCCCGCGCCCAGTGGATCCTGATAGAACCACTCGAGCTCGGAACGGCGCAGCAGGAAGATGCCGCGCAATACCAGCTCGGTGACGCGCTGCGGATGGCGCTGCGCATACGCGAGCGCCAGCGTCGAGCCCCAGGAGCCGCCGAACACCATCCAGCGCTCGAGCCCCAGATGAGCACGCAGCGTCTCGAGGTCGCTCACCAGCTCCCAGGTGCTGTTCTCGCGCAGCTCGGCATGCGGGCGGCTGGCGCCGCAACCGCGCTGATCGAGCAGCACGATGCGGTAGCCCTTCGGATCGAAAAAGCGCCGCATCGCCGGATCGGTGCCGCCGCCGGGACCGCCGTGCAGGAATACCACCGGCTTGCCTTTCGGGTTGCCACTTTCCTCGTAGTACAGCTCGTGCAGCCTCGAGACGCGCAGGTGCGCCTTGTGGAATGGGCGGATCGCCGGGTACAGCGCGCTGGCAACGGCCGGCTTGGCCGCCGCGACCGCCATGGCGCCGGCGGGTCGTTTGGCGCCCGCGGCCCGTGGGGCACCCGCATTCCGTTTGGCCGCGCGGGCCGGTCCGGCGCCGGGGGCGCGTCGGCGGCGCTTCAAACCGAGACCATGGGCCCGAGCGCCTTGCCGCCGAGCAGGTGCACGTGCAGATGGGCGACTTCCATGCCGCTGTCACGGTTACAGTTGATGACCAGGCGATAGCCGCTCTCGGCGATGCCCTCGGCGCGGGCCAGCTGCGCCGCAACCCGGATCATATGCCCCACCAGCGCCTCATCCTCGCGGGCGATGTCGTTGGCCGTCAGGATCGGCTTGTTGGGGACGATTAATATGTGCGTGGGCGCGCGCGGGTGAATATCGCGAAACGCGGTGACGCGCTCGTCCTTGTGAACGATGGTCGCCGGCAGCTCGCCGCTGATGATCCGCTCGAACAGTGTGGGCATGGGGCACGGCCCGGTCAGTGTCGAATCTGCCGGTCAGCTTAAGATATCGTCGTGATGGAGCACAACAGCGCAATGCAGAATCGAACGGCAATGAAGCAGCAGAGCAGCGGGAACAACGGCCGATGAAGCTTACGCTCGAGGCATTGAGCGCGCAGCTGGCCGAGCGGCTGCTGCCGCTCTACCTGGTGTCGGGTGATGAGCCGCTGCTGGTGGGCGAGGCGGGCGACGCGATTCGGGCGCGGGCGCGCGCGCTCGGCTTTGCGGAGCGGCAGGTGTTCTTCATCGAACGCAGCAGCGCGGTGTGGGACGAGGTGCGGCAGGCGGCGCAGGCGCTGTCGCTGTTTGCCACGCGCCGGATCGTGGAGATCCGCATGCCCGGCGGCAAACCCGGCGTCACCGGCGCCGCGGCGCTGCTGCGGCTGTTCGCGGCGGCGGGCGATGACCTGCTGGTGATGATCATCACCAATGCGCTCGAGCGCGAGACGCAGGGCTCGGAATGGGTGCAGGCGGTGCAGCAGCGCGGTGCCTGGCTGCCGGTCCGGTCGGTGGAGCGCTCGCGCCTGCCGCAGTGGCTGCGCTCGCGATTCGCGGCGGCAGGATTGACGGCGGCCCCGGACGCGCTGGCACTGCTGGCCGAGCGCAGCGAGGGCAATCTGCTGGCCGCGCGCCAGGAGATCGACAAGCTGGCGATGCTGTTGCCGCGGGGCGCGACCGTCGGCGTCGCCGAAGTCGCGGCCGGTAGCGCCGACAGCGCCCGGTTCGACGTGTTGCAGCTCGGCGAGGCCGTGCGCGGCGCTGATGCCGCGCGCGCACTGCGCATCCTCGGCGGACTGCGGGCCGAAGGCGCCGAACCGGTGCTGGTGCTGTGGTCGCTGGTGCGTGAGCTGCGGGCGCAGCAGGCGGGCGCGGCGCCGGGCGGCCGCAGAACGCAGCGGCTGCCGTTCGCGCGGCTGGCGCTGCGCGCGGGGCGCGCCGACCGGATGGCCAAGGGCCTGAGCCCAGGGGATGCCTGGGACGAGCTGGCGCTGCTGGCGGTCGAGCTGGTGGGAGTGCGGACCTTGCCGTTGGTGAAGGCAGTCGCGGGCTGACGGGTGCGGCTTGCGCAACGCGGCGTCGGCCACCAGACTTGGCGCGCAAATGACAGGACCGATTGGCATCTTCGGCGGCACGTTCGATCCGATCCACTATGGGCACCTGCGGACCGCCTTTGAGCTGCTGCGGGCGTTGAAGCTCGCCCAGGTTCGGTTCCTGCCGACCGGCAATCCACCGCATCGCGAAAACCCGCTGGCCGCAAGCGACCTGCGGCTCGAGATGGTGCGCGCGGCGGTGGCCGGACAGCCGGGCTTCAGCGTCGATGATCGCGAGATCCGTCGCAGCGGCGTGTCGTATTCGATCGATACGCTGACCGAGCTGCGCGGCGAACACCCGGCGCGCTCGCTGTGCCTGCTGCTCGGCATGGATGCGTTTCTCGGCATGCCGACCTGGCATCGCTGGCGCGAGATCTTCGAGCTCAGCCACGTTGTGGTGGCGCACCGGCCCGGCTGGAAGGCGCCGATCACCGGGCCGTTGGGCGAACTCATGGTCGATCGCGGTACCGGCAGCGTGCGCGACCTGCATACCTCGGCCGCCGGGCGGCTCTACGTGCGCGCGGTGACGCAACTCGAGATCGCGTCAACCGATCTGCGAGCCCTGATTATGTCCGGCCAGGACCTGCGCTACCTGGTGCCGGATGCGGTGCGCGACCTCATCGCGCGCACCGGGTGCTATGCTGCGCACAATCGTCAGGGAGGCTGAACCGACGCGCATGACCACACTCGCTCGCCCGCGCCGCGCACCGCGACGCAACTCCGTGCTCGAAAAACTCGTGCTCGCGGCGCTGGATGAGATGAAGGCAGTCAACATCAAATTGCTGGATGTGCGCGGATTGACCGACATCGCCGACGCCATGATCGTGGCCTCAGGCACTTCCGACCGCCACGTACGCGCGATCGCGCAGCGCGTGCTCGAAAAGACGCGCGCGGCGGGGCGCCGGCCGCTCGGCGTGGAGGGCCAGCGCGATGGCGAATGGGTGCTGCTGGACCTGCAGGATGTGCTGCTGCACGTGATGCTGCCGCGGGTACGCGAATTCTATTCGATCGAGCAGCTGTGGGAGGCCCCGGCCGCGACGCCGCGCCGCGCCAGCAGCACCGGGCCGCGCCGCCGCGCATCGCCGCGGGCCGCGGCGCATTGAGGCGCCGGCCGTGCTGAGCTGCCACGGGCGGGCTACCCGCGCCGCGCTGGGCTGAAAAGCCGCAGGCGGTAACACGCGCCCATGCGACTGCGATTGATTGCCATCGGCACCCGCATGCCGGACTGGGTGGATGCGGCATTCAATGATTACTGGCGGCGCATGCGCGGGCTGTGGAAGCTCGAGCTCATCGAGCTGCCGACCGCGAGCCGCAGGCAATGCGGCGGCGCCGCGCACGCCGCCATGGCCGCGGAGGCGCAGCGCATCCTGACACTGCTGGCGCCGCGCGATTTCGTGGTGGCGCTGGATGAGCGCGGGAGCGAGCGCAGCACGGTGGAACTGTCGCACTGGCTCGAACAGCGGCGCGCATCCGGACGCGATCTGGCGTTCATCATCGGCGGACCCGACGGACTGGCCGAGCAAGTGCTGGCGCGCGGGGATTTTCGCTGGTCATTGTCGCGATTGACGCTGCCGCACGGGTTGGTGCGCGTGGTGCTGGCGGAGCAGATCTATCGAGCGGCGACACTGCTCGCAGGACATCCGTATCATCGTGAGTGAGCGTGTGAGCGCACCGGTCGTGATCCTGGCTTCAGCGTCGCCGCGTCGGAGCGAGCTGCTGGCGCAGCTCGGCGTGCCGCACCGCGTGGTGCCGGCGCAGATCGATGAGCGGCGCGCCGATGGCGAGCCGATCGAGGACTGCGTGCGGCGCCTGGCGACGGCCAAGGCGCTGGAGGTGCAGGTGGCGCTGGCGGCGGTTGCGAGGGCAGGCGCCGGTGGCGCCACCATGCGCGAGGTCGCGGTACTGGGTGCGGACACCGCCGTGGTGATCGATGAGGATCTGCTCGGCAAGCCGCGCGATCGCAGCGATGCGCTGGCGATGCTGGTGCGGCTCTCGGGGCGCTGGCACCGGGTGCTCTCGGCGGTGGCGCTGGCGACCGAGAGTGCGGTGCAGTGCGCGTTGTCGCGCAGCGAGGTGCGTTTCCGGGCCCTGAGCGCGCGCGAATGCGCGGCCTACTGGGACAGCGGTGAGCCGCGCGACAAGGCCGGAGGCTATGCGATCCAGGGGCTGGGCGCGGCGTTCATCGAGGAGCTGCGCGGCAGCTACTCGGGCGTGGTGGGATTGCCACTGTTCGAGACCGCCAGATTGCTGACCGAGGCGGGCGTGCCGCTGTGGCGCGCGGCGCCGGGCGCGCGGCCGTGAGTGCGCTCGAGCGCGCCCGAACCAGCCGAACGAGGAATCAACCATGACGTCAATGGCAGCCACTGAGCCGGTCAAGGTAGCCGCGCTGCAGATGACCTCGGCCGCGGAGGTGGCGGTGAATCTCGAGGTCGCCGCGCGGCTGCTCGGGCAGGCGCGCGCCTCCGGCGCACGCGTGGCGGTGCTGCCGGAGAACTTCTCGTTCATGGGCCTGCACGATAGCGACAAGCGCGCGGTCGCGGAACCCGACGGCGACGGGCCGGTGCAGCGCTTTCTGTCGCAGCAGGCGCGCGAGCTCGGGCTGTGGATCGTGGGCGGCACGACGCCGATCGCGCAGCAGCCCGGCGGGCGGGTCGCCGCCGCCTGTCTGGTGTATGCCGACGACGGGCGTCGGGCGGCGCGCTACGACAAGATGCATCTGTTTGACGTTGATATTCCGGGACGAGCCGAAAGTTACCGCGAATCGAACAACACTGCCCCGGGCGCGCAAGCGGTGCTGGTGCCGACGCCGGCGGGGCTGCTCGGTCTGTCGGTGTGCTATGACATGCGCTTCCCGGAACTGTATCGGCAGCTGTCGTCGGCCGGCGCGCAATGGTTCAGCGTGCCCTCGGCCTTTACCGTGCCGACCGGGCGCGCGCATTGGGAGACGCTGCTGCGCGCCAGGGCGATCGAGAACCTCAGTTACGTGGTAGCGCCGGCGCTATGGGGGCGCCACGCCAGCGGGCGCGAGACCTACGGCGACAGTCTGATCGTTGACTATTGGGGGACGGTGCTGTCGCGCCTGAGTGCCGGCGTCGGCGTGGTGATTGCGCAGCTCGACCTGGCGGCGCAGGCGCAAACGCGGCGCAATTTTCCCGCCTTGACGCACCGGCTATTGTGAGCGTCAATAGACGCCACATGTCAGCTTCCAGCACCGCCGTCAGCTTTGACCCGTTGCGCTACGCGCGCGAGGGCATCCTTGCGCCCGCAGGCCTCGATGTCGGCCGGATCGAGCACGCGCTCGGCCTGGTGCTGGGCTCGGCCGTGGACTCCGCCGACCTGTACTTCCAACAGTCGCGCGAGGAGAGCTGGGCGCTCGAGGACGGCATCGTCAAGGAAGGCCATTCGAGCATCCAGCAGGGTGTCGGTGTGCGCGCAATGGCGGGCGAGAAGACCGGATTTGCCTACTCGGACGAGATCATGCTGCCGGCGCTCGAAGAGGCGGCGCGGGCGGCGCGCGCGATCGCCGTGGTGGGCGGTCGCGGCGCGGTGCAGGCGTGGCGGCCGACGGCGGCTCACAAGCTGTATCTGCCGACCGATCCGCTCGTGAGTCTCAAGGACGAGCAGAAGATCGCCTGGCTCGAGCGCGTGGATCGCGAGACGCGGCGCATGGATCCACGGGTGGTGCAGGTGATGGCCAGCGTGCACGCCGAGCACGAACTGATGCTGGTGGCCAACAGCCACGGCGTTCTGCCCGGCGACGTGCGGCCGCTGGTACGCATGAACGTAACGGTGCTGGTGGAGCAGAACGGCCGGCGCGAGCAGGGCTATGCCGGGTGCGGCGGCCGCTACACGCTCGATGAGCTGGTGGCCCGGGATCGGCCGCTGTCGCTCGCACGCGAGGCGGTACGTCAGGCGCTGGTGAATCTTACGGCGGTGCCGGCTCCGGCCGGGACCATGACCGTGGTGCTGGGCCCGGGCTGGCCGGGTGTGCTGCTGCACGAGGCGATCGGTCACGGGCTCGAGGGCGATTTCAATCGCAAGGGCACTTCTGCGTTCAGCAACCGCATCGGCGAACGCGTCGCGGCACCGGGCTGCACCGTCGTCGACGACGGCACGCTCGCGTCGCGTCGCGGCTCGCTCAATATCGATGACGAGGGTACGCCGACCCAGTGCACCACCCTGATCGAGGACGGCATCCTGCGCGCTTACATGCAGGACAGTCTCAATGCGCGGCTCATGGGGGGAAAGTCCACCGGCAACGGCCGCCGCGAATCGTTCGCGCATGTCACGATGCCGCGCATGACCAACACCTACATGCGCCCCGGTCGATACGATCCGGGCGAGATCCTCGCCTCGGTGCAGCGCGGGATCTACGCGGTGAACTTCGGCGGCGGCCAGGTCGATATCACTTCGGGCAAATTCGTGTTCTCCGCCAGCGAGGCCTATTTGATCGAAAACGGCCGCGTCGGCGCGGCCATCAAGGGCGCCACGCTGGTCGGCAATGGCCCGGATGTACTCACGCGCGTGAGCATGGTCGGCAACGATCTGAAGCTCGATGACGGCATCGGCGTGTGCGGCAAGGAAGGCCAGAGCGTGCCGGTCGGGGTAGGTCAGCCGACGCTGCGCATCGATGCCCTCACGGTGGGCGGGACCGCCTGACACCGGTAGGCGTCTTGCAGGAGGGCGCTTGCAGTTATCCAAGCCGGTCTATGAAAGCCTGCCGTGGTTGTACGCCCTGGCCGGCGCGCTGCTGCTTGCCGCGAGCCACCGACTGCATTCCGGATTGCTGTCGGTGCTGCTGCTGATCGCCGGGGCGCTCGGACTGGTGGGCGGGGCGGCCATCTGGTTGCGGCGACGCGACTTTCGGGCCACGCGCGCCGAGTATTGGTCGCACAACGGACCGACCGGCGTCGACGCCGATGACGAGCCCTCAACAGGGCCTGAGAGGCGCTGAGGAGCCCCGAGCGCCCCTTCAGGTACCGGTGTCTGCCGACTGGTCGCCCATCGCCGCGGATGCGGCATGGGGCTCGCGCTCGCCCGACCCGCGGTGCTGGCCGCGCTCATCGATGTAGAGCAGTTCGTGCTGCCCGATCATCACCACGTCGCCGTCGTTGAGGTTGTGGTAGCGCACGCGCTTGGAGTGCAGAAAGATGCCGTTGGTGCTGTTGAGATCCTCGATCACGCAGCTCTGGGCGGTGGTGACGATCTGGCAGTGATGGCGGCTCACGAAGCGGCTCTCGATCTGCAGATCGTTGGCGGACGTGCGACCAATGATCATCCGGCCCGGGTAGAGCGCGCGCTCGCTGACCGTGCGGCCAGCGGAGGCAAGCAGGATGCGCGCCAGCGGCGCGTCGGCATCGTTGTGCGCGCGGGTGCGTGTGTCGGCGCCGCCCTGATCCGCAGGCGCGTCACCGCGCAGGCGCATCAGGCGCGTGCCGGTGCGTGACGAGTACTCCTGCCACTGCAGTTCATCGATCGCAGCGGTGACATCATGGCGGCTCACGGTGTCGTGATTGACGTTCGACGCCGCCAGCATCGCGGTGTCGCACAGCGTGTTGATCAGCCGCGGCACGCCGCCGGTGTAGCGGAAGATCAGCTCGAACGTGTCGTTGGCAAAGATCTCGCGGCCCTGCGAGCCGGCGACTTCGAGCCGGTGCAGGATGTAGGCACGCGTCTCGATGCTGGAGAGCGCCGGCAGATGAAACCGCAGGCGGATGCGCTGCGCGAGCTGCTCGAGCTCGGGGGCATCGAGCTTGTCATTGAGCTCGGGTTGGCCGGCGAGGATGATCCGCAGCACCTTTTCCTTCGGCGTCTCGATGCCCGAGAGCAGCCGCACCTCCTCGAGCACGGTCGAGGTGAGGTTCTGCGCCTCGTCGATCACCAGCACCAGCTTGTGGCCGGCGTTGTACTGCTCCACCAGGTAGTCGTTGAGCGTCGCGAGCAGCTCGGCCTTCTTCATCTTGAACGGCCTGAAGCCGAACTGCACCAGCACTGACTGCAGGAACTCGAGCGACGACACCTGAGTCTGATTGATCTGCGCGACGATCACGTCGTTCTGCAGTTCCTGCAGGAAGGTCTCGACCAACGTGGTCTTGCCGCAGCCGATCTCACCGGTGATCACGACGAAGCCGTCGGCGAACCATATGGTCGACTCCATGTACGCCTTGGCGCGCGCGTGGGCCTTGCTCAAATAGAGGAACTGCGGATCCGGACTGAGCCGGAATGGCAGTTCCCTGAGTTTGAACAGCTCCAGGTTCATGGCGACGAAATGATACTACGGCCTGAGCGCCAGTTGCGGATAGAGCCGTGGCAGCAGCTCTTTGGCGCGCGCCGTGCGGCGCGAGGCGCTCGGTTCGTTAATGGTGCAATGGCCGAGCTTTCGACCGTGACGTGGTTCCTTGCGATAGTCGTGCCAATGCAGGCCGGACTCAGTCAGGAAACGGCGCGCCTGCGGCATGGTTCCGATCAGATTGATCATCGCCGAATGGCCGCGCGGCGAAGGATCACCGAGCGGCAGGCCGGATATCGCACGCACATGGTTCTCGAACTGGCTGGTGACCGCGCCTTCGATGGTCCAGTGACCCGAGTTGTGCACCCGCGGAGCCATTTCATTCGCGAGCAGTCGCCCGCGCTGCACGAAGAACTCGATCGCGAGCACACCGACATAATTGAAGTGCTCGAGCACTCGTCTGAGGCTGCGCTGCGCGGCGCTCGCCAGGCGCGGAGCTGCCCACGGAGCAATCGTCAGGCGCAGGATGCCATCGACATGATAGTTGCGGTTCAGCGGATAGAGCGCGATCGCACCCGAGCGGGCGCGTGCGCCGATGATCGACACCTCGTAGTCGAACGGCACGAATTCCTCGTACAGCAGCGGAGCACTGCCGAGCGCGTCCCAGGCCGGATCGAGATCGGCGCGGCTGCGCAGTAGGTACTGGCCCTTGCCGTCGTAGCCGAAGCGCCGCGTCTTCAGAACCCCGGGCAGACCGACATGCTCCAGCGCGCGCGCCAGCGAGCCGCGGCTGTCGACCGCGGCGAAACGCGTGGTCGGGATCGACAGGCGCTGGAAACAGCGCTTCTCGGCGAGGCGATCCTGGGCGACGCTCAGGGCTTTGAGCGGCGGCGCGATGCGGGTGCCGCGCGCCGCCCGGCGCAGCGCCTCGACGCTGATGTTTTCCCAGTCGAAGCTGATGACGTCGCTGCGGCGGGCGAGCTCGCCGAGCAGCGCCTGATCGTGGAATTCGCCGGCCAACAGCGGTGCGATGCGGCCGGCCGGCGTGTCGGCGCTGCGGTCGAAGAACAGGAAATCGAGACCGAGGGGGTAGCCTGCGAGCGCGAGCATCTGGCCGAGCTGGCCGGCGCCCACGATGCCGATAGTCATGGAGCTAGGGGCCTTGCGTCATGGAGTGCGCGGGTCGGGTTTGGAGAGCACGGCAGCGGTCTGTGTCTCGCGCTGATGCTGCAAGGCGCGCGCAATCTCCGGGTGGCGTGGCGCCAGGATCGCAGCGGCGAACAAAGCGGCGTTGGTGGCGCCGGCACTGCCGATGGCAAAGGTCGCGACCGGAACCCCGGCGGGCATCTGCACGATCGACAGCAGCGAGTCGAGGCCGTTGAGCGCACGCGACTGCACCGGCACACCCAGCACCGGTAATGTGGTCTTGGCGGCGGCCATGGCGGGCTGGTGCGCCGCGCCGCCGGCTCCGGTGATCTGCACCTCGAGGCCGCGCTCTGCAGCGCCCGATGCGTATTCGTCAAGCAGATCCGGTGTGCGGTGTGCCGAGAC
>JBIODC010000052.1:0-16422 GCA_044440135.1 Steroidobacterales bacterium | reverse complement strand
TTCCTCGACCGTGATGACGCCTTCCTTGCCGACCTTCGCCATCGCATCGGCAATCGTCTGGCCGATGCTCTCGTCGGAGTTGGCGGAAATGGTGCCGACCTGCGCAATCGCCTTGCTGTCCTTGCACGGCTTGCTGAGCTTCTTGAGCTCCTCGATCGCCGCGATGACGCCCTTATCGATGCCGCGCTTGACGTCCATCGGGTTGCGGCCCGAGGCGACCGCCTTGAGGCCTTCGCGGATGATCGCCTGCGCCAGTACGGTCGCAGTCGTGGTGCCGTCTCCGGCTTCATCCGAGGTGTTGGACGCGACTTCCTTCACCATCTGCGCGCCCATGTTCTCGAACTTGTCCTTCAGTTCAATCTCTTTCGCCACCGAAACGCCGTCCTTGGTGACGGTCGGGGCGCCGAAGCTCTTTTCGAGCACGGCATTACGGCCCTTGGGGCCGAGCGTCGCCTTGACGGCGTTCGCCAGAATGTTGACGCCGCGGAACATGCGTTGCCGGGCATCGTCACTAAACCGAACTTCTTTCGCTGCCATTGTCGTGGTCCTCGGATGAATTACTTGCCTTCGATGACGGCCATGACGTCTTCTTCACGCATGACCACGAGGTCTTCGCCCTCGACTTTCACCTCAGTGCCGCTGTACTTGCCGAACAGGATCTTGTCGCCGACCTTGACGTCGAGCGGACGCACCTGCCCGTCCTCGAGAATCTTTCCCTTGCCGACCGCTACGATCTTTCCCTGGACGGGCTTCTCAGCCGCCGTGTCCGGAATTACGATGCCGCCGGGTGAAGTGCGCTCTTCCTCGAGACGCTTGACGATCACGCGATCATGAAGAGGACGGATCTTCATGGTTTCCTCCTTAATTAAGTTAAATCGAAGACTTCGAATGCGTTCGGCCTAATAGCCACCGGCACCGGCGGAGTTGTTAGCACTCTGCCTGGTTGAGTGCTAATCATAGTCTCAAA
The DNA here is from genome assembly GCA_044440135.1 of Steroidobacterales bacterium. Taxonomy (GTDB): domain Bacteria; phylum Pseudomonadota; class Gammaproteobacteria; order Steroidobacterales; family Steroidobacteraceae; genus FEN-1191. The sequence continues at coordinate 15,455 of JBIODC010000052.1, read as the reverse complement.
CGCTGGAATTTCAAGCCCTGGCGCGCAAAGATGACCCTGATGGAGCCGGCGCTCGCTGGCTGCGGCCGGGCCAAATGCCGGATCGGGCGTGGGCGCTGCGCGGCAACGGTATTCGCGTACTGTGCCCCCGCACCGCCGACCGCGAGCGCGGTCTGAGATAATGCAGTGTTTCGATATCGACGCGGAAATTGATCATGAAACGGATCCCGATCGGTCGCCAGCGCGCAGCCGCATTAATGAGTGTCGCGCTGCTCAGCGGCCTGCTGGCCGCCGCGGACAGCCGCGCCGCGGACAGCCGCGCCGCGAACGGCGCCGACGTCGATGCGGTCGTCAGCCAGGCACGCGCTGCGAAATCCGGCGATGATTTCCTGCCGCCCGAGCAGGCGTTCCGCCTCAGTGCCAGCGCCGAGAGCGCCGAGAGCGTCCGCCTGACCTGGGTCATCGCCCCCGGCTATTACCTCTATCGCGATCGCATCAAGACCGCGGCCGAGGCCGGGCCGAGCACCATCGGATCACCGGTCTTCCCGGAAGGGCAGATGAAGTCCGACGAGTACTTCGGCAAGCAGGTGGTCTATCACGATGAGTTGGTGGTCACGCTGCCGGTGCAGCGCGGCGGCCGCGACGGCAACCTGTCTCTGAACGTCATCTATCAGGGCTGCGCCGAGGCCGGCCTGTGCTATCCGCCGGTCACTCGGACGCTTTCAGTGGCACTGCCGGGCGTGGGCGGCGGCTCAGGCGGCGGCGCAGTCGGCAGTGCCGGCGTGCGCGGCGCTGCCGCGGCGCCTAGTGCGCCGGGCTCCTATGTCTCGGAGCAGGACCGGCTCGCCGCGCTGCTCGAGCACGGCAGCCTGCTCGCGGTGCTGCTGCAATTCTTCGTCGGCGGCCTGCTGCTGGCGTTCACACCCTGCGTGCTGCCGATGGTCCCGATTCTCTCCGGCCTGATCGTCGGGCAGGGCCGGAGCGTCACCACCTCGCGTGCGTTCCTGCTGTCGCTGACCTACGTGCTCGGCATGGCGGTGACCTACACCGTCACCGGCGCGCTGTTTGCCGCCGCCGGCAAGCAGGTGCAGGCGGTGTTTCAACAGCCATGGATCATCCTGCTGTTTGCGGGACTGTTCGTGGCGATGGCGCTGTCGATGTTTGGCCTGTACACGGTGCAGATGCCCGGCTTCATCCAGACGCGGGTCGCGCAGCTCAGCAACCGCCAGCGCGGCGGCAGCTTCGGTGGCGTCGCGACCATGGGGATGCTGTCGGCGTTGATCGTGACCACCTGTGTCGGTCCGGTGCTGGTCGCGGCGCTGATCGTCATCGGTCAGACCGGCGATATCTTGCGCGGCGCGGCCGCGCTGTTCTCAATGAGCCTCGGCATGGGCGCGCCTCTGCTGATCGTCGGCAGCTCGGCCGGCCGCTGGATGCCGCGCGCGGGCGCCTGGATGGACAGCGTCAAGCGTCTGTTCGGCGCGCTGATGCTGGCGCTCGCGGCCTGGATGCTCAGCCGCATCGTGCCCGCACGCTGGACGCTGCTGCTGTTTGCGATCCCGGCCATCGCCGCCGCGATCGTATTGTGGGGGTTCGTGCCGGTGGCGCAAGCGCGCCGCGCGATCCGCTCTGGCGACAGCCATGCCCGCCGGCGTGGCCACGGCGCCAGTGGCGCCAGTCCCTCGCTCTGGCTCGCGCGCGGCGCCGCGGTGTCGGTCGCGCTGTACGCCCTGCTGCTGCTCATCGGCGCGGGCCGCGGTGCCGAGGATCCGCTGCAACCGCTGTCGCGCCCGTCGGCGGGCAGCGAACCCGAATTCATCAGCATCGCCTCGGTGGCGGACCTGCAGCGGCAGGTGCAGGCCGCAGCCGCCGCGCATCAGGCGGTGATGCTGGATTTCTATGCTGACTGGTGCACGTCCTGCAAGGAGATGCAGCGCTATACCTTCACCGACCCGGGCGTGCGCGACGCGCTCAAGTCAGTGCGGCTGCTGCGCGCCGACGTCACGGCCAACAGCCCGGAGGATCAGGCGCTGCTGCACCAGTTCCAGATCTACGGTCCACCGACCATCGCGATCTACGATGCGCACGGCCATGAGCATCAGGAGTACCGCGTGGTCGGTTATATGAAAGCCCCGGAGTTTGCCGCGCTGCTGCACCAGGCGCTGGCCACCGGCTAGCACGACACCTTCCACGCCCCAAGCTTCATGTCGCCAGCCTCGCGCACCCTGGTGATCGTGCTGGTCACACTCGTCGGGCTGCTGGCGGGCTTCCTGTCCTATCGCGCCTCGCGCCCGCTGCCCTCACCGATACCGGCGGCATCGATACCCGCGCCGTCGGTGCCCGCGCCGTCGCCGCCCGCCGCGACGCCGGGGACGGCCGATGGGACAAGCGCCGCGGCCGGGGCCTCCGCCCCGCAAGGTCCGCCCGCGCGGCCCATTCCGGATACGGTGCCGGACCTGACATTGCCGGACCTGGCCGGCCAGGAAAAATCGCTGCGCGGGTTTCTCGGCCACCCGCTGATCATCAATTTCTGGGCCACCTGGTGCGCACCGTGCCGGCGCGAGATACCGCTGCTGCAGCAGCTGCGCCATGCCTACCAGGACGAAGGCCTGGAGGTTGTCGGCGTCGCGGTGGACTTTCGGGCGGCCGTTACCGACTATGTGCGCGGCCGCGCGATCGACTATCCGCTGCTGATCGGCGAGGATCGCGGCCTGGCCGCGGCCGAGCAATTCGGCATGCAGACGGTGCTGCCGTTCTCGGTGTTCGCCGACGCGCAGGGCCGAATCCTCGCCGTCAAAATCGGTGAGCTGCACCGGGATGAGGCCGACTACATTCTCGGGGCGATGCGCGCGGTGGCCGCGGGACGCCTGAGTCTGGAGCAGGCGCAAGAGGGCATCGCACAGCGGCTCAAAGAGCTCGCAATCGAGCGCGCCAAGGCTGGTGTCAAGGATTCCTGAATCCGGCACGATCCCTGCATGATCGCGCTAATTTTGGCAAAGATTAGGCAAATTGGCGCAAATTAGGTAGATTCTTGCGCCACTGGGGGAGAGTCCGTCAACCAAGGCCCCGCAGGCGGGCTGCGCGCCGCTTACCCGGAACGCAGCGCGCCCTTCGGGATCGTTTTGGGCAGGGACAGTTGCGGAATGCACGCCCCAGACACAGACCTCGGGCACACGATCGGAGCGCTTCGATGGACATACGAAAAATCAAAAAAATGATCGAGCTGCTCGAGGAATCGGGCATTGCCGAGATCGAGATCAAGGAGGGCGAGGAGACACTGCGCATCGCGCGCGTGCTGCCGGGTCAGCCGCCCACCACCTACCTCGCCGCACCGATGCAGCCGCCGCTGCTGGCGGCCGCGCCGCCCGCAGCCGCGGCGCCGGTCGCCGAGGCGCTGCCTGCCGATGCGCCCGCCAAGGCGGGCGGCCCGCTGCGGGCCGGCGTCGGCGAGCACATCGTCACCGCGCCGATGGTCGGCACCTATTATTCGGCCCCGACGCCGGGTGCCAAGCTGTTCGTCGAACTCGGCGATACGGTCGAGGTCGGACAGGTCCTGTGCATCATCGAGGCCATGAAGATGATGAACCAGATCGAGTCGGAGAAGGCGGGCAAGGTCAAGGCCATCATGGTCAAGAACGGCGAGCCGGTGGAGTTCGGTCAGCCGCTGTTCATCATTCAGTGATCATCATTGCCGTGAGCGTCGTTCGCTGAGCCTTGCGCCGAAGAAAAATCACGCCGATGCTGGAAAAAATCGTCATCGCCAATCGCGGCGAAATTGCGCTGCGCATCCTGCGCGCCTGCCGGGAGCTCGGCATCAAGACCGTGGCCGCGCACTCGACCGCGGACGCGAATCTCAAGCACGTGCTGCTGGCCGATGAATCGGTCTGCATCGGGCCGCCGCCCTCGGCCCTGAGTTACCTGAACATGCCGGCGCTGATCAGCGCCGCCGAGGTCACCGACTCGGTCGCGATCCATCCCGGCTATGGCTTCCTGTCCGAAAACGCCGACTTTGCCGAGCGCGTGGAAAAGAGCGGTTTCATCTTCATCGGCCCGAAGGCCGAGACCATCCGCCTGATGGGCGACAAGGTGTCGGCGATCGGTGTCATGCGCAGCCATAAAGTGCCGTGCGTACCCGGCTCCGGTGGCGCACTCAGCGACAATTCGGATGAGAACCTGCGCATCGCGCGCGACATCGGTTACCCGATCATCATCAAGGCCTCGGGCGGCGGCGGCGGCCGCGGCATGCGGGTGGTGCACTCCGAGGGTGCGCTGTTGAGCTCGATCGCCGTCACCAAGTCCGAGGCGCTGGCCGCGTTCGGCAACGATGCAGTCTACATGGAGAAGTTTCTCGAGCGGCCGCGGCACATCGAGTTCCAGATCCTCGCCGATCACCACGGCAACGTCGTGAGCCTCGGCGAGCGCGACTGCTCGATGCAGCGCCGCCACCAGAAGGTGATCGAGGAGGCTCCGGCGCCCGGCATCACGCCCAAACAGCGCCGCCAGATGGGCGAGCGCTGCGTCGAGGCCTGCCGCGCGGTCGGCTATCGCAACGCCGGTACGCTCGAGTTTCTCTACCAGGACGGCGAGTTCTATTTCATCGAGATGAACACCCGCATCCAGGTCGAGCATCCGGTCACCGAGCTCGTGACCGACATCGATCTGGTCAAGGCACAGCTTACGATCGCGGCCGGCGAGCCGCTAGCGTTCGAACAGGATGCCGTGCAGATCCGCGGCCATGCGATCGAATGCCGCATCAATGCCGAAGACGCGCGCACCTTCATGCCCTCGCCCGGCCCGATCAGGCTGTGGCATCCGCCCGGTGGTCCCGGGATTCGCGTCGACAGCCACGTCTACTCCGGCTACAACGTGCCGCCGTACTACGACTCGCTGATCGGCAAGCTGATCGCGCATGGCGACACGCGCGAAACCGCGATCGCGCGCATGCGCAACGCGCTGTCCGAGCTGGTGGTCGAGGGCATCAAGACCAACACCGCCCTGCACCAGGAGATCCTCGCGCACGCGGCGTTCCACGCCGGTGGACTCGACATTCATTACCTGGAGCGGCGACTGGGTCTGAAGTGATTCCGGGCGCGATATGTCCTACCTCGAGCTGAGCTTCGAGCTCGGCGAACTCGACCCTGGGGCAGCCGAATCCGCCTGTATCGGCACCGGTGCGCTCTGCGTCACCTTCAGCGATGCCAGCGACGAGCCGGTGCTCGAGCCCAAACCCGGCGAAATGCGCCTGTGGCGACGCACCCGGCTGCAGGCGCTGTATGACGCCCGGCACGCCGATGCGGCGCTGATCGCCACGGTCGCGGCGGCGGTCGGGATCGAAGCGGTGCGTCTGAACGCCCGTGCAATCGCCGACCGCATCTGGGAACGTGAATGGCTGCGCGACTTTCACGCCATGCGCTTCGGCCGCAGGCTCTGGATCTGCCCGCGGCATGAATCGGTCGCCGACCCCGGGGCGGTGGTCGTGCGGCTCGAGCCCGGGCTCGCATTCGGTACCGGTACGCATCCGTCCACCGCGATGTGCCTGCAATGGCTGGATGGCACCGAGCTGTCCGGACGCGACGTCGTGGACTACGGCTGCGGCGCCGGCGCGCTCGCGATCGCGGCCCTCAAGCTCGGCGCTCGCCGCGCCTATGCGTTCGACATCGACCCGCAGGCGCTGCTGGCCACGCGCGAGAACGCCGCCGACAACTCGGTGGCCGAACGGCTGCAGATCATCGAGCGCGCCGGGGACATCCCGCGCGGCTGCGGCGTCGTGCTCGCCAATATCCTGGCCGAGGTGTTGATATCCCTGAAACAGCAGTTTGCGGCGCTGCTGCCGCCGGGTGGGCAGCTGCTGCTGGCCGGCCTGTTGGCCGATCAGGAATCAGAGGTGGCGAGCGCGTTCCTGAAGTGGTTTGATATGAAGCGCTTTGCCGACCGCGACGGTTGGGTGACGCTGGCCGGGACCCGCCATTGACCGGCGATTGACCAGCTCCGACTCCTTAATGATTGGACTGACCCGCAATTCGAGCCGCCCCCCAGATCCGCCATCGACGTAAGTTCAAGGCCGCCATCATCGACGTCACCGATACCGCCCGCGCCGTCCATCGCAACCCCGAAAAGCCATAGCGTTGCCGAGTCGCTCGATGTTTACGGTCTGTCCCAAATGCACCCTGACGCTCGCGGTCACCGCGGCCGACCTGCGCACCGGTCAGGGCTACGTGCGCTGCGGCCGCTGCCTGAACGTGTTCAACGCGCTGCTGGCGCTCAGCGAGGAGCCGACCGAGCACGGGGCGCCGCCACCGGCCTATTCCCAGGCCGATCCGGCGTCCACATCCCAGATCACCGCCGCGCTGGCCTCCTCCGCCAGCGAGCAGGCGGATCTCGAGGCTGCGCCCGAGGCACGGGGCCACCTGGCCAGCGACGGCGCGCCACGAAGCTTTCTGACGACCGAGCGCTCCAGCGACGGCGCGATCGAGAATGAATCGAGTCTGGCCGACGGCACCGGCAGCTACGAGACCATCGTGCTCGAGGGCGACGCAATCACCCAGACCGAGGAATTCGTGCCCGAAGAGTCGATCGACAGCGAGATCGCCGCGCTGGCCGAGCGCCTGCAGGTGGCCGCGCATCAGTCGCAGCAGGCCGAGGCGGCGCTCGACGCGGAGGTGGCCGAAGCCTCCGGCACGCCGGACTCCCCGCTGCAACAGGCCTCCAAGCTCGGTGCGGAGCTCGAGGTCGGCGAGATCGTGGCTGCCACGCGCCCGCCCCGCCGAGCCCACTGGCTCGCCGGTAGCGTCGTCCTCGGGCTGCTGCTGGCGCTGCAGGCGGTCAATCACTGGCGCGATGCGCTCGCCTCCGCACCTGCATTGAGCGCACCGCTCGGCCGGATCTATGCCAGCATCGGCGTGCCGCTCGACCCGCACTGGAACCTTACCGCCTATGACATCCGCCAGCAGGGCGCGGCATCGGACCCGAGCGACAGCCACGTGATCCGCGTGCGCCTGAGCGTCTCCAATCGCGCGCCACGACCCCAGCCGGTGCCGTGGTTGCGGCTGACACTGCTGGATCGTTATGGCAAATCGATTGCCGCACGTGACCTGGCGCCGGCCGAGTACTGGCCGCCGGGCAGCGCGCCGCGTGTGTTCCTTGCGCACGACGAACGCATCGACAGCGAAGTCGCGGTGCGCGACCCTGGCAACGACAGCGCGAGCTTCGAGCTCGACGTGTGCCTGAAGAGCGCGCGCGGTAGCGTGCGTTGCGCCGGCGACACGAGCGCGGCCGCCACCCCGATACCGTGAACCTGCGTATCGCGCATTACCGGCTCGCCGGCCGGGCGCTGCTTGCGCCGATGGCCGGCGTGACCGACCGGCCGTTCAGGCAGCTCTGTCGTCGCTTCGGCGCGACGCTGGCGCCGGCGGAAATGCTCAGCGCCGACCAGCGCCTGTGGAGTTCCAGCAAATCGCAGCGGCGCATGGACCACGCCGGCGAACCGGAGCCGCGCGTGGTGCAGCTGGTCGGCAGCGAGCCCGAGGAGCTCGCGGCCGCGGCGCGCATCAACATCGATCTTGGCGCGCAGATGATCGACATCAACATGGGCTGCCCGGCGAAGAAGGTCTACAACCGCCATTGCGGATCGGCGCTGCTGGCCGACGAAGCCCTGGTCGAGCGCATCCTGACCGCAGTGGTGCGGGCAGTATCGGCGCCGGTGACGCTGAAGATCCGTACCGGCACCGATCCGACGCAGCGCAATGCTCCGCGCATCGCAGCGCTGGCGCAGTCGTGCGGCATAGCGGCAGTTGCGATTCATGGCCGCACGCGTGCCGATCTGTTTCGCGGCGCGGCAGAGTACGCCACGATCCGACACGCGCGCGGGCACATCGCCGTGCCGCTCATAGCCAACGGTGATATCGATACGCCGCAGCGCGCACGCGCGGTACTTGATTTCACCGGCGCAGAAGGAGTAATGATCGGCCGCGCTGCGCAAGGCGCACCATGGATTTTTCGTGATGTCAATGCGTATGTGGCAACCGGAGAATTCGCGGCTCCACTCTTGCGCGCGTCGAAGACAGAGATCATTCTTCAGCACCTCGAATCCCTGTACGACTTCTATGGTGAGCACACAGGGGTGCGAATGGCGCGCAAGCATCTTGGCTGGTACTGCCGGCAACATTCCGAAGCGAGCGAACTGCGGCAACGACTGATGGCGGCAGAGGACTCGGCTTCGCAGTTTTCGGCGGCGGAGCAAGGCTTCGGGCACTGGGCAGAGCTGCAGGCGGTCTGACCACGGAGCGTTCGGACGGGCAACGGGGAAGCGCGAGCATGTTGAAGAAGAAAACTCGCAGAACGGGCAGGGAATCAATGATCAGAACCAACGGTGCCAAACTCAACGGCAAGGAACTGCCGCTGCGCAGCCACGCCGAGCACGCACTCAACGATTATTTTTCGAGTCTCAACGGCCACCGGCCGGCACGCGTCTATGACATGGTGCTGCGCGAGGTCGAGGAGCCGCTGTTCCGCGCGGTGCTCGATTACGCCGCCGGCAACCAGAGCCGCGCGGCCGTGATTCTCGGCATCAATCGCGGCACCCTGCGCAAGAAGCTGCGAGAGCTGGGCCTGTCCGAGTGATCACGGGGCGGATGCGGCATCGTCGGGTTATGCGCCGCGCGCTCCTCTGGCGCGCCGCACCCGGGATGCCGGCCGTGATCTGATGGCGGTGGCCATCCGGCGGGCCCTGCTTTCGGTCTCGGACAAGCGCGGGCTCGCGGCCTTTGCGGCCGGACTGCACCGGCACGGCGTCGAGCTGCTGGCGACCGGCGGTACCGCGCGACTGCTGATCGATGCCGGCCTGCCGGTGCGCGAGGTCTCCGACTACACCGGCTCCCCCGAGCTGATGGACGGGCGACTCAAGACGCTGCATCCGCGTGTGCATGGCGGCCTGCTCGGCCGGCGCGGCACCGATGACGAGATCATGCGAGCGCACGGCATCGAGCCGATCGACCTGCTGGTGGTCAATCTGTATCCGTTTGCGGCCACGATTGCGCGGCCGGACTGCAGTTACGCCGAGGCGATCGAGCACATCGACGTCGGCGGGCCGGCGATGCTGCGCGCCGCGGCTAAGAATCATGCCGACGTCACCGCGCTGGTCGATCCGGCGGATTACGCCGCGGTGCTGGCGGAGATCGACAACCTTGGGGAGACCTCGATCGACACGCGTTCGCGCCTCGCGGCCAAGGCGTTCGCGCACACCGCCCGCTACGACACCATGGTCGCGAGCTACCTGCAGCAGCGCCTCGGCTACGAAGACGACGGCTTCGATGAACAGCTGGCGCTGTACTTCGACAAGCAGCAGGATCTTCGTTACGGCGAGAACCCGCATCAACGGGCAGCTTACTACCGCAGCCCGGGTGCCCGCGGCGGCTCGGTGACCACCGCCCGGGTGCTGCAGGGCAAGGACCTGTCGTACAACAACATCGCCGACGCCGACGCGGCCATCGAGTGCGTGCGGCAATTCGCCAGGGCCGCCTGTGTCATCGTCAAGCATGCCAATCCGTGCGGCGTGGCGCTCGCGGCCGACAGTCTCGAGGCCTACGCCCTCGCCTACCGCACCGACCCCAGCTCCGCCTTCGGCGGCATCATCGCGTTCAATCGCGAGCTCGACGCCGCCACCGCGCACGCCATCCTCCAACGGCAGTTCGCCGAAGTGATCGCCGCCCCGAGCGTGAGCGCTGAAGCGCTTGCGGCGCTCGCCGCCAAGCCGAATCTGCGGCTGCTCGCCACCGGCGACCTGCGCGCCGACACCGGCGATGATCTGGAGTTTCGCTCGGTCAACGGCGGCCTGCTGCTGCAGCAGCGCGACACCGGCCGCATCGATGTCGCCGATCTGAAGTTCGTGAGCCGCCGCCGGCCCGACGCCCGCGAGCTCGCCGACCTGCTGTTCGCCTGGCAGGTGGCCATGTTCGTCAAGTCCAACGCCATCGTCTGCGCGTGCGGCGAAGCCACGGTCGGCATCGGCGCCGGCCAGATGAGCCGCGTGTACTCGACGCGGATCGCAGCGCTGAAAGCGGCCGATGAAAAGCTTGAGCTGCGCGGCGCGGTCATGGCCTCGGACGCGTTCTTTCCGTTTCGGGACGGCATCGATATCGCCGCCAGCTACGGCATTTCCGCGGTCATCCATCCGGGCGGCTCGCTGCGCGATCAGGAAGTGATCGCGGCGGCCAACGAGCACGGCATGGCCATGGTGCTCACCGGCATGCGCCACTTCCGGCATTAGCCGTTGCGGCGGCGGCCAGCCTCGGCAGCGGCAGAATCGATGAAAGTCCTGATCGTCGGCGGCGGTGGCCGCGAACATGCACTGGCCTGGAAGTGCGCGCAGTCGCCGCGGGTGCGCGAAGTGCTGGTGGCTCCGGGCAACGCCGGCACCGGGGCCGAGCCGCGGGTGCGCAATGTCGATATTGCCGCCAACGATTTCCCGCGGCTGCTCGAACTTGCGCGCCGCGAAGCCGTCGCGCTGACGATCATCGGCCCCGAGGCGCCGCTGGTCGCCGGCATCGTCGATGCGTTTCAGGCCGCGGGACTGCGCTGCTTCGGCCCAAGCCGGCTGGCCGCACGCCTGGAAGGCTCGAAATCGTTCAGCAAGGACTTCCTGCAGCGCCACGGCATCCCGACCGCCGCCTATCGCAGCTTCACGCGCGAAAATTTCGACCGCGCCTGGCTGCGGGCGCAGCGCGCCCCGATCGTGGTCAAGGCCAGCGGCCTGGCCTCGGGCAAGGGCGTGGTCATCGCGCAGAGCCTGGATGAGGCCGAGGCCGCGGCGGCCGAAATGTTCAGCGGCCGCTTCGGCGACGCCGGCGCCGAGGTCGTGATCGAGCAGTTCCTGCAGGGCGAAGAAGCCAGTTTCATCGTGATGGCCGACGGCAAGCACGTGCTGCCGCTCGCGACCTCGCAGGACCACAAGCGCCTGCAGGATGGCGACGTCGGTCCCAACACCGGCGGCATGGGCGCCTATTCGCCGGCTCCGGTGGTGACCAGCGCGGTCCACGAGCGCGTGATGCGCGAGATCATCGCGCCGAGTATCCGCGGCCTGAGCCGGGACGGCACGCCGTACACGGGATTTCTGTATGCCGGGCTGATGATCGCTGCCGATGGCACGCCGACGGTGCTGGAATTCAATTGCCGCTTCGGCGACCCGGAAGCGCAGCCGATCCTGGCACGCCTCGAGAGCGATCTGACCGCGCTGTGCGAGGCAGCGCTCGAGGGCAGGCTCGATCGGGTCGATGCGCAGTGGGATCGGCGCGCGGCGGTCGGAGTGGTGCTGGCCGCGGCCGGCTACCCCGAGGCGGTCCGCAGCGGCGATGCGATCGACGGGCTCGATCGCGCCGCACGCCGGGCGGGCAAGGTGTTCCATGCCGGCACGCAGCGCGTGGACGATCACGTGCTGACCAGCGGCGGACGCGTGCTGTGCGCAGTGGGCCTTGCCGATCGCGTGAGCGATGCACAGCGCGCCGCCTACGCGCTGGTGGACTACATCCACTACGAGGGCATGCAGTACCGGCGCGATATCGCCTATCGCGCGATCGCGCGCGAGCGCGCCGGCGAGGTCACGCGTCAGGGCGATGCCACCGGTCCGGGCAATGCCACCGGTCCGGGCAATGCCACCGGTCCGGGCAATGCCACGCAACCGGGAGATACCACGCCTTCCGGTGGCCATGGCTGAGGTCAGCGCGACGCCGGCGCGCAACATTCCGGGACTCACGCCGGAGCGCCAGCGACGCCTTCGCCGCCTGTTCCGCCTGCTCTCGAGCCTCAGCCCGGCGCTTGCGGCGCGCTGCGCGGCGCGCCTGTTCATCACGCCGCGCACCCGGCGCATCAGCGCGCCGGACGCGCAGTTCCTGGCGAGCGCCGCCAGCCGCCGGCTACCGACACCCCACGGTCAGGTGCAGACGTATGAATGGCCGGGCGCAGGCCCCGCGGTGCTGGTGCTGCACGGCTGGATCTCGTACGCCGGCCAGCTTGGGCCCATGATCGAGGGCCTGCGCGCGCGCGGCTTGCGCGTCGTGGCTTTCGATGCGCCGGCCCACGGTCGCTCGGGCGGCCGGCTGGCCGACCTCTACAGTTTTCGCGATGCGCTGGCGGCGGTAAGCGAGGCCTGCGGACCGATCGGGGCGATCCTGGCGCACTCGTTCGGCGCCATCACCGCGGCCAGCTGGCTCGCGGAAAGCCCGGCGGCCGCGCGCCTGCGCGCCGCCGTTCTGGTCGGACTGCCGCGCGACATCGGCTATCTGTTCGAGTCGTTCACGCTTGCGATGGACCTGCGCCGCGATGTCATCGAGCGGGTGCGCGACCTCATTCGCGCGCGCTACGGCAGTTATCCGGAGGATTACTCGGCGCCGGTGCTCGCGCAGCGCATCCATATTCCGGTGCTGCTGGTACACGGCGGCGCCGACGAGTACATCCCCGCCACGCACGCCCACGAGGTCGCGCTGCAGCTGCGCGACGGCCACATCGAGGTGATCGAGGGCATGAACCACAGTGCACCCCTGCGCGATCCCTCGACCGTCGAGCAGATGGCGCAATTCATCAGCGCGCGGCTGCAGCCTTGAGCGCGCGATCCGCCACGCCGCCGGCGGCGAAGCGGGTGTCGTTTGCAGCGCTGCAGCAGCGCGCCTTTCGCGTCTTCTTCGTCGGCAACGCGAGCGCGATGATGGCCGACAACTGCGAACACGTCATCAGCTACTGGGTGATGTTCCAGAAATTCCATTCGGCGCAGCTCGGTGGCTTCGCAGTGATCTCCCACTGGGTGCCCTACCTGCTGCTGTCGGGCTACGCCGGCGCGCTCGCCAGTCGCATCGACGTGCGCCGCATGATTCAGCTCGGCATGCTGCTGTTCATGGCGGTGTCGATCGGCTGGGGCGTGCTGATCGCGACCGGCACGCTCAAGGTGTGGCACGCGATGGTGCTGCTGACCGTGCACGGCCTGGCCGGCGTGCTCTGGACCGCGCCGGCGCAGCTGCTGATCCACGACATGGTCGACGATGCGCAACTGCCGAGCGCGGTGCGGCTCGCCGCCACCACGCGCTACGTCGGCACGCTGCTGGGCCCGGCGGTCGGCAACGCCCTGATGCTGCTGCTCGGACCGGCGCTCGGTATCTTCTTCAACGCGGCGATCTATCTGCCGATGTTCCTGTGGCTGTGCAAGGCGCCGTATGGCCGGCGAGCGCGTCGCTCCGACGCCGGCATGGCGGTGCGGGGGCTCGGCGATGCCATCACCACGCTGCGCAGCATGCGCGCCAACCCCATCATCCTGAGCATGACGCTGCTGGCCGGAGCCGCCTCGTTCTTCATCGGCACCGCCTACCAGGCGCAGATGCCCAACTTCGCGACCGATCTGGGCCATGGCAATGCCGGGCTGTCGTACGCGGCGCTCGCCGCCGCGGACGCCGCCGGCGGACTGTGCGCCGCGGTCATGCTCGAGAGTCGCGGCCTGCTGATGCCGCGCGTGTCCACGGCGCTGCTGCTGGGCATGTGCTGGTGCGCTGCGCTCGGAATCTTTGCGCTGACTCATTCCTACACGCTGTCGCTGGCGACCTTGTTCTGTGCCGGCTTTGTCGAGCTGGCCTTCGGCGCCATGGCGCAGGCGCTGGTGCAGCTCAACGCGCCGGCGGCGCTGCGCGGCCACGTGATCGGCGTGTTCGTGATGGCGGCGCTCGGGCTGCGCTTCGTCAGCGGATTCACGGTCGGTGTGCTGGGCGCGGTCGTCGGCGTGCACCAGTCGCTGGCGCTGTCGGCGGCGGCGCTGTTCACGGTGATTGCACTGCTGTTCGGCGCTCAGGTAATGCGGCCACGCCCGCCGCCGCAGCTCGCGGCGCAGTAGCGGCACCGGCAGCCCGCGGCGCTAGAAGCTCAGTCGGGCAAAGGCCTCCGGGCCGTCGATCCGCAGCCGCATCACACCCGAGGGGTCGGCGTTGCGCACGTCGAGCTCGGTCTTGCGCAGGGTGTAGCCCAGCCCGAAGGCGAGGTTGCGCCGCCAGCGGTACTGCAGGTCCGTGTGATATTGGCCCATCATGCCGCCGACCGAGCCGATCGTGAGGCGCAGGTACTGCGCGCGCGCGCTCAGCGCCCAGTGTTTGGCGATGAGCCAGGTGCCGTCGAGCGCCAGCGTGGCAAACGGGCCGGCGCCGCTGAAATCCGCGAACTGCGGGGTCCCGGGTATCTTCGCGTTGGCGTCGGCTTCGATCAGATGAATGCCGAGCCCGGCGCCGAGCTCGTAGCGCTCGCCGCGCAGGAACGAATAGGTGTAGGTCAGGTCCATCTGCCGCCAGTCGAATTCCGACTGCACCAGATTGTTCACCAGGAACACCTGATCGCCGTACTGGATGTTGCGGTCGATGTTGCGCTCGGCGCCGCGGCGCGTGTCGAGAAAATTCACCCGCAACCGGCTGCGCTCCTCGAGGCGGAAGATGATCTCGACGTCGATCTGGCGCGCCTGGTCGGTGAGTCCCAGGTCATGCTCGGCCGTGAACGGCGTGCCCTCGACGCCCTTGGCGGAATCGAAGCGCCCGAAGGTATCGATGCTGCCCCAGAAGAACCCGGCGCGCAGCGCGAAGTGATCGGTGATCGGGCTGGCAACCGGCAGTGGCGGCGGCGGCGAGTAGTCGTCGGCGCGGGCCGCCACCCCCACCGCGAGCATTACCGGACCGAGCCACCATGAACGCATGTGTTGAGCCATCTCCAGCAGCGCTAAGGATCGCGCGATCTTCGCTCCGGATGATCGCTCAGCGGACTGCTGCGGCGCCACAGTCGCCGCTCCGCGACGCCGTTCAAGCAGCACTGGTCGGGATTTGAGCCGGCGGCGCGCCGCGGCGCTGTGACGTGCCACTCCCTTTCCGACGCCGGCCAAGGCATATCCCCGGCGCGCAGCCCACGCCCCTGCCCGGGCGGCAGGGCGCTACGGCCCCGCGCGGGGATCCGGCTGGCCGCCGCGCCAGCGCGCTCAGCGCTTCATCGCCTCGAAGAATTCCGAGTTCGCCTTGGTGTCCTTCATCTTGTCGAGCAGGAACTCGATCGCAGCCAGCTCGTCCATCGGATGCAGCAGCTTGCGCAGGATCCACATCTTCGCGAGCTCGCTTGGATCGGTGATCAGCTCTTCCTTGCGCGTGCCGGAGCGGTTGATGTTGACCGCGGGGAATACGCGCTTCTCGGAGATGCGACGGTCCAGGTGGATCTCGCAGTTGCCGGTGCCCTTGAATTCCTCGTAGATCACATCGTCCATCTTCGAGCCGGTGTCGATCAGCGCGGTGGCGAGAATCGTCAGGCTGCCGCCCTCTTCGATGTTGCGCGCGGCGCCGAAGAAGCGCTTCGGCCGCTGCAGTGCATTGGCATCGACGCCGCCGGTGAGCACCTTGCCCGATGAGGGCACCACGGTATTGTAGGCGCGCGCGAGCCGCGTGATGGAATCGAGGAGGATCACCACGTCGCGCTTGTAC
>JBIODC010000051.1:0-17063 GCA_044440135.1 Steroidobacterales bacterium | reverse complement strand
TCACGATGGGCGACCTGCTCGGCATCCCGATCCTGCCGCCTTATTACAGCCTGCGGCTCCTGCCCTACGTCGTGCCGCAGATCGCCACATGGAAGCGGCGCATGTTGCGCGAGAAGGACGTCGCGGACGCGATGTTCTAGGAGAGTATTTTGGCACTCAAGGACGTTTTCCTGCAGCACCCCGAGCGCCGCTACATCATGTTCGGCGGCAAGGGCGGGCTTGGCAAGACCACCTTCTCCGCAGCGGCGGGGTACTGGCTCGCGAGCCAGGGCAAGAAGGTGCTGGTGTTCTCGGTGGACCCGCAGGCGTCGCTCACGGACATATTCAAGCGCGATATCTTCGGCAAGGGGCCCGTGCCCATCATGGACAACCTCTGGGCCCAGGAGATCGATGCGGACAGCCACATCCGCGCCTACCAGCAGGAGATCCGTCAGAAGATCCTGGACATGTACGGGCTGCCTGCCGTGCCCGAGGAGATCGAGAACTACATCCAGGCGGCGAGCGCCGAGCCGGCGATGGAGGAGAGCGCGATTTTCGACGCCGTCGTGGACGTGGTCATGACCGGCGAGTACGACTATTACATCTACGATCTGGTTCCTCTCGGTCACGCGCTCTACTACCTGTCGATGGCAAAGGTCTACGACGAGTGGATCAACAAGATCACCAAGCTGCGGGAGGAGATGCGCGAATACGAGGAGATGGTGAGCCGGCTGCGGCGCGAGAAGGCGACCGAGCAGGACCAGATCCTCAAGGAACTGCTCTACATCAAGAACCGCATCAATACCTCGGCCGGAATCCTCACGGATAAGACCAAGACGGGCTTCTTCTTCGTGGTGACCCCGGAGGCCATGATCATCGACGATACGCAGAAGGCGGCCCAGATGTTCGCGCAGTTCGACGTGCCGATCGCCGGGTACGTGGTGAACCGGGTTATCCCGCACGAGCTGCTGGGCCAGAACATCCCGGAGTATTTGCGCCGCCGTATCGCGATGCAGGACCAGCACCTGCGCGACCTGGGCTCGGCCTTTGGCGACCAGGTGATGGCGCTGGTGCCAGAGATGGAGCACGACGTTACCGGGCTGCCGATGATCGAGAAGCTGGCCGCGATCATGTTCGCCTAGCGGAGACACGGTGTGGCAAACATCACGATGCCAATGGGCCGGCATATGCGCGAGCACCCCGCGCTGAAGTACCTTTTCTTCGGCGGCAAGGGTGGCGTTGGCAAGACGGTGTTCGCCGGCGCTAGCGCCATCGGGCTTGCCAGGCAGGGACGCCGCACGCTGCTCGTGTCCACGAATCCTGTGCACAGCCTGACCAGCCTGTTCGGCCAGGACATGCTCGGCAAGCACGTCGCGGTCCAGGACGTGCCCAACCTGTGGGCCTACGAGATCGACACCCGGCAGAGCATCGAGCAAAAAAAGGTGGAGATCCGGGAGAAGATCCGGTGGTTCCTCAAGTTCGCCGACATCACCACCAAGGCCGACGACTTCGTTGAGACGGCAACGATGAACCCCGCGTTCGAGGAGTCGGCGATGTTCGAGAACATGATCGACGTCATGTTCAAGAACGAATACGACGTCTATGTCTTCGACACCGCGCCCGCCGCCAACGCGAGACGCCTGCTCGGCATGTCGAAGGTCTACTCGCTGTGGGTGAACAAGATGCTCAAGAGCCGCGAGGAAGCGCGCAGCCTTCGGGAGCTGCTCTCGTTCACGAAGAAGAAGGAGGCGGACCCGCTGCTGGAGTACCTCGTCTCGTTCCGCGACCGGATGGAGCACGCGCGCGTGCTTCTCACAGACCCCGCGCTCACGGCGTTCTACTTCGTGACGCTACCCGAGGCGCTCCCGATCGCGGTGGTCACGCGATTCATCCAGTGGTTCAAGGACTTCGGGATCCCCGTGGGCGGCGTGCTGGTCAACATGGTCATGGATCCCGAGTCGGCCGGCCCGGACACCGCGCAGTTCGTCAAGAACCGTGTGACAATGCAGCAGGAGCACATGCGGACGATCTGGCGCGAGTTCGACGATAGCGTCCGCGCGATCGTGCCGCTGTTCGAAACCGAGATCCGCGGCGTGCCGATGCTCCAGCGACTGTGCGACGCCATCTTCGCGGACGATGGTGCGAAGCCCACGGCCGGTGACGGCGCCGGGCGGGCGGACGTATGAACCGTCGAAGGAGAGTCAATGACCAAGGTGGTTCGCAACCACATTACTGATCTGCGTGGCGCATCCCGCATGGTGGTCGATGCGATCACCGGAATCACCGGCCTCGTAGAGGCGATGCATAGCAACATCGCAGAGAAGCCGACGAGGCTCGCCGGCCCAATCGTGGGCGGCGCCGTGAACGGCGCTGCTTCGGTCGTCTACAACAGCATTCGCGGCGTCACGCGTGCGGTCGGCGGCGGCATCGACCTTGCGCTCGGCGCCGTGGCGCCCGTGCTGGGCCATATCGAGTCTTCCGCAGCACGCGAATCCGTCATTGCGGCGCTGAACGGCGTGCTGGGCGATTATCTCGCCGAAACCGGCAATCCGCTCGCGCTCGCGATGCATCTGCGCCACGAAGGCAAGGCACTCGAGCTTACGCGCGAGGGGCTCGACGCTGCGATTCGGGTTCCGAGCTCCAAGCTGCTGGTACTCGTGCATGGTCTTTGCCGCAATGAGCGGCGCTGGGAGCGCGACGGGCATAACCACGGCGCCGAACTCGCCCGCGATCTCGCCTACACAGCCGCCTATCTGCACTACAACACTGGCCTGCATATCTCGACCAACGGGCGCGCGTTGGCGCAGATCCTCGAAGCCTTGGTGGCCGCGTGGCCCGTCCCACTCAACGAGGTGTCCATCCTCACGCACAGCATGGGCGGTCTCGTAGCGCGCAGTGCCCACCACTATGCGTCAGCGGCCGGTTACGCGTGGCCCCGCAAGTTGCGCAAACTCGTGTTTCTCGGCACACCGCATCACGGCGCCCCGTTCGAGCGTGCTGGCCACAGGTTCGAGCTGCTGCTGGAGAAGACACCCTACACCGCGCCGTTCGCGCTTCTGGGGAAAGTGCGCAGCGCAGGCATTACGGATCTGCGTCACGGCTACGTGCTCGAGGAGGACTGGAAGGGGCACGACCGCTTTGCGAGGCGCGCCGAATCGCGCCGCCCCCTGCCGCTCCCCAAACGCGTACAGTGCTACACCATCGCCGCGGCGCTCGGGCATGCACCGGCATCCCGCCGCGACCAGCGGATCGGCGACGGGCTCGTTCCCCTCCCAAGCGCGCTCGGTGACCATCCTGATTCGCGGCTCAAGCTGGCTTTCCCGCGATCGCACCAGTGGACGGCCAGGGGCACGAGCCATATGGGCCTGCTGCTGCCGGGCCCGGTGTACGAGCGGATTCGCGGTTGGTTCGGCGAGTGATGCTGCGGTCCACGAGCCCCCGCATTGAAACGGAGCCTCGTTTCCCCCATAAAGGGTACCGAGGCATGTGCATCAGAGGTTGCCGTCCATCGATACGCGAACGGAAAGTGATTCATGAGTCAGCCCGAATGCCAGGCGCAAGACAGCGTCGTCGACACTCGTTACTGGCGCTCGCTGCCGGACGGCCGGCTGCAGTGCGATGTATGCCCGCGCGGCTGCCGGATGCACGAAGGCCAGCGCGGTTTGTGTTTCGTCCGCGGCGTCGAGGCCGGTGGCGTCAAGCTCTTCACCTATGGCCGCTCGAGTGGCTTTTGCGTCGATCCGATCGAGAAAAAGCCCCTGAACCATTTCCTGCCAGGCAGCGCGGTCTTGTCGTTTGGGACCGCCGGCTGCAACCTGGCTTGCAGGTTCTGCCAGAACTGGGACATGAGCAAGTCGCGCGAGATGGACACGCTCGCCGATCGCGCGAGCCCGGCGGAACTCGCTGCCGCCGCTGAGCGCCTCGGCTGCGCGAGCATCGCGTACACCTACAATGATCCGACCGTGTTCATGGAGTACGCGATCGACGTCGCCAAGGCTGCTCGAGAGCGCGGCATCCGCAGCGTCGCGGTCACCGCCGGGTACATGTGTCCTGCGCCGCGTGCCGAGTTCTTCCAACACATGGATGCGGCTAACATCGATCTTAAAGGCTTCACCGAAGACTTCTACCGCAGGGTTTGCGGCGCCGAGCTTGCTGCGGTACTCGATACGCTCAAGTATGTGCACCACGAGACCAGCGTCTGGCTTGAGGTCACGACGCTGCTGATCCCCGGACTAAACGACTCCGATGCCGAACTCGAGGCCATGTGCGCCTGGTTCATCGAACACCTCGGCGCCGACGTGCCGTTGCACTTCACGGCGTTCCATCCGGACTGGAAGATGCGCAACGTGCCGCCGACGCCGTTTGCGACCCTGAAGCGCGCACGCCAGATCGCGCTGCGACATGGCCTCCGGTACGTGTACACCGGAAACGTGCGCGACCTCGATGGCGGCAGCACGCGCTGTCACGCCTGCGGAACTTCACTGATCGCGCGCGACGGGTACGAGATCAGCCACTGGGGTCTGACGCCGCAAGGCCATTGTAACCAGTGCGGCGCCGTCTGCGCGGGGTTGTTTGCAGCTGCGCCGGGCCGTTGGGGATCGCGCCGCGCAGCGGTACGCCTCTCGGCCTGAGCGGGGCCTGCTTCGCGAGTTCCCCGCTTCGCAGCTCCCACGACGCCCCATTCGAGGCGCTCAGCATTACCCGCTGTCGCATCCCTGATGCCAGGCGAGCGCGAACTCCTGACGCAATTCATCTTCTCGCCCGAGGTAGCGCGGCGAGAAATGAAATGGCACCGCCGACTTGACCTCGGCGGCCCGGGCAATCTCGCCGGCCGCCCGCGCAGTCAGATGCGCTTTACGCTCAGCATGTTCCCGGTCGGCATCGAGAAATACGGCTTCGATGAACAGCAGATCGGCCCCTCGTACGAAGCCAGCGAGAGCAGCTCTGTTGCGGTCGTTGTCGGCTACATCGGTGACATAACAGACTTTTTGGCCGGGTAGAAACTCCAGGACGTCTTGCTTGAGCTCCCCCAGTGCAATAGTTCGGTCATAGGAACCATCGCGCGTCCGCCAGTGAACTCTGATCGGTGTGTTGTCCGGCGCGCCGGCGCGCACTTTTCTCTTGAGTTCGGTCAGCCACGGGCCGGTCGGCAGCCGCAGCTCCTGCAGGCGGTTCTTCCACACGTTGATGTGCACGCTCTCCTCGAACGCAAACGCGAGGGAGGTGATGTCGTGATGCTCGAGCGGTATGGTTCGCACCCGAAACAACGGGGCTTCCAGCAGCACTCCTTCACCAGCCTTGGTGTCTGGCGCTGCCTCGCGCTCGAACCGGGCTCGGCTGCGAAACTGGGCACGCTGTACGTTCCCTCGGCGGTCGATCTCGTGCGCGATGATGACGAAGTCGGTCTGGTAATTCTGGACCAGATTCCAGGTGTACGCGGCGAGTTTGTGTTCGAGCTGTGCTATGAATCTCGAAGGGCCGTACAGGGTGACTCCGGTGTCGCGTCCCAGACAGACTCGCAGCAGGTGATCGAACCCGGAGAAGTGATCCATGTGCGTGTGCGAGACAAATATGTCGCTGATGCGCAGCAGCTTGCGCGTCGGCAGCGCGGCGATGTCGCCGATATCGAACAGGATTGCGCGTCGTTCGAACTTCAGGTCGATGTAGACGCCCGGGTCGCCGAACGTTCGATTGATGAGCTGTGCGTGGAAGATGGGCCGCATGCCACTGAGAATATCATCGGCTTTGCATGGGCCGCCGGGTACCTCCACTGTCGGACGGTCATACAGATGTCCGATTGCCCCGAACGATGTGCTGGCATCGTCGTCATATCAACTTCTGGGACGAGACATTGGGCCCGGTAGGATTCGAACCTACGACCAAGGGATTATGAGTCCCCTGCACTAACCGCTGTGCTACAGGCCCGACGCAAAGGCAGGCAATCTTAACCCATCGCCCAGGCCATGCTCCGTCTGTCGCTCCACGAACGCGATGGCCGATGGGCGGCCAGCGCTTCAGGCCGCGCTCAGGAATGCATCGCAGCTGGCCCGCGCCGGCTCCTGTTGCGGGATCTTCACGCAGATCTCCTGCATGCGCGCGTGCAGGCTCTGCAGCACATCGGCGTGCTGGCCCTTGGATGCATCGTTCCAGGCGCGCAGCTCGCGATCGAGCGTCTCGAGACGCACACGCGCGCGGCGGTAGATGCGATCGGGACCATCGAGCTCCGCCAGCACCGCGGCTCCGGCCTGCAGGATGCGCGCGCTGTCCTTGGGCGTCATGCGCAGCAGCCCGCTCAGGTAGAGCTCGCCCCACTGAAAGCGGGTCGCGGTGCCCTGCGATTCGCGATAGGCCTGCTCCAGCAGGCCGACGGCCTCGTCCTTTTGCCCCATCTTTTCCGCGATCCCCGCCAGGTCGGCCTCGAAGTAATACGGCATGCTCGACCGGGCCATCTCGGCCTTGGCAATCTGGTAGGCCTTCGGATACTGGCCAGTGTCCTCGAGGATATTCAGCGATGCGTTCACCAGTCCGGAACGCAGGTACGGATTCTGTTCCGCATCGAGCGCGCTATCGATGCGCATGTTCGCGGCCGCCACGGCATCGCCCGGCAGCTTGTCCCTCGGACCGGCGAGCGCCTTGAGCGCGCGCAGTTTGGCATCGATGCAGCCGAGCTGATCGGCCTCGACGTAGCGCGCGTCGTTGGCCGCGGCATCCATCGTCGCCGCATAGCTGTCGCGCAGCGCCGGCGCGAACTTCGGGCCGCGCGCCCGCACCGCCTTGAAGAAGCTGTCATCGAGAATCTGCAGCGCATCGGCGCTCGAGACTGCGAGGCCCGGTTGCGCGAGGATGCCGGCCACCTGGTCGGTCAGTGAAACCAGCCGCGCCGAGGGCGCCGCCTTCGGCGCATCGAGCGCGTCACTGTCCGCATTGGCAGCGTAATAGGTCGCGAAGATCGTCAGCCTGGCACGCTCGAGCGACAGGTTCGCCGGGCATTGGGCCGCCGCGGCCACAAGCTGATCGGCGCGCGCGCCATAGGCTGACTGATCGAGCGTGTCGAGCTCCCAGGAGTTGTAGGCGAGCCGCCGGCATTCGTCGGCGCTGAGCTGTTTGCCGCCCGCTGCTGCCTGGAGCAGCTCGTTGGCCGGCTGCACGTCTTCCAGCGCCGTATCGAGTATCGCGGCGTACTGCGAGACGTCGTGGCCGGCGCCGAGCCGAATGATTTCGTGCTGCTCAGGATCGAGCACGATGATCGTCGGATAGCCCTGGATACCGAATTGCTCGCCCCATTTCTGCGCGCCTTCGTCATCGCCGTCGAGATAGACCGGCAGAAACAGATGGCTCTTGGCGATGAAGTCGGGTCGCGAAAATACCTTGGATTTCAGCGTGTGGCAGAACGGGCACCATTCGGCGCCCCAGTAGATCAGCACCGGCCGGTTCTCGCGCTTGGCGACGATGAATGCACCCTGCAGGCTGCCGTCGAACCAGGCGATGTCGCGCGGTTCATTCGCGTGGGTGGCGTGCTGGGCGTGCGGCGGCTGCGATTTCTGGCAGCTGACGAGCAGGAGCAGCAGACTCAGGCAGATCCGACGTGCGCGCATGAGCTTCGAAGCCTCCATATCCGCCCCCGCCCGCATCAAGATACCTTCATAGAATACAGTATCGAATCCGCGCTCCACCCGTTAACCAAAGTTCATGAACGCACCGGCCGCGGGCGCGCGGCAGCGCAACGCGCGTCACTTGGGTGCGCTCTTGCCGGGCCTGCGGCGGGCGCCGCGCGTCGGCAGTGCATCCAGCGGATTGTCCGGCCAATGGTGCTTCGGATAGCGGCCGCGCATGTCCTTGCGCACCTCGAGGTAGCTGCTGCGCCAGAAGCCGGCCAGATCGCGCGTGATCTGCACCGGCCGCTGGGCCGGCGACAGCAGCTTGAAGGTCACCGGTACCGCACCGTCGGCGATGCGCGGGGTTTCCGTCAGCCCGAACACTTCCTGCAGCCGGACCGAGATGCATGGCGCATTGGCGTCGGCATAGTCGATGCGGATGCGCGAGCCGCTCGGCACCACCAGCTCGCGCGGCGCGAGCGCCTCGAGCGCGCGCTGCTGCGGGCCATTGAGGCGGCCACGCAGCGCCTCGGCCAGCGGCACGCGCGCGAGCTGTTCGCGGCGCGTGATCCCGGCAAGATGTGGCGCCAGCCACTGCGCGAGGCTCGCCGCGAGCGCCGCATCATCGCTCGCCGGCCAATCGCCGTGGTCACGGCGGTTCAGCGCGCGCACAAATTCCAGCCGCGCCTGCAGGCCGCGGCTGTCCGCATCCCAGGGCAACGCCTCGATGCCGAGCTGGCGGATGCCCTCGAGCATCGCCTCGACGGCGCGCTCATCGTCGGCCGCGGGCCGCTGCGTGTCCTCCAGCAGCAGCGCATCGAGCCGGCGCACGCGCCGCGCCAGCACCGCGCCCTCACGCGCCTCCCAGCCGAAGCGCGCCTCGGTCACGATGTGCGCCTCGAACAGTCGTTCGAGCAGCGCCCGCGTCACCGGCGCGGCCAGGTCGATCCGTGCCTCGCGCTCGCGATCGTCGAGCTCCAGCGCAACGATGAACTCCTCGCGCGCCAGCGACACCGCGCCGGCGAACGCGGCGCCGCGACCATTGGCGAGCAGGTAGCGCCCCTCGCTGCCCTCGCGGCGTTGCCCAATGCGGTCCGGATACGCCAGCGCCAGCAGTGCGCCGGTCAGTTCCGGGGGCGGCGCCGGGTTGCGGCCGACCGGCGCCGCGCCCGGCAGCGCGCGCGCGGCCGCCTCGAGCGCGCGCGCACTGCGCTGCACGCGCTCGAGCAGCTGCCGATCCGCGCCCGCCCCGCCGGATTCGCCTCGCAGCAACTCCAGTCGCGAGCGGATATCCGGATCGTGGCGCGCGAGACCGGTGCCCCGGCGCAGCAGATCACGCTCCGACAGCAACGCCGCGAGCTGCGCGGCCAGCGCGACCGCGTCGAGGCTGCGGGCGGCCAGCAGCATATGCGCCAGGCGCGGATGCACCGGCAAACGTGCCATGTCGCGACCCAGCGCCGTCATGCGCCCTTGCGCATTCAGCGCATCGAGCCGCGCGAGCAGCATGCGCGCCTGTTGCAGCGTCGCCGCCGGCGGTGCATCGAGCCACGGCAGCCGCGCCGCGTCGTCGACGCCCCAGCGCGCCAGTTCCAGGGCCAGCGGCGCCAGATCGGCTTCCAGGATCTCGGGTGTCGTCGCCGGCGCGAGGCTCGCGTGCGCACCCTCGCTCCACAGCCGGTAGCAGATCCCGGGCGCGACGCGGCCGGCGCGTCCGGCGCGCTGCTCGCTCGAAGCACGCGAGATGCGCCTGACTTCCAGACGGCTCATGCCGGTCACCGGATCGAACTGCGAGCGGCGCACCAGACCCGAGTCCACGACCGCCGTGACCCCGGGAATAGTCAGGCTGGTCTCCGCGATATTGGTCGCCAGCACCAGCTTGCGGCTACCGCTAGCGGAAGGCGCCAGCACCGCATCCTGCGCGGCTGCACTCATGTCGCCGTACAGCGGCAGCAGCTGCACATCCGCCGGCAGGCCCGCCTCGAGCAGCAACGCCTCGACGCGCCGGATCTCGCCGGCCCCGGGCAGGAACACCAGCACGTCGCCGGCCGATTCGCCCAGCGCGCGACGCACGCCCGCGGTCACGCTGCGCTCGAGCGATTCCGCGGCGGCAAAACCTGCGCCGGATGAACCCGGCGCGCCCGGCAGCAAAGGCAATCCACGTCCCAAATAGCGCAGCTCCACCGGAAACGAGCGGCCCGGCACGCTGACCACCTCCGCATCGTCCAGCAGCGACGCGACGCGTTCGCCGTCGAGCGTTGCCGACATGACCAGCACCCGAAACGCCGCGCCCAGCTCGCGCCGCGCATCGAGCGCGAGCGCCAGCCCCAGATCGGCCGCGAGGCTGCGCTCGTGGTATTCGTCGAAGATCAGGCAGGCGACCTGCTCGAGCGCGGGGTCCTGCTGCAGCAGCCGTGTCAGCACGCCCTCGGTGACCACTTCGATGCGGGTGGCGCGCGATACACGCGTATCGAGGCGCATGCGATAGCCGACGGTGTCGCCGATGCGCTCCCCGAGCAGCGACGCCATGCGGGCGGCCACGGCGCGCGCCGCCAGGCGACGCGGCTCGAGCATCAGAATCTTGCGGCCGCCGATGAACTCGTCGTGCAGCAGTGCCAGCGGCACCAGCGTGCTCTTGCCGGCACCGGTGGGCGCCTGCAGCACCGCGTCGCGATGCCGGGCAAATGCCGCGCGCAGCGCGACCGCGAGCGGATGCGCACCGCTGGCACCGACCGCTGTCGCTTCATTTGGCAAACAGCTCCTTGACCCCGCCGGAGATCAGCACCGAAATGTCGAGCAGCACGCGCGGCAGCGCCAGTCCGCCGGGCGAGGCCAGGTACTTGGACTCCCACACCGGATTGAATTTCGCCTTGTATCTGCGCAGGCCGTCGAAGTTGTAGAAGTGCTCGCCGTAGCGGAATACGAAATTGCCGACGCGGTGCCAGGCGGGCGCGAGCGGATGCCGCTCGAGGCCGGCGAGCGGTGCCATGCCCAGGTTGAGCCAGCGATAGCCCTGGGCGCGACCCCATAGCATCAGTTCCACGAACAGAAAATCCATCGCGCCCCGCGGCGCGTCCGGGCCGAAGCGCATCAGATCGACCGCGATCTCCTCGCCGGTACCGGCGATCCACAGACTCGCGAACGCCACCAGATCCTGGCCGCAGCGCACCACGGCTACCGGAAAGTTGCCGATGTAGTCCTGCGAGAACGCCCCGACCGAGAAGCTCTTCTCCGCCACCGCCTTGTCCTCGAGCCAGGCGTCCGAGACCGCCTGCAGTTTCGGCAGCAGCGCCGGCAGCTGCTGCGGCTGCAGCACCTCGAACGTGGCGCCATCGCGCTCGGCGCGCCGGCGCTGGGTGCGCAGCTCCGCGCGCGCGCTGCCCTCGAGCGAGAAGTCGGGCAGCGACACCCGCGCCTCCTCGCCGAGCTTCATCACCGCGAGTCCCAGATCGACATACAGCGGCAGACGCTCGGCGCTGACCTGGTAGAACACGGTCCAGCCGGCGTGACGATCCGACAGCTCGCGAAAGCGCCACACCAGCTCCTCCTGCGCGTCGCGCACGCCGATCGGATCGCCGAGTGCCACCCAGCTGCGGCCGTTGATCTGGTACATCACGAACGCGTCGCTGGCGGCGCTGAACAGCAGCCGCTTGTCGCCGCTCAGCACCGCGTTGGCCATCGCCTGCGAGCAGCCCGCGATCAGGCCGCGTGCGCGCGTGAGATCCTCGACCGACGCGACGCCCGGCTCGGGACGCGCCGGACGCATCAGATTCATCGCCAGAAAGGCCGCCGCCAGCAGCAGCACCAGCAGCGACGCCCGCAGCATGCGCGGTGCATCGGCCTCGAACGCGAACGTCCACCACAGCGAGTGCGAATAGTCGACATGCCGGTTGGCGAAGAAGCCGATCCACATCGCGGTGGAGATCACGATCGCAAGGCTCACGATCCAGGTCGGCGTGAAGCGCTGCGCCAGGATCTCGGCCGGACGGTAGAACGCGCGCCGGCCGAGCCACAGCACCAGCAGCACCAGTCCCAGGACCAGCGCCTGCTCGATCTCCAGGCCTCGCAGCAGCGAGGCGATCATGCCGGCCGCGAGCAGCCATACGGTGAGCTGATAGGCCGCGGCCAGTCGGCGAAACAGCGCCCGCGCCAGGATCAGCAGCGCCAGGCCGATCACGCTGCCGGCCAGGTGCGACAGCTCGAGCACCGTGAGCGGCAGGATGTCACGCAGCAGCGACAGGCGCTGATCGATCGTCGGGGTCGCGCCCGACACCAGCAGCAGAAAGCCCGCGAGGAACACCAGCGCGCCGCTGACTTGCGGCACGATCGGCGCGATGTAGGCCGCCGCCAGCTGTTCGATGCGCGCCAGCGCCGGGCGCTGGCTGCGCAGTTCCTGGCCGCCGAACAGCACCGCGGCCACCAGCAGCGGCAACGCGTAGTAGACCGCGCGCCAGGCGAGCAGCGATCCGAGCAGCTGGTCCGCCGGCACGCCCGGCAACGCCAGCACGATCAGCGATTCGAACACACCGAGGCCGCCCGGGACGTGGCTGATCACCCCGGCGACGATTGCGGTCGAGTAGGCGCCGGCAAACACCAGCAACCCGACACCGCTATCGGCCGGCAGCAGCAGCCACAGCACCAGGGCCGACAGCGCCAGATCGACCACGGCCAGCACGATCTGAGGCAGCGCGACCGACGGTGCCGGGGCTCGCAGCGCCCAGCCATGCAGCTCGACCTCGCGCGGGCCGACCAGCGACCACAGCGCGTACGCGCCGATCAGCGCCAGCAGCAGCGCGCCCAGCGCCTGCACGATGTGGTGATTCAGGTGCGGCGGGCTCATGCCCTGGTGCGGCGCGAACAGGAACGACACGCCCGCGAGCGCGCCCAGCCCGATCGCGGTCGTCACGGTACAGAAGCCGGCCACGGTCGCCACGTCGGCCGCGTTCAGGCCGGCCGAGGCATACAGCCGGTAGCGCACCGCACCGCCGGTAAAGGCCGCGATGCCGAAGTTATGACCGAAGGAGTAGGCAATGAACGAGGTGAATACCGTGCGGCCATACGGCACCGTCTTGCCGAGATAGCGCAGCGCCAGCACGTCGTAGAAGCCGAGCAGCCAGTAGCTGGCGGCGGTGCAGGCCGCGGCCGCGGCGATCGCCGACGACGGAATCGCGCGCAGGTGCGCGAGCACGTTCGAGAAGCGAAACTGCTCGAGTTCGCGGTGCAGCGCGGTGGCGACGCCGGCGAACACCAGCAGCGACAACCCCGGCAGCAGCCAGCGTCGCCACATCTCGCGCCAATCCTGTGCAGCTCGCGCCTTGTCCATCGCGTTGATGATTTCTACGCGTTGTCGTCCGCGGTCGCGTCAGTGCCCAATGCAATCACCGCCATGCACCAGCCGATGATCAATGCCAGACCGCCGACCGGCGTGAGCACGCCGATCAGCCGCGGCGCGCCGGCGAGAATCAGGTACAGGCTGCCGCTGAACAGCAGCACCCCGGCGAACAGCAGCCAGCCGGCGGCACGCAAGGCGCGTCGCGGCAGGCGATCGAGCAGCACCCCCAGGGCCAGCAGACCCAGGGCATGGAAGAACTGGTAGTGCACCGCGGTCTGCAGCACCTCGTAGTGATCCGCGCTCAGGCGCTGTCTGAGTGCGTGCGCTCCGAGCGCGCCGATCAGCGTGGCGAGAGCGAGCAGCAGCGCTGCGAGCTGACAGAATCGCCGGGCCTGCGCCTGCATCGTATCAGTGTCGATCGCGGTGTGACTTGCGGGTCGACACCGGTCCACGCGACGGCACATGCGAGGGCACACGCGGCAAGCCGGTGTGCTGGGTACGAATCGGCCGCGTCACTGGCGCCGCGGAGCCCCGGACGCCGGCAACGCGCGCGCCGGCCGGCCGCGCACCGGTCCCCGGCGGCTGATACGCGGGCACCAGCTGCGCGCGGCCGCTGCCGATCAGATCCGCGCGCCCCATGCGCCGCAATGCCTCGCGCAGCAGCGGCCAGTTGTTCGGATCGTGGTAGCGCAGAAACGCCTTGTGCAGCCGGCGCACACGCAGACCGCGCGGAATGACGACGGCCTCGCTGTCGCGCGTCACGCGCTTCAACGGGTTCTTGCCGCTGTGGTACATCGCAGTCGCAGTGGCCATCGGCGAGGGCAGGAACGCCTGCACCTGATCGGCGCGAAAGCCATTGCGCTTGAGCCACAGCGCCAGCTCGAGCATGTCCTCTTCGGTCGTGCCCGGATGAGCGGCGATGAAATACGGGATCAGGTATTGCTCCTTACCTGCCTCCTTCGAATAGCGGTCGAACAGCTGCTTGAAGCGGTAGTACGTGCCGACTCCCGGCTTCATCATCTTTGACAGCGGCCCTTCGCGCACATGCTCGGGGGCGATCTTCAGATAGCCGCCGACATGGTGCTGCGCGAGTTCGCGCACGTACTCGGGCGATTCGATCGCAAGGTCGTAGCGTACCCCCGAGGCGATCAGGACCTTCTTGATGCCGGGCAGTGCGCGCGCCTTGCGGTACAGCTCGATCAGCGGCGCATGATCGGTGTCGAGATTGGGACAGATGCCCGGATAGACGCACGACGGCCGGCGGCAGGCGCTTTCGATCTCGCGGCTCTTGCACGCCAGCCGGTACATGTTGGCGGTCGGGCCTCCGAGATCGGAGATCACCCCGGTGAATCCGGGCACCTGGTCGCGGATCTGCCCGATCTCGCGCAACACCGACTGTTCCGAGCGGCTCTGGATGATGCGACCCTCATGCTCGGTGATCGAGCAGAAGCTGCAGCCGCCAAAGCAGCCGCGCTGGATCGCGACCGAAAAGCGAATCATCTTGTAGGCGGGAATGGTGGCATCCGCGTACGACGGATGCGGCCGGCGCTGGAACGGCAGGTCGTAGATCCAGTCCATCTCCGCCATCGTCAGCGGCACCGGCGGCGGGTTCAGCCACACGTCCTGATTGCCGTGCGCCTGCACCAGTGCGCGGGCATTGCCCGGGTTGGACTCCATGTGCAGGATGCGCGAGGCGTGCGCATAGAGCACCGGATCCGACGCGACCTGTTCGTACGCGGGCATGCGGATAACGCTGCGCTCACGATCCACGTTGCGCACGCGGCGCACGAAACGCACCACCTGCGCAGCGTCGGCGCTCGCCGCCCCGGCCGCGGCCGACGGCTCGGTCGGCGTCGGGCTCATCGCATAGGGATCGACCGGTGGGGCGAGCGGACCGGGTGCATCCAGATGCGTCGAGTCGATCTCGATCCAGTGCGCGGCTGCCGCGCCGCGCACAAACGAGGTGCCGCGCACGTCGCGGATGTCCCCGATGCGCTCGCCGGCGGCGAGCCGGCACGCGATCTCGACCACCGCCCGCTCGCCGTTGCCATAGACCAGAAGGTCCGCCTTGGCATCCAGCAGGACCGAGCGGCGCACCTTCTCCGACCAGTAGTCGAAATGCGCGATACGGCGCAGCGACGCCTCGATGCCGCCGATCACGATCGGCACCTCGCGGTAAGCCTCGCGCGCGCGCTGCGCGTAGACGATCACCGAGCGGTCGGGACGCTTGCCGGCGGCGCCTGCGGGCGTATAGGCGTCGTCGCTGCGCACCCGCCGGTCGGCGGTATAGCGATTGACCAGCGAATCCATGTTGCCGGCCGTGATGCCGAAGAACAACCGCGGCGCGCCGAGCGCACGCAACGCGTCGGCACTGTGCCAGTCGGGCTGCGCGATCATGCCGACGCGCAGTCCCTGCGCCTCGAGCACGCGGCTGATGATCGCCATGCCGAAACTCGGATGATCCACGTAGGCATCACCGGTCACGATGATGACGTCGCACTGCTCCCAGCCGAGCGCGTGCATTTCCTCGCGCGACATAGGCAGGAACGGCGCGGGCGGCCGCGCGCACGGCGGCGCTGCGCTCAGGGACGGAGCACGGCCGGCGGGGCGCAGATCGAGGGCGGCGAGCATGGTCGCGCATTATAGACGGCTGCGAAGCCAATACCTTCGCCGTCGGCCGGGGGCGCTTGACCGACATGGTAAAATCGCAGCATCATGAGCCGAAATGCGCATGACGCGATCGTCGTGCGCGGCGCGCGTCAGAATAACCTCCGTAATCTCGATCTCGACCTGCCCCTGAACCAGCTGATCGTGGTCACGGGCGTGTCCGGGTCCGGCAAGTCCTCGCTGGTGTTCGACACCCTGTATGCCGAGGGTCAGCGACGTTATGTCGAGACCTTCTCGCCCTACGCGCGCCAGTTCCTCGACCGCATGGACAAGCCGCAGGTGGATCGGATCGAGCGCATTCCGCCGGCGATCGCGATCGACCAGGTCAATCCGGTGCGCACCTCGCGCTCGACTGTCGGCACCATGACCGAGATCAACGACCACCTGAAGCTGCTGTACGCGCGGGCCGCACGGCTGCACTGCCGCCGCTGCGGCCGGCTGGTACGGCGCGACAGCGCG
The DNA here is from genome assembly GCA_044440135.1 of Steroidobacterales bacterium. Classification (GTDB taxonomy): domain Bacteria; phylum Pseudomonadota; class Gammaproteobacteria; order Steroidobacterales; family Steroidobacteraceae; genus FEN-1191. The sequence goes on along the minus strand of JBIODC010000051.1, from coordinate 1,034 downwards.
CAGAGCATCGCCGACGCGCTGCCCGCGGCACTCGCCGGCCTCGAGCAGCCGCTGCTGCTGGTGTGTTTTCCAGTACCGCTGCCGCCGAAGATGAAGCTCGCCGAGCTGCGCGCTGAGCTCGAGAAGCTCGGCTACGTACGTATGCATGAGGAACAGCCACGGCTGTTGACCGTGATCCAGGATCGTCTGCGGCTCGATACACAGGATCGCAGCCGGCTGGTGGAAGCGCTCGAGGCCGCGCTGCGTTCGGGACACGGCCGCGCGAGCGTGCACGTGCTCGAGTCGCCCGGCCGCGAGCGCACCGTGCTGCGCTACTCGAGCGACCTGCACTGTGCCGAATGCGACCTGCACTACCAGGATGCGACCCAGGGCCTGTTCTCGTTCAATTCCCCGATCGGCGCCTGCGACACCTGCCGTGGTTTCGGGCGCGTGATCGGCATCGACTACGGCCTGGTGGTTCCCGACGACAGCAAATCGCTGGCTGCGGGCGCGGTGCGTCCGTGGCAGACGCCGTCCTACAAGGAGTGCCAGGACGATCTGCTGCGTTTCGCCAAAAAGCGCGGCATCAACGTAACCGTGCCGTGGCGCGACATGAGCGAGCATGATCGCCAGTGGGTGATCGAGGGCGAAGGGCCGTGGCAGAAGAAAGTCTGGTACGGCGCGCGCCGCTTCTTCGACTGGCTCGAGACCCGCGCCTACAAGATGCATGTGCGCGTGCTGCTGTCGAGGTACCGCAGCTACACGCTGTGTCCGAGCTGCCAGGGTGCACGACTCAAACCCGATGCGCTGCTGTGGCGACTGGGGACCCACGGCTCCGAATTGCCGGGCCTCGCCATTCACCAGGTCATGCTGCTGTCGATCGAGCGCTGCCGCGAGTTCTTCGAGCGGCTCTCGCTGCCCAAACCGCTCGATCAGGCCGCGGATCTGCTGCTCGGCGAGCTGCGCACGCGGCTGAAATTCCTGTGCGACGTCGGCCTGGGCTACCTGACGCTCGATCGCCAGTCGCGCACCCTCTCGGGCGGCGAGGTACAGCG
>JBIODC010000050.1:0-17126 GCA_044440135.1 Steroidobacterales bacterium | reverse complement strand
TGGCCGCCGGCGCGCTTGCGGCGGGACTGAGGGCGCCCGCGCTCACCGTGGCGGTGCTGGCTTGCGGGGCGATTCTCGGGTTTCTGGCGTTCAACTTCCCCACTTACCGTAATCGTCGTTTGCGCACGTTCATGGGTGATGCCGGCAGCACGCTGCTGGGGTTCATCGTCGTATGGTTCACGCTCTCGATCTCCCAGGGCGAAGACAGGTCGCTGTCCCCGGTCGCCGCGCTCTGGTTTGCGCTGATGCCGCTGTCTGATTTCTTCAGTTGCTTCGTTCGGCGCGTGGCCAGGGGCAAGATGCCGCTACAGGCGGGGCGCGAGCATTTTCACTACATGCTGATGCGCGCCGGCCTGAGCGGGCGCCAGGTGCTCGCGGTGCTGGTCGCCTTCGCCGTGTTGTATGCGGCAGTCGGCGTGATCGGTGCCAGGCAGAAACTGCCGGACTGGGCCCTGTTCACGCCATGGATCACGCTGCTGGGATTGCAGCACTTCATCATCAGGGCTCTGGCCGTGCACATCAGGCTCCGCCGGCGGAGGAACTCAAACGTCGTCGTCCAGTTCCCAGCCAGTGTGGCGGCACTCGTTCTCATGCGACGCAACCGAACGCTGGCCGCGAGGCGGCGTAGCGGTCAACGACCACCCGGCGCGCGCGTATCTCGTGCCGGCAGAGAGATCTGAACTCCCGACGAACGGTTTACGAAGCGATTCCAGGCGCCCGATGACTTTTGACAAGTGCCCCGCGCGCCCCGCTGGGTTGGCCGTTATCCGGTCACCTCAATCCGGTATCTTCATTCGCTGCACCAGCGCGGAGAAGCGCGGGTCAGAGTGAAGGTTCCTGAGGTACGGATCCGTCTTGACGTACAGCATCATCTTTTCGTGATTTTGATATGCGCGGTCGAGCCAGGCGAAGGCCGCGTCCGGCTCACGTCGATAAGCGTAGAAGATCGCGATCTCATGCGCGGCGCTAGAGCCGTATTTCTTCTGGACCAGTGCCATCTGTCGCTCAGCCTCCGCGTGCTGCCCCAGTGCTTCCAGCATCAGCGGGCGCATGATCTCCTTCTCCCCGGTATCCAGATCCTGGTCGAACTCGGCCGCGGCCTCCTGCACGCGGCCGCTGTCGATGAGCACGGCCGCAAGGACCACGTGCGCGTCATCGGCGGTCGGGTTCAACTCGATCGACTGGCGCATCGCCTGCTCGGCTTGTGCGAACTGCCCCTCGTTCCAAAGGATCAAACCGAGCCAGTAATAGCCCCAGTTGTTGACCGGATCGCGCAGGACGCTCTCGCGCGTGAGCGCTTCTGCCTTCGGCGAGCCTGCCGCGAAACATAGGGGTACTTGCACCGATCCTGAGTGCCAGCGCGTTGCCCGGCTCGAGTGCCAGCGCGCGCTGGATCTCCGCGCTTGCACCGGTCAGGTCCCAGTCGAGATCCTGCAGCACGTGCGCCATCGCACGATGTGCGTCGGCGAGGTTCGGGTCGAGTGCGAGTGCTCGCTGGGCAGCCTGATGCGCATCGGCGCGCACCGCCTCGCAGGGCACCACTTCATAGTCCGAGCACGCCTCCACCTGAGCCTCTGCCAGCAGCGCCCGCGCCTTTGCGAAGCCGGGATCGAGCGCCAGCGCCCGTTTCAAGTACTCGATCAGCCGGTTGTTGTCCTCCGGCGTGCCGCGGTTCCACAGCGACAGCGCTTGCAGATACAAGGTGTGCGCCTCGGGATCGGCGCTCCGCACACCGCTGGGCGCCATGCTTTCGATCAAAGAGGCCTTCAGCGCGCCGACGACCGCGCCGGCGATTTCGTCCTGGGTCGCAAACAGGTCGCCGAGCTTGCGATCGTAGCTTGCGGCCCAGATGTGATAGCCGGAATCTGCCCGGATCAGCTGCACCGTAATGCGCAGCTGATCGCCCGATCTGCGCACGCTGCCCTCGAGCAGGTGTGCAACGCCGAGCGCCTGGGCCATCTCCCCGATCGTCGCGCGCTTGTCCTTGAAGTAAAAAGATGATGTCCGGGCCGGAACCCGCAGATCCGGGCTGCGGGACAGCAGCTCGATGATCTCCTCCGTCATGCCGTCGGCGAAGTACTGCTGGTCCTTGTTCTCGCTCAGATCCAGAAACGGCAGCACCGCAACCGACCTGCTCGCCGCGAGCGTCGCTCGCGCACGCGCGTCCGTCCCCGCCGCGCGCTGCTTCGACTGCCACAGGCGTTCGGCCCCGAAGGCGACCAGCAGCAACACCACCGCCGCGGTCGCAAGTCCGATGAAGCGCACCCACCCGCCCCGGCGAGCGGGTCTGAGCATCCCGGCCAACCGCGCAATCGCGGACGAGTCCGGTAACCGGGCCGGCGCGGGCGGGATCGGGGGCCCGCCTTGCGCGGCCGATTCGAGTGGAACGCGCGTAGCACTGACTGCTGCCACGGGCGCGAGCAGGCGATAGCCGCGGCGCAGCACGTTCGCGATGTAGCGCGGTTCCTTGGGGTCGTCGCCGAGCGCGCGGCGCAGCGTCGCGACCGCCTGTTAGACCGAATCCTGCGTGACGACGACATCTTTCCACACCGCATCCAGCAGTTGCTCGACGCTGACGACGTCGCTGGCGCGCTCGGCGAGGCACACCAGCACGCGCATCGTGCGCGGCTCGAGCTTGAGGGTCTTGCCGTCCCGGGATATCTCATCGAGCGCCGGATCGACGCGCCAATCGCCGATTCGCAGTACTCGATTGTCGGGTGCGGCCATCGGGTACGACGTGGGAACGCTCTGTGGGCGGCTTGGTCGCGGCTGGAAGCAGGGTAGCGGCGCGGCCGGAGCCTGAAGTATACCCACCCGCTCGGCGAGGGCCCCAGTCGCTCGGATCGGGTCAAAGCTCCCTGTTCGACCCTCCAGAGGGCCTTCGGCCCATGTTTGACGGGCCTTCAGCGCGTATTCACCCCCTCCTCAGGACGGCGCGGCATCGTGGTCGGCATCGTGTCGCTGCAGTCGGCGCTCGCCCGTTGGAGCGGCAAACGACTGCGAAGGCACCGCAAATCATCTTATGGAGATCTCCCGATGAACGCCGCAAGACCTATTGACCGTGTGACTCATCTCGAAGGCGCTATCCGCACCGCCACGTTGCTCCTGTTCTGCTTCGCCGCCCCGGCCGCTGTTCTGGCCGATCCGCCGGAGGCTTCCCCCGTCATGCACAGTGCGGCGGGTTTGCACCAGGACTTCGACCTGTCGACGCCTGAGGGCGTCCGCGCAGCCCGCGAGCGCCTGCGCGACTCGGCCCGGCGCCTGTGCCTGCAGGTCGCGGTCGGGCTCGACGTACCGCAGCAGCAAAATCTCGACGCCTGCATTGACGATACGGTGGCCGAAGCGCTGCGCAAGATCGATGGGTCTGCGGCCGCGGGCGCGCCCCCCACCGTGGTACGCCTGCATGACACGGCGTCGGGCAGTGGCCGACCGGGGAATGCCGATCCCGATAGCCGCAGCGCGCGGGTGTCGCTCGCCGACCTGGATCTGACGACCGAAGCGGGGGTACGGGCCGCGCAGGAGCGGCTGCACCAGGCGGCGCGGCGCCTGTGCTCGCAGTTGGCCGACAGCGAGGACCTCGGGCACCAGCCGCATTTCGTCAAGTGCGTCGATCAGACCCTGGCCGCTGCACTGCGGCAGGTCGCGCTACCCGCGCTCGTGGCCAAGGACGCGCCCAAGACCGAGCAGCCGCCGCATCCCTAGACTTGCGGCGCCGTCGCTGGTGCGAGCCCAACGGTGTCCGCCGCTTGCGGACACCGTTGGGCTCGCCGACATCGGCTACCGATCGGCTCAGAACTTCTGCCGAAACGTCATGCCGATGGTACGCGGCGGGATCGGCATCACGTACAGCTGTGAGCAGCTCGGCAAGCCGCAAATCAAGGCACGATTCAGCTCAGCGCGGCTGTCGAGTGCATTCTTGAGATAAAGCTCGCTGTCCCAACCATCGTGGCCCAGGCCGCCCGATAGGTCGAGGCTGGCGTAGCCGGGCGCGTTGCCGGCCTGCAGCCCGCCGCCCACCGAGGGCAGCCCGGTCGGCAACGAGCTCTGTGCCACCGCCGCTGCCTGCGCGTGGGCCCGCAGATCACCGATCTTGAATGCATAGCGCGCGATCAGATTGCCCTTGAACTTTGAGGCCGGCAGCGGATCGCCGGCCGTGGCCGCGGGCAATACGGTGGGATCGGCGACGCCGGCCGAGTTCTTGCACAGCGAGCCGGCATTTCCGTACACACAGGCGTTCGCAGTGAGCTTGGCGTCCAGCCAGGTCACGGCTGCCGACAGCGTCAATCCCCGAGCAAGGCTCCACTGCAGCTCGTTCTCGATGCCGCGGATCCGGGCGCCTCCGGCATTGATGACCTCGTAGACGCAGTTGGGACCGCAGATCGTGAATTGCGGATTTTTCCAGCCCTCGTAGAACAGCGCGCCGTTGTAGCGCAGGCGGTGGCCGAGCCACTCGGTCTTCCAGCCCGCCTCATAGTTCACCAGATAGTCGGGACCGTACGGGAGAATGTCCCGCGTGCGGTTGATGCCCCCGGGGCGAAACCCGGTCGACCAGGTGGTATAGAGCATGCGATCCGCATCGACGTGATAGGTCAGATTGAACTTGTAGGTCGAACCGCTTTTCGTTGCCCGCTGATTCACATCGATGCACGGTCGCCCGGGTCCCGCGTTCCCGAGACTGCCCGGCTCGCACAGTACCTCGGTACTCGGGTAGCCGAAGAAACCGTACACGGTATTGTCGTAGCTGAATTCCCTCAATCCCGCCGTCAAGGTGAGCTTGCGTGTCAGATCGTACGAGAGCTCGCCGAATGCCGCCCGGTCGCGATCGACGCGCGACATCGCATTGAGATACTCCAAGCCTGGATAGCCGGTGACGGAGAGGGATGCCGCAAGATCATTGATTCGGAATTCGTCGCGCGTATCGTCGAGCTGATGCTGCAGGAACAGGCCGGCGACGAAGCGTAAGCGCCAGTCCTGCGGAGAGCTGACCCGCAGCTCATGCGAAACTTTTTCATAGCGGTAGCTCGAAAGCACGTCGACCGCCGGAGCGATCAGGTTGCCGGCGTCGTCTCGGTAGTGATCGCCATAGTACTGCGGCGTCGCTTGATAGGCGACATCGAGGTCGTAGTAGTACTGCGAATAATCGCTCTGAGTCTGGACCGTCCGATTCAGGTAGGCGCCGGCGTAGACGACATCGAAGTTCGCGATCTTGCCCTCGACCGTGAGCGCCGCCTGCCACCAGCGGTCGACGTCTCGGTCCGGGAAATATCGGGCGACGTTGAGATCGCCCAGGGCCGGTGAATACGCGGGAATGCCGTTGGCCGTCATCTGTTGGCCGATGACCGTCGGCAGCACGGTCCAGGAATCAGCGAGATCGAGCTTGAGGGCACCCCGGCCACCGCTGGTGGTGACGTCATTGAAATGCTTCTTGGTCAGGCCCGCATTGGTGCGGATGACGCCCGAGGTCGGCCAGGTCTCGGGCGGCCCGAGGACATTGTTGATATAGCCGCCGTCGTGCTCGGTAAAGCCGACCAGGCGAATGGCGGCTTGCTGCGAGACCGGCAGATTGACGTAGCCCTCGAGTCTGCCGCCGGGGCTTCCAGCCGGCATCGTATTGGCGTCGACAGTGTAGCCGGCCTCGAACCCTGCGGTACTCGGCTTGTTGGTGATGATCCGGAGTGTTCCGGCCATGGAGCTGGCGCCGAACAGCGTGCCCTGCGGGCCCGACAACTCCTCGACCCGCGCGATATCGTAGATGTGGACATCGAGATTGTCGGCAATCGTCGTGACCGGCTGTTCGTCCAGGTAGATGGCGACCGTCGGCTGCGAGCCCACGCGCAGGCCGACGGAATCGTTGGTGACACCCCGTATGTACGGTTGTTCCTGACCGGGGCCAAAGTTTACCGAGCCCAGGCTGGGCAGGTACTTCGCGTAGCCATCAAAGCTCGTGGCCAGCAGCTGCTCGAGCTCCCGGGTGTCGAGCGCCTCGACGCTGATCGGCACTTGTTGCAGGTTTTCCGCGTGCTTTTCCGCCGTGACGATGATCTCTTCGAGAGCACCCGCTACGTCCGCGTCGTCGGCGGCGCGCGCTCCGGCCGTGACGAGTATCGAGGACGTGATCAGTGCCAGTCGATTCACGCCGGGCGATCGGCGCGCGCTCGCTGGCTCGCGCGCGGCTTGCCCGCGACGCGCCGCTCTACCGGATCCGCTCCGCATGTCGAGACTCGGTGGCAGTCATCCATGACGCTTCCATGCTGCGGACGACTGTACCCGACATGGCCGAAAAATCCGAATGGTTACTGCGGCATTGCCCGGTGCGGCGCGGGGAATTGCCCCATCAGCGAGCTACCAAGCTCAGGCGCCAGAGAGCCTCCGTACCCTCAAGCGGTACGGAGGCCGATTCGCCTTGGGTATCAGTTCACCGTCACGCGCGTCCCCGTGACGACACCGTGGATCGGCGTCGGCGGAGCGATCGTGCTTTCGTCGAATTCGCTCCCCAAATACTGGGTGATGACAAAGCTTCCCTGGTAGCTATTGCCCGAAGGGGCCACGGTCACGAGTTCCTGGATGCTCGCGGATCCCTGATACGTGCCTGACTGCCACGACAATCCGATGTGGTTGAGCTTGAAAGTGGAAGCTCCAACCTGCCGCCAGGCACCCATGCAGAAATTCCCGGTGCTCGGGTCACGCATCCCCGAGTTCATGATCTCCGTGCCATCGTCGTGCCAGGCCACCACGCCAAAATCGATCAGAAATCCGTCCGGGATGCCGGTATTGCCCTTGGCGTGAAATTCGACCTTCCAGAGTCCGACGATGGACGGCGTTTCCGCCCTTTCCTCCTCCAGCACCGGCATCCATGCCGCAGCCCGAGTTTCATCAGGCCGATAAACTGCGGCAACGAAGCGCGATGAACGGGTCGCCGCCGGCGGCGATGGAACATTCCAGCATTCGGCGCTCGCCTCACCGGCGAGCATCATCCCGATCAGGCCGAGAGCGGCGGTCAGCGCCAGCGCCTTGACCCTCATTCCCCTGGCTTTATTGTCAATCATGCCCATGTCTCCTTGTAACTGAGTTGTCCCGCGGCGATCTGCCGCGAGGCGACTAAGCGTCCTACGATCGAGACCGCGCGGTCCTTAGGAACGGGTGAACACGCGCTGAAGACCTGCCAAAGACGGGCCGAAGGCCCCCAGTGTCGAGCGCGCGCGTCGACAGGATGGGCACCCAGGGATCCCTGCCGCGCGGGTGGGTATACTGGCTTCTCTGTGCCGGATTGCCCGCCTGAATCCGGCTATTGCGCAATCGCTCAGAGAGCTCTCCGACAACACCTCCGATGACCGCATCCGACCATCGAGCACTTCGAATCGGCGATTGGCGCGTCGAGCCGGCGTTGGATGAGATATCCCGGGACGGCAAGACCCTCAAGCTCGAGCCGCGCACGATGCGCGTGCTCATCTGCCTCGCCGAGCACGCGGGCGAGGTCGTGAGCGTCGAGCAGCTGCTCGATGCCGTCTGGAAGGATGTCGTCGTCACGCAGGATTCGGTGTACCAGGCGGTCGCGGCGCTGCGCCGCGCGCTCGGCGACGATCCCCGGGAACCCCGGTACATCGCCAACGTGTTGCGCCGGGGTTATCGCGTGGTGGCGCCCGTCGCTGCCTGGGATGACCCGAAAAGCCCGAGCGGCAACGCTTCGGCGGTCCAGGTACCGGCCAGCTCGGCTGTGCCCTCGGAGGCACCGCCCCTTGCACCGGCTCCCGTCGCGATGACGCGAGCGTCGCCGGGCGTTCGCAGGGCGTGGACTGCGCTGCTGGTTGTCGCGGCACTGGCCGTCGGATACCCGCTCGCCGAGAAGCTCCGGCGCCACGCACCGGCCACGGGCCCGGCGCCAACTACGCCAGCAGCGACGCTCGCAATCCGCGAACCATCCGTCGCGGTGCTGCCCTTTCTCGACCTGAGCGCCACCAAGGACCAGCAATACCTCGCCGACGGTCTGTCCGAGGAGCTCATCGACCGTCTGACGAAGGTCCCTCGACTGCACGTCGTGGCGAGGACATCGTCCTTCTATTTCCAGGGCAAGCAGGCGACCGTCGCCGACATTGCCCGCACGCTCGGGGTGACCCATTTGCTCGAGGGCAGCGTGCGCAAGTCGGGGGATACGCTGAGGATTACCACCCGTCTGGTACGCGCCGGCGACGGCTTCGACGCCTGGTCCGAAACCTATGACCGGCCGCTGGCCGACGTATTCAAGGTGCAGGACGAGATCGCTGGCGCGGTCGTGCAAGTGCTCAGGGTTTCCATCTCACAGGGCTCCGCTCCGGAACCGATCCTCACCGCAAATCCCGAGGCACATGCCCTGTACCTGCGGGCGCTGGCAAACATCAGCAGCAACGGAGCGCACGACTACGAGGCTGCCGAGGATCATCTGCATGCGGCACTGCTGCTCGATCCTCAATTCGCCGGCGCTTGGGCCGCACTCGCCATGGTCATGATTTGGAAGTTCGACTGGCGTGGTCCCGTATCCAGCGAAGCCTGCGTGGGCGCACGCGCCGCGGCGGCCCGTGCCGTCGAGCTCGATGCGGCGCTCTCGCAGACGCACCGCGCCCAGGGCATGGTGCTCCATTATTGCGATCGCAACCTGGCGCAGGCGGAGGTGGAATTCAAGCGGGCACTCGAGCTGCAACCCGACGATTCCTTGGTGCTGATGTCATATGCCTGGCTCGCCTCGGAGGCTGGCCGGTTTGATCAGGCGCTGGCGTTGGCGCGGCGTGCGACCGCCATCGACCCGCTCAATGCCTGGGCCTTCGAAGCCGTCGGCGACGTGGAACGGGAGGCTGGTCGCTGGCAAGACGCTGAGGCACCCTATCGTAAGGCGGTCGAGCTCGATCCGTCCGCCGCGGGGTTGCATGCCGCGCTGGCAAACATACTGCTGGCCAACCACAAGCCGATCGAGGCGGTGGCGGAGGCGCAGCGGGAACCCGATCCCGAATGGCGCATGACGCTGCTGCCCATGGCGCTGGATGCAGCCGGACGAACGGGCGACGCCGATCGTGAATTGGCCGCGTTCAAGCTTCGATACGGCGACAACGGTGCGGACTGGATCGCGTTGTTCTACGCCTGTCGGCACGATGCAGACCGGGCCATCCAGTGGCTCACGGTCTACGCTGCGCGGCATGAGGGTCGTCTGTGGGAAAACCCGTCGACCGTGCTCACCTGTCTCGACAACCTGCGCTCCGATCCGCGCTATCCGCCACTCGAGCGGCAGATGAAAGCGGACCACCCGAAAAAATAATGCGTCGTGCTGTGCACCTTCTGATGCCGGCAGAGAGATTTGAACTCCCGACCAACGGTTTACAAAACCGCTGCTCTACCACTGAGCTATGCCGGCAAATCAATAAGTTGCGCGATGATCCGATTCGCGCGGTCAGCGCCTGGGTCCGCACTCGCGGATCATCACACGACATGACCGCGTTTATCACATTGGCGCTTAAGCCACCTGACGCATGGCGCCGTCGCTGCCTGCTCCTCGTGGCGGCTGGCTGGCTCGCCGGCTGACGAAGATGCTGCGCGATTGGCACCAGATTACCGGAACGGCGCGAACCTTGCTGCGAGTCGCGAAGGTAGCTCTGCTCTTTGTTGCGGACTCATTCGTTTGCTTCCCAGTGCGTAGGAGAGCGGTAGCGCTCGTAGTTCGGCTCGATAGTGTTGGCGATTTCTTCATTTGGTTGCAAAGCGGGGCGGCAGACGTAGCCCGATTCGCGCGCCGGGACAATTGCCGCACCATTCTATTGGCGAATCGCGCGTGGGCGGATTATGCGCGCCGACTTTCTCTTTGGGATGATGTAGTCGACCTCGACCCTGAGCGCCTGAGCTCCAATCCTATTTATCGATTTTCGCAATTTGTAAGGATAAGGATGCTCGGAGCCGCAATGCTGGTGCAGCCGCGATCCGCGCGCACATTCCTTGTTGACGATGCCATATCCAGAATTTCGGGGGCAAGACCAAGAATTGCCAACGCTGGTTCGTTGCTCAATACATTTTCATTCATCGAGAGGTTTGGTAATCGTTTCTACGATCGGCTCATTCGTGTGGATCAGAGCCGTGATGTCCACGAAACTACCAGAAACAGCGAATTCGTCGAGAAGCTTACGGGCAGACCGCCGGCCCCCTACCGATTCGCCGAGATCGATCGCAAACCCAAGCGTGGCAGAGTCGTCATTGTACTTGGTGCTGGGTGGGTCGGCCGCAGGTGGCCGCTCGAAAATCTTTCGCAGTTGATCAGATACATTATCGACAAATACCCTAAGGCGGAAATTCTTCTGGCGGGCGTTACCCAGGACCTACCGCTCGCTCAGCGGCTCAACCGTCTGGTGGGCAAGGAACTCGAGAACAGATTGGGGCAAACGACTCTGCAGCAACTTGTCGAGCTCATCGCGACGGCGGAGTTGGTGATTTCCAATGACAGTGCCGCCTATCACATCGCCGTTGCACTAAGGCGTAAAGTGATCTGCTTCTTGGGGGGCGGCCATTATGGCTGGTTTGCCCCGTATCCAGAGTCCGAGCCGATGTCGGATTTGACCCGGGTCTTGAGTGTTCCGATGGAATGCTTTTGGTGCAACTGGCAGTGCAGGTATCCGCGGGCTGAGGACGAGGCCGTGTATTGCGTTAGATCTATTTCCGTACAAGCCGCAATCGATGCTGTCGACGCATTGTTGATCCCGTAGCGATCTCTTCGCGCTCGCCATGCCTTGGCCGCGCGCTGGACTTATTGTTTGGCCGGGCAGTCGGTCACCTGCAGGCCGGCAATGTTCTGGAACAGCTTGGGCGCAAGATCCGGATCCGACGCCTTCAGATCCACGTCCAGCCAGTGCACGCTGACGCTACGCTGGTGCAGGTCCAGCACCGGCTTGAAGCCGAGCGCACGCACCTGCTCGGCGCGGCGCACGGCGTGCGTCTGATCGCTGAAGAACCCGACCGAGACGCGGTCCGACTGCTCCGGTAATGTCATCGAGGCGGCGTCGTGAATACCGGCGGCATTGAGGCGCGCCAGCACATCGCGCTGGGCGGCGGCGGTGAGCTCACCGATATAGACCCAATAGCCATCGGCGACGCTCGAATCCGCGCTGCGATCGCGCGGCTGCCAGCCATGCGTGCGTAGGCTGTCGGTCGCGGCAGCGACCGCGGCCGCATCGGCAAAGGGGCCAATGCTGCGGCATCGGCTCGGGGACGCAGCGCTCACCGGAGGCAGTTTCACCAGCTCCAGCATCGGCACGGCCGCCGCCGCCGGCTTCACGAGCGCAGGCTGCGGTGGCCGGCCGACCCAGTGCGACCAGGCGAGGAACGCCAGATTCGCGAACAGCAGCGCCAGGAAAAGATTACGCACGCGACGATGTTATGCGATCCGGCGCAGCCGCGTCGGCGGCCAGCACCGCGAGGCCGCGCAGCACCAGGTCGTCCTCGCGCCGGAAGCGCCCTTTGAGCAGCGGCGTGATCGCATCGGTCGCACCGCCGGCGACGATCAGCCGAGCCTGGCGGCCGAGCTGCGTGCGCGCCTGGCTCAGCGCGTGCTCGATCAGCGCCGCACAGGCGTGGCGGCTGCCTTCAACCAGCGCACCGTGCGTGTCGCGTGCGAACAGGGTCGCGGCCCGCGCCGGGCTGCGAGCGCGTTGCCCTGGCACCGCCAGGGCGCCGAAGGCCCGATCGAAACTGCGCGCAGCCTGCCAGCCGCCCGCGCGACGGCGAATTCCCGCGGTACGCTCGAGCAGCGACTCGATCATGAGCCGCGGCCCGGGCACCATGCAGCCGCCGCGATGGCGGCCGAGCGCATCGAGCAGGTCGATCGTCATCGCGGTGCCGAGGCCGACGATGCACAGATTGCGGCCCGGATGCTCGTGACGCGCACCGATGAGTCCGACCCAGCGATCCGCCCCGAGCCGCCAGGTGTCGCGATAGGCATTGCGGACCCCGGCAGCGGCGTGTTGGCTGCGCGCGAACTGCGGCGCGGGCAGCCCGGCGCGCTGGCAGGCCGCGCGGATGCGCCGCTCCACGGCGACGCCCGCGACATTGCAGGCCCAGATCACATCGGGAGCGCCGAGCCCCTTGAACAGCCGTGACCAGGCAGCGAGCGAGCGCAGCGCCGGGATTTCCACCGCGCCCTGGGCCGCGAACGGCTGGCCTCGCCGATAGCGCCCTCGCAGCAGCGCCCATTTGAGCCGGGAATTGCCCACATCGAGCAGCAGCAGCTTCATGGCGCGACCCGCGCCGATACTTCACCGGTGACGAATCGCTGCAATCCCTCGCGTGTCTGCAGGCACAGCGCCCCGCCGCTGTCGATGCCGCGCGCATGGCCGGTGACGCTCGCGCCATCCGAGCTGATGACGACCGCCTTGCCCTCCAGCGCATCGGCCGAGCGCCACTCGGACGCAAAAGCGCCGAAGCCGTCGCGCTCGAACTCATCGAGCCCGGTGACCATCGAGCCGATCAGCGCGGCCGCGAGGCGATTGCGATCGGGATGGGTGACGCCCAGTGCGATCAGATCCGCGGCCTGCGTGCCGCTCGCGGCCACCTGGCGCAGCACCGTACCGCCGAGCGCGACGTTCAACCCGAGCCCGATCACGACGTACGCCGGGCCGCCGGCCTCGGCGCGCAGCTCGGTCAGGATGCCGCCGAGTTTGGAGGCGCCGACCACCAGGTCATTGGGCCATTTGAGGCCAGCCCCGGTGACGCCGATCTGCGCCAGCGCGCGCAACGCGCACACGCCGATGGCCAGACTGAGCGCGCTGATGTCGCGCGGCAGCGAGGCGAAACACCAGCCGATCGACAGACAGATGGCGCCACCGGGCGGGGCGAACCACGCTCGGGCGCGCCGGCCGCGGCCCGCGCTCTGGTATTCCGCCGTCAGAAAATCGAACTGTCCTGCCCTCGGCACCTCACGCTGCAGCAAATCGGTATTGGTCGAGCCCGTGCGCCAGGCGCACTGTCCGGTGCGCAGCCGCGCGCCCACCGCGCGCGGCAGCAGCCTGACGATGCGCTCGCGCTCGAGCAGCGCGGTCGCCGCCGGCAGCCGATAACCTCGGTTCGGCACCGCGTGCACGCTCACGCCGAGCACGCGCAGCGCGGCGATCGCCTTCCAGATCGCATTGCGGCTCACGCGGCAATCCCCGGCCAGCTGGGTACCCGAATGAAATCGCCCGTCCGAGAGCAGACCGTACACGCGCTTGGCTAAAGGCTCGGGGGCGCTCATCCCCTCAAGTCTCCGGCACTTCGGCCAGCATGCAGCGCACGCTGCCGCCGCCCACCGCTTCGATGGTCGGCACCGCGGCCGCGACCACGGTGTCGACGCAGCCGCGCAGCGTGTCCCAGGCCGGATGAAGGCCCTGTAATGCCGCACGTGCCCGCTGCGACAGCGCCAGCACCGAGTGCGCCCCGCCGTGCGGGTCGCGGCCGCGCAGTTCGAGGATGTTGGCGGCGAAATCCGCCATCGCCTGCGCACTGATCGCCACGACGTCGCGGCCGCTGTCGCGCAGCCGCTGCAGCACCCGAGCCCGGTCATGCTCGACGATCGCATCGGCACACACGACTGCCCAGCGCGCGCCGATGCTCAGCAAGACGTTGGTGTGATAGACCGGTACGCCGTCGCCGCCCTGCGCATCGAACAGCACCGGGTCATAGTTGATCAGTTTCGACCATTCCCGGACCACCGATTCATCGGTGCGTGCGGACCGGCAGGCGTACGCGACTCGCTGCACGTGATCGAGCACCAGGCTGCCGGTGCCCTCCAGCATGCGCCCGTGTTGTTCATGATCGCGCAGATCAATCAGGCGGCGGCGGTGAAACCCGAGTCCCATCTCGACTGCGGCCAGCACCTCGGTGCGCCGTTCGGCGCGGCGGTTCGACGCCTGCATCGGATAGAGCACCACCGTACCATCACGATGGAAGCTGACCCAGTTGTTCGGAAATACCGCATCGGGCTTGGCCGGCTCGGCGGTGTCGTCGACCACGCACACGCGCACCCCCGCTGCCTCGAGGCCGCCGCACAGGCTGTCGAATTCACTGCGGGCACGCGCGGCCGTATCCGGCAACGTAGCGGGCTGCTGGAAGGGATTGCTGGGCGCGGTCTGGCTGTTATGGCCGAAGCGCGCAGGGCGCACGAGCAGCACCCCGTGCGCGCATTGCGCCGAGGCGAGAGCGGGGTTCGCCCTCACGGAATCGGTGAACCGGTGCTGAGCATCAGGTGGGCGCATAGAGGGAACTGCTCGCCGATGATACTTCAGCCGTGCCAGCGCCGTGCGGTTGCAATCGGGCCTTAAGGAGCATAGTTTTTATCGCCGAATTCAAGGCTCGCGGGGAAGTCATTCATGCAAAAGCCGATCTGGTGGGGCGCTGGGGCCGTGATTGTGATCAGCGCCGCGGTATTGTTCTTTTCGTGGCGCGCGCACCGGCAGACACCGCCGCCGGCCGCTGCCACGACGGTCGCGCCCGAACCCGCGGTACCGGCCATCCGCAATCCACTGCCGGAAGTGCCCAGCACCGCAGCGCCGCTGCCCGCGCTCGATGAGAGCGACACCGCGATTCACGATGCGCTGGCCGACCTGATGGGCAAGCCCACGGTCGATCGCATCTTCAAGCCCGAGCTGCTGGTGCGCCATATCGTGGTCTCGATCGATAATCTGTCGCGCCGGCATATGGCCGTGGAGCTGCGGCCGACCAAGCCGCTGGCCGGCGCATTCATCGCCACCGGCAACGATCAGCAGGGGACGATTGATACGGCCAACTACCAGCGCTATGTCCCGTATGTGCAGGCGGTGCAGGCGCTCGACATGAAGCGGCTCGCGCCGATCTATCTGCGCTTCTATCCGCTGTTCCAGCAGGCCTATCAGAGCCTCGGCTATCCGAACGGCTACTTCAACGACCGCCTGGTGGTCACGATCGACAACCTGCTGGCCACACCCGACATCACCACCGACATCTCCCTGGTGCGTCCGAATGTGATGTATCAGTTCGCCGACCCGAAGCTCGAGGAGCTCTCGGCCGGGCAGAAGCTGCTGCTGCGCATGGGTCCGGCCAACGCCGCAATCATCAAGGCAAAGCTGCGCGAGCTGCGCGCGCAGATCGCCGAGCGAGCGCGCGATACCGATCGTTCACGTGATGCCACGACCTCCGCGGCCGGCGCCTCCTCGGGCAGCTCCTCGGGCGGCCGCTAAGGCATCACTTTAGGGCGGGCCGTTCAGCAGATTCGACGGCGAATACTGATCGGTCAGCACCCGCGCGCCCGGGTCCCAGTCGGGGCGCATCGAAAACCTCGCCAACACCGACTGCGGCGTGAACCCGTAAGGCTCGAACGCCGCTGCCAAGCGGCGGCTGTTGCGCGTGGCCTCGTCGATCGATGGCAGCGCAGCGTTCGATGCCAGGATGACGCGATTGCCGCTCCTCAAGTTGTAGAACGTGCCGAACACGCTGCTGTAGGTGACCGACTCGTTCTGGTAGAGGCGGCTGGATGAGAAGGTATTGGCCGCGACGATGCCGCCAGGCTGCAGCAGCGAGCGCACCTCGGTCAGGAATTCGCGCGTCAGCATGTGCTCGGGGATGTACTGGTGCTCGTAGGCGTCGAGCATGATCAGCTCGTAGCGCTTGCTGCCTCGCAGGCCCGCTCGCACATACGCGCGGCCGTCCTGCACCGTCAGATGAACGCGCTCATCGGTGCGGAAACCGAAGTACTGCTGCGCGACGGCCACCACCGACGGGTCGATCTCGACCACGTCGATGTCGGCGCCCGGCAGCAGCTTCTCGAGGGTGCGCGGCAGCGTACCGCCGCCCAGGCCGATGATCAGGATGCTGTGCGGTTCCGGTTTGAGAAACAGCGCGCCGAGCATCATCTGCGTGTACTCGAATACCAGGCGGTCCGGCTGGGTCAGATCGATGCAGGTCTGGCGCCCGATCGCGCATAGCTTGGTGAAGCACAGGCACCGGGTGTTGCCATCCTCGTAGACCAGCACCGCGCGATACAGCGAGCGTTCGGAATGGATCAGCCGCTGCGTCGCCGCCGGAGCCATGCTCGCCAGCAGCAGGCCGACGGCCCACGGCCAGCCTTGCCGCCATCGCCGGCCGGTCACGCGTCGTCCGCGGCCGGCTGCAGCCAGGCAATCACGCCGATGACGACCGATACGCCCAGCATCAGCAGCAGGATCTGGTTCACCTCGAGGTACAGCACCAGGTAGAACGACGTCAGGATGGTGCCGGCGGCGCTGCCGAACGTGGATACGAAATAGAGCTTGCCGGCGAGATGGCCGGCGCTCGCACGATCCGCCACCAGCAGGCGCACCGCATACGGCGACACCATGCCCGAGACGCAGGTCGGCAGCATGAACAGCAAGGCGGCCGCGGCCAGCGAACCGAAGCGCGGATCGCTGATCATCGCCGACAGGTGATCGAGCAGGCTGTCGCCCCAGAGCAGGATCGGCAGCGCGGTCACGGCGGCAGCCAGCAGGATCCCCGCCAGGCGCTTCAGGCTCGGCGCATGCAGCGAGGCGCGACCGCCCCACAGGTAGCCGAGTGAGAGTGCCAGCATGAACACCGTGATGATCGCGCCCCAGACGTAGATGCTGCTGCCGAAGTACGGCGCCAGCAGGCGTCCGCCGAGCAGCTCGATGCCCATGACGAAATAGCCCGACCAGCCGGCGATCAGGTAGAGCAGCCCCCGGTACATCGGATAAGTCTAGCGCGCGGCGCCGATGCCGCGGCGCCGATCCTGCGGCGCCGATTCGTTTGACAGCCTGGATGCTCACCACTAGTGTTTGCGCAGCGCCTTGCCACAGAACCATCGGCGTATTCACCAGTCCTAAGGCTTCGATGCCGCAATACCCTGCCCCGTCGCGCCGCTCGCTCGAATCCGCGCTGATTGCGATGCTGACACTGCTGCTGGGCACGGCCTGCAGCACCATGACGGCAACCGCGCCCGCCCACCCGCTCGTGTCCGGTCACTGGCGGCTGGACAAGTCGGCGAGCGATCTGGTGGACACGAAGGTGTCCGCGGCGGTTTCCGACTGGCAGGCGCAGCTGCGCAAGCACAGCGGCGATGCCGCCGTCGACAATGGCGGCGGCGGCGGCAACGGCGGTCGTCGTGGCGGGCATGGGGG
>JBIODC010000049.1:0-17261 GCA_044440135.1 Steroidobacterales bacterium | reverse complement strand
TGGTGATCGGCGGCGCCGGCAAGATGGGCGCCTGGTTCACGCAGTTCCTGAGCTCGCAGGGCTTCGATGTCGAGGTCGCGGATCCGAAGGCCGCGCCAGGCGCCGTGCGCTCGATCGCCGACTGGCGCGAGTCGGCCTTGACGCATGATTTCATCGTGGTGGCCGCGCCGCTGGGCGCGACCAACACCATCCTGCAACAGCTCGCGCAGCGCCGTCCGCCCGGCGTGGTGTTCGATCTGGGTTCGCTCAAATCGCCGCTGCGCGCCGGGCTTACGGCGCTGCGCAACGCGGGTGTCGCGGTCACCTCGATGCATCCGATGTTCGGACCCGACACCGAGCTGCTGTCGGGCCGGCACGTGATCTTCATCGATCTGGGCCAGGCCGACGCGCTGGCGCAGGCGCGCGCTCTGTTCGCACCGACGATGGCCGAGCAGGTGGTCATGGGACTCGACGAACACGATCGGCTGATCGCCTACGTGCTCGGCCTGTCGCACGCGCTCAATATCGCCTTCTTCACCGCGCTGGCAGAGAGCGGGGAGGCGGCGCCGCGCCTGGTGCAGCTCTCCAGTACCACCTTCGATGCGCAGTTCGACATCGCCAGCGCCGTGGCCGAGGAGAGCCCGGAGCTGTATTACGAGATCCAGCGCCTCAACGACTTCGGCGCCGAATCGCTCGATGCGCTCGCGCGCGCCGTGGACGCGGTGCGCAGCGCGGTGGCCTCCGGGGATCAGGCCCGATTCACCGCACTGATGCGCCAGGGACATGAATATGTAAAGGGGCGGCGCGACAGCACGGCGCGCCGCGTCTGACCCGGGCGAGCGTAGTGCGCCTGGGGCGGCCGTGCTCAGCGCGTCTGCCGCCGCAGCAGCACGATGAATACCGGGGCCCCGATCAGCGCCATGACCGCGCCGACCGGCAGTTCGCGTGCACCGGCCGCGCTACGGCCGATCAGATCGGCCAGGCACAGCAGCGTACCGCCGGCCAGGGCTGCCGCCGGGGCGACCACGCGGTGATCGCTGGTATTGAGTCCCAGGCGCACCAGGTGCGGCGCGATCAGGCCGACGAAGCCGATCATGCCGCCGCCGATCACGGCAATCGAGGTCAGTGCGGCGCTGGCCGTGAACACGCCGAGGCGCGCGGCCCCGGCCGGAATGCCCACCGTGGCGCTGCGCAGGTCGCCGGAGCCGAGCACATTGAGCCAGCGGCCGCCGATCAGCGCGGCAATCAGCGTCACGGCGGTGGCCGCGAGCAGCAGCGATGGCCGCTGGGTCCAGCTCAGATCGCCGGCCAGCCAGAACACCATGCCGCGCAGCTGGCCGTTATCGGCCAGCGTCAACAGCACCGTGAGCACCGCCCCACAGGCGCTGGCGAGCACGACGCCGCACAGGAGCAGTCGCGTGGCGCCCCCGCCGCGGGCCAGCAGCAGCACGGCCAGTGCGATCAGCGTGCCGCCGGCGGTCGCATACGAGTGCATCGCGGCCAGGCCGGCTCCGCTGAGCATGCCGATCAGGGCGCCGATCGCCGCGCCGCCGGAGACGCCCAGCACCAGCGGGTCGGCCAGCGGATTGCGGAACAGCGCCTGCAGCAGCACCCCCGCCAGCGCCAGCAGGCTCCCGACCGCAAAGCCCGCGATGGCGCGCGGCAGCCGCACGGTCTGCACGATCATGCGGCTGAAGTCATCGCCGCCCCCGAACAGCGCCCGCACTGCTGCGCCAGGGGACAGGCCGGCCGAGCCGATCAGCAGCGCCGCGCAAAAGGTGGCAGTGGCCAGCACCGCCAGCCCGGCCAGCCCCCACCAGTACTGGGTTCGCATCATGGCCGTAGCGTACCGGATGCACGTCGCATCCACCCGGTTCGTGGCTTGAGCGCCCAGCGTCGCCGGGGTAAAAGTGTCCCATGAGCGACGTCATCGATCGCGACGGCTTTCGCGCCAATGTCGGCATCATGCTGATGTCCGGGGACGGCAAGCTGTTCATAGCGCGCCGGGCCGGCGGCCGTGGCTGGCAGTTCCCTCAGGGCGGCATGCGCCACGGCGAAACCGACGAGGAATCGTTGTTTCGGGAGCTGCGGGAGGAGATCGGGGTGGCGACCGGCGAGGTACAGGTCATCGGCCGCACGCGCCACTGGCTGCGCTATCGCCTGCCGTCGCAGTATGTGCGTCAAAACGTGCAACCGCTGTGTCTGGGGCAGAAGCAGCGCTGGTTCCTGCTGCGGCTGCGCCGTGCGGATATCCAGTTCCGATTCGACCTGACGCCGCAACCCGAATTCGACCGCTGGCGCTGGGTGGACTACTGGCAGCCGGTGCGCGAAGTGATCTACTTCAAGCGCGCGGTCTACACGCGGGCCCTGCACGAGCTCGGGCCCCTGGCCTTTCCCGGCGGACCGCCACCCTATCCGGCGTGGTGGCGCCAACGCGCCGAAGCGCCGGCACCAGCAGCCCCGACGGCGTCTTGAACCCCGCCTACGCCGATGGAAATCCCGGGCAGACTGGTCGTCCGTACCTATGCGCCCGCGCGGCGCTGGATCACGCTCGCGATGCTGGTGTTGCTCAGCGGCCTGGCGCTCTACGTCGCATTCGAGCTCGGCCGCTACAAGGCGGGCTACGATGCGATGCAGGCGGCGGCCGAGCGCGACGCGCTGCAGCTGCAGATCGGACAGCTGCAGCAGAGCGAGCGCGAGACCCGGGTGAAGCTGGCGGCCGCCGAGGAAGGGCGCGTCGCCGAGGTGCGGGAGCGCTCGGAGCTGGCGCGTACCATCGGTGAACTGCAGGCGCAGGTCGAGCACCAGCAGCAGGATGTCGAGTTCTATCGCGGCATGCTGGCGCAGCCGGGCCAGCAGGACACGGTGACCGTCGGGGTGCAGCAGTTTCACATCGCACCGCTGCCGGGAGCACAGAAATTCGCGTTGCGTTTCAGCCTGAGCCGCCTGCAGCGACCCGGAGAGCCGATCAGCGGCGCGCTCGGGATCACGGTCGAGGGCACGCGCGAGGGCGGACCCGCCAGTGCCGACCTGGCATCATTGACCGGCGGCAAGAACGAGCTCGGATTCAATTTTCGTTACACCACCGGCATCGATCAGCCGGTTACACTGCCGGCTGATTTCAAACCCGACCGCGTGACGATCGAAGTCCGACCCGAGCGCAAGGGGATGGCACCGTACCGGCGCACCTTTGTCTGGTCGGTCGATCCAAGCTGAGGCGCGCAGGGGGGTTGCATGTTCAAGCGACGCGACAAGGAGACCGTGGGCCGGATCGACACGCTGATCGGCAGAAGCGCCAGCGTGCAGGGCGACGTCGAGTTCGCCGGCGGCCTGCATATCGACGGCCGCGTGACCGGCAACGTACGCGCCACGCCCGGGGCTGCCGCATCGCTCTCGGTCAGCGAGCACGGCGTGATCGACGGCTCGGTCGAGGCGCCGCAGGTGGTGCTCAACGGCCGCGTCAACGGCGACATCTTCGGCATGGAACGCGTGGTTCTGGGCGCCAAGGCCCGGGTGCGCGGCAATGTGCATTACGGCGTGATCGAGATGGCGCTGGGCGCTGAGATCAGCGGCAAGCTGGTGCCGCGCATCGACCAGCCGGCGGCCGCGAAGGCGGACTGATCGGTGCGAGCCGGCCGCCGTCGTGGCTGTGGCGTGCGCTGGCACCGCTGCGCGAGGCGGCTCTCGTGCCTGACAATGCTTCTGATCGTGTTGCTGCCGCGGCTCGCCGCGGCGCACGCGCACCTGGTGCAAGCCACGCCCGCGAACGACAGTGTCCTGGCGCGGCCACCAGAGAGCTTCATGCTGCTGTTCAACGAGGCCGCGAGGCTGACGGTGCTGAGCCTGCAGCAGGACGATGCGCCGCCGCGCCGGATCGCCGGCCTGCAGCGCACGCCGAGCGCGCGCTGGCTGATTCCGGCGCCGCCGCTCGCGCCCGGCAACTACACATTGAGTTACCGGCTGCTGAGCGAGGACGGTCACGTCACGTCCGGCAGCATCAAGTTCCGGATCCGTGAACCCTGACCGGCTCTCGATGGTGGTGCGGGCACTGGCTTTTGTCAGCCTGTTCCAGGCAGCGGGTGCGGCATTTTTCCTGGCGCTGTTCGGCTCACGGCTGGGTCGGTCCGAGCAGGGCATCCGCCGACTCGGATGGTATTCGGCATTGGCCGGGCTGCTGCTGCTGGCCGCACACCGCGGCCTCGAGGGCGCGCGCATGGCCGACGACTACGCCGGTCTGCTCGATCCCGCGCTGCAGCGGCTGGCCTGGAGCGGCAGCGGCGGCAACGCCGCGGTGCTGCAGATCATCGCGCTGTCGCTGGTTGCCTTGGGGCTCGCGCGGCGCAGCCTGCCGGCAGCGAGCGTGGCCGGCATCGGAGCGCTGATCGCGGTGTGCGCGTTTGCGCTCACGGGCCACACCAGCGAGCATTCCCCGCGCGCACTGCTGGCCGCGCTGCTGTGCGTGCATCTGCTGCTGGTCGCGTTCTGGTTCGGCGCGTTGCTGCCGCTGCGGCTGTGCATCCGGCGCGAGACGCTGCGCGATGCGGCGGCGACCCTGCAGCGTTTCTCGGCCGTGGCCGGCGCGCTGGTGCCGTGGATCGGCGTCGCCGGCCTGACCATGGCGCTGATCCTGATTCGCGCGCCGGCGGGGTGGCGCGCCGTCTACGGGTTGCTGCTGCTGGGGAAACTGGGTGCATTCATGCTGCTGCTGCTGCTGGCGGGGTGGAATCGCTGGCGCGCGGTGCCGGCGATGGCGGTTGAGGATGCATCCTTGCCGTCAAGGGCGCTGCAGGCGTCGACGGCGCTGCGCCGTAGCATCGCGATCGAATACGTTCTGATGGTCACGGTGTTGTCGATGACCGCGCTGCTGACGAGCTTCTACTCCCCTTAGGTCGGGACCTGGCAGCCGGTCCACGCGATACCCATGCCGGCGGCTAGCACCGGTCATCGAAACGCGCTAGCTTGCACCGGTCGACGCGTCTCACCAGCAGCGGCGGGGCGATCAGCGCCGCGGACAGTTACCATGATTCAGCCAAGCAACGGCCGTACCCGCGCCATCGGCCACGATGCGCCACCCCGCCGGCGGCGCACCGGCCTGGTGCTGGTGGCCGTTGCGGCGGCGCTGCTGCTGGGCGGCGGCACCATCGTCTCGTATTACGTGGATGCGCTCTGGTTCGACTCGCTGGGCTACGCGGCCGTGTTCTGGACCCGGCTCAACCTGCAGGCCGCGATCTTCGCGGGCTTCGCGCTGCTCACCTTCGTGGCGATCTATGGCGCGTTCCTGGCGCTCAAGCCCGCACGGCTCGACGAGCTGATCGGCGGCCGGATCATGGTCAACCGGCAATGGGTGCAGCTGCCGGTCGAGCCGGTGATCAATCTGGTCGCGCTCGGGCTGGCGCTGGTGATCGCGCTCGCCAACGGGGCCGGCATGATGGCGAGCTGGACCACGTTCGCGCTGTACTGGCACGCGCCGCCCGCGCCTGCCGCGCTCGATCCGATCTTCGGGCGGCCGCTGGGCTTCTACCTGTTCACGCTGCCGGCCTGGCAGCTGGTGGCCGGCTGGCTGCTCACGCTGGCGGTGATCGGCTGCCTGATCGCGGGCCTGTTCGTCGTCGCGAGCGCGCGGGCGCGCGGCGTGATCGAGCGCGGTTTTGGCGCTGCGCAGGCGCGGCTGTCGCGCGGGCTGTCGATCGCGGTCGCGCTGCTGCTGCTGCTGCTTGCGCTGCGCACCTATCTTGGACGCTACGAGCGGCTGTTCGAGGACAATGCGATCTTTGCCGGCGTCAGCTACACCGATGCGCACGTCACGCTGGCCGGAATGCTGGTGGTGTGCGCGGCGTTCATCGCCGGCGCGGCGATCGCGGCGTATGGCGCGATCCGGGCGGCGTCGCCGCGATGGCTGCTGGTGTCGGCGGCCCCGGCGGTGGTCTGCTACCTGCTCGTCAGTCTCGTCGGCGGGTACGTCAGCGGATTCATCGTCAAGCCGAACCAGCTGGTGCGCGAGCGGCCGTTCATCGAGCACAACATCGAGATGACGCGCCGCGCGTACGCGCTCGATCGCATCGAGGCGCACCCGTTCCCGGCCGAGACCACAGTGGCCGCGCTCGACGCGGCCAATAATCAGACCACGCTCGGCAACATCCGGCTGTGGGATTGGCGCGCGCTGCAGGACACGCTGCGCCAGATCCAGGAGATCCGAACCTACTACGATTTTCCCGACATCGACATCGATCGCTACACGGTCGGGGGCTCGGTGCGGCAGATGATGCTGGCGACGCGTGAGCTCAACGTGGAGAAGCTGCCCGCCAGCAGCCGCAACTGGATCAACGAGAAGCTGATCTACACCCACGGCTACGGTGTCACGATGAATCCGGTCAATGGCTTCACGCCGGAAGGGCTGCCGACGCTGGTGCTCAGCAACATGCCGATCCAGAGCACGCTGCCCGAAATCAGGGTCACGCGGCCGGAGATCTACTTCGGTGAGCTGACCAATACCGACGTCTACGTCAACACGCGGCAGAAGGAATTCAACTACCCGCAGGGCGAGAGCAACAACTTGACCTCGTACGAGGGCAATGGCGGCATCCGCCTCGGCGGCCTGCTGCGCCGTACCCTGATTGCCTATGACCGCGGCGACCTCACCAAGCTGCCGTTCAGCGACGATGTGACTGCGGACAGTCGACTGCTGATGCGTCGCAACCTGCGCGAGCGCGTGCAGGCGCTGGCGCCGTTCCTGACGCTGGATCCGGATCCGTACGTGGTGGTCGGCGAGGACGGCCGGATCTACTGGCTCATGGACGCCTTCACCACGTCATCGACCTATCCGTACGCGCGGCGCTATCGACTTGCCAACGACCCGATCAATTACATCCGCAACAGCGTCAAGATCGTGATCGACGCCTACACCGGCGCGACCACGTTCTATGTGTTCGACACACAGGACCCGATCATCGCGGCGTATCGCAGCGTGTTTCCGAGCCTGTTTGCCGATGCCTCGGCGATGCCCGCGGCGCTGCGCCAGCACGTGCGCTACCCGGAGCTGCTGCTCGCAGTGCAGGCGGCGGTGTTCGGTCTCTACCACATGACCAATCCCGACGTGTTCTACAACCGCGAGGACCTGTGGACCGTCGCCACCGAGATCGGCAGTGCGGAGCAGCGGCAGCAGGCGATCGAGCCGAACTTCGTGCTGATGACACTGCCGGGCGAGCGCGCCACCGAATTCATCGGCATCATGCCGTTCACGCCCGCCAATCGGAATAATCTGATCGGCTGGATCGCGGGTCGCAGCGACGGTGAACACTACGGCCAGGCGGTGGTGTACGATTTTCCCAAGACCCGGCTGATCGACGGGCCGCTGCAGATCGAGGCGCGCATCGATCAGAACGCGCAGCTCTCCGGACAACTGACGCTGTGGAACCAGCAGGGTTCGCACGTGCGCCGCGGCAGCCTGATCGTGATCCCGATCGGGCGTGCGCTGCTGTACGCCGAGCCGATCTATCTGCAGGCCGAGCGCAGCCCGATGCCGGAACTGCGGCTGGTGGTGCTCGCGGTGCAGGACCGCCTGGCCTACGGGCCGACCTTCGAGGCAGCGATGGCGGCGCTGTTCGGCGACGCCCCATCGACGCTGAGCACCCAGGGTTCATCGCCGTCGCCAGCGCAGGCCGCGACCTCCGCGCCGGGCCCGGCAGGGGCCCAGGCGCCGGCCGCGATGGCGGCAGCGGGCGCGACCCGCGCTGGTGCGGAGGACGTCAACGCGCTGATCTCCGATGCGGCGCGCGATCTGTCGGACTACCAGCAGCTGACCGCCGCCGGAAGGCTCGGCGAAGCCGGGCAGAAGCTCGAACAACTGAAGCTCAAGCTCGAGGAGCTGCAGCGGCATCGGCAGTGATCGCGGCCAAGCTCAGCGCCCGGCGGAGTGAATTTGCGGAATGGCGCGCAGCCGCAGCGCGTTCGCAATCACCGATACCGAGCTCAGCGCCATCGCCGCGCTGGCGATCATCGGATTGAGCAGCAGCCCGAAGGACGGATACAGCACGCCGGCCGCGAGCGGCACGCCGATGAAGTTGTAGACGAAGGCGAAGAACAGATTCTGGCGAATGTTGCGCATGGTGCGGCGGCTGAGCCGGCGCGCCTGCAGGATGCCGCGCAGATCGCCCCTGACGAGGACGATGCGCGCACTGTTCATCGCAATGTCGGTGCCGGTGCCCATGGCGATGCCGACCTGGGCCTGGGCCAGCGCCGGGGCATCGTTGATGCCATCGCCCGCCATCGCAACGCTGCGTCCCTGCAGCTGCAGCGCCTGGACATGACGGTATTTGTCCTGCGGCAGCACACCGGCCTGCACTTCGTCGATGCCGGTGAAGCGCGCCACCGCGGTGGCGGCGGCGAGGTTGTCCCCGGTCAGCAGAACGATACGCAGTCCCTGCGCCTTGAGTTCCGCCACCGCCTGCTGCGCGTGCGGCTTGACCGCGTCGGCGACGCCGATGAAGCCGGCGTAGCGCCCGTTGAGCGCCAGGAACATCAGCGTCTCACCGGCAGCGCGTGCGGCCGTCACGTCCGGGTCCGAAGCCGGGATGTCGATGCCGCAGGCCTTCATCAGCCCTTCGTTGCCGAAGGCCGCCTCGAGTCCGGCCACAGCGCCGCGCACGCCCTGGCCGGTCACCGATTCGAAGCGCTCCACCGGCAGGTCCTTCACCGCGTGCGCCGTGGCGTGCTCCAGGATCGCGCGCGCCAGCGGATGTTCGCTGGCTCGCTCGAGCGCGGCGCCGTAGGCCAGCACGTCGTTGTCCCGGTACGCCGGCGCCGCGACCACCCGCAGCACGCGCGGACGTCCCTCGGTGATGGTGCCGGTCTTGTCGAGCACGATCGTGTCGACCTGCTCCATCAGCTGCAGCGCTTCCGCGTCCTTGATCAGCACGCCGAGCTGCGCGCCGCGGCCGACACCCACCATGATCGAGATCGGCGTCGCCAGGCCGAGCGCGCAGGGACAGGCGATCATGAGCACCGAGACTGCCACCACCAGCGCGTGCGCCAGTGCGGGCGGCGGTCCCACGCTGGCCCAGACCGCGAATGCAGCGATCGCGCAGCCGATCACGCCCGGCACGAACCAGGCGGAGACGCGGTCCGCCAGCTGCTGGATCGGTGCGCGCGAGCGGCCGGCGTCGCTGACCATGCGAACGATCTGCGCCAGCAAGGTATCACTGCCGACCTGCTCGGCGCGCATGATGAATGCGCCGGTCTGATTCAAGGTGCCGGCCCGCAGCTTCGAGCCGGGCGTCTTTTCGACCGGCATGGCCTCGCCGCTGATCATCGATTCATCGACGCTCGAGCGGCCTTCGAGCAGCTCGCCGTCCACCGGCAGTTTTTCGCCGGGCCTGACCCGCAGCCGATCGCCGGGATGCACCTGCTCGACCGGCACGGTCTGATCGCGACCGGCGGCATCGATGCGCACGGCGCTGTTGGGCGCCAGCGCCAGCAGCGAGCGGATCGCGCTGCTGGTGCGCGCGCGGGCGCGCAGCTCCAGCACCTGGCCCAGCAGCACCAGCGTCGTGATCACGGCGGCGGACTCGAAGTACAGCGGCGGCTCGCCGTGCAGCTTGAACGCCGGCGGTAGCAGCGCCGGGAACAGCAGCGCGACCGCACTGAACAGCCACGCGGCGCCGGTGCCGAGTCCGATCAGGCTGAACATGTTCAGCTGCCAGCGGCGGAAAGAATGCCAGGCGCGTACGAACAACGGCCAACCGGCGCCCCAGACGACCGGCGTTGCCAGCAGCGCCTGCAGCCACCCGGCCGCCGCCGGGGCGAGCCAGCGCTGCAGATTCAGCGCGGGCACGAGCTCACCCATGCCCAGCAGCAGCACCGGCAGCGTCAGCGCCGCGCCGATGCCGAAGCGTCGCGTCATGTCGTCGAGCTCGGCGTGATCGTCGTCGAGCGTCTGCAGCAGCGGCTCGAGCGCCATGCCGCAGATCGGGCAACTGCCGGGACCGCTCTGCCGGATTTCCGGGTGCATCGGGCAGGTATAGATCGCGTCGGCCGCGGCGGGCGTTTGCGCCGGCGCGGCGCAGACGCCGCCACCGGCCGGTGCTGATGCCACCCGCAGGTATCTGCCCGGGTCTGCTCGGAATTTCGTCAGGCAGCCCTGCGAGCAGAAGTAATAGCGCGTGCCGTGGTGCTCATACGATTTGGCGGCATCCGGGGCAACGCTCATGCCGCATACGGGATCGGTGTGCATACGCAAGCATAAGCTCAGAACATAACCTGCAGACCAGTGCTCAGTTCCAGCCGCTCACTTTGACGTAGCCGGCCAGCACGCCTACACTGTTAAATATGAACGACATAGCGACAGCACCTGCCCCCGAGTCCGCCGCGGCGGCGCTGCTCTTTACCGACGCGGCTGCCCGCAAGGTCAGTGAACTGATTGCCGGTGAAGGCAATCCTAACCTGATGCTGCGGGTGTTCGTGCAGGGCGGTGGCTGCTCGGGTCTGCAATACGGCTTCGAGTTCGACGAACAGGTCCAGGACGGCGACACCTGCATCGAGAACCAGGGCGTGAAGCTGCTGATCGACCCGATGAGTTTCCAGTACCTGGGCGGCGCTGAAATCGATTTCCGCGACAACCTCGACGGCGCGCAGTTCGTGATTCGCAACCCGAGTGCGCAGACCACCTGCGGATGCGGGTCATCGTTCAGCGTCTGATCCTGCCCCGGCGACGCCTGCCCCGCGCATGCGCATGAGCCGGGTACCCAGTCCACGGCGCCCTACCATCGCCCGGCCATGAGCCGGACAGCCAGTCCACCGCCCCGGCGACTCCCGTGGCCATGAGCAGAACTGGCTCCGCCACCGACGAAGTCATCGCGGCGGTCGACCTCGGATCCAACAGCTTTCACATGGTGGTCGCGCGTTATTCGCACGGCCAGCTGGTCATCATCGACCGGCTGCGCGAGATGGTGCGCCTGGCTGCCGGAGTCGCCGATGACGGACGGCTCGACAAGGATGCGGCGGCCCGCGCGCTCGCCTGCCTGCAGCGCTTCGGCCAGCGGCTGCGCGACATGCATGCGAACAACGTGCGCGTCGTGGGTACCAACGCGCTGCGCGTGGCGCGCCGCAAGCAGGCATTCCTCGAGCGCGCGCGCGAGGCACTCGGCTTCCCGATCGAAATCGTCTCCGGCATGGAGGAGGCGCGGCTGATCTATTCCGGCGTGGCGAACAATCTGCCGAGCGAGGACGGGCGCCGGCTGGTGATCGATATCGGCGGCGGCAGCACCGAGCTGATCATCGGGGAGCGTTTCGAACCGCTGGAAATGGAGAGTCTGCAGGTCGGTTGCGTATCGCTCAGTCAGCGCTTCTTCGGCGATGGCCGCCTGTCGCCCAAGCGCATCGAGCGCGCGCGGCTGGCGGCACGATTGGAGCTCGAACCGATCCAGGCGGCGTTCCTGCGCCGCGGCTGGTCGCGCGCATTCGGCAGCTCCGGGACCATCCGCGCGATCGCCGACAGCATCCGCCAGCTCGATCCGGCCGCCAGCGGCGTCACGCCCGCCGGCAACGAGCTGTTGCTGCAGCGGCTCGCCGAGGTCGGCCATACCCGCGCGCTCGATCTCGATGCGGTGACCGACGAGCGGCGGCCGGTGTTTCCGGGCGGCGTGGTGATCCTGACCGAGATCATCGACGCGCTCGGCATCCAACAGCTGCGCTTCGTCGAAGGCGCGCTGCGCGACGGCCTGCTGTACGACATGGTCGGCCGCATGACGCGCTCGGATGCGCGCGAGCGCACCGTCAGCTCGATGCAGCGCCGCTATCATGTCGATCTGGAGCAGGCCGAACGCGTCGAAGCCACGGCGCTGCAGTTCCTGTCGCAGGTAAGCGAGCCGTGGGAGCTCGGCGACCCGCTGGCCGAGCTGAGCCTCAAGTGGGCCGGCAAGCTGCACGAGATCGGACTCGACGTCGCCCACAGCGGCTATCACCGCCATGGCGCATACCTGCTCGAGAACGCCGACATGCCAGGGTTCGCGCGCGAGGATCAGCAGCTGCTGGCGCGGCTGGTGGGCAGCCATCGGCGCAAGCTCTCGGTGCAGGGGCTGGAAGATCTCATTCCGCCGTGGGATCGGCGCGCGATGCACCTGATCGTGCTGCTGCGGCTGGCCGTGCTGCTGCATCGTGGACGCAGCGCGGTGGCGCTGCCGAACATCGAGCTTGGCGCACGCGGTGCAACGCTGGAACTGCGCTTTCCGGCGCGCTGGCTCAAGGAGCACCCGCTGACGGTCGCCGACCTGCAGCTCGAGATCGAGTTCCTGCGCCCGCACGGAATCCGGCTGCGGGTGTTCTCGGGCAATCGCGCCGGCTGAAGCGGGTCTTTCCACTAACGCGATCGTGGCCCGCCGCGCCCCCGGGCGGGGCCGGCGTGCCTACGGCAGCGGCGGCACCGGCACGCCGGCGTAACGCTCGAGCAGCTGCGCCTGCGCATCGATCGGCGAGGATTGATCGAAGCTCAGGCGCCGGTAGCTGCCGTCGGCCTGCAGCTCCCAGGTGTTGGTGTTGTCCGACAGATACGTCTCCAGATCCTTGAAGATGCGGTCGCGGTGGCTCTTGTGCAGCACCGGAAACGCGATCTCGACGCGCCGGAAGAAGTTGCGCTCCATCCAGTCCGCGCTCGACAGGTACAGTTCGGGCGAGCCGCCATTCTCGAACCAGTAGGCGCGCGAGTGCTCGAGGAAGCGGCCGACGATCGACACCACCCGGATGTTGTCGGAGATTCCCGCGATGCCGGGGCGCACGGCACAGACCCCGCGGATGATCAGATCGATGCGCACGCCGCTGCGCGATGCGCGATATAGCGTCTCGATCGTCTGCGGATCCACCAGCGCATTGAGCTTGACGATGATGCGGGCGCTCCTGCCCGCCTGCGCGTGGGCGCTCTCGCGCTCGATCAGCGCCTGAACCGACTCATGCAGATTGAACGGCGACTGCAGCAGCCGCCGCAGCTTCGAGGTGCGCGTCAGGCTGGTCAGCTGCAGGAAGATCTCGTGCACATCGGAGCCGATGTCCTCGTCGCAGGTGAACAGGCCGTAGTCGGTATAGCTGCGGGCGGTCTTCGGATGGTAGTTGCCGGTGCCGAGGTGGCAGTAGCGGCGAATGCCGTCGGCTTCGCGGCGCACCACCAGCGTCATCTTGGCGTGGGTCTTGTAGCCCACGACGCCGTACATCACGTGCGCGCCGGCTTCCTGCAGCCGCGTGGACAGCTCGATGTTGGCTTCCTCGTCGAATCGCGCGCGCAGCTCGATGATGACCGTGACATCCTTGTCCGCCATCGCCGCGGCGACCAGTGCATCGACGATCGGCGAGTTGTCGCCGGCGCGATACAGCGTCTGCTTGATCGCGAGCACGCCCGGATCGGTGGCGGCCTGGCGCAGCAGGTCCATCACCGGACCGAAGCTGCGATACGGATGATGCAGCAGCACATCGCGTTGCCGGATCACCGAGAACAGGTCGGTGGCTCCAACCAGGCGTGCCGGCAGGCCGGGCGTGAACGCCGGGTACTTCAGGTCGGCGCGCTGCGCCAGATCGTAGATCGCGGAAAAGCGGTTGAGATTGACCGGCCCCGGGACCAGATAGCAGTCGAGCGGCGTGAGCGCGAACTGCTGCAGCAGGAATTCGA
Source organism: Steroidobacterales bacterium (assembly GCA_044440135.1). Taxonomy (GTDB): domain Bacteria; phylum Pseudomonadota; class Gammaproteobacteria; order Steroidobacterales; family Steroidobacteraceae; genus FEN-1191. The sequence continues at coordinate 3,634 of JBIODC010000049.1, read as the reverse complement.
CCACGTCGGCCGGACAGTTCGCGGCGGTCTCGAGCCGCACCTCGGCGCCGTAGCGACGCTGCGCAAGCTCGCCTTCGAGCGCGCGCCGCAGGTCATCGACTTCCTCGTCGTCGACGAACAGATCGCTGTTGCGCGTGAGCCGGAACTGGTAGCAGCCGAGCACCTGCACGCCCTCGAACAGATGCGCCACGAACGCCTCGACGATGGTCGACAGCGCGACGAAGCGGCCGCGGCTGCTGCCATCGGGCAGTGCCACGATGCGCGGCAGCGAGCGCGGGGCCTGCACGATCGCGAGCTCGCTGTCGCGGCCATAGGCGTCCTTGCCCGACAGGCGCACGATGAAATTCAGGCTCTTGTTCTGGATGCGCGGAAAGGGGCGCGCCGGATCGAGCCCGAGCGGGCTTAACACCGGCTCGACTTCGGCCAGGAAGTGATGTTCGACCCAGGTGCGCGTGTCCGCGTCCCAGTCCTCCTCGTTCAACACCTCGATGCCCACGGCCGCGAGTGCCGGCAGCAGCACCTCGTTCAGGCTGGCGTATTGATCGCGCACCAGCGCGGTCGCGCGTTCGTGTACCGCCGCGAGCTGATCGGCAATCGCGAGCCCGTCGGGGCCGACCTGGGTGGAACCGAGCTCGAGCAGCTGCTTCAGGCCCGCGACCCGGATCTCGAAGAATTCATCGAGATTGCTCGAGGAGATGCACAGGAACCTGAGCCGCTCGAGCAACGGCACGCGCGGATCGAGGCTCTGCGCGAGCACCCGCTGGTTGAACTCGAGCGAGGACAACTCGCGATTGATGAAGTGCTGCGGCGAGCGTAGGGCGGGTTGGTCCATAAGGATTGCGGCCTGGGCGATCTTGCGGGCGCGCGGCGCGCGTTTTGTTGCCATGGAGCGGCCATTCTAGCCGCCGTCCGGCCCGGATCGTGTTACACCAGGCCACCGCGGTAGAGCGCCCCGAGCGGCAGCGGGTGGCGGGCCCCGGTCACGGCCGGCAAATTCCCCGCCAATCCGCACACATACCGATGCGCGAGCCAGGCGAAGCCCGCCGCCTCGACATGTTCCGGCGCAATCCCGGCGGCCGCGGTCGTGTCCACCGCGGCGCGCGGCAGCGCGCGCGCCAGGCGCGCCATCAGGTCGGCATTCAACGCGCCGCCGCCGCAGATCAGGACACGTCTGGGCTCGGTGCCGGGATCGGCCATGGGGCCACCCTTCAGGCTGTCGGCGATGCTGCGCGCGGTCAGCTCGGCCAGCGTTGCCTGCACGTCGGCCGGCGCCAGCGCGAGCCCGGCGAGCGCGCGGTCGAGCCAGTCGTCACTGAAGGTCTCGCGGCCGGTGCTCTTGGGCGCCGGCCGCGAAAAATACGGCTCACCGAGCAGGCGCTCGAGCAGTGCCTGCTGCACGGTGCCGGTCGCTGCCCAGGCACCATTGGCATCGTAGGCGTGGCGCAGCTGCCGGCGCGCCCAGGCGTCGAGCAGGCAGTTGCCGGGGCCGGTGTCGAAGCCGGTGACGCCGCCATCGGCGGTGAGCCGCGTCACGTTGGCAATGCCGCCGATATTGACCACCGCCCGGGCCTCGCCGGGTATGCCGAAGGCCGCGGCATGAAACGCCGGCATCAGCGGCGCACCCTCACCGCCCGCCGCCAGATCGCGGCGACGGAAATCGCCGACGACATCGATGCCCAGGCGCTCGGCGATGATATTCGGGTCGCCGATCTGCAGCGTGAACGGCGCATCGCCCCGGGGCTGATGCAGCACGGTCTGACCGTGACTGCCGATCGCGCGCACCGCACTGGCCGGCAGCGCGTTGGCCCGCAGCAGCTGCTCGGCCGCGAGCGCAAATTCCCTGCCCGCGCTGGTATCGAGCTGACCGAGTTCGACCAGGCCGATGTGCTGGTAGTCCTCGGCCAGGCGACGCAGCCGGCGACGCAGCGGCGGCGGCCAGTCGCGGCACACGGCCGACAGCAGCCGCATGCCCTCATCGTCGATTTCGAGCAGGGCCGCGTCGATGCCGTCCATGCTGGTGCCGGACATCAGGCCGAGATACAGGGTCATGGGTGCTACTTTACGCGAAGGTAAGGGGCAGGAGCGGCGGCCGCGCATCCTGCTACAGTTACGCTGATCGATATGAGACCCAACGACGAACGAATCCAGGAGCAGATGGCCGAGCTGGCCCGCGGCGCGCAGGATCTGCTGCTGCCGGCCGAGCTTCAGAGCAAGCTTAAGCGAGGCCGGCCGCTCAAGGTCAAGGCCGGCTTCGATCCCACGGCGCCCGATCTGCACCTCGGCCACACCGTGCTGATCAACAAGATGCGCCAGTTCCAGCAGTTCGGGCACGAGGTGATCTTTTTGATCGGCGATTTCACCGGACTGATCGGCGATCCGACCGGGCGCAACGCGACGCGCCCGCGGCTCACGCCCGAGGAAGTACAGGTCAACGCGCGCACTTATGAGCAGCAGATCTTCCGCATACTGGACCCCACGAAGACCCGCATCGATTTCAACTCGCGCTGGTTTGGTCCCATGAGCGCCGCCGGGCTGATCGAAATCGCAGCCCGGCACACGGTCGCCCGCATGCTCGAGCGCGACGACTTCTCCAAGCGCTACAAGAGCAATCAGCCGATCGCGATCCACGAGTTCCTCTATCCGCTGGTGCAGGGCTATGACTCGGTGGCGCTGCAGGCGGATGTGGAGCTCGGCGGCACCGACCAGAAATTCAACCTGCTCGTGGGCCGGGCGCTGCAGCAGCACTACGGCCAGGAGCCGCAGGTGGTGCTGACGATGCCGCTGCTCGAAGGCCTGGATGGCATCAACAAGATGTCGAAGTCGCTCGGCAATTACATCGCGATCAACGATGCCGCCGGCGACATGTTCGGCAAGCTGATGTCGATTTCCGATGAGCTGATGTGGCGCTATTTCGAACTGCTGAGCTTCCGCCCGCTGGGCGAAATCGAGGCGCTCAAGGCGCAGGTCGAGAGCGGGCGCAATCCACGCGACGTCAAGTTCGAGCTCGCGGCGGAAATTGTCACTCGATTCCATGACTTGGCAGCGGCGCAGGCGGCCCAGGCCCAGTTCCAGGCGCGCTTTGCGCAAAAGACCCTGCCGACCGACCTGCCCCTGACCACGGTCGCGGCCCCGGAAGGGGCGCTGAGCCTGGCTGCGGTGCTGACCGCCGCCGGGCTGGCCGCCAGTGGCTCGGAAGCGCGGCGCAAGATCGCGGAAGGGGCGGTGCGCATCGACGGCGAAAAGGTCACCGATGCTGCGACGCGGCTAAACGTGGGCGCGACCCACATCGTGCAGCTCGGGCCGCGCCGCTTTGCCCGTGTGTCACTGGAGAAAAACTAAGAGCTTTCCGGCAGTTACGAGTGCGCGAATATATTCGTGACAACTCGTTGACAGCGCCTCATCTACCCCTATAATGCGCGCCCTCAGCTTCGAGCCTACCTAAGGTTCCCGCCTAGCGGGCCCTTCCGCAGACTGCGCTGACTACTTATGTTGACGGGAATGGCCGCAGGGCTATACTTCCCGGCCCTTTCTGCGGCCCTTTGGGCCGTGGATCTGTTGTGGCCTTAGCGCCGCAGCTGCTCTTTAAAAATTTGGCAGGTAACTTGTGTGGGAACTCGCGTTGATACGTCCTTTG
>JBIODC010000048.1:0-17308 GCA_044440135.1 Steroidobacterales bacterium | reverse complement strand
TCCCACAGTCCGGGGCCCGGCGACTCCTCGCTGGCGGCAGCCTGCCTGGACGGCGTCGGGGCCACCACCGGGGCTGCGCTCTTGGGCAGCAGCGCGGCGACGGCCGGTTGCTCCGCGGGCGGCTTGCGCTCGCGCTCGCTCGCATCCACCACCGGGGCGGCCGGAATCTGGTAGCTGACCTGCGAGTTCTCGGCCAGCTGCGCCTCGTCGTCGCGCACCCGCCGGATGGTGTACTCGGGGGTCTGAATGTGCGGATTGGGCACGATCACCATCTGCGCGTGCGACTTGTCCTCGAGCGCGCGCAGCGCGTCGCGCTTTTCGTTGATCAGATAGGTCGCCACGTCGACCGGCACCTGCACGATGAGCCGCGCGGTGCGGTCCTTGCGCGCATCCTCGCCGATCAATCGCAGGATCGACAGCGCCAATGATTCGATGCTGCGAATACTGCCGATACCGTTGCAGCGCGGGCACACCAGATGACTCGACTCGCCGAGGCTGGGCCGCAGACGCTGGCGCGACATCTCGAGCAGCCCGAAGCGCGACAGCCGCCCGATCTGGATGCGCGCGCGGTCCATCTTCATCGCATCGCGCAACCGGTCCTCGACATCGCGCTGGTTCTTGGTCGACTCCATGTCGATGAAGTCGATCACGATCAGGCCGCCGATATCGCGGATGCGCAGCTGCCGGGCGATTTCCTCCGCGGCCTCGAGATTGGTGTTGCAGGCGGTGGTCTCGATGTCGGCGCCACGCGTGGCGCGGGCCGAGTTGATGTCGATCGAGACCAGCGCCTCGGTGTAGTCGATCACCAGGCTGCCGCCCGAGGGCAGCTGCACCTTGTGGGCGTAGGCCGACTCGATCTGGCTTTCGATCTGGTAGCGGGTGAACAGCGGGATGTCATCGACGTAGAGCTTGAGCCGGCGCTGCGTGTCGTTGGGCATGAAGCGCTGCATGTACTCCAGGCCCTTCTGGAATGCGCTGTCGTCATCCACCAGGATCTCGCCGATATCGTCGGTCAGGTAGTCGCGCAGCGCGCGCGTGACCGCATCGCCTTCCTGGTAGACGAGGAATGGTGCGCCGCGGCCCTTGGCCGCTTCCGCAATCGCCTCCCACTGGGTCTTGAGGTTGTCCAGGTCCCACTGCAGCTCCTCAGCCGAGCGGCCGACGCCGGCGGTGCGCACGATCGCACCCATGCCTTCGGGCACGTTGAGCTGGTTCATGACCTCGCGCATCTGGTCCCGGTCCTCACCCTCGATGCGGCGCGATACGCCGCCGGCGCGCGGGTTATTGGGCATCAGCACCAGGAAACGACCCGCCAGGCTGATGAACGTGGTGAGCGCAGCGCCCTTGTTGCCACGTTCTTCCTTCTCCACCTGCACCAGCAGTTCCTGGCCCTCGGTCACCAGTTCGCGGATGTTGAGCCGCCCCTGCGGCTGGGCGCGGAAGTATTCGCGGGAGATCTCTTTTAGCGGCAGGAAGCCGTGCCGCTGTGCGCCGTATTCGACGAACGCCGCCTCGAGCGAAGGCTCGACGCGCGAAATGCGGGCTTTATAGATATTGGCTTTTTTCTGTTCCCGTGACGGAATCTCGATGCTCAGGTCATAGAGTTTCTGTCCATCGACCATTGCCACCCGCAGCTCTTCCTGCTGGGTCGCGTTGACTAGCATTCTTTTCATTTGCCTCTGCCAGAATTGGATGAGAGGCCGCGGTCACCGGAATGTGCACGTGTGGGGGCACATTCACGAAGCCGCCGTGAACAGCGGAATACCCGAAGATCGCTTGGCGCGTCAGAGATGTCATCGATTTTTGATCATCGACTCCGTGCTGATGACTCGTGGCCGCCATTGCATCGGCGGCGCGCCGGAAAACCTTGAGGTCCACTGACCGGCGGCGCGCTCGTGGGCTCGAACTTGCGGAGGAGCTTCTACAGGCGAGCGCGGACCAGATCGGCCGACTCATGCGCGATGGCCTCGATTTCGAGGACCAACTACCATGCGGCGCTTGGCCGCAGTCTCGTTGCCATGGCGCCGGTCCCGTTCCTTTAAGATTTGGGTGTCCGGCCTTGGGCAACCGAAGAATTATAGTCGCAGACGTTACTGGAAACAAACACTTAAAGCGCAAGCCGCGCCTTTGGAGAGCCTTTTGACCGACACCGACCCGCAGGCCGCCCCGCCGGAACGCCGATCCGCGGTGCGGCACGTCGAAATCGACGCCCAGGAGCAGGGGCAGCGGCTCGACAAGGTCCTGGGCCGGCTGCTCGCCGGCGTGCCGCGCAGCCGCATCTTTCGCCTGATTCGCCGCGGTGAGGTGCGCGTCAACGGACGTCGTGCCAGTCCGGAACAGCGGCTCGCCGCCGGCGACTCGGTGCGCCTGCCGCCGGTGCGCGAGGCGGCGCCCGATGCGCCGCGGCGCGTGCCCGCGGGCATGATCGAGGCGATCGAACGCGCCGTCATCCACGAGGATGAGCGGCTGCTGGTGCTCGACAAGCCGCGCGGCGTCGCCGTGCACGGCGGCAGCGGCCTGTCGTTTGGCGTGATCGAGGCGCTGCGCGCCTCGCGTCCGGACCAGACCCTGGAGCTGGCGCATCGGCTCGATCGCGACACCAGCGGGCTGCTGCTGGTCGCCAAGCGCAGTGCGGCGCTGCGCGCGCTGCACGCGCTGCTGCGCGACGGTGCGGTGCAGAAGAGCTACCTGGCGCTGGTCGCGGGACGCTGGAATCTCGGGCACAAGCGCATCGATGCGCCGCTGCGCACCGATCTGCGGGTCGGCGGCGAGCGCACGGTCAAGGTGGACGCGCACGGCAAGCACGCGCTGACCGAGTTCAAGCTGATCGAGCACTACGGCGCGCGCGCGTCGCTGATCGAGGCGATCATCCATACCGGCCGCACGCACCAGATTCGCGTGCATGCGGCCTACTGCGGTCATCCGGTCGCGGGCGATGCCAAGTATGGTGATGAGGCCTTCAACGAATCGCTGGCCGCGCTCGGCCTCAAGCGCATGTTCCTGCACGCGCACAGCCTGTCCTTCGTCTGGCCCGACAGCGGCAGCGAGCAGAGTTTCAGCGCGCCGCTGCCGTCCGAGCTGCGCGGCGTGCTCGATCAGCTCGCGGGCAAGCGCGCACGCGAGCGACGAGCCGCGCGCTAAAAGGCGCTGAGCGCGCGCGCTGCACGGCGCAGCGGGGAAGCCGCTGGCGGCGGGCCGGCCGGCGTCAGGGTAGACTCGCGCGCCGTGGGATCACAGGAAACAGGGGTTGCTGCGATGAACAGGGTAGTGGGTCTGTTGCTGCTGGTGCCGGCGATCTGCCTGGCGCAGGGGCCGTTCGAGGGCACCTGGAAGACGCGCGTCAGTTCGCTCAAGCAGTCCGGCAAACCGGATGTATTCGACATCACGCAGGGCATCTACACCTGCGCGAGCTGCGTGCCTGAAGTCAAGGTCAAGGCCGATGGCCGCGACCAGAGCGTCACCGGCCACGACTATTACGATTCGGTCGCGGTGCAGGTGCTGAGCTCGACCTCGATCGAGATCACCAACAAGCGGGCCAGCAAGCCGGCCACGAGCGTGACCTATTCAGTCTCGGACGGCGGCGCGACGCTGAGCGCCCGATTTACCGATTATTCGGGTGCGCAGCCGGTCAACGGCAGCTTCACCGAGAAGCGCGTCGGCCCGGCCCCCGCCGGAGCGCACGCGACCTCCGGGTCCTGGCAAACCGACAAGCTGACGGACATGGCCGACGTCGGACGCACGATCACCTATGAGATGGGCACGGACTCGCTCAAGATGAGCTGGAACGGCCAGAGCTATGACGCCAGGTTCGACGGCAAGGAGTATCCGATCGAGGGCGACGCCGGCCATACCGTGGTGACGCTCACGCGCCTCAGTGCCGATACGATCGAGGAGACCGACAAGCGCGGCGACAAGATCACCGACATCGTGCGCTCGAGCGTGTCGGGCGATGGCAAGACGCTGCACGTCGTGGACAACGACGTGGTGCACGAGGTGCGGACCGAATACATCCTCGACAAGCAGCCCTGAGCGCGTCAGGGCAGCTCATAGCCGAGCTGGCGCAGTGCGCGTGCCACCGCGATCAGCGGCAGGCCGATCAGGCCGGTCGGGTCCTCCGAGACCACGCGACTGAACAGGCTGATGCCCAGCCCTTCGCAGCGAAAGCCGCCGGCGCAGTCGAACGGCTGCTCGGCGGCGATGTAGCGATCGATTTCAGCTTCGCTCAGCGCGCGAAAATACACCGTCGTGGTGTCGACGAACTGCAGACTGTTGCCGCGCTCGGCCGGCAACACGGCCACGGCGGTGTGAAAGGTCGCGGCTGCCGCCGACAGCCACTGCAGCTGCACGCGCGCGCGCGCGGCGTTGCCCGGCTTCTCGAGCGGCTCGCCCTTGCAGACGCCGATCTGGTCGCTGCCGATCACGGTGCTGCCGGGATGGCGGGTCGCGACCGCGGCGGCCTTCGCGAGCGCCAGGCGCACGGCGCGATCGGGGTGGCTTTCGGCAGCCAGCGGGGCCTCATCGACGCCGGGGGCGGCGCAGCCGAACGGCAGGCGCAGGCGCGAGAGCAACTCGCGCCGGTACGCCGAGCTCGAAGCCAGGATCAGGGGCGGCATGCGCTATGCGAAAACGGTCTTCGATTCAAGGGCTTGAGCCCGGAGGCTTTTTTGACTTGCCGGGGCACTGAACTTATTATACGCGCCCCATGCCGGGCGGCGCCTCGAAGCTACGCGACGTCAGAAAGCTAGCAGACGCTCGCGCGATCCTAGACCTGGATATCCCCGTGGCGCAGCTGCCGGGCCTTCCGGTCGAGTTGATTTCGGGCGGCGGTCAGGTGCATGCGCATTTGCAGTTCGGCCGCGAGCAGGGCTACATGGTGGCGCAGGTCGCGCTGAAGGCGCAGCTGGAGCTGATCTGCCAACGCTGTATGGGGCCGATGGCGGTGCCGATCGAGACCAACTCACCGGTGCTGCTGATCGAATCCGAGGCCGAAGCCGAAGCCGCGCCGGTCGAATGGGAAACGTATCTCGCCGCGGAAGGCCGGCTGAGTTTCGAGGCGCTGGCGGCCGAGGAGTTGCTGCTGGCGCTGCCGGTGGTGCCGCTGCACGCCGACAGCGGTGCCTGTGAAAGGTCTGCCGGCCGCTCTGCCGCAGCGCACGATGCCGCGCCGGCATCGCCGCTGCAGTGCGTGGCCGAGCAGGCGACGGCGCGGCCGTTCGCGGATTTGCGCGCGCTGCTGGATGGTGGCACGAAGACGAAGAGATAGTTCCACGATATGTTGCAGGAGTTTGGATCATGGCCGTACAAAAAAGCCGCAAGACCCCCTCGAAGCGCGGCATGCACCGTTCGCACGATGGGCTCGCGACGCCGGCGTTGTCGACCGATCCCCAGTCGGGTGAGCAGCACCTGCGTCACTGCGTGACGCCCGATGGTTTCTACCGCGGCCGTCGCGTGATCGAGAAAAAGGCCGAGCCGGAAAGCCAGGAATAGCGCGCCGCGTCGCGGCGGCCGAATCGGGCTCAACTCAGGTGTTCTCGCGCATCGTCGGCACCGGCAGCTATCTGCCGGAAACGGTCGTGACCAATGCCGATCTCGAGAAGCGCATGGATACCAGCGATACCTGGATCCGCGAGCGCACCGGGATCGAGCGCCGCCATATCCTGCCGCCGGAGCAGTCCAACGTCGATATGGCCGAGCATGCCTCGCGCGCGGCGATCGCCGCGGCGGGCCTGGATCCGGGCGACATCGATCTGATCTCGTACGGCACCACCACGCCGGACCTGGTATTTCCGAACGCCGGCGTGCTGCTGCAGGACCGGCTCGGCTGCCGCGGCGGCCCGGCGTTCGCGCTCGAGGCCGCCTGCAGCGGGTTCATCTACGCGCTCGCGGTCGCCGACAAGTTCGTGCGCACCGGCGCTGCGCGCTGCGCGCTGGTGGTGGGATCCGAGGTGCTGTCAAGGATCGTGGATCAGAACGATCGCAGCACCGCGATCCTGTTTGGCGACGGCGCCGGCGCCGTGGTGCTGCAGCCTGCCGAACAGCCCGGGATCATCTCGACCCACCTGCACGCCGATGGCAGCTACAAGCACCTGATGTATTGCACCGGCGGGCCGGCCCGCGGCGCGGCGCCCGGTGCGATGGCGCCCGGGGATTTCGTGCGCATGGCGGGCAGCGAAGTGTTTAAACTCGCTGTAACGCTGCTGGGCCGCGTGGTCGATGAGACGCTGGCGGCGAATCATCTCGATAAATCCGCCATCGATTGGCTGGTGCCGCATCAGGCCAACCTGCGCATCATCCAGGCCGTGGCGAAGAAACTCAGCCTGCCGATGGAGCGCGTGATCGTGACGGTGCAGGAACACGGCAACACCTCAACCGCCTCGGTGCCGCTGGCGCTGGATGTCGGGGTGCGCGACGGTCGCATCAAGCGCGGTGACATGCTGCTGCTCGAGGCCCTGGGCGGCGGGGTCACCTGGGGTTCGGCACTGCTGCGCTATTGATACGCTCGCCGCAGGATTTGCGGGTTCGCGCAGCCACGGCACGCCGGCTCGAGATCCGCAACGCGGCAGGGAAGCGCGCTGTTCGCTCAATAAAAAACGCCGCTCAGAGCGCGGCGTTTTTCTCTCCCACGGCCGGTCGAATTACTTCGAAACCGACTTCTTGAACATGCGATCGATCTTCTCGTTGGTCGCATCGGACGAAGCCTGCGCCGCCTGCGCCGCAGACAACGCCTGGTTGGCCGTGCTTTGCGCACCGCTCGCAGCCGTGGCAGCCTGACTCGCAGAGCTCTGCGCAGCGCTGGCGGCACGTGAAGCAGCGTCAGCCGACGACTTGGCCGCGTCAACGTCGGTCTGCAGTTTGCCGACTTGCTGCTTCAGAGAGTCGACTTGGGCCTGAAGCGGCTTGAGGTCGGTGCAGCCGGCGAGCATAACCACCAGAGCGGCGGCGGCCAGCTTCACAACGGTTGAATTGTTCATTCGAAATCCCCTTTACTTACACTGAAATAAACCGCATCGCACCGAACGTTTGCGCGGCGGCACGATTTTGCGGGCCACAACTTGACCAAATTTGACATACGAAAGCAATAGCAACATTCCGAAATCGGTCTGTCAGCCGGTGCCGACAGTTGAATAGGATATCGGGCAAACAATGAACGCGGCATGAATGCATGCGATCGTTGCGCGTTCGCCACGAGTGCCTTGACGGTCGCGGCGCACGCCGCACGAGCCGCCGATGCGCAGCGCGCATGTTTGCGTGCGGGATTCGGCGGCGCGAGCTCGATGCCCGACGATGCCGACCCTGCATGCGCAGCAGCCGGTGCCCCGGCTTGTTCCTGCATCGACCGAGTGCACCGGCGAGGCGCTGAGGTCACGGTCCGGTGTCAGACGGGCGGCGCCCGATTCGGATCATGCGGCGGGGATGCTCCGGGAGCCAAGGCGCCGGTCAGCGCCCCTGAGCCGGCCGATGCCCCAACGAGGCGGCGGCTTCATGTTGTTGCAGGCAATCGCGACTACTGTATATAATTACAGTATGTCCGACCTGACCCCACGCCAGGCCAATGTGCTGCGCTTCATCCAGCGAGCCTTAAGCGAGACCGGGATGCCGCCGACGCGCGCCGAGATCGCTGCCGAGCTCGGATTTCGCTCGCCCAACGCCGCCGAGGAGCATCTGCGCGCCCTGGCCCGCAAGGGCGTGATCCAGCTGCTGCCCGGCGCATCGCGCGGCATACAGCTGCGCGACACGATGCGCGAGCAGCTCGCGTTGCCGCTGGTGGGGCGGGTCGCGGCCGGTCGGCCGATCCTGGCGGAAGAGAACATCCTCGAGCACCTGCAGGTCGATCCGGCGGTGTTTCATCCACGGCCGCACTATCTGCTGAAGGTCGTCGGCATGAGCATGAAGGATGCCGGCATCCTCGATGGCGACCTGGTGGCGGTCCATCGCACCAGTGAGGTGCGCAACCGCCAGATCATCGTCGCGCGGCTCGAGAATGAAGTCACCGTGAAGCGCTACAAGCAGGAGGGCAGCGTGGTCTGGTTGCTGCCCGAGAACCCTGAATTCGAGCCGATTCGGGTCGATCTGAGGCAGGAGTCGATGCTGATCGAGGGGGTGGTGGTGGGCGTCCTGCGGCGCGGCGTATCAACCATGCCGGCCGCCGCGGCCGGGTCCGCCGCCGCCCGCGCCAGCTAGCTAACGTCGCGACTTCGCCCCCGCGCCGTTGGTCGCCGAGCCGCGGCGCGTGCCGGACTCGCCGATGTCGTAGTCTTCGAAATCGCTGATCAGTTCCGCCGTGCGCTTCTGCTCGAGCCGCTGCTCGAGGCGCCGCCAGGCCGGCTCACCGACCTTGACGGTGCGGCGTTTGGCGATCTCCATGTCCTTGATGGCGCGATCCAGGTCGAGATCGTCGTCGCCCGCGATCTCCTCCGCGTCGTCTTCCTCGAATTCGTCGGAATCCGTGTTTCCGCCCATGGCCTTGATCTACGTATTGACCTGTCGTGATGTCAGCCTCGACGCGAAAATAATGCGATTCAAAAACCGATGCAACGCCGACGTCAGCGGATTAGGGAATTCATTTCGAAAATTGGTAACAGCATCGCAAATACGATGCCCATGACGAACAGGCCCATGCCGACGATCAGCAGCGGGCCCAGCAGTCCGACCAGCGCGGCCAGCAGGCCCGCGAGCTCGCGCTCCTGGTTGGTCGCGGCGCGCTCGAGCATGGTCTGCAGCTGGCCACTGGACTCGCCGCTCGAGATCAGGTGCACCGTCATCGGCGGAAACAGCCGGCTGCTGGAGAGCGAGCGGCCGATCGGCGCGCCCTCGCGCACCCGCGCGGCCGCCTCGGTCACCGCATCGCGCATCGGCAGGTTGGTGACCACTTCACTGGAGATGCGCAGCGCGTCGAGCACCGGCACGGCGCTTGCCGTCAGGATGCTCAGCGTGCGCGTGAAACGCGCGGTGTTGACCCCGCGCACGATGCGGCCCATCAGCGGCAGGGTCAGCATCGTCTGGTGCACCCGCCGGCGCATCTCGCGCGATTTGAGCGAGCGCCAGAACACGAACGCGGCCACCGCGATCGCGACCAGCAGCCACAGGCCGTAGTCACGCAGGAAGCTGCTGATGGCCACCAGCACGCGCGTGGCGAGCGGCAGCTTGGCATGATTGGCTTCGAACACGTCGACCACTTTGGGCACCACATAGGTCAGCAGGATCGAGACGATCGTGAAGCACATGATCGTCAGCACCAACGGATACAGCATCGCCCCGACGACGCTCTGGCGCATCTGTTCGCGCGATTCGGTGTATTCGGCCAGCCGTTCGAGCACCGCATCGAGGTGGCCGGACTGCTCGCCGGCCGAGACCGTGGCGCGGTAGATCTCCGGGAACACGCGCGGGAAATCCGCCAGGCCGGTCGCGAGCGTGTGGCCTTCGACCACCTTGGCACGCACGCCGAGCAGGATGCTCTGCACGCGCGGCTTTTCCGTTTGCTGCGAGACCGCCAGCAGTGCCTCTTCCAGCGGCAGGCCCGCGCGCACCAGGGTCGACAGCTGCCGGGTCATCAGCGACAGGTCGGCGGCGGATACGCCGCGCGCAAATCCGAAGCGGCTGGCGCGTTGCCGGCGCGATTCGCGCGCCGCGACTTCCTCGACGCTGACCGGCATCAACTGCCGCTCGCGCAGCAGCGTGCGCACGTGGCGCGCGGTGTCGCCCTCGATGACGCCCTTGCGCGATCGGCCGCCCGCGTCGAGAGCCGTGTACTCGAATGCGCCCATGGGCCGGGAGTCTAATCCTCGCGCGTCACGCGCAGGACTTCTTCGATCGTGGTCTCGCCCTTGAGCACGCGCGCCAGGCCGTCATCGCGGATCGACGGGGTGAACTTGCGGGCGTAGCGTTCGAGCTCATGCTCGCCGACACCGTCGTGAATCATGGTGCGCAGGGTATCGTCGATCAGGATCAGCTCGTAGATGCCGGTGCGGCCGCGGTAGCCACCGCTGGCATCGCGCCCCGGGCGGTACAGCGTCGGTGACGGATCGGCCGGCCCGAGGCCGAGCAGGCGCCGCTCGTATTCGCCGGCCGGGAACGCCTGGCGCGAATCGGGGCTGAGCACGCGCACCAGCCGCTGCGCGAGCACGCCGACCAGGCTCGAGGACAGCAGGAACGGCTCGATGCCCATGTCGCGCAGGCGGGTCAGCGCGCCGGCGGCGGTGTTGGTATGCAGGGTCGAGAGCACCAGGTGTCCGGTCAGGCTCGCCTGCACGGCGATCTGCGCGGTCTCCAGGTCGCGGATTTCCCCGACCAGCACCACATCCGGGTCCTGGCGCAGGATCGCGCGCAGGCCGCGCGCGAACGTCATCTCGACCTTGGTGTTGACCTGCGTCTGGCCGATGCCGTCGATGTAATACTCGATCGGATCCTCGACCGTCATGATGTTGCGGGTGTTGTCGTTGAGGCGCTCGAGCGCGGCGTACAGCGTTGTGGTCTTGCCCGAGCCGGTCGGTCCGGTGACCAGCAGGATGCCGTGCGGCTTGTGGATCAGCTCGTCGATCAGCTGCTGGGTATGTTCCCCCATGCCGAGCGAGTCCAGATCGAGCCGGCCGGCCTGCTTGTCCAGCAGACGCAGCACCACGCGCTCGCCGTGACCGGACGGGATGGTCGAGACGCGCACGTCGACCGCGCGCCCGGCGATGCGCAGGCTGATGCGGCCGTCCTGCGGCAGGCGCTTCTCGGCGATGTCGAGCTTGGACATGACCTTGATGCGCGACACCACCAGCGGGGCGACGCCGCGCTTGGACTGCAGCACTTCGCGCAGGATGCCGTCGACGCGAAAGCGCACCACCAGGCGATTCTCGAACGGCTCGATGTGGATGTCGGAGGCGTTCTCGCGGATCGCCTGCGTCAGCACCGCGTTGATCAGGCGGATGATCGGCGCATCGTCGTTGCTCTCGAGCAGGTCGGCCTGCTCGGGCAGCTCCTGCGCCAGATGCGCCAGATCGGTGGTGTCCTCGAGGCCGATCTGCATCGACTCGCCGCCGCCCTCATAGGTCTTGCGCAGCAGCTCGTCGAAGGCTTCGCTGTCCACCATGGTCAGCTTCACCGGCATGCGCAGAAAGCGCCGCGCCTCGGCCAGCGCCACCGGCGAGGCCGGCGCGCGGTAGACGCAATCGGCAATGCCATCCTCGATGCCGCGTACCAGCACGCCGTGGCGCCGGGCAAAGGTAAACGGCAGCCGGCGATCGGCCCCGACGCCTTCGGCGACCGCGCTCACGGTGGCGCTGCCCCGCTGGGCGCCGGCGCGGTGTCATCGGGCGAGACGCTGGCGCCGCCGTACGGGGTCGGTGTGGACCCGGCGCCGCTGTCGGGCGAGCCCGCCGCCTTATTGCCGTGCTGCTTTTTCAGGCGCGTGCGGTCGGCGTCGGACACGTCGGGGCTGAGGATACCGCCCTTGGTGCGGCCGCTTTCAATCGACGGCAGCGGGTCCGCGGGCTGATACGGCTGCAGCGGCAACGCGCGCGGATCGTGACCGAGAATGCGCTGCTGGTCGCGGATGTAGTCGTATTTGGCATCGGTCTCGACGCCCGCCTGCGTGTCGTCGCGCAGAATGTGCGGCTGCAGAAAGATCAGGAAATTGGTCTTGGTCTTCTCGGTATTGCGCGCCCGAAACAGTTCGCCGATCAACGGAATACTCCCCAGCAGCGGCACCGACTGCTCGCCGTTGGTCACGCTGTCCTGGATCAGGCCGCCGAGCACCAATGTGCCGCCATCCTTGATCAGCACGCTGGTGGTGATCGCGCGCTTGTTGGTGATCAGGTCCACCGCGCCCTGGGAGCTTGCCGCCAGGCTCGAGCTCTCCACCTGCAGCTTCAGCAGCACCGTGTCGCCCTCGTTGATGGTCGGGGTCACGGTCAGGATCGTGCCGACCTCCTCGCGCTGGATGGTCTGGAATGCGCTGCCGGTGCCGTTGGTGGTCGAGTACTGGCCGGTCAGGAACGGCACTTCCTGCGCCACCTCCATCTTTGCCTCCTGATTGTCGCGTGTGACCACCGACGGGGTGCCCAGGATGTTGGTGCGCGAATCGCCCTGCAGCGCGCGCAGCATGACCGCGAAGTTGACCCCGGAAGCCTTGAGCCGGCCAATGCCGACCGTGGTGCCGCTGAGCGTCGCGGTTGACAGCCCCGTGCCGGTGGGCGTGACGCCGGTAGTCGTCCCCGTGGTCGTGCTCGACGTGGCACCAAGCGCCGCCGTCACCAGGTCGACGATCGAAGTGCCGCCGACCGGCGTCACGAAGCCGCCGACGCCGACGTTGGCGTTGCTGCCGTCGATCGCCCAGTTCACGCCCAGATCCGCGGTCTTGTCGACCGTCACTTCGGCGATGATGGCCTCCACGTACACCTGCGGGCGGCGGATATCGAGCTTGTCGATCACGGCGTTGAGTGCCCGCATGCTGCGCTGGCCCGCGGTGATGACCAGCGCGTTGTTGGCCTTGTCGGCCCAGATCGTGGCATTGCCGCCGGCCAGCGACAGGGTCGCCGGCCCGCCAGCGCCGGCGGCCGAGGACGGCGCTGTTCCCGGCACTGGGGTGTTGCCCTGGGCGTTCGGCTGCGGCTGCTGCGGCGTCGGCGTGCGATTGAGCAGCGCGGCCATGGCCGAGGTGGTGCCGCCGCTGCTGGTGCCCGACATCTGCTCCTTGAGCCGCGTGGCCAGATCCTCGGCGTCGGAGTAGCGCAGGTAGCGCACCTGGGTTTCGCTGCCGGTATCCACCGGCGTATCGAGGTGCGCCACCAGCGCCTTGACGCGCATGCGCACGTTGTCATCGCCACTGAGCAGGATGCTGTTGGAGCGATCGTCGGCGACGATCTTGAGGCTGCCGCCGGCCTCGCCGCTCTGCGCCAGCAGCGAGTTCAGGACCCGCACGGTGTCGGCCGCGGTCGCGCTGTGCAGCGTGATCACATCGACGTCCGGATTTCCGACCTCGTCGATGCGCGCGATGATGCGCATCATGCGATTCACGTTGCTGGCGCGGTCGGAGATGATCAGGATGTTGGCACCGGTCACGGCCGAGAGCTGCGCGTTTTGCGGCATCAGCGGCCGCAGCACCGGCACCAGCTGCGCGGCGCCGACGTTCTTGACCGACAGCACCTGCGTCACCAGCTCATCGGAGCTCGAACTGACGCTGTGCGGCAGATCATTCGCCGGATACTGGCGCATGTTGGCGTCCGGGATGATCTTGGTCACATTGCCGGCTGGCACCGCGATGAAGCCGTGCACCTGCAGGATCGCGAGGAACGCCTGATAGAACTGGTCCGGCGTCATCGGCGTCGAGGACAGCATCGTCACCTGCGCGTGCACGCGCGGGTCGATGATGAAGTTCTTGCCGGTCGCCATGCTGACCGCTTCGATGATCTGCGTGATGTCGGCGTCCTTGAAATTCGGGGTGATGCGCTGCGTGCCGGCCTGCTCATCGCTTGCGGGGGCACGCTGCGGGCCCGGCTGCTGGCCGAGCGCCAGCGCGCTGACGGCCAGCGCGGCGAGCGCGATCGCGAGGTGGCGCCGCGGGCGCGGCGCACGGACGATCGGTGATCTATCGGACATCAGTGGTCGTTTCCTGTCGTGCGATGGCTGTAAGTAAGGACCGGGCCAGCTCAGCGGTCGCGTTCGCTGCTGGTGTTGCCGCCGCTGCTGCCGCCAGCGGGCGCGGCCGGCGCTTCGGCGCCGGCCGCAGCGGCGTTCATAGTGCCCGAAGCCGCGGGCGCAGCGCCGGGCGCAATGCTCAGATTCGGATTGCCGGCGAGACGGCCCCGAGGCGACTGATCGCCGCTCGGGCCGGCACCGGCCTGGCCGGCGGCGTTCGGACCGCTGGAGCTATTGTCACCCGAATCGGTCTCGATGTTGAGGTTGGCTAGATTCAGATTGACCTCCTGCGGCTGACCATTGCGCGACACCGTGACGGTCGCGGTGGCCGAGGAGGACAAGGTGTTCAGCACTTCCATCGCGCGCCCGGCATCATCGAGCGCGGTGCCGTTGACCGCCTCGATCAGATCGCCGGACTTCAGTCCCAGCTGGGTAAAGGCGCTGGTGCCGGCCTTGCCGCCGGGAAAGATCCGATAGCCGGCCAGCTTGCCCTGGTTGAACACCGGTTGTACGCGCACCAGACCCGCGAGCAGGCTCGCGTTCTCGCGCGCGGCCCCCTGGCGCGGCCCGGCGCCGGCTATGGCGGATGGTGCGGCGCTGCGGGCGGCCATCGGCGTGCGCGGCAGCATCAGCGTCTCGAGGCCGCCATTGCGCTCGAGCAGCACCCGGTCGCTGTACACCGCGTGCAGGTGGGCGCCGCCGGGAATCGCAGCGCCGACTCCATAGAGCTTCCCGGCCGCGGCGTTCTCGCCGATGATCGCCACGCCCTTGCCCGGATCGGGATCGGCGATCACACCCGCGAGGATCAGCGGCATCGTGGTCGTCGGGGCGTCCGAGCCGCCGGCCACCACCGGCGCGGCGCCAAACAGACGGGCGTTGACAATAATCCCCAGCTGCAGCGCGGGATTGACGCCCGGTCGGACCAGCGCCGGCGGGCCGGCGAGGCTCGGTGGCGGCAGGTCCGGGCCGTGGCCGAGCGCCCGGGTCAGGATCAGGGCGCTGTCCACGCCCAAGGCGAGCAGCAGCAGCAGGGCCAACAGCTGCGCGCCACGGTCGGCGAACAGCCGCGTCAGTCCCTGCACTGACTTGAGCTCATCGATCCAAGTTGTCGCACTGGTCAACTACAAGCTCCAGGGGAGCGCCTAGATATGACATGATACGGCGCAGCCGTTGACGCTCTCAAGTGTTTGTTTCGGCTAATTTCTTTTAGTTCCAAGCGTCGCTCAACGCCGACACGGTCGAGCGCTGGCGCCGGAGATACCCCGATGCGTCACACTGGATTAGACTTCAGCGACCGGCGCGCTGCAGATCCGCTGCGATTTTGTGACGGGGCGACTTTCACGTGACGGAGCCCAGAGCATCTAATCGCCCCGAGCATGGTGTAATAGTCGAGGAGGCTCCGCCGGAGACGGCGCAGCCGCCCCTGTACCGCGTCATACTGCTCAACGACGACTATACCCCGATGGAATTCGTCGTCGAGGTACTTGAGCGATTCTTCGCCATGGATCGGCCAACCGCTACACGGGTTATGCTCGAGGTGCATACACGTGGCAAAGGTGTCTGTGGAGTCTTTACTTACGAAATCGCAGAGACCAAAGTGTCGCAAGTGACCAGTTACTCGCGCGAGCATCAGCACCCGTTGCTGTGTACGCTCGAGGAAGCCTGAAACAACTGCCGGAGAAACGGAGCTGTGTTGTCGAGCGAGCTCGAATTCTGCCTTAACCAGGCCTTTCATCAGGCGCGGGGCGCGCGCCACGAATTCCTTACGGTCGAGCATCTGCTGCTCGCCATTCTCGACGCACCGAAGGTGCGCGAAGTGCTCGAGGGCTGCGGCGCCGACATCGAGCGCCTGAGCGCCGACCTCAAGCAGCACGTCGAGAGCAACACTCCGCGCCTTGCCGCCAGCGAGGAGCGCGAAGTGCAGCCGACGCTCGGCTTCCAGCGGGTGCTGCAGCGGGCGGTGTTTCACGTGCAGTCGAGCGGCAAGAAAGAGGTCGGCGTCGTCAACGTGCTGGTCGCGATCTTCAGCGAGAAGCAGAGCCACGCGGTATTCCTGCTGGCGCGCGCCCAGGTCACGCGCCTCGATGTGGTCAATTTCATCTCCCACGGCCTGTCCAGGACCGGCGAATCGAAGGCCGACAAGGAGCGCGACGACGCCGGCGTCGACGGCGAGCGCGACAGCGAGTCGGGCAACGCGCTCGAGAAGTACGCGGTCAATCTCAACGCCCAGGCGCAGGAAGGGCGCATCGATCCGCTGATCGGCCGCAAGCTCGAGATCGAGCGCACCATCGAGATCCTGTGCCGCCGCCGCAAGAACAATCCGCTGTACGTCGGGGAAGCCGGCGTCGGCAAGACCGCGATCGCCGAAGGCCTGGCGCGGCTGATCGTGGAAGGGCGCGTGCCCGAGGTACTCGCCGACTGCACCATTTTCGCGCTCGACATGGGCGCGCTGATCGCGGGCACCAAGTACCGCGGTGATTTCGAGAAGCGCCTGAAGTCGGTCGTGAGCGAGCTGAAGAAGCAGCCCGGGGCGATCCTGTTCATCGACGAGATCCACACCGTGATCGGCGCCGGCGCCGCCTCCGGCGGGGTGATGGACGCCTCCAACCTGATCAAGCCGGTGCTGGCCAACGGCGAGATCCGCTGCATCGGATCGACCACGTACCACGAATATCGCGGCATCTTCGAGAAGGATCACGCGCTGGCGCGGCGTTTCCAGAAGATCGACGTGGCCGAGCCCTCGGTGGCCGAGACGGTCGAGATCCTGATGGGACTGAAGCCGAAGTTCGAAGAGCACCACGGCGTCGAGTACGCCGACGACGCGCTGCGGGCGGCGGCCGAGCTGGCCGACCGCCACATCAACGAGCGGCATCTGCCCGACAAGGCGATCGACGTGGTGGATGAGGCCGGGGCGCGGCTGCGGCTGCGACCGGTCGGCGAGCGTGAGGCGCGGGTCGAAGTGGCGCAGATCGAGGATGTGGTCGCGCGCATGGCGCGCATTCCGGCCAAGAACGTCTCGGCCTCGGACCGCGACCTGCTGAAGAACCTCGAGCGCAACCTCAAGCTGGTGATTTTCGGCCAGAACCAGGCCATCGAGACCCTCGCGGCCGCGATCAAGATGGCGCGCTCGGGCCTGGGCGATCAGCGCAAGCCGGTCGGCAGCCTGCTGTTCGCCGGTCCCACGGGCGTGGGCAAGACCGAGGTCACGCGGCAGCTGGCGATCGCGCTCGGCATCGAATTCATCCGCTTCGACATGTCCGAATACATGGAGCGGCACACGGTGTCGCGCCTGATCGGCGCCCCGCCGGGCTACGTCGGCTTCGACCAGGGCGGACTGCTGACCGAGGCGATCGCCAAGCATCCGCACTGCGTGCTGCTGCTCGATGAGATCGAAAAGGCGCATTCGGACGTCTTCAACCTGCTGCTGCAGGTGATGGATCATGGCACGCTGACCGACAACAACGGCCGCAAGGCCGATTTCCGTCATGTCATCATCGTCATGACCACCAATGCCGGCGCCCAGGAGATGAGCCGCCCGTCGATCGGCTTCACCCACGCCGACAACACCACTGACGGTATGGAGGCGATCCGGCGGCTGTTCTCACCCGAGTTCCGCAACCGCCTGGATGCGGTGATCCAGTTCGCGGCGCTCGATGAGGCGACGATCGAGCGCGTGGTGGACAAGCTG
>JBIODC010000047.1:0-18351 GCA_044440135.1 Steroidobacterales bacterium | reverse complement strand
GCTCCGGCCGGCCCGGCAGATCGCGGTGGCCGAGCACGCGGTTCCACTGCCGCTCGAGCAGCGTCTTGGTGATGTTCGGATTGACCGCAACGCCGCGCACCGACTCGATCTCGGCGCGCGTGATCGGCTGCCGATACGCGATCAGCGCCAACGTCTCGAGCAGCGCGCGCGAGTAGCGCTGCGGCCGCTCGGGCCACAGTCGTGCGACCGTCGCGGCATAGGCGCGGCGCACCTGGATTCGCCAGCCCGCCCCGGTCTCCTTGATCTCGATCGGCCGTCCGGCGTAGTCCTGCGCCAGCGACTCGAGCGCGGCGCGGATCGCCGCGGGCTCCGGACGCTCCTGTTCATCAAATAATTGCGACAACTCGCTGAGCGTCAGCGATTTTCCGGCCGCCAACAGCGCGGCTTCGATGATATTTCTGGTGTCGCTGGCGCTCATTCCATCACTCCGCTGTCGCCGCCGTCGGGCTCAGCTGCGCTCGGGTCGGCCGGCCCGCTCTCAGCCGCGGCCGAGTCGGGCAGTGCGTTGTCGGCGACCAGGTGCAGTGTACGATTAGCAGCCGCCGCGCGCACGTGCAGCGGCGCATACGCTTCGGTCTGCATGATGTCGATCAGGCCTTCGCGTACCAGCTCGAGAATCGCAACGAAGGTGACCGTCACGCCGGCGCGCCCCTCCTCGGGCGTGAACAGACGCACGAACTCCAGGAAGCTGCCCTGTTCCAGCGCCGCCAGGATGTTGCTCATGCGCTCGCGCACCGACAACGGCTCGCGCCGCACGTGGTGGTGCGCAAACATGGCCGCGCGCACGGCAACTTCCTTGAATGCCAGCAGCATCTCCTGCAACGTCACCTGCGGCAGGCTGCGCACCGCGGGCTTGTCGCGCAGCTCGGCGCTCGCCTGCCAGACGTCGCGTTCGAGCCGCGGCATGGCATCGATATCCGCCGCGGCGCGCTTGAAACGTTCGTACTCCTGCAGCCTGCGCACCAGCTCGGCGCGCGGATCGTTCTCGGCGTCGTCAGCCGCGCCGGGCGGCCGCGGCAGCAACATCCGCGACTTGATCTCGGCCAGGGTCGCCGCCATCACCAGATATTCGCCGGCCAGCTCGAGCTGCAGGTCCTGCATCAGCTCGATGTAATGGGTGTACTGGCGCGTGATCTCGGCGATCGGGATATTGAGAATGTCTACGTTCTGCCGCCGGATCAGATAGAGCAGCAGATCGAGCGGTCCCTCGAAGGCCTCGAGGAATATTTCCAGCGCCTGCGGCGGGATGTACAGATCCCGCGGCAGTTGCATCAGGCGCTCGCCGTTGACTACCGCGAACGGCATCTCGACCTGCTCGGGGGACACCGGCAGCGCGGCCGGCGGCGGCGGATTGGACACCACGATCTTAAGGTCCGGCTTCACCGTCTCGAGCCTCTTGCGCTCGCGAGAGCGCGCTGGCAAACCTTATAAATCATTGCGGCCGCAAATGCATCGCGCGGCGCACCTCGTCCAGGGTCGCGCGCGCCGATTCGCGCGCCTTGTCGCCGCCTTCGATCAGGATGTTGGCGACCATCTCGGGATTCTCCTGAAATTCCAGCGCCCGCTTGCGCATACCGGAGACCTCCTCGACGATGCGCTCGATCAGCGGCTTCTTGCAGTCGAGGCAACCAATGCTCGCGCTGCGGCAGCCGTGATCGACCCACTGTCGCGTCGCCTCATCCGAATACAGCTTGTGCAGGTCCCACACCGGGCATTTCTCCGGATCGCCGGGGTCGCTGCGGCGCACGCGCGCCGGATCGGTCTGCATGGTCTTGAGCTTCGCGGCCACCGAATCCGGCTCCTCGCGCAGCAGGATGGTATTGGCGTAGGACTTGGACATCTTGCGGCCGTCGAGGCCGGGCACCCGGGGACTCGCCGTCAGCAGCACCTGCGGTTCGGGCAGGATGCTGACATACGAGCCCTCCAGATAGCCGAGCAGGCGTTCGCGATCGGCCACCGTGATGCGCGCGTTGCTGACCACCAGCGCGCGCGCGCGTTCGATCGCCGCCAGATCGCCCGACTCCTGGAACCGGCGGCGCAGCTGGCGGTACAGCGTGATGTTACGCCCACCGAGCTCTTTGATGGCCCGTTCGGCCTTCTGCTCGAAGTCCGGCTCGCGGCCGTACAGGTGATTGAAGCGTCGCGCGATCTCGCGCGTGATCTCCACGTGCGCGACCTGGTCCTCGCCCACCGGCACGAAGCTCGGCCGATAGAGCAGGATGTCGGCGCTCTGCAGCAGCGGGTAGCCGAGGAAACCGTAGGTCGCGAGGTCCTTTTCCTTGAGCTGCTCCTGCTGATCCTTGTAGGTCGGCACGCGCTCGAGCCAGCTCAACGGCGTGATCATCGACAGCAGCAGATGCAGCTCGGCGTGCTCGGGCACATGCGACTGCACGAACAGCGTGGCGACGCCGGGATTGAGGCCGGCGGCCAGCCAGTCGATCAGCACCTCGTGGATCGCCTGCGGCAGGCCGGCGGTATCCTCATAGCCGGTGGTCAGCGCGTGCCAGTCGGCAATGAAGAAGTAGCACTCGTATTGATACTGCAGCTCGACCCAGTTGCGCAGCGCGCCGTAGTAGTTGCCCAGATGCAGCGCTCCGGTGGGGCGCATGCCCGAGAGCACACGCTTGCCTTGAGGGACGGCACTCATCCTTGCGGTCGTTCCCCGCGCGGGCGGCGGGCCTCTGATTAAACAGAATTCATTATACGGGGTTCGCCAGCACTTCCCAGCCGACGTCGGCCAGCTTGCCCTTGCCGGCACGCACCAGCACCGGTGGCGACACCGCCAGGTCGATCACCGTGGTCGGCTCGATGCCGCAATGCCCGCCATCGAGGATGGCATCGAGCTGGTGCTCGAGCCGCGCGCGGATCTGATCGCCGTCGGTCAGCGGCAGCTCATCGCCCGGCAGCAGCAAGGTCGAGCTCATCAGCGGCTCGCCGAGTTCGGTCAGCAGCATGCGCGGCACCGGATGGTCGGGCACCCGGATCCCGATGGTGCGGCGCTTCGGGTGCTGCAGTCGCCGCGGCGTCTCGCGCGTTGCCGGCAGCAGGAACGTGAACGGTCCGGGCGTTGCCGCCTTGAGCAGGCGGAACTGCCAGGTGTCGATGCGCGCGTAGCGCCCGATCTCGCTCAGGTCGCGACATACCAGCGTGAAATGATGGTGCCGGTCGGCGCCGCGAATGCGTCGCAGCCGCTCCAGTGCGGCGGCATCGCCGATGTGACAGCCCAGCGCATAGCAGGAGTCGGTCGGGTAGGCAATGACCCCACCGTCGCGTACGATCTCGACCGCGCGACGGATCAGGCGCAGTTGCGGATTCTGGCTGTGCAGCTCGAAGTATTGGGCCATGGCCTGCGCTGAACGGGCTTCAATCCGCTATCATAGCGGCCCTTCGTAACAGCTCTATCTGGCGACCTGATTCACGGATGCAAGTCCTGTTCGATCTTGCGCCATTGGTGGCGTTCTTCGTGGCCTACTATCTGGGCGGCATCTACGTCGCCACCGCGGTGCTGATGATCGCGATGCTCGGGCTGCTGCTGCTCGACCTGCTGCGACTCGGGCGCGTACCGCCGATGCATCTGCTGTCCGCGCTGCTGGTGCTGTCGCTCGGCGGCGCCACGCTGGTGCTGCGCGATCCGCGCTTCCTGAAGTGGAAGCCGACGATATTTCTGTGGCTGGTCGCGCTGGCGAGCGTCGCGAGCCCGTGGGTGGGCCGCACCCCGCTGGCGCAGCGCCTGCTGGCACCGATGGTCAGCGGCAGCAACACGCTGCCGCGCGAGCTCTGGCTGAAGCTCAACTGGCTCTGGGTCGGATTCTATGGGTTGCTCGGCGGCCTGAATCTGTGGGTCGCCGAAAGCGCCAGCGAGCGCGTCTGGGTCAATTTCAAGGTGTTTGGGCTCAGCGCGGCATTCGCACTGTTCGCGCTCGCTCAGGCCGTGTGGCTCGCGGGACGCGCCGAGGCCGTGACCGCCTGATCCGCATGCGGAAGCCCCAGAGCCCGACCGCCGTGCACATCGAGAATCTGCTGCAGCAGCATCTGCGGCCTGCGCATCTGGAGGTGCGCGACGACAGCGCCGCGCACGCCGGGCACGCCAGCGCCGGCGGCAAAGGGCACTTCCGGCTGCGGATCGTGTCCACATGCTTCGAGGGCCTGAAACCCCTGCAACGTCACCGCCTGGTCAACGAGACGCTGGCGCCCCTGTTCGAGACCGAGCTGCACGCGCTCGCGATGGAAACCCTGACACCTGATGAGTTCAAGAAGTAATCAACGTAACCCAATGAGATATCTGATGAAAATTTCTAACCTACTCCCGTTCATCGCGCTGGCCCTGCTCGCGGCCTGCTCCAAGGGCGGCCCGACGGCGGACACCACCAAGCCGGCCGACAAGCCGGTGGCGACCGTCAACGGCACCCCGATCAGCCGCGCGATGTTCGAGTACTACGCGAAGAACACCGCCGGCAAACCCGTCGCCGAGCTGACGGCCGAGCAGCGCGGGCAGTTGCTCGACAACCTGGTACGCGGCGAGATCATTGCCGAGCAAGCGGTCAAGGAGGGCCTCGACAAGACCACCGACACCGCCTCGCTGCTGTCGCTGTCGCGCATGGAGATCCTGCAGCAGGCCGGCGCAACGCATTATCTGGAGGACAAGAAACCGTCCGATGCGGATCTGAAGGCCGAATACGACGCGCAGGTCGCGGGCATGCCGAAGACGCAGTACCACGCGCGCCACATCCTCGTGTCGACCCAGGATGCGGCTCAGAAGATCATCGATGAGCTCAAGAAGGGCGCCAAATTCGAGGACCTCGCCAAGAAGGATTCGATGGACTCCTCCAAGGAGCAGGGCGGAGAGCTGGGCTGGTTCACGCCGTCCAACATGGTCAAGCCGTTCGCGGACGCCGTGGTGCAGCTGAAGAAGGGCGAGGTCACGCCGACGCCGGTGCAGTCCCAGTACGGCTGGCACGTGATTCAGCTGCTCGACACCCGCGACACGCCGGTGCCGCCGCTGGATCAGGTCAAGGATCGGGTCAGCCAGCTGGTGGAGACCAAGAAGTTCCGGGCCTATCAGGATGAATTGCTGAAGACCGCCAAGGTCGAGAAGAACCTCGACAGCGAGAGCCCGAAGCCCGCAACGACGCCGTAGCCGCCGACGCGGTCATTTCCGGGCCAATAACCGCTCAAGTCCGCGCTCGTCGAGCACCTCGATACCGAGTTGCTCGGCGCGCTTGAGCTTCGAGCCCGGCTCGGCGCCGGCGATCACGTAACTGGTCTTCTTCGATACCGAGCTGCTGACCCTGGCGCCGAGCGCCGTGAGCCGCTCGGCGGCCTGATCGCGGCTCAAGCCCGCCAGCGTGCCGGTGAGGACCACGCTCAGCCCCGACAGCGGCAGCGCGGCCTGCTGGGCGGCCGCGGCGGGCGGCCCTTCCGGCCAGTGCACGCCGAGTGCCTGCAGGCGTTTGAGCTCGCTGCGATGGCGGCTGTCGTTGAAGAAGCTCTGCACGCTCGCGGCGATCACCGGCCCGATATCGGACACCTCGAGGATCTGTTCCATCGAGGCGTTCTGCAGCGCCGCGAGTGATCCGAAGTGATCGGCGAGTGCTTTGGCCGTGCTTTCACCGACCCCGGCAATGCCGAGCCCATGCAGCAATCGCGGCAGCGTGGTGGACTTGCTGCGCCCGATCGCCGCGACCAGGTTGGCGGCCGACTTCTCACCCATGCGTTCAAGCTCCGCCAGCCGCTCGGTCTCAAGCGTGAAGATGTCGCTCGGATTGCGCAGCAGGTCCAGCTCGACCAGCTGATCGATCAGCTTGTCTCCGAGTCCCTCGATATCGAGGGCGCGGCGGCTGGCGAAGTGACGCAGCGCCTCCTTGCGCTGCGCCGGACAGGTGAAGGCACCGCTGCAGCGCGCGGCCGCCTCGCCTTCGACCCGCACCACCTTCGAATGGCAGATCGGGCACTTGTCGGGCAACTTCGGCCGCCGCGCACCGCGCGGCCGGCGCTCGGGCAGCACGCGCACGATCTCGGGAATGACATCGCCCGCGCGCCGCACCACCACGGTGTCACCGAGGTGCACGTCCTTGCGCTCGACCTCATCCATGTTGTGCAGCGTCGCGTTGCTGACGGTGACACCGGCCAGCTGCACCGGTTCGAGCCGGGCTACCGGCGTGAGCACGCCGGTGCGTCCGACCTGGAACTCGATGTCGCGCAGCACCGTGAGGGCTTCATCCGCCGGGAATTTGTGCGCGATCGCCCAGCGCGGCGCGCGCGAGACATGGCCGAGCGCCTGCTGATCGGCGCACGCATTGACCTTGTAGACCACGCCGTCGATCTGGTAGGGCAGCGCGGCGCGGCGCTTCCTAAGCGCTTGAAAATATTCGAGACAGCCCGCCGCCCCGGCGACGGCGCGAATCTCGGGATTGACGCGCAGACCCCATTCCTTGAGCTGGCGCAGCAGCCGCATCTGACTCGGCGGCGCAGCCGCGCTCCCCTGCCACAGGCCCACGCCATAGAAGAAGACGTCCAGCGGCCGCGCCGCCGTGACCTTCGGATCGAGCTGGCGCAGGCTGCCGGCCGCGGCGTTGCGCGGGTTCGCGAACACCTTCTCCCCCGCCTTCGCCGCCGCCGCGTTCATGCGCTCGAATCCCGCCACCGGCATGAAGACTTCGCCCCGCACCTCGACCACCTGCGGCGCGGCTCCGCGCAGCGCCAGCGGTACGGCTCGAATCGTGCGCAGGTTGGCCGTGATGTCCTCGCCGCTGCTGCCGTCCCCGCGCGTGGCCCCGACCGCGAGCCGGCCGGCGCGGTAGGTCAGCGATACCGCCAGGCCGTCGAGTTTGGGCTCGGCGCAGTACTCGATCGCTGTGTCGGGGCGGCCGAGGCGCTCGCGCACCCGCCGATCGAACGCGACGATGTCATCGTCGCTGAACGCATTGTCGAGCGAGAGCATCGGCACGCTGTGCCGGACCTCGGCAAAACCCGCGGCGACCTGGCCGCTCACGCGCTGTGTGGGGGAGTCCGCCGTGACCAGCTCCGGATGCTGCGCTTCGAGCCCGCGCAGCTCGCCCATCAGGCGGTCGTATTCGGAATCCGGCACCGTCGGATCGTCAAGCACGTAGTAGCGGTAGTCGTATTGCTCGATCAGCTCACGCAGCTCGGCGATGCGCCGCCGCGTTGCATCCTTCACGCAGTCGGCTCCGCGCGCTCCGTCGCGGCAGTCAGATCCTGCACCGTGCGCCGCAGAGTCTCGAGCTGCTCGGCGCCGAGCGTCAGCCCCTGCTCATCCTGCAGCCGCGCGCGCAGCCGTTCGGCCAGATCCTGCGCGGTATCGAGCAGGTGATCGAGCGCCGCGGCCGGCGGCAGCGGTCCTGGCAGCACGGCGAACACACTCAGGCCGGCGAAGCGCTGAAAATCCATGTTCGGCAGATCGAAGATGCCGGGCTTGCTCAGGTTGGCGGCGCTCAGCAGCGCGCGGCCATCGGCCCCGGGCTGATGAAAGATGCCGAAGCGGCCATGCTCGAATCCGCACGCCCCCAGGGCCTGGCGCACCACGCGGCCCGACAGCCGCTCATGACTGAGCGCAGCGATCCGAAGCGAGATGATGTGGCGTTCGGATTCCGGCGGCCAGTCGACCACCGCCGGCTGCAGTGCTTCCAGCGGCAGCGCAGATCCGTTCGCGGCCGCCGGCTCGGCGGCACTGCCCCGGGCACCCGAGCGCGTGCCGGCGAACACGCCGGTGAGCGGCGCGCCAGCGCCGATCCCGCCTTCGGGCGGCGGACCCAGCGCCTCGATCGGCTCATCAATCAGCGCGCCGGGCTGCTCCGCCGGCTGCGACTCGCGTGCGTCGGCCGCCTCGAGCGGTTCGAGCGGCGGCAGATCGATGCGCGGCGGTGGCGCGGTGCGCGCGCGCGTTGCCAGCGGCTGCTCGGCGTTCGGGCTGGTCGGCTCCATCGCCCCGATCGCCGGCTCATTGCGCTCGGATCGAAGCGCGCCGTCGCGGCGCGCCTGGCGCGGCCTACGCTGCTCCCAGACAGCGAGCCCCGCCAGAAACACCAGACCGGCCAGCAACAGAATCCAGCGTAATGCCACCATGCGTATTCCGGGATCAGACTGCTGCCAGCTTCACGGCCTCGTCGATATCGACCGCGACCAGCCGCGACACCCCGGGCTCGTTCATGGTCACGCCGATGAGCTGCGAGGCCAGTTCCATCGTGATTTTGTTGTGAGTGATGAAAATGAACTGCACCCGGCTCGACATCTCGCGCACGATCTCGCAATAGCGGCCGACGTTGTGCTCGTCGAGCGACGCGTCAACCTCGTCGAGCAGGCAGAACGGCGCCGGATTCAGGTCGAAGATCGAGAATACCAGCGCCACCGCGGTCAGCGCCTTCTCGCCGCCCGAGAGCTGTGCAATCGTGCTGTTGCGCTTGCCCGGCGGCCGCGCCATGACCGCGACCCCGGCCGCGAGCGGATCCTCGCCGACCAGTTCCAGATAGGCGTGGCCGCCACCGAACAGCCGCGGAAACTTCTCCTGCAACCCGGCGTTGATGCGGTTGAAGGTGTCCTCGAATCGGGTGCGCGTCTCGCGGTCCATCCGGTGCATGGCCAGATCGAGCGTGGCGAGGGCGTCGCTGACATCGGCGAACTGCCGGTCGAGGTAGTTCTTGCGTTCGGTCTGCTCGGCCAGCTCGTCGATCGCGGCCAGGTTGACCTGGCCGAGGCGCTCGAGGTCCGCGCGCAGTTCCACCAGCCGGCCGTCCCAGACCTGGATGTCGGCCGCGGGACTCATCTTCTCGAGCACCGCGCCAAGCTCGCACCGCGTGGCGGCGAACTGTTCGAACAGCGACTCGCGCCGCACACGCGATTCCTGCGCGGCCAGTCGGGCCTGCTCCATCGCCTCGCGCGCCGCGGCGACGCGTTGCTCGGCCGCCATCCGGCGCTGCTCGAGCGAGCGCAACTCGCTGTCGCAGTCCTCGAGCTGGCGCCGCGCGCTCGCGAGCTCGGCCTCCACTTCGAGCCGCCGCGCCAGGTGATCCTGCAGGCGCAGCTCCAGTTCGGCGACCGGCGCATCCCCGGCGGCGAGCGTGCGCTCGAGCGTCTCGGCCTGCGCCCGCAGCGCGCCGCGCTGGTCGAGCAGGCGCGTGAGTGCGCCCGCCATCGAGCCCTGCGCCGAGCGCCGGCTCTCCAGCTGGATCAGCCCGTCGTGCAGCTCGCGCTGTGCCGCCTGCGTGCGCTCGCGCGTCACCGCGGCCTGCTCGCGCTTGAGCTCGCGCTCGCTCTCGAGTTCGAGTTGCTGCTCATCGAGCCGCGCCAGCGCCTCCACCGCCGCATCGTGCGCGGCGCGCGCACGCGCCAGGCTGTCCTGGGCGCGCGTGGTATCGAGCGCGACTTCGGCCTGCTCGGCCTCGATGCGGTTGCGGCGCAAGGCCGCCTCCTCCAGCCGCGCCTTGAGCGCTTCCAGCCGGCCGCGCAGCTCGGCGTGTTCGCGGTGCACGCCCTGGATGCGCGCCTGCGTGCCATCGCGCTGCTGCTCTGACACGCTGACCTGTTCGCGCAGCGAGACGATGTCCTGCTCGAGCCGCCGCACGCGCTCATCGGCACCGGCGCACCGATCACGCAGCAGCTTGAGCCGATGCTCGCGCTCGAGCACGCCCGCGTGGACGTCGCCGCCACGGTTGACCCGCAGCCAGTCGCGCCCGACCCACTCCCCAGCGGCGGTGATCAGGGACTCGCCGCCGGCGAGCTGCGAGCGCTGCCGCAACGCCGCCGCCAGCGACGGCGCGGTGCGCACCGGCTCGAGCAGCGCGCGCACCGCCTGCGGTCCGCGCACCTGCGCCGCGAGCGTCCCGGCGCGCCCGGGGGCAGCGGCCGCGGTCTGTTCGAAGAACGTCATGCTGCCGCCGTCGAGCCGCGGCAGCGAGGATTCGAGCTGTTCCAGTGCGCTCACGCCGACCGCCTCGAGGTAATCCCCGAGGACCGTTTCGACCGCGCGCTCCCAACCGGCCTCGACGTCGAGCGTTTCGGCCAGTCGCGACTGACCGGCGCTTTCGCCGAGCGCCGACAGCCAGGCGCCCGCGCGCGGATTCTTCTCGCGCAGCGCCGCTTTCTGCAGCGCCTCGAGCGACATCAGTTCGGCGCGTGCCTGCTCACGTTCCTGCCGCAGGCCCTCGAGCTGGCCGTCGGCGCTCTGCTGCGCGGCCCGCAGCGTCTGCACCTGCGCCAGCGCAACCTCCAGTTCGCGCGTCAGCGTATCGGCCACCGCGCGCGCGGCCGCCTCGCGCTCGGTGAGCCCGTCGATCGGCGCCTCGGCCTGCTGCGAGCTCAGTGCCTCGAGCTCCAGGCCCAGACGGTCGGCCTGCGCCTGCAGGCGATGGCGCTGGCTCTCGAGCTGCTCGATGCGCGCCGACTCCACCTGGGCGCTTTGCCCGGCGGCACCCAGTTCGCGGTTGAAGCTCTCCCAGCGCTGCTGCCACACGGCCAGCTCGGCCTCCGCGTCGGCCAGGGCGCCGGTGGAGCGCTGCTCGCTCGCCCGGCGCGCATCGACCAGTGGCTCGAGCTCGGCGATCTCGGCACGCAGCGTCGAGAGCTGCTCCTCGTCGCGCACGATCTGCTGCGCGATCGACTCGAGACTGACGTTGACCTGGGACAGGTCATTGCGGGCGCGCTCGCGCAGCTCGCGCGTGTAGCGGATGTTCTCCTCGGTCCGGGTCACTTCGGCCCCGAGCTCGTAGTAGCGGCCCTGCACGCGCGCCGCGGCCGCGCTCTGCTCGGCGTGGAACTCGCGCTGCTTCTCGATCGCCGCTTCCGCCGAGCGCTGGTCCGCCAGCGCCTGCTGCATGTCGAGCTCGCACTCGCGTACCGCGCTGTCCTGCACCGCAGCACCGCTGTCGAGCTCGCGCAGCCGCAACGCCAGCAGCTCGGCGGTCAGCGTGCGCTCCTGCGCCTTGAGCTCCTGGTAGCGGCGGGCGGTATTGGCCTGGCGCTGCAGGTGGCGGATCTGCTTGTCGATCTCGTCGCGCAGATCCTGCAGTCGCGCCAGATTCTCGCGCGTATCGGCCATGCGCATCTCGGTCTCGCGGCGGCGCTCCTTATAGAGTGACACGCCGGCCGCCTCTTCGATGAACAGGCGCATGTCATCATGCCGCGCCTCGATCACCCGCGAGATCATGCCCTGTTCGATGATCGCGTAGCTGCGCGAGCCCAGGCCGGTGCCGAGGAACAGCTGCGTGATGTCCTTGCGGCGGCAGCGGCCACCGTTGATGTAGTAGGCCGAGCTGCCGTCGCGCGACACCGTGCGCTTGAGCGAGATCTCGTTGTAGCTCGCGTAGGCCCCGCCGATCTTGCCGTCGCTGTTGTCGAACACCAGCTCGACGGCGGCGGTCCCGACCGGCTTGCGCGCGCTCGAGCCGTTGAACACCACATCGCTCATGGAATCGCCGCGCAGATGCCGGGCCGACAGCTCGCCCATGACCCAGCGCACCGCATCGATGATGTTGGACTTGCCGCAGCCGTTGGGACCGACCACACCGATCAGGTTGCCCGGCAGATGCACCGAGGTTGGATCGACAAAAGATTTGAATCCGGCGAGCCTGACTTTGTTGAGCCGCATTACAGTCCTGGAGTCTCCGTGGTGCCTGAGGGATCAATCATCGCGACCTGGCGCGCCGGTAGTGTAAATTATCCGCGCGCCGCTTTCGACGCACTTTGTCAGCCCGATGCCAACCCAACCCGCGAGCGCGATCGAGACCTTCCCCAACCCGGCACCCGGGCAGGACTACACGATCCGCATGAGCATTCCGGAGTTCACCTGTCTGTGTCCGAAGACAGGCCAGCCCGACTTCGCCACGCTCGAGCTCGAATACGTGCCCGATCGGCTGTGCATCGAGCTCAAGGCACTGAAGCTCTATCTCTGGTCATTTCGCGACCGCGGCGCCTTTCACGAGGCCGTGACCAACGAGATCATCGAGCATCTGGCCGCCACGATCGCGCCGCGCTTCATGCGCCTGTCCGCCCGGTTCAACGTGCGCGGCGGCATCTTCACCAGCGTGATCGCCGAGCGCCGGGCGCCGCAGTGGCAGCCCCCGCAGACCGTGCGCCTGCCCTGAACAGCGTAAAACCCTGTCATGGCTATGGTTTTTCCGCGCTGTACAGCCCGCCGCGCGTCGGTATAATCGCGCGTTCTTAAATGACCGGTGATGTCAGGAGCGAGCCGATGCCCGGCAAGAGGCCCGGATCCAAGTCCAGCAAGTTGAAGAAGGCGCCGAGCGCGAAGGCCGCGCCGCGCCGAGCCGCGCCGAGCCGCGCCGAGCCGCGCAAGAGCGTGCTCGCGAGCCGCAAGGCCGCACCGACCGCAGCCTCGGCGCCGAAGCCGCAGGCCAGGCTCTCGAAGAAATCCGACGGCAATCTGGAGCGCATGCCGCCGCTGCGCGCGGCGCCCATCATCGGCACGCCGTCGAGCGATCGGTCTGCCGGCGCCATCGCCAGTTCGATCGCAGCGCGCGCGCGGCTGCTGCCCGACACCGAGGAAACCGACGGCGAAGGCGAGGCGTCCGACAGCGGCAGCCTCCTGGCCGGTCCCCGCAACGTCAAGCCCTACGTCGCCAAGCGTGGCGAGCAGTACATGAGCAAGCAGCAGCTGGCGCATTTCCAGCTGATCCTGCTCACCTGGAAGCGCGATCTGATGGAGGAAGTCGATCGCACGGTCTCGCACATGAAGGACGAGGCCGCGAATTTCCCCGATCCCAACGATCGCGCGACCCAGGAAGAGGAATTCAGCCTCGAGTTGCGCACTCGCGATCGCGAGCGCAAGCTGATCCGCAAGATCGACGAGGCGCTGAAGCGCATCGAGGACGGCACCTACGGCTACTGCCTCGAGACCGGAGAGGAGATTGGCATCAAGCGCCTGGAGGCCCGCCCGGTGGCGACGCTGTCGATCGAAGCCCAGGAGCGGCGTGAACGCCGCGAACGCCAGTACGGCGATCGCGACGATCGTTATCGCTGACGCGGCCGTCGGCGCTCGCCCCGGGCGCCGCTTTCGGTAAGCTGCCCCAAGGCTGAAGGCCGGGGGGAGCGGCACCGCTGCCCGCCGGGACGGGTTTTCACTTAATTGCGGCGGATTCCGGCAGATTTGGGTTCCACCCGCGCTTGTACTATGGTATGCCATACCGCATGGGGCTGTAAGGGTCTACGCGCCTTGAACACACGAGGGCTTCCTTATGAGCGAGTTGCGCGTCATCAAGAAATACCCCAACCGGCGTCTGTACGACACGGTCGAGAGCCGCTATATCACCCTGGACGATGTGCGGCGGCTGGTGCTCAGCCGTATCGAATTCTGCGTGATCGACAAGCGCAGCCAGCAGGACATCACGCGACCGGTGCTGCTGCAGGTTATTGCCGATCAGGAACAACGCAATGGCACCATCCTGAGCCAGGACTTTCTGGCCGAGCTGATCCGCAGTCATGACGTCGGCCTCGAGGGCGTGCTGTCGAGCTACCTCGAGCAGATCCTGCGGCTGTTCCTGAGCCAGACGCCGCCCGCGGGCGACCCGGCAGCCGCGGCCAGCCACCTCGCGCATCAGAACTATCAGCGCTGGCACAGCGCTCAGGAAGAGATTTTCCGCACCCTGATGAAGGCCGCCAACGCGGCCCCCACCTGATAAGGCGCCGCTTCAGGCGGCGTCGACGTTGCGCATCGACAGCCGGATGCGGCCCTGGCGATCGACCTCGAGCACCTTGACGCGGATCTGATCGCCTTCCTTGAGCTTGTCGGACACGCGCTCGACGCGCTCATCGGAAATCTGCGAGATATGAACCAGGCCGTCGCGGCCCGGCAGGATCGTCACGAAGGCGCCGAAGTCCATGAGCTTCACGACCTTGCCTTCGTAGATCTGCCCCACCTCGACATCGGCGGTGATCAACTCGATGCGCCGCTGCGCCTCGCGCCCCGCGGTGGCGTGTACCGAGGCGATCTTGACCGTGCCATCGTTCTCGATGTCGATCGTCGTGCCGGTCTCCTCGGTGATCTGGCGAATCACCGCGCCGCCCTTGCCGATGACATCGCGGATCTTCTCCGGGTCGATCCGCAGCGTGATGATCGACGGCGCCCACTCCGACATCTTGGCGCGCGGTTCGCGGATGACCTTGGCCATCTCATCGAGAATGTGCAGCCGGCCGGTGCGTGCCTGCGCCAGCGCCACCCGCATGATCTCGGGCGTGATGCCCTCGACCTTGATGTCCATCTGCAGCGCGGTGACACCGTCGCGGGTACCGGCGACCTTGAAGTCCATGTCGCCGAGGTGATCCTCATCACCGAGGATGTCGGTGAGCACCTGGAAACGCGAGCCCTCGAGCACCAGGCCCATGGCCACGCCGGCCACCGGCGCCTTGATCGGCACGCCGGCATCCATCAGCGACAGGCTGGTGCCGCAGACGCTCGCCATCGAGCTCGAGCCATTGGACTCGAGAATCTCGGAAACGACGCGGATCACGTACGGAAAGGTGCTCATGTCCGGCATCACGGCGCCGACGCCGCGCCGTGCAAGATTGCCGTGGCCGATCTCGCGGCGCTTCGGTGATCCCATCATGCCGGTCTCGCCGACCGAGAACGGCGGGAAGTTGTAGTGCAGCATGAATGGCTCGCGTCGTTCGCCTTCCAGCGCGTCGATGATCTGCGCATCGCGCGTGGTGCCCAGCGTGGTGGTCACCAGCGCCTGGGTCTCCCCGCGCGTGAACAGCCCGGAACCATGCGTGCGCGAGAGCACGCCGACCTTGACGGTGATCGGCCGCACCGCGCTGGTGTTGCGCCCGTCGATGCGCGGTTCACCGGCCAGGATCCGCTCGCGCACGATCTGGCTCTCGAGCTTGAACAGCTCGTTGCCGATCGCCTCGGCGGTCCAGGTCGCATCGCCCGCGCTCAGTGCCTCGATGGTGTCCTTCTTGATCTCGGCGAGCCGCGTGGAGCGCTGCTGCTTCTCGATGATGCGGTAGGCGTCGGACAGCGGCCCGGTGGCGCGCGCGGCCACGGCCTGCACCAGCGCGGCATGCGCCGGCGTCGGCTTCCAGTCCCAGCGCGGCTTGCCGGCCTCGGCGGCGAGCTCGCGGATCGCGTTGATCGCCACCTGCATCTGCTCGTGACCGAACACGACCGCGCCGAGCATCGCATCCTCGCTGAGGATCTTGGCCTCGGACTCGACCATCAGCACCGCCGGCCCGGTGCCGGCGACCACCAGGTCGAGCTGCGAGTCGGCCTGCTCGGTACGCGTCGGGTTGAGCAGGTATTTGCCGTCGCGATAGCCGACGCGCGCGGCGGCGATCGGGCCGTTGAAAGGCACACCGGCGATCGACAACGCCGCGGACGCGCCCAGCAGCGCCGGGATATCGGCGTCGACGTCCGGGTTCAGCGAGATGACGGTGGCGACCACCTGCACTTCGTTGGCGAAGCCATCCGGAAACAGCGGTCGGATCGGCCGGTCGATCAGACGCGAGGTCAGCGTCTCGCGTTCGGTGGGCCGGCCCTCGCGCTTGAAGAAGCCACCCGGAATGCGTCCGGCGGCATAGGTCTTCTCGATGTAGTTGACGGTCAGCGGGAAAAAGTCGCGGCCCGGCACGACGGTTCTGCGGGCGCAGGCGGTGACCAGCACCACCGTCTCGCCCATCGTGGCGACGACGGCGCCATCAGCCTGACGCGCCAGCTCGCCCGTCTCCAAAGTGACGGTATGTGGGCCATAGGGAAAAGTCTTCTTGAAGACAGTCACGCTTCAATCCTCGGGAATTAGTTGCTGCGGATAGTGAGAGGCCGCGCTCGGGTGGAAGTGCGCGGCCTCGTGGAGTGTCAGCGGCGAAGGCCCAGGCGTTCGACCACTTCCTGGTACTTGGCGGGGTTAGTCGACTTGAGGTAGTCGAGCAGTTTGCGGCGCTGATTGACCAGCTTCACCAAACCGCGGCGCGAAGAATGATCGCGCTTGTGCGCACTGAAGTGCCCGCCCAATCCGTTGATGCGCTCCGACAGCAGCGCGATCTGAACCTCGGGCGACCCGGTATCCTTGGGATCGCGGCGATATTGCGCGACCACACCGCTTTTTTGTTCCGTGGACAAAGCCATTGCGTGCGAAACCTCTTTACTTAGCTTATATCGAGTGCGTCATTTTGAAGGCCGCGCATTCTAACCGCAGAGCCTCGTTGTCTCAAGCGGAACAGGGAGTTACCGCCATCGCCTTCATGCGGGCGGCTGGCGCGCGCTGCTGAACAGTCGCCGCACCCGCAAGGTGTCGGCCGCATCGCTCTCGCCCAGGCCGATAAAGCGCTCGGCGCCGTCATACAGGCGCCAGAGCGCAGCGCCCGATGCCGCCCCGCGCACCGCCTGCCCGTGCGCCAGCGCGCTCAGCGCCATCGGCGTCAGCTTGAGGGCCGGCAGATGCATCAGCGCTCGGTCCGCCGGCACCAGCGGCCAGTTCCCGACCGGCTCGGCGCCGGCCTCGAGCTGCGCCAGGCTGGTCATGGGCTCGCCGGCAAACGGCTCGACATATTCACGCCGCAGACTGTAGAGGCGGCCGCAGGTACCCAGGGCACGGGCCAGATCCTCGGCGAGCACGCGCACGTAAGTGCCCTTGGAACACAGCACGCGCAACTCCAACCGATCGTCCTGCAGCATCAACAGCTCCAGTCGGTCGATCACCAGCGAGCGCGGCGCGCGCTCGACCGTCAGGCCGCGCCGCGCCAGGCGATACAGCGGCTCGCCTTCGCGCTTGAGCGCCGAATACATCGGCGGGATCTGCTGCTGTTCACCGTGAAAGCGGGCCACCACTGCCGCGACCGCTTCCCACGTCAGCGGCGGCACCGGTGAGCGCTCGACGATCGCGCCTTCCGCATCGCCGGTGTCGGAGCGTTCCCCGAGCAGGATTCCGAAGTGATAGCACTTGCGCAGCGCGAGCATCTCACCGGCAAGCTTGGTGGCGTCCCCGAGGCAGATCGGCAGCATGCCGCTCGCCAGGGGATCGAGACTGCCGGTATGCCCCGCCTTGATACCGCCGGCGAGCCGGCGCACGCGCTGCAGCGCCGCGTTGGAGGACAGTCCCAGTGGCTTGTCGAGCAGCAGCACTCCGAACGGCGGCTCGTTCAAGCGTCCTCATCGGCCGGCGCGTCCGCCGCGCCACGTCCATCAGACTGGTCGTGACCGCCCGGCCCGCCGTGACCGGACTCGGCGCGACCCCCGGGCTCGATCGGCGCATCGGCCGCGCCGGCGCCACGCGAGCGATCGGTCCGCACCGCGCGCTCGATCAGCTGCGTCAGGTGATGCGCACCCTCGATCGCGGTGTCGAGCTGGAACTCGAGCCGCGGCGCATGCCGCAGCTTGAGCTCGCGCGCAACTTCGCCGCGCAGGAATCCGGCCGCGCTGCGCAGACCGGTCAGCACCTGCTCGGCCGGGTGCTCACCGGCAAACGGCAGCACGTGGATGCGTGCCGAGCTCAAATCGCTGGCAACGTCCACCGCCGTCACGGTGACGTTGCCGACGCGCGGATCCTTGACGCCACGGCGTAGCAGCTCCGCGAGCGAGCGCTGCATCTGCGCCGCGATGCGCGAGGTCCTGGCGGTGGTCTTGAGCATGCGCTTTCCGCAGCACGATCGCTCACTGGATCGTGCGCGACACCTCGACGCGCGAGTAGCACTCGATCTGGTCGTTGGCGCGCACGTCCTGGTAGTTCTTCACGCCGATGCCGCATTCGGTGCCGGCCCGCACCTCGTTGACGTCATCCTTGAAACGGCGCAGCGATTCGAGCGCACCCTCGAAGATCACCGCGTTGTCGCGCAGCACGCGGATTGGATTGTTGCGACGCACCGCGCCCTCGGTGACCAGGCAACCGGCAACCACGCCGAACTTGCTCGAGCGGAACACCTCGCGCACCTGGGCGACGCCGACGATCGTCTCCTTGATCTCGGGCGCGAGCAGGCCGCTCATCTTCTGCTTCACGTCGTCGATGGCCTCGTAGATGATGCTGTAATAACCCACCTCGACGCCGGTCTACTTCATCGCCTCGCGGGCGGCCGAGTCGGCGCGCACATTGAAGCCGATGACGAACGCCTTCGAGGCAGCCTCCATCTGGATATCCGACGCGGTGATGCCGCCGACGCCGCTGGCGATCACGCGCACCTGCACCTCCTCGGTCGACAGCTTGACCAGCGCATCGCGCAGCGCCTCGGCGCTGCCCTGCACGTCGGTCTTGATGAGCACCGGGATGATGCCGGCCTTGGCCTCGCCCATGGTGGAGAACACGTCCTCGGCCCGCGTCGCCCCCCGCGCCAGCTTGACGTCGCGGAACTTGCCCAGCCGGTAGAGCGCAACCT
>JBIODC010000046.1:0-19665 GCA_044440135.1 Steroidobacterales bacterium | reverse complement strand
CTGCGCCTGGTGCTCGAGATGGACGGCGAGACCATCCAGAAGGCCGATCCGCACATCGGACTGTTGCACCGGGGCACCGAGAAGCTGGCCGAATCCAAGCCGTTTAATCAGTCGATCGGCTACATGGACCGGCTCGATTACGTGTCGATGATGTGCAACGAGCACGCCTACGTGGCGGCGATCGAGCGGCTGCTCGGCATCACGCCGCCGCCGCGCGCGCAGTACATCCGCGTGATGTTCGATGAGATCACGCGAATTCTCAATCACCTGATGTGGCTCGGCGCGCACGGCCTGGATATCGGCGCGATGACCGTGTTCCTGTTCTGCTTTCGCGAGCGCGAGGACCTGATGGACTGCTACGAGGCGGTCTCGGGCACGCGCATGCACGCGACCTACTACCGTCCGGGCGGTGTCTACCGCGATCTGCCCGAAGCGATGCCGCGGCACCAGCCCTCGCGCTGGCGCAGCCAGAAGGAGATCGATCGGCTCAATGCGGCGCGCACCGGTTCGCTGCTGGATTTCATCGCGGCGTTCACCGAACGGTTTCCGGCACGGG
Organism: Steroidobacterales bacterium; assembly: GCA_044440135.1. Classification (GTDB taxonomy): domain Bacteria; phylum Pseudomonadota; class Gammaproteobacteria; order Steroidobacterales; family Steroidobacteraceae; genus FEN-1191. The sequence continues at coordinate 19,109 of JBIODC010000046.1, read as the reverse complement.
TCGATGAGTACGAGACGCTGCTGACCGACAACCGTATCTGGAAGCAGCGCACGGTCAACATCGGCGTGGTGTCGCCCGAGCGCGCGCTGCAGCTCGGCTTCTCCGGGCCGATGCTGCGCGGCTCGGGCATCGAGTGGGATCTGCGCCGCAAGCGGCCGTACGAGGTTTACTCGGCGCTCGATTTCGACATTCCGGTCGGCGTCAACGGCGATTGCTACGACCGCTATCTGGTGCGGGTGGCCGAGATGCGCGAGTCCAATCGCATCATCCGCCAGTGCGTGGACTGGCTGCGCGCCAATCCGGGTCCGGTCATGGTCGATGACCGCAAGGTGCGCGCCCCCAGCCGCGAGCACATGAAGAGCGACATGGAATCGCTGATTCATCATTTCAAATTCATGACCGAAGGCTACTGCGTGCCCGAGGGCGAGACGTACGCCGCGGTCGAGGCGCCGAAGGGCGAATTCGGAATATTCCTGATCTCGGACGGGGCCAATAAGCCCTACCGCGTCAAGTGCCGGCCACCGGGTTTCGTGCACCTGGCCTCGCTCGGCGAGATGGTGCGTGGCCACATGCTCGCCGACGTGGTGGCCGTGATCGGCACGCAGGACATCGTGTTCGGTGAGGTCGACCGCTGATGAGCGTCGAAGAGCGTAAGGCTGGCGTGCTGTCCGGGCACACGCGCGAGGAGATCGATCACTGGGTGGCCAAGTTTCCGCCGGGGCGCCAGCGCTCGGCGGTGCTATCGGCGCTGCGCGCGGCGCAGGAACAGAATCATGGTTTCCTGACCCCGGACCTCATGGATGCGGTGGCGCAGTACCTGCAGCTGCCGCCGATCCAGGTGTACGAGGTCGCGAGCTTCTATTCGATGTTCGAGACCCGCCCCTGCGGCCGCCACCATGTCAGCGTATGCACCAACATCTCGTGCATGCTGCGCGGCGGGGAGGATATCCAGGCCCATGTCGAGCGCAAGCTCGGCATCCGGACCGGACAGAGCACGCCCGATGGCCGCATCTTTCTCAAGCGCGAAGAGGAGTGTCTCGCGGCCTGCACCGGCGCGCCGATGATGATGGTCGATCATGTGTACTACGAGCATCTGACGCCCGAGACGGTCGATCAGATCCTCGATGCGATCAAGTGAGCGCGGAGAGTCTATGGGCGCCTGGGACGACAAGCTGAATCTGACCTGCTTCGAGCCGCTCAAGCTCGAGCGCTCGTGGACGCTCGAGAGCTACGGCCGCATCGGCGGCTACCAGGCCTGGAAGAAGCTACTAAGCGAGAAGCCGCCGCGCGAGCAGGTGATCGAGCAGGTCAAAGCCTCGGGGCTGCGCGGTCGCGGCGGCGCCGCGTTCCCGGTGGGCGTGAAGTGGAGCTTCATGCCGCGCAACGCCACCATGCAGAAGTACGTGGTTTGCAACTCGGACGAGAGCGAGCCCGGCACCTGCCACGATCGCGACATCCTGCGCTACAACCCGCACTCGCTGATCGAGGGCATGGCGATCGGCGGCTACTGCATGAATGCCACGGTCGGCTACAACTATATCCGCGGCGAGTTCCTCGGCGAGCCGATACCGCGCTTCGAGGCGGCGTTGAAGGAAGCCTACGAGGCCGGCCTGCTCGGCAGGAACATCCTCGGCTCCGGTGTCGACTTCGATCTGCATGCCTTCGTCGGCGCCGGCGCCTACATCTGCGGCGAGGAGACGGCGCTGCTCGATTCGCTCGAGGGCAAGACCGGCAAGCCGCGCTTCAAGCCGCCGTTCCCGGCCGCGTTCGGTCTGTATGGCCTGCCGACCACGATCAACAACACCCAGAGCTACGCCTCGGTGCCGACCATCCTGCGCAAAGGCGCGCAGTGGTTCGCCGATCTGGGACCGAAAAACTCGGGCGGAACGGTCATCTTTTCGGTGTCGGGTCATGTGAGCCGGCCCGGCAACTTCGAAGTGCCGCTGGGCATTCCGTTCGCCGAGCTGCTGGCTCTGGCGGGCGGCATCTGGAAGGGCCGGCAGATCAAGGCCGTGATCCCGGGCGGCTCCTCGGTGCCAGTGGTACCGGGCGAGATCATGCTCAAGACCAATATGGACTACGACGCGCTCAAGGCCGCGGGCTCGAGCATCGGTTCGGCCGCGGTGATCGTGATGGACGAGACCACCTGCATGGTCAGGACGCTCGAGCGCCTGTCGCGCTTCTACATGGCCGAGTCCTGCGGCCAGTGCACGCCGTGCCGCGAGGGCACCGGCTGGCTCAACCGCACGATCAAGCGCATTCTGGCCGGTCAGAGCCAGCGCGTGGAGCTGGATCTGCTGCTCGACGTGGCCAATCGCATCGAGGGTCACACCATCTGCGGGCTCGGCGACGCGGCGGCCTGGCCGGTGCAGAGTTTCCTCAAGCACTACCGCCACGAGTTCGAGTACATGATCGATCACGGCGGACGCAGCATCGTCGACGCCGCACGGCAGGCCGCATGAGCGAGGAATTCGTCAACATCGAGGTCAACGGCGTGCCGGTCAAGGCGCGCAAGGGCGAGAACATCATTCGCGCGACCGATCGCGAGGGTGTCTACGTGCCGCGGTTCTGTTATCACGACAAGCTGCCGGTGGCGGCCAACTGCCGCATGTGCCTGGTCGAAGTCGAGAAGGCTCCGAAGCCGCTGCCGGCCTGCGCCACGCCGGTCGCCGAGGGCATGAAGATCTTCACGCATTCGGTCAAGGCCATCGGCGCGCAGCGCTCGGTCATGGAATTCCTGCTCATCAACCATCCGCTCGACTGCCCGATCTGCGATCAGGGCGGGGAGTGCGAGCTGCAGGACCTGGCGGTGGGCTTCGGCCGCGACATCTCGCGCTTCGTCGAGCGCAAGCGCTCGGTCAAGGACAAGAACCTCGGCCCGCTGGTGTCGACCGACATGACGCGCTGCATCCACTGCACGCGCTGCGTGCGCTTCGGCCAGGATATCGCCGGCATCCAGGAGATGGGGGCCACCGGGCGCGGCGAGCACATGGAGATCGGCACCTACATTGAGCACAGCATCGATCATGAGCTCTCGGGCAACATCATCGACCTGTGTCCCGTGGGCGCGCTCAACAGCAAGCCGTTTCGCTACCGCGGCCGCGGCTGGGAGATGACGCAGTATCCGCTGATCTCTCCTCACGATGGCGTCGGCACGCAGCTCTATGGCCACGTGCTGCGCGGGCGGCTGATGCGCGTCGTGCCGCGGCCGTGCGAGGAGATCAACGAGACCTGGATCGCCGATCGCGACCGCTTCAGCTACGAGGGCGTCTACAGCGAGGACCGGCTGCTCGCGCCGCAACTGCGGCAGGCCGACGGCAGCTGGCGGGAAGTGGAATGGGACGTCGCGCTCACTGCTGCGGCACAGGGGCTCAAGGCCGCGGCCGGCGAGGCGCCCGGGCTGGGCCTGCTGGCACATCCGTCGAGCACGCTCGAGGAGCTGTATCTGCTGTCGCGCCTGGCGGAGGGCCTTGGCAGCGCCAACATCGATCATCGGCTGCGGCAGCGCGATTTTCGCGACCAGGCGGCCGATGCACTCACCCCGAGCCTCGGACTGCCGATCGCCGAGATCGATGCGCTCGACGCGCTGCTGGTCGTGGGCTCGAACCTGCGCCACGAGGTCCCGATCCTGGCGCACCGCGTGCGCAAGGCGAGCCTGCGCGGCGCACGCATCAGCTTCATCAATCCGGTGCGCTTCGACTATTTCTTTCCGATCGCTCACAGCCTGCTCTCGCCGCCGGCGCAGCAGGTCGCGGATCTGGCCGCGGTGCTGCTCGCGGCGCTCGCGGGCGCGCCGGCGGCACCCGAGCTCGCCGCGCTGCTCGCGAACGTGGCGCCCGGCGACGAGCATCGAGCGATCGCCGCGGCGCTCAAGAGCGGCGAGCGGCGGGCGATCTGGCTCGGCGCGCTGGCCGCCCGCGGCAGCCGCTACAGCGAGCTGCGCGCCCTGGCGCGCGCGCTGGCGGCGGCGACCGGCGCCAGCCTCGGCGAGCTCGCCGAGGGTGGTAATGCGGCCGGGGCGTACCTGGCCGGCGCGGTGCCGCACCGCGGCGCCGGCGGGGCGGCGCGCGCGAACCCGGGGCGCAGCGCGCGGCAGATGCTCGAGCAGACCCTGCCGGGCTATCTGCTGCTCAATGTCGAACCCTGGGCCGACGCGGCGCTGCCGGGCGCGCTGGCGACCTTGTCGCGCTCGCGCTGCGTGGTCGCGGTCAGCCCCTACGCGAACGAGGAGATGAAGCGCGTGGCGCACATCCTGTTGCCCGCGGGCACCTTTGCCGAGACCTCGGGCACCTACGTGAACCTGGAGGGCCGCTGGCAGAGCCAGGGCGGGGCCGCCAAGCCGCTCGGCGCCTCGCGCCCGGCCTGGAAGATCCTGCGTGTGCTCGGCACGCTGCTCGAGCTCCCTGGCTTCGACTACCAGTCCTCGGAAGCCGTGCGTGATGAGCTCAAGTCGCGGCTCGAAGCCGCGCCGCAGCCGTTGTTTCGCGCCGCGGTGGTACTGCAGGCCGCGGCCACGGAAGCCGTGATCGACCTGCCGATGTACCAGATCGACCCGGTGCTGCGCCGTTCCACGCCGCTGCAGCGCACGCGCGATGGGCGCGCCAGCCCGCAGCTGCTTGGAGCGCCGGCGTGAACCGGCTGGTCGATCTGTGGGGGCAGCTGCCGGGCTACGTGCACTCGACGGTGTTCACGCTGGTGCTCACCGTGGTGCTGATTCTGTGCGTCGCCTACCTGACGCTGTGGGAGCGCAAGGTCATCGGCTGGATGCAGCTGCGCATCGGCCCCAACCGCGTGACGATCTTCGGCTTCCTGCCAGGCATGGGCCAGCCGTTTGCCGACGTCGTGAAGCTGCTGATCAAGGAGATCGTGATCCCGGCGCGTGCCAACAAGATCCTGTTCCGGCTCGCGCCCGCGATCACGCTGATTCCGGCGTTCGCCGCCTGGGCGGTGGTGCCGATCGCGCCGCATTACGCGATCGCGAACGTCGATGCCGGCCTGCTGTACGTGCTGTCGCTGACCTCGATGGGGGTCTACGGCGTGATCCTCGCGGGCTGGTCCTCGAATTCCAAGTACGCGTTTCTCGGCGCCATGCGCTCGGCGGCGCAAATGGTCGCCTACGAGATCGCGATGGGCTTTGCGCTGGTGGGCGTGCTGATGGCGTCGGGCAGCCTGAATCTCGGCACCATCGTCACGCAGCAGCACGGCGGCGCGCTCGCCTGGAACTGGTTCTGGCTGCTGCCGCTGCTGGTGGTGTATTTCATCTCCGGGGTCGCCGAGACCAACCGCGCGCCGTTCGATGTCGCCGAGGGCGAATCCGAGATCGTCGCCGGCTTTCATGTCGAGTACTCGGGCATGGCGTTCGCGCTGTTCTTCCTGGCCGAATACGCCAACATGATCCTGATCGCGGGCCTGACCGCGGTGTTCTTCTTCGGCGGCTGGCTCAGCCCGCTCGATGGTTACCCGCCGTGGCTCGGGGGCACGAGTCTGCTGGCGCTGCCGGGTACCCACTGGCTCGTGCTCAAGGTGTTCGCGCTGCTGTTCATGTTCCTGTGGCTGCGCGCCACCTTTCCGCGCTATCGCTACGACCAGATCATGCGCCTGGGCTGGAAGTTCCTGATCCCGGTGACACTGGTGTGGATCGCGGTCGAGGCGCTGATGAGCTGGTATCACGTGGGTCCGTGGAAGCTGTAACGGACAAGCACCGGAGCGAATGATGGCGATGGCGAATCCGATCAAGACCTTCATGTTGACCGAGCTGCTGTCGGGCCTGTCGGTCACCGCGCGCTCGCTGTTTCGGCGCAAGGTCACGATCCAGTACCCGGAGGAGAAGACGCCGCAGTCGGTGCGCTTTCGCGGTCTGCATGCGCTGCGCCGCTATCCGAACGGCGAGGAGCGCTGCATCGCCTGCAAGCTGTGCGAGGTGGTGTGTCCGGCGCTTGCGATTACGATCGATTCCGATGTCGCCGCCGACGGCACGCGGCGCACCACTCGCTATGACATCGACCTGTTCAAGTGCATCTACTGCGGCTTCTGCGAAGAGGCGTGCCCGGTGGACGCGATCGTCGAGACGCGCATTCACGAATATCACATGGAGCATCGCGGCGAGAACATCATGAACAAGGACAAGCTGCTCGCGGTGGGCGAGCGCTATGAGGCGATGATCAGCGCGGATAAGAGCGCCGACGCGCGCTACCGCTGATGAACCGGTTGCAAGGATAAGGAGCCGCCGTGTTGCCGCTGATCCTGTTCTACTTGTGGGCGACGATCCTAGTGCTTGCGGCCGTGGCCGTGATCGTGTCGCGCAATCCGGTCTATTCGGCGCTGAGCCTGGTGCTGTGTTTCGTGACCAGCGCGGCGTTGTGGCTGCTGATCCAGGCCGAGTTTCTCGCCATCGTGCTGGTACTGGTCTACGTCGGGGCGGTCATGGTGCTGTTTCTGTTCGTGGTCATGATGATCGACATCAATCTGGAGGAGCTGCGTGCCGGTTTTACGCGCTTCGCCTGGCTCGGCTGGATCATGGCCGGCGTCATCGTGTTCGAGATCGCGGGCGTCGTGCTGACCAGGAGGCTCGGCATCGATGTCACGCGCGGCGCAGCCCCGCTGCCGGCAAACTACAGCAATACGCAGGAACTCGGCGCGCTGCTCTACAGCAAGTACGCCTACCCGTTCGAGATCGCGGCGATGGTGCTGCTGGTCGCGATCGTGGCCGCGATCGCACTGACGCTGCGCCATCGTCCGGGCCTCAAGGTGCAGAACATCGCCCGGCAGGTGGCGGCGCGGGCCAGCGAGCGCGTGCGGCTGGTCAAGATGGATGCGGAAGAGCGCAAATGATCACGCTGGCTCACATGCTGACGCTCTCGGCGGTGCTGTTCGCGCTTTCGGTGGCCGGCATCTTCCTGAATCGCAAGAACGTGCTGCTGCTGCTGATGTGCATCGAGCTGCTGCTGCTGGCCGCGAACTTCAACTTCGTGGCCTTCTCGCGCTACCTGGGCCAGCTCGATGGCCAGATCTTCGTATTCTTCGTGCTCACGGTGGCCGCCGCGGAATCGGCCATCGGCCTGGCAATCCTGGTGGTGCTGTTCCGCGAGCGGCGCAGCATCAACGTCGAGGAGCTCAACCAGCTACAGGGTTGAACGCACCGAGACCACGGCAATACCGCTACCGATACCAACAGCCACACCATGAATCCTAATCTGCTGCTTGCGATCCCGCTGCTGCCGCTGCTTGCCGCGCTGCTAGCGGGGCTGGCCGGAAAGGCGATCGGCCGCGCGGGCGCCGCCACGTTCACGATCGGCGCGGTGGCGATCTCGTGCGTGCTGTCGTGCTGGGTGCTCGAGCAGATGCTGGTGGAGCAGGCGCCGAACTTCGACGGCACCGTCTACACCTGGCTGGTCAGTGACGGCGTGCGCATGCAGGTCGGGTTCCTGATCGACCGGCTGAGCGCGCTGATGATGGCGGTGGTCACGTTCGTGTCGCTGTGCGTGCACGTCTACACCGTCGGTTACATGGAGGACGACCCGGGCTACCAGCGCTTCTTCGCCTATATCTCGCTGTTCACGTTCTCGATGCTGATGCTGGTGATGTCGAACAACTTCATGCAGCTGTTCTTCGGCTGGGAAGCGGTCGGCGTGGTGTCCTATCTGCTGATCGGGTTCTGGTATACGCGGCCGACGGCGATCTTTGCGAGCCTCAAGGCGTTCCTGGTCAATCGCGTCGGCGACTTCGGCTTTGTGCTCGGCATCGCCGGCGTGCTGTATTTCACCGGTTCGCTCGACTACCAGGACGTCTTCGCCGCCGCTCCGGCGGTGGCCACGAAGAGCCTGGTGTTGTTCCAGGGCCATGCGTGGTCGGCGCTCACGGTGATCTGCATCTGCCTGTTCATCGGCGCCATGGGCAAGTCGGCTCAGGTACCGCTGCATGTCTGGCTGCCCGACTCGATGGAAGGCCCGACGCCGATCTCGGCACTGATCCATGCCGCCACGATGGTGACGGCAGGTATTTTCATGGTGGCGCGCATGTCGCCGCTGTTCGAGTACTCGCCGACCGCGCTGTCGTTCGTGCTGGTGATCGGCGCCACGACCGCGCTGTTCATGGGCTTTCTGGGCATCGTCAACAACGACATCAAGCGCGTGATTGCCTATTCGACCCTGTCACAGCTCGGCTACATGACGGTCGCGCTCGGCGTGTCCGGCTACAGCGTCGCGATCTTTCACCTGATGACGCATGCGTTCTTCAAGGCGCTGCTGTTCCTCGCGGCCGGCGCGGTCATCATCGCGATGCACCACGAGCAGGATATGCGCAAGATGGGCGGCCTGCGTCACCGCATGCCGGTCACCTACTGGACCGCGTTGATTGGCGCCCTGGCGCTGATCGGCACACCGTTCTTTTCGGGCTTCTATTCCAAGGACGCGTTGATCGACGCGGTGCATGCCTCGCAGCGTTATGGCGCGGGCTACGCCTACTGGTGCGTACTGCTGGGCGTGTTCGTGACCGCGCTCTACACGTTTCGCATGATCTTCATGACGTTTCATGGCCCGGAGCGCCTTGACCATCATGCGCGCGAGCACTTCCACGACGTCGGGTGGGATATGAAGGCGCCGCTGGTCGCGCTGGCGATCCCGTCGGTCGTCATCGGCTATCTGACGGTCGAGCCGGTGCTGTTCGGCGGCTATTTCGGCAGCGCGATCAAGGTGCTCGAGGGCAACGACGTGGTCGGGGAACTCAAGAGCGAATGGCAGGGCCCGGTGGCGTTTGCGCTGCACTCCGTGTTCGCAGCGCCGGCCTGGCTGGCGGCGCTCGGCGTGCTCACCGCCTGGGGGTTCGTGCTCAAGCGGCCGCAGGCGGCCGACGCGCTGCGCGAGCGCTTCAGCGGGGTCTATGGGCTGCTGGTCAACAAGTATTACTTCGACTGGTTCAATGAAAACGTGCTGGCGCCGATGGCGCGAGGACTGGGCGTCGTACTGTGGCGCGGGGGCGATCAGGCGGTGATCGACGGTGCGCTGGTCAACGGTTCGGCCGACGCGATCGGACGACTTGCCGGCGCGACACGGCTGCTGCAGAGCGGTTTTCTCTACTCGTATGCATTCTGGATGATCATCGGACTGGCGGTATCGCTCGGCTGGTTCCTGATCCACATGTAAGGCGAAGGTCTCCAAGGCATGCAGCAATTCGGCTTGCTCTCTCTCGTGATCTGGCTGCCGGTCGCGGGCGGGCTGGTAACGCTGGCGTTCGGCGAGCGGCGCGCGCGCCCGGCGCGCTGGGCCGCGCTGGTCAGCTCGCTGCTGACGCTCGCGGCCTGCGTGCCGCTGTATACCGGCTTTGCCAACGGCAGCGCGAAATTCCAGTTCATCGAGCGCATGCCGTGGATCCCGGCGCTCAAGTCGCAGTATTACCTCGGCGTCGATGGCATCTCGCTGCCGCTGATCCTGCTGACGGCATTCATGACCGTGCCGGTCATCATCGCCGGCTGGTCGGTGGTCGAGAAGCGCTCAGCACAGTACTACGCAGCCTTCCTGATCATGGAAGGTCTCATGATCGGCGTGTTCGCCGCGCTCGATTCGCTGCTGTTTTATTTCTTCTGGGAAGCGATGCTGATCCCGATGTTCGTAATCATCGGCGTCTGGGGCGGCCCGCGGCGCGTGTATGCGACGCTGAAGTTCTTTCTGTACACGTTCCTCGGCTCGGTGCTGATGCTGGTGGCGCTGATCTTCCTGTACCTGAAGGCGGGCGATTACAGCATCGCAGCCATGCAGCAGCTGCCGCTGTCGCTTGCTCAGCAGCGCTGGATCTTCCTTGCGTTCCTGCTGGCGTTCGCGGTCAAGGTGCCGATGTGGCCGGTGCATACCTGGCTGCCCGATGCGCACGTCGAGGCGCCTACCGGCGGCTCGGTGATTCTGGCGGCGATCATGCTGAAGATGGGCGGCTACGGCCTGCTGCGCTTCAGCCTGCCGATGACGCCCGATGCCAGCCGCGAGCTCGACTGGCTGATCATCACGCTGTCGCTGATCGCGATCGTCTACATCGCTTTCGTGGCGCTGGTCCAGCAGGACATGAAGAAACTGGTGGCGTATTCCTCGATCGCGCACATGGGGTTCGTGACCCTGGGTGCATTCCTGGTGTTCTACATCATGGCGGCTACCGGCTCGGCCAAGGGTGCGGTCAACGGCCTCGACGGCGCCGTGGTGCAGATGATCTCGCATGGCCTGATCTCCGGCGCGCTGTTCCTGTGCATCGGCGTCATGTATGACCGGTTGCATACGCGCGAGATCAGTGCCTACGGCGGTGTCATCAATGTGATGCCGAAATTCGGCGCCTTCATGGTGCTGTTCGCGCTGGCGAACTCCGGCCTGCCCGGCACCTCGGGTTTCATCGGTGAGTTCCTCGTGATCCTCGCGAGCTTCAAGGCCAGCTTCTGGTTCGCGCTGCTGGCGGCCACGATCCTGGTGATCGGCGCCGCGTACAACCTGTGGCTGGTCAAGCGCGTGATCTTCGGCGAGGTCGCCAACGAGCAGGTCGCGAAGATGCAGGACCTGAATCCGCGCGAGACGCTGGTGCTCGGGGTGCTGGCGCTGGCGGTGCTGCTGCTCGGCGTGTGGCCGGCGCCGATGCTGAACATGATGGAGGCCACGGTGCAGCATCTGCTGCAGCAGATCCTGACAAGCAAGATTCCGGGGGCGATATGACGGCCGGTACGCTGACGGGTGCTGCGCTGCTGCCGGCGATCCCGGAAATCTCGCTGGCGGCCTCGGCCTGCCTGATCCTGCTGTGCGATGTCTATTTCGGCGCCACCCGTCGCGGCCTGACCGCCACACTGACGATGGTGGCGCTGACCGTCGGGGTGGCGCTGACCAGCCAGTACGGCCTGTCGACGCAGCGGCTGCTGCTGTTCGACGGTCTGTACGTGGTCGATCCGCTGGCGGGGTTCCTGAAGCTCGCCGCGTTCGTGGCGATGGCGACCGCGGTATTTTATTCGCAGGACTACCTGGAACAGCGCGGCATACGGGGAGGGGAGTACTACGTGCTGTGCCTCACGGCGCTGCTCGGCATCTTCGTGCTGATCTCGGCCAACAGCCTGCTGACGGTGTACCTGGGCATCGAACTGCTGTCGCTGTCCCTGTACGCGCTGGTGGCGTTCGATCGCGAATCGGGCATCGCGGCCGAGGCGGCGGCAAAGTATTTCGTGCTCGGTGCGATCGCCTCGGGGATATTGCTCTACGGCATGTCGATGCTCTACGGTCTGACCGGAACGCTCGATCTCGATCAGCTCAGCACGATCGTGCGCCGTGGCCCCGATGCAGCGCTGATCATCGGCGTTGCGTTCGTGGTGGCCGCGATCGCGTTCAAGTTCGGCGCGGTGCCGTTCCACATGTGGGTGCCGGATGTCTACCAGGGCGCCCCGACCAGCGTCACGCTTTACATCGCCACGGTCTCGAATCTCGGCTCGTTCGCGCTGATCCTGCGGCTGCTCACGCACGGGCTGGCCGGCACACCCGCGATCTGGACCCAGATGCTGGCGGCGATCGCGGTGCTGTCGCTGCTGGTCGGCAACGTGGGCGCGATCGCGCAGACCAATCTGAAACGCATGCTGGCCTACTCGGCCATTGCCAACGCCGGATTCGTGCTGCTGGGCTTCGTCACCGCTAATCCCGGCGGTTACCAGGCGGCACTGAATTTCACGGTCGCTTACGTGCTCACGACGCTGGCGTCATTCGGCATGATCCTGATGCTGAGCCGCAGCGGCTTCGAGCACGACGAGATCGCCGATTTCAAGGGCCTGGCGACGCGCGATCCGCTGCTGGCGGCGATGATGCTGGCGCTGATGTTCTCGACCGCCGGGGTGCCGCCGTTCATCGGCTTCTGGGCCAAGTTGTGGATCCTGCAGGCGCTGCTGGGTGGCGGACACGTCTGGCTTGCAACCTTCGCGGTACTGATCTCGGTGGTCGGCGCGTTCTATTACCTGCGCGTGGTCTGGTACATGTATTTCGAAGCCGCGGAAGAGCGGCCGGTGCCGGAAGCGCGGCCTCGCATGCGTTTCATCCTGCTGCTCAATACTGCGGCGGTGACCGTGATGGGGTTGTTTCCCAACGCGCTGCTGAGCGTGTGCCAGCGGGTGATTCCGTAACCGGGTCGTCAGCCGAGGGCGAGGGGTTCGTCGCGGGTTATTCTGTAACCGACTGAATAATTTAGCAAATAGCCCCCTCCTGGCGGGACCGGGCATGGCGAAGAATTAATTCGATCACACGGCCAGTTTTATTGGCGCGTGGTGTAGAATGCGCGGCCTCCTGGTGCGGGGTGGAGCAGTCTGGCAGCTCGTCGGGCTCATAACCCGAAGGTCGCAGGTTCAAATCCTGCCCCCGCTACCAATTGATGGTATAGCTCCCGCGGCGGCGCGGAACCACTCAGCAGCAAACACCGCATGCAGCGGAAGCGCACTGGCCGACTGCTCGAAGTGCGCCACGTAGTACCTATCCTGCCACGTCCCTGCCTCGATCGACTTCCCGTCTAGGGTCTGATCCGGCCGCAGTGCGCGCCGCTCGCCGCGCTCCGTATGCAGCCGTAAGGTGATCCGCCCGCCCATCTGCCGGAGCGCCTCACGCGCCTGCGAGACATCCGCCCCGCCAAGCGCTCGACGCAGCGCTCCCGCCCATCCCCGGAACTCCTCGGCCAGCTTCGTCATATCCGCTACTGAATTACCATCGTTCGCGGCGCGCTCTACCGCTTCGCGCGTGGCATGAGCCCGCTCAAGCGCAGGGCCGGCTTCGCCCGATGACAGCACCCCCGCCGCTACGAGCCGATCAAGGTCCGCAATTTTGGCGTTCGCCTTGGCGATCTCGGGCGTAACGCGCCGCGCGGCCGTTGCACCCTTTCTGCCTCCCTTGACCTGCTTCAGCGCCGCCGCAGCAGCTGCGTCCGTCACCTGCGGAGACAGCCTTTTGAGCATCGGCTCAAGGATTAGCCGCTCGGCAAGTTCGATAGGCACCGAAAGCGTGTTAGGGCACGCCGATTTGCCTCCGCCGTGGTTCGTGCTGCAGTGGTACTTGCTGGCTCCCTTGGCGCCTCTGCCTTTGGTCCCGGTCGCCGTCATCTTGCCGCCGCACTCCCCGCAGATCAGCAGCCCGCTCAGCACGTACGTCGGCTTCGCCCGGCTCTGAGCCGCCCCGACGTTCACCCCGAGGCGCGCCTGCACCCTGTCCCATAGCTCCCGCTCGACGATCGCCAGTTCGGGCATATCGTTGACGATCCACTCGGACGGGGGCACCTCGCGGGCTACGCGCTTGCCTGTCGTCGGATTCTTCACGAACTGGCGACGGCCGTAGGCAATCCGCCCCTTGTAAATCTCGTTGTGCAGGATCGCGTGCAGGGCTGAGACGAGCCAGCGGCCATCCTTACGACGGACCTCGCGCTTCCAGGCGGCACCAGCCGAGGGCACCTTGCGAGCGTTCAGATCCTCAGCGATTGCCTTCATGGTCTCGCCGCGGGCGTAGCGGGCGAAGATCTCGCGCACCACGGCGGCGCTCACTTCGTCGATTACGAGGCGCTTGCGCTCGTCGGGCTTCGCCGGCTCGACTGGCACGCTGCGATAGCCGAAAGCCCGACCCCCGGTGTGGTGGCCGTCCTTCGCCCGGGCGCGGAGCGCGAGCCGCGTCAGCACGCGAACCTTCTCGATCATTTCGGAACTCATAATCGCCGACAGCCCGACGCGCATGCGGAACGACGCGTCGCGCGAGTCCGTCCTATCCATCCCGAGTAGCAGAAGCTGAGCGAACTCGATCTCGCGGCAGATGACAGGCAGGTCCGGACCGCGGGCTATGCGGTCGACGTCGCGGAACACGACAACATCGAATTCGCGTGCAGCGATTGCCCGCATGAGCGACAGGAAGCCGGGGCGGTTGCCGCGGGCGTAGCCAGATATGCCGTCGTCCGAGAACTCGGCGACGACCGTCAGCCCTTGCTGCGCGGCGAAGGCGCGGCACTCAGTCAGCTGCACGGCCACGCTGTCTGACTTGCCTTCTTCGTCGTTGGAAACGCGGGCGTAAATGGCGGCTCTCATGACTCTTCCTTTGCCGCGCGTTTGCAGCGGCTGTCCAGCTCCGACGCTAACTCTTTAATCAGTCGGCTGCGTACCGTGGCAGGGCTTTGAGCACGAGCCCACCTCAAAGCGGACTCCGCGCCTGCCGCAATCCGTTGGCGGCGTTCGCTGTCCGATCCCCCCTCAAACAGTCCGGGGACAGGGCAGCGGTGCAGTCGGTCTAGAAACCCCTTGGCTTGCTCTACGGAAAGCGACTGCAGCCCGCGAGGGCAGCATTCCGCTAGTTCAACGCGCAGACCCAGAGCCATAACGATTACGCGTAAGGCCAGCTCCACAGTGCGCGGGACAGCCAACTCTCCGGCCACGTAGCGGCGCATAGTTCGCTCGTCAATTTGAAGCTGGCGCGCAGCACCACGTTGCGATAGACCCGCTTCGTCGAGAAGCTGCTGTAACTGCCTTGCATTCATAGCACTATTAGGCCATAGCGCCCTATAGGGCGTCCAGTCCTAGGGTGGAATTAACTAAATGCATGCATCAGGACCGTTCCCGAGGAGAGCCCAGATTTCGCAGTGCGCGCCGATGGTGTACTGCTGATCTCCCTCGTCGACCGGTGCGCTGAGGTCCTTGCACGATCCCGCGACGGCGTTCTGTGGGCGCCGTGCGGCGTTGGTGCGGCCCTCAGCGTGTGGCTGCATGCTGAGTTGGCGCGCCGGATTTGCGTGTGCCTCGAAGTCCCTATGGTCGGCGAAGGGGGAGATGGCGGCCATGGGTGCGTGGACCGGCGGTACCCCCTCCCGCCGCCCGGCTCAGCTCTGTCGCACATATTTTTTGACGATTCTAAGGTGTACACACGTAATGTACATGTTAGGTCCACCGCAATATGCGGATTAGGTGAATGATGCCCACGGCGTCGTCCAACATTACTCTTCCGGCGGATGACCGCCTTCCGCTGAGTGTGAAGCCCTCAGCATTGTTAGTTTATAAATCAATGTGCCAAATCCGACTGGCTGCGCTCCGGTACGCCCGAAGCTGCGCCACTTGGCGCGGCATCCTTCCTCGCCGGCCTCGGCTCCGGCATAAAACCCTGAGAGGCAGCGGCTGTACTTGATGAAAAGATCCAACCCGGCTTCGTTGCCGCCGGTCTCGTGGTGGATGATCGCCCCGACTTCGCGCCAAGAGTCGTAGTCGTCCGCGTCGAACTCTGCATAGTCAGCGAGCGCGCGAGTCAGCTCAGCCATAGTGACGGGCGCCCTCTGAGTCTTTAGCGCATCGTTGTCCGCCAGGGCGCCGTTGAATCCGGGTCCCGGCGCACTGAAGGCGGCTCCCAGTGACGGGTCGGGCGCGAACACAGGCGCCGAGGACGTCCCCCACTGAGCGAGGCGCTGCTCGCAGTGTCTGATGATCTCCGCGACCTGTTCCGCAGTCAGCGCAGGCAGTTGGGATGTCCTGACAGTCAACGGATCAGCGCCGGCCCACTCGTAGGGCTTGCCGGTTTCAGGATGGACGGCATACGCCACGAACTGCTGCCCCTTCGCCAACACTTCGACCTTTCCCTTAAGCTTGTCACGCTTATACACCGCGGTCTGCGCTTTCCGCTGCGCGGGCTGTGCGGCGCGGTACAACGCGAGTGCTTTGGGCTTATTCCCGTACCGTACCGGCGCCATGCCGTAGGTCTTGAGGAGCCACGTCAGCAGGTCCTTAACGACCTCGACGTCGGGGACATCAATGTCAATAGCTAAAACGCCGCCGGTCAGGATGCCTGTGCCACAATCGGCAAACTTCGGGTCATCCGCGCCCGAGTACATGTACTTCTGCCACTTCGACAGGCGTGTCGGCGCCTTCGTGCCGGGCGTGATCGGCACCGGCCTGTAGCCGTTGCGCACCAGTTGCGGAGCCACTTGAGGGAACAGGAGGGTGTTCATTTTTGCAGCCCCCGCTTCGCCAGCTCGATGAATTTCTGATACCGCTCTAACGTGGGCCGCACGTCGGCGGGGTCCTGATACCAGAAGCGATAGGAAGGCCGCCCCGGGATCCCTTTTGGTTGGTGCCGCTTCTCAATCAGGGTGTATTCCTTTCGCGCAAGGGCCTTTTGAAACAGCCGCCACAGCTGCTCGCGAGACATCGGTTCTCGCGGTGGCCGGTAGCCGGACGCATAGAGAGCGCTCTCGATGTCGGTCTGTGTACCGAAGCCGCGCGTCAGCTGGCCGTTACCTTCGAGCAGATCTTCCAACAGCTCCTGTTCCCTCGGGATCGAAGCATCCTTCGCCGCAGCCAGCGCTGCATTGTCGGGCGGCTGAGCCCACGGGTCGAAGTCAAACCCGGGCCGGTCATATCGCGCCCGCAGGTATGCGCGAAGCACCGCGCCGCCAATGCCGCCGGGCGATGTCGAAGTCTCCGGCGCAAGTAACTCATTCAGTTCCCGCGCCAGCTCGCGGGGCAACTTTCCGGCAGGCGTCTCTTCGAGCCAAAAACGCCGCGCGGTGTCTGAGAGCGGGATCGCCCCGATTGGAAAGTTGGTAGTCGCCAGCCACGTAACACGATTCTCTGCCGTGTGGCCGTCTTTGCCTTTCGCGACAACGCGGACGTCAGTTTCGCTGATCGAGGTTTTGATCCCGTCGAGACGCGCCTTGCCCTCGGCCCCTTTGACCTGCAACTCGTCCATAACCCCGAAGCGATGCCGCTCCTCGAAGGAGTTGAAATCTGAGAACAGCTCCTTGCTCCCGACCGAGAACCGATTCCAATGGCCGTGTATGGCCCCGGTTACTCCCTTCATCAGAGTTGTTTTGCCGGACCCTTCGGTTTCCCCAGCGAGGACCATGCAGAACGAGGCGCGGCGCCCCGGGTGCCGATAGGTGTATGCATGCATGTCTAGCAGCTGAGCCAAGAACGGGATCTTATTCAAGCTGCCAAACTGCGAGCGCGGGAACAGGTGCCGGGCGAACTTCACAAATACACGGGCGGCGCGCTGCGCTTCCGGATCGCCCTTGGTTGGCCGCTCGTCGGTGGGGTGTCCGCGATATGAATTCGCGTACTCGACCCCGCGTAGCGTGAAAAACGGCCCTGCCCCCGGGTCAAATCTGATTCCGCGACAGCTGTGCCGGTCCCGCGAATCAGCCAACACGTCGAACGGCACCGGCCTATAAGTCTTGTGACTCTTGCCGCCCATAGGCAGCTCCGGCATATGGCGTCCCCACTCGCGGTTAAAGCCCGTGATGCCCAGCTCCGTCTTGGTGTGGCTGTCCCATACTGAGAGCTGGCCTGAATCGTTCAACATCCCGAAACGTTGCGTGATCGCAGCCTCGGCGTGCTCGCGGGACGGAAACACGTAGTCCCGCGCCGGCTCGGTGACAGCGCTTTCCCGTGCAGCGGCTCTGCGGGCTGCGGCGTCCGCTTCGCGGCGAGCCTGCGCAGCTGCTGCGGCGCCCGCGTCTGATGCTATAGCCTCTTGAAGCGAGGTTCCTACCGCCGGGAACAGATTAGCTGGCGGCGTGGGCGCAGGGATCTCTTCGAGAGCTGCACGCTCTCGAAGGCGCAGAGCGGCCTGCGCCCGTTGGGTGGTTACGTCGGTCTGGCCGACAGAGTCCTTGTTGCCATCAGTCACTGCCGCCTCGGTTGGCCGAGGTCGGCGCAGTCTTGTTCTCGGTTACTTTTCGCAGGGCTTCCTGCCACACAGCGAAACTCTCGCCGTAATTCACAACCTGAGTCTCGCCGTCGCCGTAGTCGATCAGCCAAAACTCGTCCGCGCGATACCGCTGAATAGTTACCACGGCGGCGGCCGTGCAAACGAGCGCGGCGACTTCATCATCATTCATTGCCGGATCACGTGAATCGCGGAGCAGCTCGTTAGCGGCGGTCATCGCGGGCGCGGCGGACTCATGCTCCGCGAGGCCGAACAAGGCGCACAGCTGTGCTACCTCAAGGTCGAGTCCGCCCCCTCGCTCAGCACCGGGGACGCTGAGCACCGGGCGCTGCTTAACTGACCAAGAGTCGCCACGAAGCACCGTGGGGTCCGTCGCTGAGTCAATGACCTTTCCGCCGCCCGCTGTCATCCCGCGGTGCCAGAGAGTCAACAGTCCTTTGTGCTCGTGCACCGCCCCGATTCTGGCAAACGCGTGCGGGTCGCGGTACAGGATCGCGGTCAACACGTCGATCACTCGCTCGTCCTCGTCTTCGTCGAAGATCACAGCGACGCGGTGGTCGTAGCCGCTGCCGTCTCCGGCTTTAGTGAAATAGAGCGGCGTCGACAGGATGATCACCGGCCGCAGCGGGCGCAGGTCTGCGACTATCGCAAACGACGACGATGCCACTGTGGGGGCTTTCTTCACTTGAGAAACTCCGGGCTTTTCGGCCCGTTGCAACACCGTTTCGTGGTGGCGCCAACAGTCCCGCGCAAATCAGAGCTTACACTGGGCGGTCCAATTCTCGCAAGTGAGCGCTATGCGGGCTCCGGCGAGCGATTCCGCTGCCACTGCTGCCCGAGATCAAGCGCCGCGCGGCCGTCGCCGCCGCATTAAGGCTAGGTCAATGACGCCGGAGTTGTGCCACCAGCGCGCGACTGACATTGCCGATGCGGTCGCGGCGTATCACTGTGGGCTGCGGTGGTAAATCAGCGCGAGAATGAGAGATACGGTTACAAGGCCGGGCTCACCTCGAAAAACGTCGCTGAGCCGCTGAGCCCACGTAAGTCATTGACGCCACAATAAGATGATTCAGAAACTCAGGGCTCAACGGCATTTGTCAGTCGCGCCCCGGACACACTTGGCGGGCTCGGGCGCTCAGCGGCACCAGTGGTTGGCTCTATGACACCCTATTCTTTCTTTATCTCTTAAATTCAACTGAGTCCCTGAGTCTCTGAGCCCGTCTGAGCCCGCTCAATGACTTAGGCGGGCTCACCTCTTGGCTCGGTGGCTCAGACGTAGCCCGCTTCGTGACAATAATCAACGCGGCTCCTCAGTCAGGAACCGCGAGCCTCAATAGACGCACTCGACGGGCTGCGGCTTGTTCTGGCGCTCCTTAAGCCCGTCCGTGCTTGGTTGGACGATTAGCTCAATTGCTACTCGTGCCAGAGGCGACCCAAACG
>JBIODC010000045.1:0-20438 GCA_044440135.1 Steroidobacterales bacterium | reverse complement strand
GTCGACGCCGGAGCAGCGCGCCGCGGCGCAGGTTTCCCTGCAGCAGCAGCCGCGCGATGCCTCCAAGAGCCGCCAGCGCAACCGCTGTGCGATCACCGGCCGCTCGCGCGGCGTGTACCGCAAGTTCGGACTGGCGCGCGTCAAGATCCGCGAGGTCGCGATGCGCGGTGAGATTCCAGGACTCGGCAAGGCGAGCTGGTAGGAGCTGTAACGATGAGCATGACCGATCCGATCGCCGATCTGCTGACCCGTATCCGCAACGGCCAGTCCGCGCGCAAGTCCAGCGTCACGGTCGCGTCTTCGAAGCTGAAGACCGCGATCCTCAAGGTGCTCAAGGACGAGGGCTATATCGCCGACTTCGGCCTCGCCCAGGACGACGGCAAGCCGGTGCTGACAATCGACCTGAAGTACTACGACGGCCGTCCGGTGATCGACCGCATCGAGCGCGTGAGCCGTCCGGGGCTGCGCATCTACCGCGGCAAGGACGAGATTCCGCGCGTGCTCGGCGGCATGGGTACGGTGATCGTGTCCACGCCCAAGGGCGTGATGACCGACAAGGCGGCGCACGCGATCGGCCAGGGCGGCGAAGTGCTGTGCATCGTCGCCTGATGCGCCGGGCATTGACTTCGAGGTGAGCTGAAATGTCCAGAGTTGCCAATCGAATCATCGATCTGCCGAGCGGGGTGACCGTGAGCGTCGCCGCCGGTGCCGTGACCGTCAAGGGCACCAAGGGCGCGCTGTCGATGCGGCTCGGACCGGGTGTGTCGGTGCAACAGCAGGACAAGAAGCTGTCGGTCAAATATGAGGGCAGCGGCCAGCCGCGCATGACCGCCGGCTCGGTGCGCGCGCACCTGGCGAACATGGTCACCGGCGTCACCCGCGGCTACGAGCGCAAGCTCGAGCTGGTCGGCGTCGGCTTTCGTGCCCAGGTGTCCGGCAAGGTATTGAACCTCACGCTCGGCTTCTCGCATCCGGTGGCTTATCCGATTCCGGAAGGCATCACGATCGAGGCGCCGAGCCTCACGGAGATCCTGATCAAGGGGACCGACGTGCAGAAGGTGGGTCAGACCGCGGCGGAGATCCGCCACATCCGGCCACCCGAGCCCTACAAGGGCAAGGGCGTGCGCTATACCGATGAACAGATCAGCCTCAAGGAAGGCAAGAAGAAATAGCGCGGCGAGGCACACACATGAACATCACCAAGAAACAGCGGCGCCAGCGCCGCGCGATCAAAACCCGGGCCCAGATCCACGCCCTCAAGGTCGCGCGCCTGACCGTGCACCGCACCCCGCGCCACATCTACGCGCAGGTGTTCGACGCCAAGGGCGAGCGCGTGCTGGCCACTGCCTCGACGTTGCAGAAGGACGTGGCGGCCGGTCTGAAGAGCACCGGCAACATCGAGGCCGCGAAGAGCGTCGGCCGCAGCATTGCCGAGCGCGCCAAGGCCGCCGGCATCACGCGCGTCGCCTTCGACCGCGCCGGTTTTCAATATCACGGCCGCGTGAAAGCGCTGGCCGACGCGGCGCGCGAAGCCGGGCTCGAGTTCTAGAGGCGGATCACTATGGCAAGAATGGAAAAATCGCAGAGCGCCGATGAGCTGGTCGAGAAGCTCGTGGCCGTCAACCGCACCGCCAAGGTCGTCAAGGGCGGTCGCCAGTTCGGCTTCACCGCGCTGACCGTGGTCGGCGACGGCGCGGGCCGCGTCGGCTTCGGTTTCGGCAAGGCGCGCGAAGTGCCGGTCGCGATCTCGAAAGCCATGGCGCAGGCGCGCAAGAACATGGTCAACGTCAGCCTGCGCAACGACACGCTGCACTACGCGATCCGGGGCGCGCACGGCGCCACGCGCGTGTTCATGCTGCCGGCCTCGGAAGGAACCGGCGTGATCGCCGGCGGCGGCATGCGTGCCGTGCTCGAGTGCGCCGGCGTGCGCAACGTGCTCGCCAAGAGCTACGGCTCGCGCAATCCGATCAACGTGGTGCGCGCGACCGTCAATGCGCTCGCCAACGTGCGCTCGCCCGAAGACATCGCGGCCAAGCGCGGCAAGAGCGTGGAAGACATTCTCGGGAGCGCGTAATGGCCGTCGCCAGAAAAAAGAACAGCAGCGATCACACCCGCACCACCAAACTGGTCACGGTCACGCTCGCGCGCAGCGTGCACGGGCAGCTCAGGAACATCGCCGCCTCGGTGCGCGGTCTCGGGCTGCGGCGGCTGCACCAGAGCGTCACGATCGCCGATACGGTGGAGAACCGCGGCATGATCCACGCCGCCGGCCACCTGCTGAAAGTGGAGCAGAACTGACATGCGTCTGAACAACATCAAGCCGAACGCCGGCTCGCGCAAGCCGCGGCTGCGCGTCGGTCGCGGCGCCTCGGCCGGCCAGGGCAAGACCTGCGGCCGCGGGGTCAAGGGCCAGCGTGCGCGCAAGGGCGGCTATCACAAGGTCGGGTTCGAGGGCGGCCAGATGCCGCTGCAGCGCCGGCTGCCGAAGGTTGGCTTCCGCTCGGCGATGAAAGCCACGCGCGCCGAGGTGCGCCTGCACGAGCTCGCCGGAATCGAGGCCGCGGTGATCGATCTGGCCGCGCTCAAAAAGGCCGGAATCGTCAATGCCTTCGCCGAGCAGGCCAAGGTCGTGCTCTCGGGCGAGCTCAAGAAGGCGGTGACCCTCAAGGGCATCGGGGCCACCAAGGGCGCGCGTGCGGCGATCACCGCCGCCGGCGGCAGGTTCGAGGACTGACGTGGCCAATTCCGCCCTCACCAATCCGGCCGCTGCGCTGGCCGAGGCCGGCAGGCAAGGCGAGATCCGCAGCCGCCTGCTGTTCCTGGTCGGCGCGCTGATCGTGTATCGGGTCGGCACCTTCATTCCGGTCCCGGGGATCAACCCGGAGGCCGTGGCGCGCTATTTCAACGATCAGTCGAACACGATTCTGGGCATCGTCAACAGCTTCTCGGGCGGCGCGCTGCAGCGCCTGTCGATCTTCGCCATGGGCGTGATGCCCTATATCTCGGCCTCGATCATCATCCAGATGCTCTCGATGGTGGTGCCGTCGTTGATGGAGGCGCGCAAGGAGGGCGAGTCGGGCCGCCGCCGCATCACCCAGCTCACGCGCTATTGCACCGTCGGGCTGGCGCTGTTCCAGTCATTCGGCGCCGCGGTGGCGCTGCAGAACGGCGGCATGACGCTGGCCAAGGGCCCGCTCGAGTGGCTGCTGCCGGCCACGATCACGATGACCACCGGCACCATGTTCCTGATGTGGCTCGGCGAGCAGATCACCGAGCGCGGCATCGGCAACGGCATCTCGATGCTGATCCTGTCCGGCATCGTCGCCGGCATGCCCGGCGCGATCGGCCGCACCTTCGAGTCGGTCAGCACCGGTGAGATGAACCCGCTGTTTGCGATCCTGCTGATCGGCATCGTGATCGGCGTGACCGGCTTCTGCGTCTACGTCGAGCGCGCGCAGCGGCGCATCACGGTCAACTATGCCAAGCGCCAGGTCGGGCGACGCATGTATGCCGGCCAGAGCAGCCACCTGCCGTTCAAGCTCAACATGTCGGGCGTGATTCCGCCGATCTTCGCCTCGAGCCTGCTGCTGTTTCCGGCCACAATCGCGAGTTTCTTCGGCTCCAATCCCGATTCCAAGCTCAGCGAGGTGCTGCAGAATGTGGCCACTTCGCTCGGCTACGGCCAGCCGCTGCACCTGGTGCTGTACGCGGCGCTGATCGTGTTCTTCTGTTTCTTCTATACCGCGCTGGTGTTCAATTCGCGCGAAACAGCGGATAATCTCAAGAAATCGGGAGCCTTCATTCCCGGCATCCGCCCCGGCCAACAGACCGGCGAGTACATCGACAAGGTGCTGACTCGCCTGACGCTCTGGGGCGCGCTCTACATCATGGCCGTCTGCCTGGTTCCCGAGTTCCTCGTGTCCTCGCAGGGCGTGCCGTTCCAGTTCGGCGGCACCTCGCTGCTGATCGTGGTCGTCGTGGTGATGGACTTCATGGCGCAGCTGCAGGCGCACCTGATGTCGCACCACTATCCGGGTCTGATGAAGAAGGCGAACCTGCTGGGCGGGGGCCGCAGCGGCTCCGCGCGCGGTTAGCCTTCTGAAGCAATGGTTGCAAGCGCAGGTGTGCGATGAAAGTACGTCCATCAGTCAAGAAAATCTGCAAGAACTGCAAGATCGTGCGGCGGCGCGGCGTGGTCTACGTGATCTGCAGCACCGATGCGCGCCACAAGCAGCGCCAGGGATGAACAGCCGACATGAACCAAGGTTGAGGTAGCGCACAGTCATGGCACGCATAGCGGGCATCAATATTCCGATGAACAAGCACGTGAGCATCGGGCTCACGCACATCTATGGCATCGGCCCCAACCGCGCGATCGCGATCTGCGAAGGCGCGGGCATCACGCCGACCACCAAGGTCAAGGACCTGACCGAGGCGGAAGTCGCCGCGATTCGCTCCTACATCGCCAAGTGGCCGGTGGAGGGCGATCTGCGCCGCGAAGTCTCGATGAATATCAAGCGGCTCATGGACTTAGGCACGTGGCGGGGCTTGCGGCATCGCAAGGGGCTGCCGGTGCGCGGACAGCGCACCCGCACCAATGCGCGCACGCGCAAGGGCCCGCGCAAGCAGGCCGTGAAGCTCAACGCACCGCCGGGCAAGACCTGATGCTGCGCGCGGCCGAAACGGGACAGTTTTTGACCTTGAGAATGGACACAGGCAACCACATCTATGGCTGATCAGAAGACATCGCAGCAGCAGAGTTCGGCCGCCGCCGCCGCCGCGGCCAAGAAGCCCAAGAAGGCGCGCAAGAACGTGCTCGACGCGATCGCTCACGTGCATGCATCGTTCAACAACACGATCATCACGATCACCGATCGGCAGGGCAATACGCTGTCCTGGGCGACCTCGGGCGGCTGTGGATTTCGCGGCTCGCGCAAGAGCACGCCGTTTGCCGCCCAGGTGGCGGCCGAGAAGGCTGGCACCGCCGCGCAGGAGCACGGCGTGAAGAGCGTCGAGGTCCGGGTCGCCGGACCGGGTCCGGGGCGCGAGTCGGCGGTGCGCGCGCTCAACGCCTGCGGCCTGAAGATCACGAGCATTGCGGACGTCACGCCGATCCCGCACAACGGCTGCCGTCCCCCCAAGAAGCGCCGCGTCTGACGCCGGCGAAGGAAGCAACGAACCATGGCGCGTTATCTCGGTCCAACCTGCAAGCTCGCGCGGCGCGAGGGCACGGATCTGTTCCTCAAGAGCGGCGCCAAGCCGCTCGAGAGCAAGTGCAAGCTGCAGGTGCCCCCCGGCGGCATCAAGGGCGAGCGGCGGCAGCGGCTGTCGGACTACGGTACGCAGCTGCGCGAGAAGCAGAAGCTGCGCCGCATGTACGGCGTGCTCGAGCGCCAGTTCCGCAATTACTATCAGGCGGCGGCGCGGCGCGCCGGCGCCACCGGCGAGACCCTGCTCAAGCTGCTCGAGTGCCGGCTCGACAACGTGGTCTACCGCATGGGCTTTGCGGCCACGCGCGCCGAGGCGCGCCAGCTGGTCGCCCACAAGTCGGTCAACGTCAACGGCCACGTGGTCACGATTCCGTCGTACCAGTGCAAGGCCGGCGACGTGCTCGAGATCCGCGAGAAGGCGCGCAAGCAGCTGCGCATCCAGAGTGCGCTCGCGGTGGCGACCCAGGTCGGCTTTCCCGAGTGGCTCGAGGTCAGCGACAAGGAGTTTCGCGGCGTGTTCAAGGCGGTGCCGGGGCGCGATGAGGTGCTGCCGGACATCAACGAGAACCTGGTCGTGGAGTTGTATTCGAAGTGATCGGTGGGTCGAGCCGCGAGCGGCTCGCAGCGGATCGATGAGTCCATTTTCGCAGTTTGGGGTGTAGCCGTATGCAAGCATCAGTTTCCGAGTTCCTGAAGCCCCGTGTCGTCAAGGTACAGCCGGTCGCCCCGCGCCAGGCGCGCGTGGTGATCGAACCGTTCGAGCGCGGATTTGGCCACACCCTGGGCAATGCCCTGCGGCGCGTGCTGCTGTCCTCGATGCCCGGGGCCGCGATCACCGAAGTCGAGATCGACGGCGTGCTGCACGAGTACACCAGCATCGAGGGGGTGCAGGAGGACGTGGTCGACATCCTGCTGAACCTGAAGTCGGTCGCGCTGCGCATGCACGCGCGCAACAGCGCCGAGCTGCGGCTGCACAAGAAGGGCCCCGGGCCGGTGACTGCCGGCGACATCCAGGCCGATCATGACATCGAAGTGGTCAACCCGGAGTTCGTCATCGCCAACCTGACCAAGGCCGGCGAACTCAACATGCAGCTCAAGATCGAGCGCGGTCGCGGCTATCGCCCGGCGGTGCAGCGCGTCGCCTTCGAGGAGCAGAGCCGTCCGATCGGCCGCCTGCTGCTCGATGCCTCATTCAGCCCGGTGCGTCGCGTGACCTACTCGGTCGAAGCCGCGCGCGTCGAGCAGCGCACCGATCTGGACAAGCTGATCATCGACATCGAGACCAATGGCACCATCGAGCCCGAAGAGGCGATCCGCCGCGCCGGCGGCATCCTCAAGGACCAGCTGTCGGTGTTCGTGGATCTGCAGGGCGAGGACGAGGCGGTGGCCAAGACCACCGAGATGCAGTTCGACCCGATCCTGCTGCGGCCGGTGGATGAGCTCGAGCTCACCGTGCGCAGCGCCAATTGCCTCAAGGCCGAGAACATCCACTACATCGGTGACCTGGTGCAGCGGACCGAGGTCGAGCTGCTGCGCACGCCCAACCTCGGCAAGAAGTCGCTCACCGAGATCAAGGAAGTACTGCAGAGCCACGGTCTGATGCTCGGCATGCGGCTCGAAGGCTGGCCGCCAGCCGGCCTGCGGCACGACGAGGAGAGCAGCAGCAGCGGGCTGATTTGAGCCGCAGCGTGTGCGCGGCGCCACCTGAAGGGCGCGCACGGCTGGCGGACGAAACCTGCTGCGTTGATCCGCCCATCCGATTAGAGAGTAGACATGCGTCATAAGCTTTCCGGCCGCCAACTGTCCCGCAACAGCCCGCACCGCCACGCGATGCTGCGCAATATGGCGGCCTCGCTGCTGCGGCACGAGACCATCCGCACGACGCTGCCGAAGGCGAAGGAATTGCGGCGCGTGGTCGAACCGCTGATCACGCTGGCCAAGACCGACAGCGAGGCGCGCCGGCGCCTGGCGTTTGCGCGGCTGCGCGATGTCCTGGTGGTGACCAAGCTGTTCGACGACCTGGGCAGGCGCTTCAAGGCCCGTGCGGGCGGCTATACCCGGATCCTGCACCTGCTGCCGCGTCCCGGCGATGCGGCGCCGATGGCGCTGATGCAGCTGGTGGATGGGCCGGGTGGCGCCGCGGTCACGGCGGACGGCGACCAGAAGGCCGGCAAGCCGGGTCGCGCCCGCAAGAAGAAGACGAGCAAGAAGGCGTCGGAGCCGGCCGCGGCGGCCGCCGACGACAGCCCGAAGAAGAAGCGCACGCGCAAGAAGAAGGTGGCCGCGGCATAGAGCGCGGCCAGACGCGCCTTGCGGTGCCGGTGGCCTGCAGTGCCGTGCAGCGCGAATCTATATTCAGATAGAGATAGGGAGAAACGGCAATGAGCCTGGCGTCAGAATTCAAAGAATTCGCAATGAAGGGCAACGTGGTCGATATGGCGGTCGGCGTCATCGTCGGCGCCGCCTTCGGCAAGATCGTGTCCTCGCTGGTCGGCAACGTGATCATGCCGGTGCTTGGCAGGGCAATCGGCGGCTTCAATTTCACCGATCTGGCGTTCGCTCTGGGCACGGATCCGGCCGGCAAACCGGTCGCGGTCACCTACGGCGTGTTGCTGCAGAGCATTTTCGATTTCGTGATCATCGCGTTGGTTCTGTTCATCGCGCTTCGAGGCATCAATCGCCTGAAGAAGCCCCAGCCCGCCGCCGCGCCGCCGCCGCCGCCGCCACCCTCGCGCGAGGAACAGCTGCTGAGCGAGATCCGCGACCTGCTCGCCAAGCGCTGAACGTCGCTCCGGAAGCACCCTGCGGGGTGCGCGCCGCGCCTGTTCGGCGCCGCTGCAATGCCTGCAATTACCGCGGTGGCGACGATCGCAGCGGCTGCTCCGGCAGCGCGGCAGTTTAAAATGTGCGGGAGAATCGATAGAATTCAGGCTCCGGGAGCCACGGGCCCCCGACAAACTAGTTTGCACTGACTCGATCAGCACGGTTATTTCATACAAATTTGGGGATTCATCGATGAATACAAAGCTTGCTCTCAGCGCTCTTGCCGCAGCGGCGGTCATGCTCACCGCCTGCTCCGACAACGCGCCTCCGCCTGCGGCCCCAGCTGCTGCAGCCCCAGCCCCGGCAATGCCCGCTGACAGCAGCAGCAGCGGTGCAATGGCCGCGCCGGCCGCAACCAGCAGCGGTGGCGCGATGGCGCCGTCGAGCCCGCCCAAGTAAGGCGGACTTGATCCAAGGCCGACGAGCTTCGAGCTCGCGGGAAAGCCCGAGCAGACCGGAGGCCTCCGGTCAGCCGGGCTTTCCTGTTTATTGGCTCCGGAGGGTGGCAGCTGCCGGCGCCGCGGTGTGTCACCGCTGGGTTAGGCGTACAGTGCTGGGTTGCTGGGCGTCAGGCTCACAGGAACCGATCGGCAGGGATTTTCAGGGCAGTTTGCGATGAATCAGGTCAGCGTCAGGGACAGTCGTAGTGCGCGCGACGATCGCCGCTGGATCGAGAGCGTCTACCGCGATTACCTCAACGATCTGGCGCCCTCGGCGAGCGGCATTTTCCCCGCGCTCGGCGAGATCGGCCACCGCGTGCCCGATCAGCTGATGCGCTGGTACGCCGATCCGAACGCACAGGTCATGACCATTCTCTATGGCGATCAGCGTGCGGGTTTTGCGATGGTCAACCAGCGGCTGCGCCAGGCGGTCGGCGTCGGCATGGCCGTGGCCGGCGGAGCCCAGGCGCCGCCGAGCGCCACGCCCGAGTATTCGATGGCCGAGTTCTTCATCGCGCAGCCGTGGCGGCGGCGTGGCATCGGGGCCCAGGCCGTGCGGCTGCTGCTTGATCGCTTCACCGGTCAGTGGCTGATCACCGAGCACCTGCTCAATACCACCGCGGTGAAGTTCTGGCGCCGCGTGGTCGAGGCCTACACCGGCAGCCAATACCAGGAGCGCATCGTCAACGGCGAGGTCCACCAGCGCTTCGAGTCCGGATCGCGGCGGACTCGTTGAGGACTGGCGCCTTGACGGCCGGCGCGCTGGGCGCGCGCAGCAGCGGCTTCAGGTACTGGCCGGTGATCGATTCCGGCACCTCGCAGATCTGTTCCGGCGTGCCGGCGGCGACCACCCGGCCGCCGCGATCACCGCCTTCGGGACCCAGATCGATCACGTAGTCGGCGGTCTTGATGACGTCGAGATTGTGCTCGATCACCACCAGCGTGTTGCCGGCGTCGCGCAGCTGGTGCAGCACGTGCAGCAGCTGCGCGATGTCGTGGAAGTGCAACCCGGTGGTGGGCTCGTCGAGGATGTAGAGCGTGCGCCCGGTGCCACGCTTGGCGAGCTCGCGCGCAAGTTTCACCCGTTGCGCCTCGCCTCCCGAGAGCGTCGTGGCGCTCTGCCCCAGGCGCACGTAGGACAGGCCGACCTCGATCAGCGTGCGCAGCTTCACGGCGGCCGCCGGCAGGTTCTCGAACAGCTTCAACGCTTCCTCCACCGTGGTGTCGAGCACTTCGTGGATGTTGCGGCCGCGGTAGTGGATCTCGAGCGTCTCGCGGTTGTAGCGCCGCCCGCGGCAGACATCGCACGGCACGTAGACGTCGGGCAGGAAATGCATCTCGACGCGAATGACGCCGTCGCCCTGGCAGGCCTCGCAGCGCCCGCCCTTGACGTTGAAGCTGAAGCGGCCGGCGTCATAGCCGCGGGCGCGGGCCTCGGGGACCGCGGCGAACAGCTCGCGGATGATCGTGAACAGGCCGGTATAGGTGGCCGGATTGGAGCGCGGCGTGCGCCCGATCGGATTCTGGTCGATCTCGATCACGCGCTCGAAGCGCTTCAGACCGTCGATCTCATCGCAGGGCGCGGCGGCATCGGCGCTGGCGTCGTTGAGCTGCGCCGCGGCGTGGCGGAACAGCGTGTCGTCCACCAGCGTTGATTTGCCCGAGCCGGATACGCCGGTCACGCAGGTCAGCAGGCCGACCGGCAGCGCCACCGTGACGTTGCGCAGGTTGTTGCCGCGCGCGCCGCGGATCGTAATCCACTGATCGCGCTGCGGACTCTTGCGATGCGCGGGCAATGGAATGACCTCGCGGCCCGACAGGTAGGCACCGGTCAGTGAGGCCAGGTCCGCTTCGATCTGCGCCGGCGTACCCTGGGCGACCACCAGGCCGCCATGGGCGCCCGCCCCGGGACCTAAGTCCACCACGTAATCGGCGGCGCGTATCGCGTCGGCATCGTGCTCGACCACGATCACGGTGTTGCCCAGATCGCGCAGCCGCTTCAGCGTGCGCAGCAGCCGCTCATTGTCGCGCTGATGCAGCCCGATCGACGGCTCATCGAGGATATACATCACCCCGGTGAGGCCGGAACCCACCTGGCTGGCGAGGCGGATACGCTGCGCCTCGCCGCCGGAGAGCGTGCTGGCGGCGCGATCCAGGCTCAGGTAGTCCAGGCCCACATCGACCAGGAAACGCAGCCGCTCGCTGACCTCGCGCACGATGCGCGCAGCCACTTCGGCGCGCCAACCCGGCAGCGTCAGGGCCGCGAAATACGCACGCGCGTGGCCGACCGTGAAGCGTGTGACCTCGGCCAGATTGCGGCCCTCGATCAGCACCGAGCGCGCCGCCTCGTTCAGGCGCGCCCCGCCGCAGGCGATGCAGGGGCGGGTCCCGAGGTACTTGCGCAGCTCATCGCGTACCGCCGGCGAGTCGGTCTCGCGAAAGCGGCGCTCGAGATTGGGCACGATGCCCTCGAACGCGTGGCGCTTGCGCGCGGTGCCGGCGCCTTCCTTGTAGCGGAACTCGATCTGATCCTCGCCGCTGCCATCGAGCAGCACCCGCTGCACCCGCTGGTCGAGCTCGATCCAGGGCGTCTCAACATCGAACTGGTAATGGCGCGCGAGCGACTGCAGCATCTGAAAATAATGGGCGTTGCGCCGGTCCCAGCCGCGCACGGCGCCGCCCGCGAGCGACAGATGCGGATGCACCACGACGCGCTCGGGGTCGAAGAATTCCTGATAGCCCAGTCCGTCGCAGGTCGGGCAGGCGCCCGCCGGGTTGTTGAACGAGAACATGCGCGGTTCGAGCGGCGGCACCGAGAAGCCGCACTCGGGACAGGCGTGGCGACTGGAAAACAACATCGCGCCGAGCGCGGCATTATCCGGGAACACCACACGCACTACCCCGGAGCTGAGCCGGATGGCGGTCTCGAACGACTCGGCGAGCCGCTGGCCGGCCTCGGGGCGCACGCGGAAGCGGTCGACCACCGCCTCGATCGTGTGCTTGCGCTTGGGATCGAGCCCCGGCACGGCATCGATCTCGTGCACCACCCCGTCGATGCGCACGCGCACGAAACCCTGCCCGGCAAGCTCGCTGAGCAGCTGCGCGTGCTCGCCGCGACGCTCGTCGATCAGCGGCGCCAAAAGCAGCGCAAGTTCCCCGCTTGGGGCCTGCAGCACCTGATCGACCATCTGGCTCACGGTCTGCGCTGCCAGATCGATGCCGTGATGCGGGCAGCGCGGTATGCCGGCGCGCGCGTACAGCAGCCGCAGGTAGTCGTAGATTTCGGTGACCGTGCCGACGGTGGAGCGCGGATTATGCGAGCCGGTCTTCTGCTCGATCGCGATCGCCGGTGACAGGCCTTCGATGCTGTCCACGTCGGGCTTGTCCATGATCGACAGGAACTGGCGCGCGTACGCCGACAGCGACTCGACGTAGCGGCGCTGGCCCTCCGCGTACAGCGTGTCGAACGCCAGCGAGGACTTGCCCGAACCCGACAGGCCGGTGATCACGATCAGCCGCTCGCGCGGCAGATCGAGATCGATGTTGCGCAGGTTGTGGGTGCGGGCACCGCGGACGCGGATCGTTTGCAATACGGCTCCTTCAATTGCCGGCGGGTCAAATGACGAAACAACCACTATAAACGCAGCGGCGGCCTGCGCTCAAAAACACTACAATGCAGCTATCCTTCAAGGCCCGGCCGGACCCGTGAGTCCGGACCACTCGGGGGCAGGCAATTCAGGGGCAGCACATGGCGCGCGGCATCAATAAAGTCATCCTTATCGGTCATCTCGGGGCGGATCCCGAGACGCGGGCGATGCCCTCGGGCATGACGGTCGCCAACATGCGGGTGGCGACCACCGAGAGCTGGAAGGACAAGCAGTCCGGCGAGCAGCAGGAACGCACCGAGTGGCACAACGTCGCCCTGTTCGGCCGCCTGGGTGAGATCGCCGCCGAGTACCTGCGCAAGGGCTCTCAGGTCTATATTGAGGGCAGACTGCGCACGCGCAAGTGGCAGGACAAGGAAGGTCGCGACCGCTACACCACCGAGATCGTGGCCAACGAGATGCAGATGCTCGGTGGCCGTGGCGGCGCGGGCGGCGGCGGCGGGGGTGGTGCTGGCATGAGCGGCGCCAGTGAAGCGGCGCCACGCGCCGAACCCGCGGAGACTGCGGCCGGCGGCGCGGCGGGCCCGCGTGATGACTTCGACGACGACATCCCTTTCTAGGTCGCAGCGACCGGGCCCAGGGATCCGATACCACGCTCAAGGCATTCAAACAGTTAGCGGGTTTTTCATTACCCAAAACTCGGCTAACTGTCTGAATGCCTTGACAGTCGATGCCGCCTCCCCGGGCGCGACCGCCGGGGCCTGGGAAGGGCGCGGTCTTCGCTGTAATCGATTGATTGTAAAGGGCTTGTCGCCCGACGCGCATGGATGCCGTGCGGCGCGTTCCCTGCGCGGGCTAAAACCGTTACCCTTGCCAGTCCAATCCCGCCAAGCCATGACCGGCCTCTTCTACATCAAGACCTTCGGTTGCCAGATGAACGAGTACGACTCCGCGCGTATGGCGGATGTGCTGCGCTCGACGCTGGGACTGGCGGTGACCGAGGACCCGACGCAGGCCGACGTGCTGCTGATGAACACCTGCTCGGTGCGCGAGAAAGCGCAGGACAAGGTGTACTCGCTGCTCGGCGAGTGGCGTGCGCTCAAACGGCTGCGACCCGAGTTGATCATCGGCGTCGGCGGCTGCGTGGCCAGCCAGGAGGGCGAGGCGATCAGCCAGCGCGCTCCGTTCGTCGATCTGGTGTTCGGGCCGCAGACGATTCATCGTCTGCCGCAGATGATCGGCCAGCTCAAGGCCCGCGGCCGCACCGTGGTCGACGTCAGCTTTCCGGAAATCGAGAAGTTCGATCGCCTGCCCGCACCAAGGGCGCAGGGCGCGCGGGCTTCGGTGTCCGTCATGGAAGGCTGCAGCAAGTACTGCAGCTTCTGCGTGGTGCCCTATACGCGCGGCGATGAGGTCAGTCGTCCGTTCGATTCGGTGCTCGCGGAGGTGCGCACGCTCGCGCGCCAGGGTGTCGGCGAGATCCTGCTGCTGGGGCAGAACGTCAACGCCTATGCCGGTGCCATGGCGGATGGCGCGCGAGTGGATCTGGCGACGTTGATTCATCATGTCGCGGCGATTGCAGGCGTGCAGCGCATCCGATTCACCACCTCGCATCCACTCGAGTTCAGCGACAGCCTGGTGGAGGCCTACGCGAGCGTGCCGCAGCTGGCCAATCACCTGCACCTGCCGGTGCAGAGCGGCTCGGATCGCGTGCTGGCGCTGATGAAACGCGGCTATACGGGCCTCGAGTACCAGCAGCGCATCCGCCGGCTGCGCGCCGTGCGGGCCGACATTGCGATCTCCACCGACATCATCGTCGGCTTTCCGGGCGAGACCGAGCGCGATTTCGAGGCCACGCTGGCGCTCGCGGCCGCGGTGCAGTTCGACCAGTCGTTCTGCTTTCTCTACAGCCGCCGGCCCGGCACGCCGGCGGCCTCGCTGCCCGATGAGGTGCCGCTGGCGGCCAAGCAGCAGCGACTTGCGCGGCTGCAGGCCCAGCTCGATGCGCAGGCACTGGCGATCAGCCGCCGCATGGTCGGCAGCGTGCAGCGCGTGCTGGTCGAGCGCGGCGCAAAGAAGGGCCAGGGCGAGCTCGCGGGCCGCACCGAGAACAACCGCTGGGTCAACTTTCCGGGGCCATCCTCGCTGCTGCAGCGCTTCGTCGATGTCACCGTCACCGAGGCGCGCCCGCACTCGCTGCGCGGCCGCCTGCTGCGCGAGCTCGAGGCTGCGTGAGACCCGGCGACACCGCAGCGCGCGAATTCGCTCTCGAGCCGGCCGATAACGCGCGCCTGGCAAGCCTGTGCGGACCGCTCGATGCGCATCTGCGGCTGGTGGAATCGCGCCTCGGGGTGCAGATCCGGCGCCGCGGGCATGCATTTCGGATCAAGGGCGCGCGCGCGGCCTCGACCGAGGCGGTGCTGCGCGACCTGTTCGCGCAGACCAAGCGCCACGAGCTCACGGCCGAACAGGTCCACCTGAGCCTGGTCGAGCATGCCAACGAGCGCAATGGCAACGCCGCTGGCGAGGCTCCGGGCGCGGGCCATGACGATGGCAATGGCGCCGACCGCGATGCCGTGGTGGCGCTCGCACCCGCCGGGCAGGAGGGCGAGCACGAGGCCGCGGGCGGGCGCCTGGGGCGTCACGGCATCGTTCGCGCGCGCGGCGCGCATCAGCGCGAATACCTGGCCCACATCCAGCACCACGATCTGAGCTTCGGTATCGGGCCGGCCGGCACCGGCAAGACCTACCTGGCGGTCGCCTGCGCGGTCGAGGCGCTGCTGTCCGAGCGCGTGCGCCGCATCGTGCTGGTGCGGCCCGCGGTCGAGGCTGGCGAGCGGCTCGGATTCCTGCCCGGCGACATGGCGCAGAAGGTCGATCCGTATCTGCGGCCGATGTACGACGCGCTCTACGAGATGATGGGATTTGAGCGCGTGGGCCGCTTCATCGAGCGCAACGCGATCGAGGTGGCGCCACTGGCGTTCATGCGTGGCCGCTCGCTCAACGAATCCTTCATCATTCTGGATGAAGCCCAGAACACCACCATCGAGCAGATGAAGATGTTCCTGACGCGCATCGGTTTCGGCGCGCGCGCGGTGGTGACCGGGGACCTGACGCAGACCGATCTGCCGAGCGGGCGCATGTCCGGCCTGCAGCACGCGCAGCTGATCCTGCGTGGCGTCGCGGGTGTCGCCTTCACGTTGTTCGACGCCGGCGACGTCGTGCGTCATCCGCTGGTGCAGCGGATCGTGCAGGCCTACGAGTCGCATGAGATGGCCCGTGAGCCATGAGGCGGGCGCTGCCGGCTGTGGCCATCGTGCGCCGGGTACGCGGCGGCTGGTTGCCCACCGAGCGCGACTTGCGGCGCTGGGCCGGTGCGGCGCTCGGTGCGCGTGCCGCCGGTCGCGAGCTCTCGGTGCTGCTGGTCGGCCCGGCGGCGAGCCGCGCGCTCAATGCGCGCTATCGCGGCCTCGACCGAGCCACCAACGTGCTGTCGTTTCCGGCGCCGCCCGGCACCGCCGCCGCTTCGGGCCTGCTGGGCGATCTGGTGATCTGTCCGGCGGTGCTGCGCGTCGAGGCGCGGGCCCAGCACAAGAGCGAGCGCGCCCACTGGACGCACCTGGTGGTGCACGGCGTGCTGCATCTCGCGGGCTACGATCATGAACGCACCGACGACGCGCAGCGCATGGAGCGGCGCGAGATCCGCGTGCTGCGCGGCCTCGGCATTGCCAATCCCTACGAGAGCCCGGCGCCGCGGGCGCGCCGATCCGGCTAGCGACCACCACGGGAGCAGGCGCAGGCATGGCTAAGGACAATCCGGACGGCGCTCGTACCAGCGTCAGCGGGCGCTGGCGCGCGCGCTTTACGCGCACGCTGGCCGCCGGGGTGAAGGATCGGGCGCAGCTGGTGGAGATGCTGGCCGAGTCGCAGCAGCGCGGGGTGCTCGATGCCGACGCCTTCGCGATGCTCGAGGGGGTGCTTGCGGTCGCCGATCTGCAGGTGCGCGACATCATGATCCCGCGGGTGCAGATGGTGTGCCTGCACCGCGACGATCCGATCGCGCGCATCCTGCCGGCCGTGGTCGA
The DNA here is from genome assembly GCA_044440135.1 of Steroidobacterales bacterium. GTDB lineage: Bacteria > Pseudomonadota > Gammaproteobacteria > Steroidobacterales > Steroidobacteraceae > FEN-1191. The sequence continues at coordinate 4,275 of JBIODC010000045.1, read as the reverse complement.
ATCCGGCCACTCGCGCTTTCCGGTGCTCGACGATGATCGCGACGATGTGGTGGGCATTCTGCTGGCGAAGGATCTGCTGCGGCTGTTTGCCGGTCCCAAGCCGTCGAAATTCGACATGCGCGAATACCTGCGGCCGGTGGTGTTCGTGCCGGAATCCAAGCGCCTCAACGTGCTGCTCAAGGAGTTCCGCGGCAATCGCAACCACATGGCCATCGTGGTCGATGAATACAGCGGTGTCGCGGGGCTGGTGACCATCGAGGACGTGATCGAACAGATCGTCGGCGAGATCGACGATGAATTCGACATCGAGGACGATCAGAACATCCGGCGCGAAGCCGAACGCCAGTTCAGCGTGCGCGGCAGCACCCGCATCGACGAGTTCAACCAGTACTTCCATGCCGAACTGCCGGAACAGGAGTTCGACACCGTGGCCGGGCTGGTGATGAAGCAGTTCGGGCGCATGCCGCGCCGGGGCGAGAGCGTGGCGCTCGGCGAATTCGAGTTTCGCGTGCAGCGCGCCGATCGCCGTCGCATCGACAGCCTGCGGGTGACGGTGCCGGCCAGATTCGAGCCCACGGCGCCTACCGAGTGAGCGTGCCGCGGCCATCGGCGGCGGCGGCCGCCGGCGCGGCCGTGGCGGGCGCTGCCGGCAGCCATGACGAGCTGCACCAGGGGCTGCTGGTGTATGCCACGGCGCTCGCAGCCGGTGCGCTGCTGACCTGCGCGTTCGCGCCGCTCAATCTCTGGCCGCTCGCGATCCTCTGCCCGGCGCTGCTGATGTGGCTGTGGGAAGGCAGCAGCGCGCGCCGCGCGGCCTGGAGCGGCTTCTGGTTCGGCGCCGGCACTTTTGCGCTCGGCACCTGGTGGCTCTACATCAGCATCCACGACGTCGCGCAGGCGCCGGCCTGGCTCGCCCTCGCCCTGGTGCTGGCGCTGGTGGCGATCATGGCGGCCTACCACGCGCTGCTGGGGTGGTTGTCGGTACGGGCGCTGCCCGCGAGCGGCCCGTGGCGCTGGCTCGTGGGCCTGCCGTCGATCTGGCTGCTGATCGAATGGTGGCGCGGCTGGTTCATCTCGGGCTTTCCGTGGCTGTCGCTCGGCTATTCGCAGACCGATACCGCTGTGGCGGGCTTCGCGCCGGTCATCGGGGTCTACGGCCTGTCGGGGCTGCTGCTGGTGGGCGCCGGCGCGCTGCTGGCGCTGCTGCGCGGCAGCCGCGCGGTGCGCATCCTGGCCGCGGTGCTGCTGCTGCTGCCGTGGCCGCTTGGCGCGGCGCTCGGGCGCGTCGACTGGACCCGGGCCTCGGCGCCGCCGATCAGCGTCGCGATCCTGCAGGGCGCGGTGCCGGAGGACCTCAAATGGCAGGCGGACAATGTCGAGCCGACGCGCGAGCTGTATACGCAGCTCAACCAGCAGGCGCTCGGTGCGCGCCTCATCATCTGGCCCGAAGCCGCGCTGCCGCAGCTGGCCAACGAGATCGCGCACTATCTCGGGCAGCAATATTCGGTGGCGCGCCAGCATGGCTCGGACCTGGTGATGGGTATCCTGCGCGTGGACGAGAACGACAAGTACTACAACTCGATCCTGACGCTGTCGGACAAGGTCAGTTTCTACGACAAGCACCACCTAGTGCCGTTTGCGGAATATTTCCCGGTGCCCGGCTTCATCCGCTCCTGGCTCGAGTTCATGAACCTGCCGTATTCGGACTTCACGCCGGGAGCGGCCAGGCAGCCCACCGTGGCCGCCGGCGGCACGCGCCTGGCGCTCGGCATCTGCTACGAGGATGCCTATGGCAGCGCGCAATTGGCAGTCCTGCGGCAGGCGACGCTGCTGGTCAACGTCACGAACAACGCCTGGTATGGCGATTCGACGGCGCCGCACCAGCATCTGCAGATCGCGCGCATGCGCGCGCTCGAGGCGGGCAGGTACCTGGTGCGCGCGGCGAACGACGGCATCACCGCGGTGATCGGTCCCCGGGGGCAGATTGTCGCGCGCCTGCCGCAATTCCAGGAAGCGGTGTTGCGCGCCGATGTGCAACCGATGGCGGGCCTGACGCCGTATGCGAGAACCGGCAATTACCCGGTCATCGGCGGCGCTGCGCTGCTGCTGGCGGTTGCGATCGGGCGGCGGCGACGCAGCTGAACATCGACACAAACAGTGACACTGGTCACGATTTCCAAAACGCCCGCTCGGGCATGCACGATTTTGCGCAATTGAACCATGCGTGGGCTTATGTCTGCTCGTAGCCTTGAGCTATATGCGAATCGTCAAGCCGCAAGTGGTTCATGAGGCCGAGGCCGGGCGATTGGAGCTGGCGGAGGGCGCGCTCGAACAGGTGCTCGAACATTGCGGTGAGGCCGTCCTGATCAAGGACCTGGACGCCGTGGTTACGTTCTGGAACCGGGAGGCAGCCTCGCTGTACGGCTACTCCGCACAGGAGGCCATCGGTAAGACACTGCGCGAGCTGCATGCCGCCGATCTCTCCGACGCTGATTACGCCCGACTGCTGGAGCGCGTTCGCGCGGGACGTCCAACCTCATCGACCAGCGAGCGACGCAAGAAGAGTGGCGAAGTCGTCCGCGTCAACCTCAAGACGATGCCATTGCGCGATGACAAGGGCAAGTTGATCGGCGAAATCACGATCGCGCGCGATGTCACGGCGTTGCATGAGAAGGAACAGGCCTTGCGGGCGGCGCAGGAGACGATCCGGGCTCGCATGGCCGCCGTCCGCGATGCAAACCGCAATCTGGCCCGTCAGATTGCGGCGCGCCGCGAGGCCGACGCCGCAATCCGACGTAACAACCAGGAACTGGAAGCTACGGTCCGGCAGCTCGAAGCATTTCACCGCGACGGCGAGGCTCTGTCGCACATGGCTGAATTGCTGCAGGCTTGCACTCAGCGCGTCGAGGCCTACGAGATCGTGCGCGAGACCGCAGCGCTGCTGTTTCCAGCTTCGTCCGGTTCGCTGTTCATCTTCCGCGAATCCCGCGACGTGCTTGAGCACGTCACCACGTGGGGCAGCGGGCGCCTGTCCGAGCCGATGCTGGCGCCGGACGAATGCTGGGCCCTGCGCCTGGGCCGCCCGCATTTCGTACCCCGGTCAGGCGCCATTCGATGCCGGCATACGCATGCCGACGAGGAAAGCTACGCCTGCATGCCGGTTCAGGGGCAGGGGCAGATTCTCGGTCTGCTGCATGTGGCGGTGGATGTCGACGCAACCGTGAGGCGTCCGGCGCGGGACATCGAGCAACGCCTGCGCGCGCTGACTGATCGAGTGGGTCCGGCGCTGGCAAATCTCAAATTGCGCGATGCGCTGCGCGAGCTGGCGTTACGCGACGGCCTGACGGGACTTTACAACCGGCGTTACATGGAAGACGCTCTCAACCGCGAGCTTCACCGCGCTGCACGTAGCGGCAAACCGGTGGCGGTGATGATGATCGACATCGACCACTTCAAGCACTTCAATGACAAGCATGGGCACGATGCCGGCGACTTCGTGCTAAGCGCCCTGGCACGCGCCATTATGAAAAACATTCGCCCATCGGACATGGCTTGCCGCTACGGCGGCGAAGAACTTGCCGTCGTGCTCCCGGAGGCAAACCTGGAAATCGCGTGCGCGCGGGCTGAGCAGATGCGGCTCGCGATTCGCGACACCAATCTCATCCATCTGGGGCAGACGTTGCCGGCGCCGACCGCCTCGTTTGGCGTCGCGGTCTACCCAGCACACGGAAAGAATTCCGCAAATCTGCTCAAGGCAGCAGATACTGCACTCTATCGCGCGAAGCATGACGGTCGCGACCAGGTTTGCACCGCGACAGAGGCGGCGATCGCAACCTGACCAGCATTCATACGCTGGTTACCGACAAGCGGCCACTGCCGTATTTCAGGACGCCAATTTCAAATCCGCTCCTGGATGATCACGCCAGCTCAATCAAGGCGGGCTGACGTGCAACGATCTGCGCAGGAAGTCCACGACGCGCGGCAGGGAGTCGCTGGTAGCAACCGGATCCCATTCCGTGTGCCCCCTGTGGCCAACTGCGGCCGGGTCAAACTAGCGCTTGGGGGGGGGGCTCATTCAGGTTGAATCCGTGGCTGGCGCCCCGGGCACCTTCAGGTCATCGCGCGACAGGAATCGCTTGCACACCGGGTAGAAGGCGACGTGGGTCGCAAAGCCCTTGTCGCTGCCCATGTAGGCCGCGCGATTCGCGTCAAAGGCCGAGTCGACCGTCAGATGGCCTCCAAGGGTAAAGCCCATGATTCCGATCCGGTCCGGAT
>JBIODC010000044.1:0-21222 GCA_044440135.1 Steroidobacterales bacterium | reverse complement strand
GCGGCGCTCCTTGGCGATCACGCGCTCGTAGATCCGGCCGGTGGTGAAATTGCTGTTGCGGCCGGTGGTGGTGCGCACGAAGCGCTCGTAATGGCCCAGGTCGAGGTCGGTCTCGGTGCCATCGGCGGTGACGAACACCTCGCCGTGCTGGAACGGGCTCATGGTCCCGGGATCGACGTTGATGTACGGGTCGAGCTTGACCATCGCGATCTTCAGGCCGCGAGCCTCGAGAATGGCGCCGAGAGACGCGGCGGCGATGCCCTTTCCCAACGAGGAAACGACGCCGCCGGTGACGAATATGAATCGAGTCATCGAGGAAAACCGCCGCCCGAAGAAAGAGCCAGTGACGACGGGCAGTCAGGTTAGCAAATCAGGCGCAGTGTCTCAATCGCAATCATCGATTTTCACGCCGCCTCGACGCCAGCGGAACCGGCCCCGATCCGCCGCCGGCTCGTCCTGGCAGCCGTAGGTGCGATCGAGCCACAGATCGGCGACCGCGATGATGCGCCCGGCGTGCATGATCAGGGGCACCGCAGCGCGCTCCCAGGGCGCCAGCCCCTGTGCCTGCAGCAGATCCTTGAGCGCCATACGTCCGCGCGCGCCCTGCAGCCGCTCGCCGCCGCGCCGGTGGCGCACGCGCAGCAGACGCGGCAGCGCGGCCAGACGCACATCACCATGCCGGTCACGCACCAGGCCGAGCGCGCCACCGTCGGCCAGGCGGAGCCACGGCTGTGCGCGCCAATCCCATTGCTCGACCGCCACCGGGCGCGGCGACTCTGCGGCATCGAATGCGAACAGGCGATCGGCGTGGCGGCGCAACTCCGCGCCGCGCCAGCTGACCCTCGGCAGCGCATCGTCGCGGGCGTCGAGCATCGGGCCGCAGATCTCGCGCATGCGCCGCTGGTCTGCCGCCGGCAAGCCGCGCTCGGCGATCCACTGGCGCAGCGCATTGCGCCGCTGCGGCAACGGCAGCCGCCGCAGCACGCTCACGCGCAGCGTGGCGCCGTCGCGCGCTTGCTGCAGCCCCGCGCTGGCCAGCTGCTCGAGCAATGCGCGCGCCTCGGCCAGGTGCGCGGCACTGCGGCTGACGGTCGTCGCCGCGGCGGGCCAGCGCCGACGGATCAGTGGCAGCACCGCCCGACGCAGGTAGTTGCGATCAAAGCGTTCGTCGGCATTGCTCGGGTCCTCGCTCCAGTCCAGTCCGCGCTCGCGCACGAACTGCTCGAGCTGGGCGCGGCTCACCGGCAATAACGGTCGCAGCAGCAGGGTCCCCGCCCATGGCGTGACCGCGCGCATCGCGGCCAGCCCGCGCACGCCGCTGCCGCGCAGCAGCGCGAGCAGCACCGTCTCGAGCTGATCCTCCTGATGATGCGCCGTGAGCAGCAGCTCCCCGCGCTTCAGCCGCGCGGCCAGCGCCTGGTAGCGCGCGGCGCGCGCAGCCGCCTCCAGCGACTCCCCGCGAGCGCACCCGATCGTGAGCTCGATAACCTCGCACGGCACCCGCAAACGCCGCGCGCGCGCGCGCGCCGCGCGGGCCCACTGGGCCGATTGCGGCTGAATCCGATGGTCGACGTGCAGCGCACGCAGCGCGAAGCGCTCGCGCGAGCGCAGCGCCGCCAGCGCCGCGAGCAGCGCGCCGGAATCGACACCGCCCGAGTACGCGACGCACAGCCGCCGACCGCGCAGCGCGCCCAGCGTGTCGCGCAGCCGCGAGCCGAGCCAGGCGGCATCGAAGCGCGCCGGCGTTGCCGTCTCGCCGGCGAGGTCGGCCGCGCTCGCCGCCCGGGCACGCGCGACGCTCACGGCTGGGTCTCGAGGTACACCCCGAATGATGCGATCCGCCGGGCGCGTTGCTCGAGCAGCGCGTCGATGCTCAGGCTCTGCAGCCCTCGCAGATGGGCGAGGATGCCTGCGCGCAATCCGTTGCTCATCAGCGCAGCATCGCGATGCGCGCCGCCGAGGGGCTCAGGCAACACCTCATCCACCAGCCCCAGATCGCGCAGCCGCGCGGCCGTGAGGTTCAGGGCGTCCGCGGCCACCTCTTTCTTGTCGGCGCTCTTCCACAGGATCGACGCGCAGCCCTCCGGCGAGATCACCGAGTAGGTACTGAACTGCAGCATCAGCAGGCGATCGCACACGCCGATCGCCAGCGCGCCGCCCGAACCGCCCTCGCCGATCACCACGGTGACGATCGGCACCCGCAGCGTCGACATCTCGAACAGGTTGCGCGCAATCGCCTCGCTCTGGCCGCGCTCTTCCGAGCCGACGCCAGGGTAGGCGCCCGGGGTGTCGATCAGCGTGATCAACGGCAGCCCGAAGCGCTCCGCCATTTTCATCAGCCGCAACGCCTTGCGATAGCCTTCCGGCTTGGGCATGCCGTAGTTACGCCGCACGCGCTCCTTGGTGTCGCGGCCCTTCTGGTGCCCGATGAGCATCACCGGCGCACCCTCGAGGCGCGCCAGCCCGCCGACGATCGCGGTGTCGTCGGCATACATGCGATCGCCGTGCAGCTCGTGGAAATCGCTGAAGATGGCGCCGATGTAGTCGAGCGTGTAGGGGCGCTGCGGGTGGCGCGCGAGCTGCGTGATCTGCCACGGCGTCAGGTTCGAGAAAATGGATCGCGTGAGTGCCCGGCTCTTGGCGCGCAGCTTCGCGATCTCGTCCTCGATGTTGACCTTGTCGTCCGCGGTGACGTGGCCAAGCTCTTCGATCTTGGCCTCAAGTTCGGCGATCGGCTGTTCAAAATCCAGGAAGCTGACGGCCATCTAGCGGGCGACTCTTGTTCGTTCTAGCCGGGGGGCGAAGGGTACGGGGTCGGGGCCGGCGAGCGCAAGGACTGCCCGGCGCACAGCTAGTTCGCCAGCGCCGTGGAACCCGACAGCGCCTCGAGGCTGTAGCCGAGCCTCACCATTCCGGGGCCGAGCAGGTGCTCGAGCCGTTCCAGCAGCGCGCGCGAGGGCCGCACCTTCCAGTCCTCGCCGAAGCTCAGGGTTCCCCTGGCCTCGTGGCACCGGTAGCGCAGCAGCACGCTGCACTGTCCGTCGCGTGCATCGCGCAGCAGTGTCTCGAGCCGCGGGATCAGCTGGGCGGCATCGGCGCCGTCGGGCCAGCTGATCAGCAGGTGACGCGCGAGGCGCTCACGCACGGCCTCGAGCGGCTGCAGCTGTCGGGCGGCCAGACGCCAGGCATCGCTGAACTCATCGAAGCGCAGCGCACCCTCGACCTGCACCAGGGCATCCTTGACGACCAGGTCGCGGTGGCGCTGGTACACGTCCTCGAACATCGTGACTTCCATGCGGCCGCTGCGGTCATCGAGCATGAAACTCACGCGCGGTCCGCGCCGCCGGATCTCGACGATCAGCCCGGCCAGGGTCAGGCTGCGCGCATCCTGCCAGGCACGCGCGCCATCCACCGGCGCCGAGGGCCGCTCGAGCGCGAAGTCGGCGATGCGCCCCGAAGCGAAATAGCGCAGGTCCTGCTCATACGGCGCGATCGGATGGCCGGTCAGGTACAGCCCGAGGGTCTCGCGCTCGCCCGCCAGGCGCTGCGAGGCGTTCCACTCGGGCACCGGCTTCAGCGTCAGCGCCGCCGATGCCGCCGCGAGCGCGCTCAGGCCGAAGAAATCAACCTGGCCGGCCTCGAGGCTGCGGGCACTTTGCTCGCTGGCCTGCATCGCCTGCTCGAGATTGGCCATCAGCGTGGCGCGGTTGGCCCCAAGCCCATCAAGGCTGCCGGAGCGGATCAGCGCCTCGAACACGCGCCGCGACAGCCGCGACAGATCGATGCGCCGGCACAGATCGGCCAGGCTCTTGTACGGGCCATGGCGGTCACGCTGCTCGACGATGGTCTCGACCGCCGAACGCCCGACGCCCTTGATGGCCCCGAGTCCGTAGCGGATCGTGCGCTCGTCGGCAACCGCGAAGCGGTAGCTGGAACTGTTGATGTCCGGCGGCAGCACCGTAAGCTCGATGTGGGCACACTCATCGATCAGCGTGACGATCTTGTCGGTATGGTCCATGTCCGCCGACAGCACCGCGGCCATGAATGCCGCCGGATAGTGCGCCTTGAGATAGGCGGTCTGATAGGACAGCAGCGCGTACGCGGCCGAGTGGGATTTGTTGAAACCGTAGCCGGCGAACTTTTCCATCAGATCGAAGATGTGGGCCGCGAGCCGGGCGTCGACGCCGCGCGCACGCGCACCGTCCACGAACACCGAGCGCTGCTTGGCCATCTCCTCGGCCTTCTTCTTGCCCATCGCGCGGCGCAGCAGATCGGCCTCGCCGAGCGTATAGCCGGCCAGCACCTGCGCGATCTGCATGACCTGCTCCTGATAGAGGATCACGCCGTAGGTCGGGGCGAGCACCGGCTGCAGCTGCGGGTGCAGATAGTCGATCGCAGCCTGGTTGCGGCCGTGCTTGCGGTTGATGAAGTCCTCGACCATGCCCGACTGCAGCGGGCCGGGCCGAAACAGCGCCACCAGCGCGATGATGTCCTCGAAGCAATCGGGCTGCAGCCGCCGGATCAGGTCCTTCATGCCGCGCGATTCGAGCTGGAACACCGCCGTGGTGCGGCAGGCCTTGAGCAGCGCGTAGGTCGGCGCATCCTCCATCGGCAGCGCGCCGAGCTCGAGCGGCGCGCCGTCATGGCGCGCGCGCTCGGCGTTCAGCGTCGCCACCGCCCAGTCGAGCACCGTGAGCGTTCGCAGCCCCAGGAAATCGAACTTCACCAGGCCCGCGGCCTCGACGTCGTCCTTGTCGAACTGGGTGATCACGCCGCTGCGGCCAGGCTCGCAGTACAACGGCGTGAAGTCGGTCAGCACCGAGGGGGCGATCACCACGCCGCCGGCGTGCTTGCCGGCATTGCGCGTCAGCCCCTCGAGCGAGCGCGCCACATCAAGCAGGTTGTGCACCTCCTCATCCTGCTGGTAGAGCCGTTTCAGTTCCGGCTCCTTGGCGATGGCATCGGCGAGCGTGATGCCGAGCTCGAACGGAATCAGCTTGGCGATGCGATCGACGAACCCATACGGGTGGCCGAGCACGCGCCCGACGTCGCGCACCACCGCCTTGGCCGCCAGGCTGCCGTAGGTGATGATCTGCGACACGCGGTCGTGGCCGTACTTGTCGGCCACGTAGTCGATCACGCGGTCGCGGCCTTCCATGCAGAAGTCGACGTCGAAGTCCGGCATCGATACGCGCTCGGGGTTGAGGAAGCGCTCGAACAGCAGGTCATAGCGCAGCGGTTCGATGTCGGTGATGCGCAGCGAATAGGCCACGAGTGAGCCGGCCCCCGAGCCGCGGCCGGGTCCCACCGGCACCCCATGCTCGCGCGCCCAGCGGATGAAATCGGCTACGATCAGAAAGTAGCCCGCAAAGCCCATCGGGCAGATCACATCGAGCTCGGCCTCGAGGCGCGCGCGGTAGCGCGTCGCCTGCTCGCCCGCGATCGCCAGCGCGGCGAGCCGGGTCTCGAGCCCGCGGGCCGCCTCGGCGCGCAGGAACTCATTGGGCGTGCTGCCATCGGGCACCGGATAATCAGGCAGGCGCGGCTGACCGAGCGTGAGCTGCAGGCTGCAGCGGCGCGCGATCTGCACCGTGTTGGCCAGCGCCTCGGGAATGTCGGCGAACAGCGCGTGCATCTCGGGGGCGCTGCGCAGGTACTGTTGCGGCGTGTAACGCCGCGGGCGCGCCGCATCGGCCAGCAGCGTGCCGTCGTGGATGCACACGCGCGCCTCATGCGACTCGAAGTCGTCCGCCCGCAGAAAGCGCACGTCATTGGTGGCGACCACCGGCACTCCGCGTCGCGCCGCCAGTTTCAGCGCCGCGGGCAGGTAGCTGCGCTCCTCGGGTCGGCCCAGCCGCTGCAACTCGATATAGAAACGGTCCTCGAACAGCGACAGCCAGAAGTCGAGCGCCTGCTCGGCCTGCGGCGCGCGCTCGCGCAGCAGTGCGCGTCCGATGTCACCCTCGGCCGCCCCCGAGAGCGCAATCAGGCCGGCGGTGCTGCCTCGATCGAGCCAGGCGCGATCCACCAGCGGCACCGCCGCGGCCGTCTGGCCTTCGAGGAAGGCGCGGCTGACCAGGCGGGCGAGATTCTGATAGCCGCCGAGGTTCTGGCACAGCAGCGTCAGTCGCGATGGCCCCTGCTTCTCGTCCGTCTCGTTCAGCAGCAGGTCGACACCGATGATCGGCTGCACGCCGCGCTCGAGTGCCGCGCGATAGAATTTAACCATCGCGAACAGGTTGCACTGGTCGGTCAGCGCCACGGCCGGCATGGCCGCGGCCCGGACCGTATCCATCAGATCCGCCACGCGCACCACGCTGTCGATCAGCGAGTATTCGGTGTGCAGCCGCAGATGTACGAAGCTCGGACTCATCAGCGTGCCCAGGCGTCCTCGGCGACAGATTCGCAAATCACGGTCTCGCCCGGCAAGCCCCAACGCAGCGCGCCGGACAACCAGCTGCGCAGCGGATTGAAGCTGCGCCGATGGATCGGACAAGGCCCGAGGTAGCCAAGCGCCTGCAGGTGCATGGCCGTCGCGTAACCGAAATGCTGCGCCAGACCATACCCGGGGTACTGCGCGCTCTGCTCCATCATCAGCGCATCGCGATGAGTCTTGGCAAGAATCGACGCGGCGCTGATGCTGGGGATCAGATCGTCGCCGCCGACGACCGTCTTGACGCCACAATCCGCAAAACAATCATGCAGCTGCGGCGCACAGTTGCCGTCAATCATGATCATCGTGGGCCGTTCGCGCAGCGCCAGCAGCGCGCGCTTCATCGCCAGCAGCGTCGCCTGCAGGATGTTCAGCAGATCGATCTCCTCGTGGTCGGACTCGGCGATCGCCCAGGCGAGCGCGCGCTCGCGGATGCGCGTGGCCAGCACTTCGCGCCGCTCGGGCAGCAGCTGCTTCGAATCGCGCAGGCCGCGGATTGGGCGTCTCGGATCGAGAATCACCGCCGCCGCGACCACCGGGCCCGCGAGCGGACCGCGCCCGGCCTCATCCACCCCGGCGATCAGATGGGTCACTGCCGCAAGCCCTCCCGGTCCAGCCCCTTCGCGCGCAGCAATTCAACCACAGCCGCGGCGGCGCGTGCTGCCCCACCCGCCCGCAGCGACTCATGTACCTGGAGAAATTCCCGCTGTAAATACTCGCGCCGTGCGCCATCGTCGAGTGCACGCTCGATCGCACCGCACAGATTCGCGCTCGTCACCGCCTCCTGAAGGAATTCCGGCACCAGCGCCTCCCCGGCCAGCAGATTCGGCAGCGAAAAATACGGCAGGCGCACCAGCCGCAGCGTGCGCAGCAACAGCGCGGTCAGCGCACCGACCCGGTAGGCTACCACCATCGGGCAGCGGCACAGCAAGGCTTCCAGCGTCGCGGTGCCCGAGACGACCAGCGCCGCATCGGCCGCCGTCAGCGCAACGCGTGCCTGACCGTCGAGCAGCCGCAGGTTCAGCCGCGGCGCGTCCGGCGCGGCCGCGAGCGAGCGCTCGAAGGCGGCGCGCGCTTCCGGGTTGGCCATCGGCGCGAGCAGCTGCAGCCCGGGACGGCGCCGCGACAGTTCGATCGCGGTGGCGATGAAGACGCCGGCCAGGCGCTGCACTTCGGCGAGCCGGCTGCCCGGCAGCAGCGCCAGCACCGGCTGGTGCGTGTCCAGCGCCAGCGCCGCACGCGCCGCGGCGCAATCCGGCACCAGCGGTATCTGATCGGCCAGCGGATGGCCGACGAACTCGGCCCGCACCGCGTGACTGCGGTAGAACTCCGGCTCGAACGGCAGCAGGCACAGCACCAGATCGCAACGGCGCGCGATCGTGCGCACCCGACCCGGCCTCCAGGCCCAGACCTGCGGGCTCACGTACTGCACCGTGGCGATGCCGCGCGCCTTGAAGCGGCCGGCGAGGCCCAGGTTGAAGGCGGGCGCGTCGATGCCGATGAACACATCGGGCCGAAACGCCGTGATGCGATCGATCAGCATCGCTCGCAGGCGCAGCAACCGTGGCAGATGCCGCAGCGGCTCGATCAGTCCCATCACCGCGAGCTCGTGGGCATCGGCCAGCGGCACGCAGCCGGCCGCGCGCATCGCGGGTCCGGCCATCCCCTGGATCTCGATCGCCCCGCAGCGCTCGCGCAGCGCCGCGATCAGCGCGGCACCGAGTGCGTCGCCGGAGGTCTCGCCGGCAACGATCGCGACCCGCAGGGTGCTCATTGGCCGGCTCAGCCGCGGGACTGCGGTGGCGGCGTGGCGAGCGACTCGGTGCTCATCGGTCGGCGTGCTGTCAGCGGATCAGGCTGCGTTCCGAGGTGCCGATGAAGTCCAGCAGCGGCCGCAGCTCGGGCTGCGTGGCAGCAAGCGCCGCAAGCTGCTCGACCGCCGCCGGCAGCGGCAGATCGCTGCGATACAGGATCCGGAAGGCATTGCGCAGGTTGCGGATCTGATCAGCGGTGAAGCCGCGGCGCTTGAGACCCTCGCTGTTGATCGAATGCGGCACCGCCGGATTGCCCACGGCCATCACGTACGGGGGCACGTCGCGCGTCACGCCGCAGTTGTTGGCGAGGAATGCATGCGCGCCGATCTTGCAGTGCTGATGCACGGCGCAGTAGCCGCTCAGGATGGCCCAGTCACCGATCTGGACATGGCCCGCGATCATCGCCAGATTCACCATGATCACGTTGTCACCGATCACGCAGTCGTGGGCCACATGCGTGTAGGCCATGAACAGATTGTCGCTGCCGATGCGCGTGACGCCCTGATCAAGGGTCGTGCCGCGACTGATGGTGCAGTACTCGCGGATCACGTTGCGATCACCGATCACCAGCCGGGTGGGCTCGCCGCCGTATTTCTTGTCCTGCGGTGCCTCGCCGATCGAGGAGAACTGAAAGATCCTGTTGTCCGCGCCGACGGTGGTGTGGCCCACGATCAGCGCATGCGGCCCGATCCAGGTGCGTGGCCCGATCACGACGTTGGCGCCGATGACCGCATACGGACCGACCTCGGCATCGGCCGCCACCTGCGCGCCGGCCGTGACCACCGCGCGCGGGTCGATCATGGCATTTCCGCCGGGGTTGGCGTGCCCGGCACGCTGGCGAGATCCGGCGCGATCATGATCTGGGCATTGGCCACCTCCTCGCCGCCGACTTCCGCCCGGGTCGCGTAGCGGTAGATGCCCTTGAAGTTGCGATCCAGGTTGACGATCAGGATCAGCTGATCACCCGGCTCGACCGGCTTGCGAAACCGCGCCTTGTCGATGCCGACGAAATAGAAGCGCGTGTTCTCATCCGGGATCACATCGGCGGTGAGAAACGCCAGCAGGCCGGCCGACTGCGCCAGCGCCTCCATGATGATGACGCCCGGCATCAGCGGCCGGTGCGGAAAATGGCCGGTGAAGTACGGCTCGTTGTAGCTGACGTTCTTGAGGGCGCGAAGGCTCTTGCCGGGCAGGTACTCGAGCACGCGATCTACCAGCAGGAACGGGTAGCGATGCGGCAGATACTTCATGACGCCATTGATATCGAGTGCGAGCGGCTCATTCATCGTTCGGTTCCTGTTGCATCTCTTCGGGGCGCAGCGGTTGCGCGCGGCCACGTCGCTCGCGCTCGGCGAGCTGCTTCAGCGTGGTCAAAACGCGCCACCAGTGACGGATCGGTTCGACCGGAATCACGCTGGTATAGACGCCGGGCTTGGTGACCGAGTGCGGCACCATCGACATGCCGGTCAGCACGACATCATCGCCAATCTCGATATGGCCGGACAAGCCGCAGCCGCCGGCGATCATGCAGCGCTCGCCGATGCGCACGCTGCCGGAAATGCCGGTGCAGGCCGCGATGGCGGTATGCGCTCCGATCTGCACGTTGTGGCCGACCTGGATCTGGTTGTCGAGCTTGACGCCCTCTGCGATCACGGTGTCGTCCATCGCTCCGCGGTCGATCGTGGTATTGGCACCGATCTCGACGTCATCGCCGATGCGTACGCTGCCGACCTGGGGCACCTTGAGCCAGCGGCCGCCCTCGCGCGCCAGGCCGAATCCGTCCGCGCCGATCACCGCGCCGGCGTGAACCAGCACCCGTGCCCCCAGCCGCACGCCGTGCTCGAGCGTGACGCGACCGAGCAACCGCGAGTCTTCGCCGACGGTTGCGCCCGGCCCGATGAGACAGGCGGGGCCGATCAGGCAGCGCGGCCCGACCACCGCGCCGGCCGCGACGATCGCATAGGCGGCGACCTCGCAGCTGGCATCGACCTGCGCGCGCGCGTCTACGATTGCGGTTGGATGGATCCCCGGGCGCAATGGCGGTGGCGGGTGTAGGACCGTGGCGATGCGGGCGAACAGCGCGTGCGGGTTGGCGATGATCAGCGCGGCAACCGGACAGGCCGCGGCGCTGCGCGGCTCGAGCACCACCGCGCCGGCACGGGTGGCGGCCAGCTGCGCGGCCAGCCGCGGGTTGGCCAGAAAGCTCAGCGCGCCCGGGCCCGCCGACTGCAGCGGCGCCACGTGGTCCACGCGCACGTCCGGATCGCCGGCGAGCTCGCAGCCGAAGCGTACCGCCAGCTCGCCGAGTGCAATTCCCATGGCCCGCGGACGATCAGACGCCAAGCGATGCAGGCGCTCGGGTGCGCTATTTCGGTGTGGTCGCGCTCTTCGGCGCCGGCGTGGCCTTCGGGGCCGCGCCAGCCGGCGCGGCCCCGCTCGCCGGCGGGGCGGCGGTGGCGCCGCTCGGTGCCGGCGCACGTACGCCGCGCGCCTGCAGCGCCGACAACACCTGCGGGGTGATGTCGAGCACCGGGGCCGCAAAGATCACGCCATCGGCCAGCACCAGGTCAAACTTCTGACCCTGCGCGAAATTCTGCACTTCCTCGACCAGGGTCTTCTGCAGCTTCGAGAGCTCTTCGTTCTGTCGCGCGTTGAAGTCATCCTGGTATTGATTGACCTTGAGCGACAGCTCCCGATTGCCGTCGCGCAGGTCGCGTTCGGCCTGGGCGCGCTGCTCACTCGACATCGTGGCCGAGTCGCGCTGCAGCGAGTCTTCCTTGCTCTTGAGCGCCTGCTGCTGCGTCTGCAGATCCTTCTGCTTGCCGGCAAATTCGCCCCGCAGCGCCTCCTGCGCCGCCTTCGCCTGCGGCGACTCCTGCATGAGCCGTGCGTAGTTGACGACGCCGATCTTCAGATCCGCCCACGCCGGTGCGGCCGCCGCCGCCAGCGCCACGACTCCCGAAATCCCCACGACCCACCGCCGAAAACTCATGCCTGCTCCTGCTTGTACTAAGCCACGCTAGAAGGACTGCCCAATCGAGAACTGGAATCCCTCGGTGCGGTCCGGAAAATGGATCGCATCGCCACGAAACGGATTGAGCGCGAGGCCGTAGCTGAAGCGGAATATCCCCAGCGACGGAGCCAGCCATTGCACCGCAACGCCGGCCGAATGCTTGAGCGCATGATAGCTGAATTTATAGTCCACGGGGGTCGCCAGGTCGGTGCCGACGTACTGCGTGCCGTCGGTCGAGAATACGTTGCCCATGTCGTAGAACAGGCTGCCGCGGGCGCTGGTCTGCCACTTCTCGGGCAATGGCACGATCAGCTCGGTGCGCGATACCGTGAGCAGGTTGCCGCCGTAGGGATTGCCGTTGGTGTCCACCGGCCCCAGCGTGTCCTCAAGGTAGCCGCGCACGGTATCGGGGCCGCCAGCGTAGAAGCGCTTGTAAGGCGGCATGCCAATGGCACCGCCGAGCGGTTTTCCATAAGCGATCTGGATGGCCTCGGTCAGCACCCAGCGATGCCAGATCGGCAGGAAGCCGGAGAACTCGTAGCTGCCGAGCAGGTAACGCACGTCGCTGCCCGGGGGCACGATGCTGAAACTGAGCGAATGGCGCATGCCGCGATCGGCGAACAGGGTGCGGTTGCGCGAGTCGTATTGCCAGCCGGCGGTCAGCTCGACATTGTTATAGCGCGAACCGACCAGCGTGGTGGCGAACGAGGTGGTCGAGCCGTCTGGCTGGATGAAGGTCGATACCGACTGGCTGGTATACGGGTGCCCGTTCTGCTGCACCCAGCGCACCGCCTGCTGCGCGCTGCTGCTGGCGTAGGTCAGAAGATCGGCATGCTGCAGCGTCACGCCGGCACTGACGCCCTGGTACTCGCTGATCGGATAGCCGTAGGTCAGTCCCAAGCTCACATTCTTCGAGCCGAACGCCGAGGTCATCGAGGTGAACTGGGTCGAGTCGCTGTAGCTTACCGATATCGTGCGCGACACGCCGTCCACGGTTCGATACGGATCGGTCTCGCTGAAGCTCAAGACTTTCTGGAACGCTCCGGAGTCGATGTTGAGCGACACATAGTCGCCGCCGCCGAAGAAATCGCTGTCGCTGAAATTGCCGTTGAGCACGAACTTCTGCGCCGCCGAGTAGCCGATACCGCCACCGACGGTCGCGCTCGGCCGCTCCTTGACGGCGAAGTTCACGTCCACCATGTCCGGCACGCCCGCCACCGGCTCGGTGGACATGTCGACGCTTTCAATGAACGGATCGCGCTGCAGGCGCTGCTTGGAGCGCTCCAGCGCCACGTTCGACAGCCATGAGCCCTCCAGCTGCCGCAGCTCGCGCCGCAGCGTCTCGTCGTTGCTGCGCGTGGTGCCGGTGAAGTTGATGTGGCGCACGTAGACGCGGCTGCCCGGATCGACGAACAGCGTCAGGGCGACGATCTTCTTCTGGTCATCGGTGCTGGGGACCGGCTCGACCTTGGCGAAGTAGAACCCTTCCGCACCCAGCCGGTTGCGGATCGCCTCCTGGGTCGCGCTGATGGCCTTCTGCGAGTAGATCTGGCCGCTCTGCACCACCAGCAGCCGGCGCAGCTCGGGCTCGGGCACGATGGTGTTGCCGGCGACCTTGATCTCGCCGAGCCGGTAGACCTGGCCCTCGGTCACATTCATCGTGATGAAAATATCGCTCTTGTCCGGCGCCACTGCGACCTGCACCGAATCGATACGGAAGTTCGCGTAGCCGCGGTCCTGGTACCAGGCCGTGACCTTCTCCAGGTCGCCCTGCAGCGATTCGCGCGAGTAGCGGTCGCTCTCCTTGTACCAGGAGCTCCAGTTCGGCGTCTGCAGCTGCAGCGTCGACAGGATGTCCTTGTCCTTGTACTTGGTGTTGCCGACGATGTTGATCTGGCGGATCTTGGCGCGGCTGCCTTCGGTGATGTTGATGTTGACGCGCACGCGGTTGTCGGGCAGATCCTCGACCTTGGTGTCGATCTGCACTGCGTATTTGCCGCGGCTGTAATACTGGTCGGTCAGGTACTGCGTGACCTCATCGAGCGTCGAGCGATCGAAGGTTTTTCCGGCCGCCAGGCCGACGTTGCGCAGCGATTTCTGCAGATCCTCGGTCTTGATGTCCTTGTTGCCCTTGATGTCGATGCTCTCGAGCGACGCGCGCTCGGCGACCGCGACGATCAGTGTGTCGCCGTCGCGCCGCAGCTCGACGTCGCGAAAGAAGCCGGTCGCATACAGCGCACGCAGCGCCTCGCGCTCGCGTGCCGCGCTCAGATGATCGCCGATGTTCACCGGCAGGTAGTTGAAGACCGTGCCCTCGGAGATGCGCTGCAGGCCCTCGATGTGGATGTCCTTGACGACGAAGTCGCCGGCAGAGCTCTCCTGCCCGAACGAGAGCACCGGTGCGGCGGCCCATGCGAGCGCTGCCAGGAGTGCACGCCATTTCGCGCGCCGTATCGGGCTGATCAAGGATGGTTCAACCGAGCTGTCGAGCGATGTCGTTGAAAAGCGCAACGCCCATCAGCAGTACTAACAATGCCACGCCCAGCTGCTGGCTGATGGTCTGAAAGCGTTCCGACAACGGGCTCCCTTTGAGCCACTCAATGGCTTGAAAGACGACCTGGCCGCCGTCCAGGATCGGGATCGGCAGCAGGTTCATGAATCCGAGCGCCAGGCTGATGATCACCAGGAAATTCAGGAACGGCGACAGGCCCAGCGCGGCGGAATCCCCGGCGTACTCAGCGATGCTCAACGGGCCGCTCAGGTTCTTGATCGAAACCTGCCCGATCAGCATGCGCCAGAACAGCCGCCCCTGCAGCGCCGTCATGTCCCAGGCCTCGACGTTGGCGCGCACGAATGCCGCCGGCAGCGACAGACTGATGTGCCGCAGCATGCTCGCGGGCAACGCCGTCGCCGGCGGACCGACGTGGATGCGCCCGACGCTCCTGCCGTTCACGGTCTCGGTCAGTGTCGGCACGCGCACGCCGGTCTCGGTCTGGCCACGGCGGTAACGGATCAGCACGCTGTCGCCCGGATGCGCCTGCACGCGCGACTGCAGCTCCAGGAAGTCATGCACCGGCTCGCCGTTGACCGCGAGGATCTGATCGCCGGGCTGCAGACCGGCGCGTGCGGCCGGGCCGCTGGGGTCCACAATCCCGAGCACCGCCGGAATCGGCGGCTCGTAGAAGCGCAGGCCGAGGCCGTTCATCAGCGCTGCCGGCTCGGTCAGGCGGCGGCGCTCGGCGGCATCCGGGATGTCGAGGGTGGCCGTGCGCTGGCTGCCATCGGCGGCGCGCACCGCGAGCGTGATCGGTGCGCTGGTGCTGATCGCATCGAGCAGATCGAGCACGATGTCGCGCTGCGAGTTCACCGGGCGCGCATCGATCGCGACGATCTCATCCCCGGCCTTGAGCCCGGCGCGACCCGCGACGCTCGCGCCATCGATGTTGCCCAGCAGCGGCCGCACCAGTGTGATGCCCGACACCAGGAAGATGCCGGTCAGCAGCAGCACGGCGAATGCGATGTTGAAGGCC
This sequence comes from Steroidobacterales bacterium, assembly GCA_044440135.1. Classification (GTDB taxonomy): domain Bacteria; phylum Pseudomonadota; class Gammaproteobacteria; order Steroidobacterales; family Steroidobacteraceae; genus FEN-1191. Next base: position 6,432 of record JBIODC010000044.1, on the reverse strand, counting down.
GGCCCCGCGAGCAGCACGGCGATGCGCTGCCAGTGCGGACGCCGCGTGAAGGAGCGTGCCAGATCCTCGGGCGCGACCGGGCCTTCGCGCTCATCGAGCATCTTGACGTAGCCACCTAGCGGCACTGCAGCAATGACATATTCCGTGCGGTCCGCCCCGGCGACTCGGGTCCACAGCGCCCGGCCAAATCCGACCGAGAACCGCAACACCTTGAATCCGAGCCGGCGAGCGACCCAGAAATGGCCGAATTCGTGCACCGTGACCAGCAGGCAGATCGCCCCGATGAAGGCGAGCACGGTCACGATCACGCCGAGTGGGTGAATCCCGGGCAGGCTCATGCGCGCACGCTCCGCTCCATCCGGCGTGCCACGACCTCGGAGGCCAGCGCGCGTGCCTCACCATCCGCTGCCATAACCGCATCCAGTCCGGTCATCGCTCCCCCTTGGACCCTAGCCATGACTGTCTCAATGACCGCCGAAATATCACCAAAGTTCAATCGCTTGTCGAGGAAGGCCTGCACAGCAATCTCATCGGCGGCATTCAGGCTGGCGCAATGCAGCCCGCCGAGGCGGGCAACCTCGCGGGCGTGCCGCAGGCAGGGAAAGCGCTCGGGGTCGGGGGCGAGGAAATCCAGGCGCCCTGCCCGCACCAGATCCAGAAATTCTACACCGGCCGGCATGCGCGCCGGGGACGCCAGCGCCTGCGCGATCGGCACGCGCATATCGGGCGCGGAGAGCTGCGCCAGCACCGAACCATCCTGATACTCGACCAGCGAATGCACGATGCTCTGCGGATGCACCACGACCTCGATGCGCTCGACCGGCATGCCGAACAGCACGCTGGCCTCGATGATCTCGAGTCCCTTGTTCATCAGCGTCGCCGAATCCACCGAGATCTTGCGGCCCATGCTCCAGCGCGGATGCGCACAGGCCTGGGCGGGCGTGACATTCAATAGTGCCTCGGCACTCCAGTGCAGGAACGGACCGCCCGAGGCGGTCAACAGCAGCCGGCGCACGCCTGCGGGCGCCTCGCCGGGGCGAAACCCCGCCGGCAGACACTGAAAGATCGCATTGTGCTCGCTGTCGATCGGAATCAGCTCGCCGCCTCCGGCGCGCACCGCGCTCATCAGCAGCGAGCCGGCCATCACGGCGGATTCCTTGTTGGCCAGCAGCAGGCGCTTGCCGGCCGCGGCGGCCGCGAGCGTCGAGGCCAGGCCGGCCGCACCGCTGATCGCCGCCATCACGTAATCCACTTGCGGGTCGGCCGCGAGCTGGCTGATCGCGCCGGCGCCGGCGGCGACCCGGGTGCGGCTGCCCGCGGCACGCAGCCGCCGCTCCAGCTCGCGCGCGGCCTCGGGCGATTCCAGCGCGGCCCATTCGGGCTCGAAGCGCGCGCACTGCGCGAACAGCAGTTCGACGTTGCTGCGCGCCGCGAGCACCGGCACGCGGAAGCGTTCGCGATTGAGCCCGAGCACCTCGAGCGTGCTGCAGCCCACGCTGCCGGTCGAGCCCAGAACCGCCACGCCGATCCTCATGTTCCACCCGTATCGATCAAGTACCCACTCCGAGCCAGATCAGTCCCAGCGCCATGACTGGTGTGGCGGCGGTGACGCTGTCGATGCGATCCAGCACGCCGCCGTGGCCCGGAAACAGCCGGCCGCTGTCCTTCAGACGGACGTGGCGCTTGAGCAGGCTTTCGGTCAGGTCGCCGACCACGGAGAAGGCCGCCGCGGCCAGGCACAACGGCACAAAACTTCGCGCCGGCAGCGCAAACCAACCCATGCCGGCAGCCGCGAACAGCAGCGCGAACAGCATACCGCCAATCACGCCTTCCCAGGTCTTGTTGGGCGACACCCGTGGCGCCAGATGCAATCGGCCGTAGCGCGACCCGGCAAAGAACGCGCCGGTATCGACGGCAAAGGCCAGCGCCAGGATGAACAGGGTCCACTGCGCGCCGTCGCTCCAGAACGCGTCGATGCGCACCAGCGCGATCCAGGTCGGCAGCAGTGCCAGCGCCCCGGCAAGCGCCGCGGCCATGCGACCGACGCGCTGCGGTGCCCAGACGATCCAGACCAGCGCGATCAGCCACCAGACGATGCCGAGCTCGAGCATCAGCCGGAAGTGCGCGATCTGCAGGCTGTAGCACCAGCCGGCCGCGGCCAGCGCCGCGAGCGCCAGTACATACAGCAACCGCCACGGCCGTGCGACCGCCAGAAACGCCGACCACTCCCAGGCACCGATCAGCAGGAACAGCCCGAGCAGCGATGCCGTGACGCTCGGCGCAGCGAACAGTATCGCCACGACCAGCAGTGCCGTCAGCGCCAGGGCAGTGAGCACGCGGGAACGCAGCATCGGCGCAGGCCTTACGGCGCCCCGGCATCGACGGTCTGGAGCTGCTCGGCGCTCAACCCGAAGCGCCGCTGCCGTGCAGCGTAGTGCTGCAGCGCCGCCTCGAACGCCGCCGCATCGAAATCCGGCCACAGCCGGTCGGTGAAGTAGAGCTCGGTATAGGCCAGGTTCCACAGCAGAAAATTACTGATGCGCTGCTCACCGCCGGTGCGTATGAACAGGTCCGGGTCCGGCATGCCGCCGAGCGCCAGCGCCGCGCCGAATGCGGCCTCGTCGATCTGCGAGGCGGCGAGCTGATGGCGCTCGACCTGCTGGGCGAGGCGGCGCGCGGCGCCCACGATGTCGCTGCGCCCGCCGTAGCTGACCGCGATCTGCAGCGCCAGGCGGCTGTTGCCGGCGGTGACCTGCTCGGAGCTGGCCATGCTGGAGCGCAGCCGCGCATCGAGCTCGGCGCGCTCGCCGATGAAGCGCACCCGCACGCCGCGACGGTGCAGTTCCTCGATCTCAGCCTCGAGCGACTCGACGAACAACGACATCAGGCTCATGACCTCATCGCGCGGGCGGCCCCAGTTCTCGCTGCTGAAGGCGAACAACGTCAGGGCGCCAATCTGGTGCCGCACGCACTCCTCGATGACCATGCGCACCGGCTCGACCCCGGCGCGGTGGCCATCGGCGCGCACGCCGCCGCGCGCGCGCGCCCAACGCCCGTTGCCATCCATGACGATGGCCACGTGGCGTGGCAGCGGCAGCAGCACGGGGCCTGGTGAATCGCTGCTCAAACCTGAAGAATTTCCTTTTCCTTGGCCGCCAACAACTGATCGATCTCGGCGATGAAGCGATCGGTCAGCTTCTGAACCTCGTCCTGCCCGCGGCGCTCATCGTCCTGCGAGATCATCTTTTCCTTGAGCATTTCCTTGACGTCCGCGAGCGCATCGCGCCGCACGCTGCGCACGCTCACGCGCGCATTCTCGGCATCCTGACGCACGATCTTGGTGATGTCGCGGCGCCGCTCCTCGGTCAGCGGCGGCAGCGGGATACGGATCACCGCGCCGGCGGTGTTGGGTGTCAGGCCGAGCTCGGATTTGTGGATCGCCTTCTCGATCGGCCCGACCATGCTCTTTTCCCACGGCGACACCACCAGCGTGCGCGCGTCCTCGACGCTGATGTTGGCGACCTGCTGCAGCGGCACGTCGGCGCCGTAATAGTCCACCTTCAGGTGTTCGATCAGGCTCGGATGCGCGCGCCCGGTGCGCAGCTTCTTCAGGTCGGCCTGGAACGCCTGTACGCATTTCTGCATGCGGGCCGTCGCATCCTTCTTCAAATCTTCGAGCATGGCGATCCTGCCTTCAGTCGTTGGTCACGAGCGTGCCGATGTCCTCGCCGCGCACGATGCGCAGCAGATCACCCGGCGTGCCGAGATTGAACACGCGCAACGGCATCCGATAGTCGCGGCACATGACGATCGCGGTCGCATCCATCACGTTGAGGCGCTCATCGAGGACCCGATCATAGGTCAGGCGCGGATAATGCCGTGCCGACGGGTTCTTCACCGGATCGTCCGAATAGATGCCGTTGACCTTGGTGGCCTTGAGCAGCAGCTGAGCCTCGATCTCGATGGCGCGCAGGCTCGCAGCCGTATCGGTGGTGAAGAACGGATTGCCGGTGCCGGCGGCGAAGATCACCGCCCGGCCCTTCTCCAGGTGGCGCACCGCTCGCCGGCGGATGAAGTCCTCACAGACCTCGTTGATGCGGATCGCCGACATCACCCGCGCCTGCATGCCCTGCTGCTCGAGCGCGTCCTGCAGCGCGAGCGCATTCATGACGGTCGCCAGCATGCCCATCTGGTCCGCGGTGACGCGATCCATGCCGGCGCGCGCCAGGCCGGCGCCGCGGAACAGATTGCCGCCCCCGATCACGATCGCGATCTGCACACCGAGCGCCTGCACCGCGCCGACGTCGCTGGCGATGCGCTTGAGCACCGCCGGATCGATGCCGTAGTCGGCGCTGCCGAGCAGCGCCTCGCCCGAAAGCTTGACCAGGATGCGACTGCAGGCCGGTGTGCTGTTTTGATTCATCGTGCCCATTCCGCTTCAGCAGCCGTTCGCGCCCGGCGACGGCCACCACTTCAGTCTGCCAAAAAAAACCCCGCGGCGGGCGGGGTATTGCATGATTTGCCGGTGCAGGCGCTCAGCGGCTGCCTGCCGCATTGACCTGCGCCATGACCTCGGCGACAAAGTCCTCCTGCTTCTTCTCGATGCCGGCGCCGACCTCGAAGCGCTCGAAGCGCAGCACCCGGGCTCCCGCGGCGGCGAGCAGCTTCTCGATGCTCTGGTCCGGGTCCTTGACGAACGGCTGGCCCAACAGGCTAATTTCATTCAACGACTTGCGCAGGCGACCCTCGACGATCTTCGCGGTGATCTCAGGGCTCTTGCCCTCCTTCCGCGCCTGCTCGGTCAATATCTCGCGCTCCTTGGCGAGCACTTCGGGCGGCACCTCGGCCGCGCTCAGGTAACGCGGGTTGCTCGCCGCCACGTGCATCGCCACATCATGCGCCAGCTCGGCGGTGCCGCCGGCAAGCGCCACCAGCACTCCGATGCGGGTGCCGTGGACATAGGCGCCGAGCGGCCCGCTGCTCTCGAGCACCACGCAGCGGCGCACGCTGATGTTCTCGCCGATCTTCGCCACCAGCGCGCGGCGGCGCGCGTCGACACTCTCGCCGGCAGCCAGCTCCGCCGCGAGCAGCGCCTGCGGATCGACCAGCCGCCCGGAAAGCGTCAGCCGCGCGACGTCGGCGGCGAAGTTGCGAAAATCGCGCTCGCGGGCGACAAAATCGGTCTCGCAGTTGATCTCGACCATGGCCGCGGCGTGGCCGTCGGCCGAGCGCTCGATCACGATCACGCCCTCGGCCGCGATGCGCGCCGCCTTCTTGTCGGCCTTCGCGAGGCCCTGCTTGCGCATCAGCTCGGCCGCGGCATCGAGGTTGCCGTTGGTTTCGACCAACGCCCGCTTGCACTCCATCATGCCGGCGCCGGTGCGCTCGCGCAGCTGTCGAACCGCTTCCGCCGTGACACTCATGGGTAACTGATCCTCTTCAGGCGGCGCCATTGTTCAGGCGGCGCCATTGCCGCTGCGCGGCCGGCGGGCAGGTCCCGCCCCGGTGCGGCGCTTGACGCCAATCGGCGCCGGCGCCGCGGCCGGCTCGGCGGTCTCGGTGGCATCGTCCAGATCGGTCTCCAGGCCCGCGTCCTCGGCAACCGCTGCTGCCGCGGCCGGCGGTATCACGGCCGGACGCCGCCGTGGCGGGGTCTTGCGGCGCACCGCGGCGACCGGCTTGGGCCGGCCGGGCCGTGCGCTCTTGCGGCGCGGGTTGCCTTCCTCGTCCAGTTCCACGAATTCGTCCTCGCCAACCGCCACCTGCGGCACCGAGGACTTGCCCTCGAGCACCGCGTCGGCGATGGCCGCCGCATACAGCTGGATCGCGCGCATCGCATCATCGTTGCCGGGAATCACATGGTCGATGCCGTCGGGCGAGCAGTTGGTGTCCACCACGGCGACCACCGGAATGCCGAGCTTCCTGGCCTCATGGATCGCGATGTGCTCGTGACCGACGTCGACTACGAACAGCGAATCCGGCAGCGCTTCCATGCTCTTGATGCCGCCGAGACTGCGCTCGAGCTTGACCATCTCGCGACGCAACTGCGTCGCCTCCTTCTTGCCGCGCTTGTCCAGCGCGCCGGAACTGGCCATCTCCTGCAGCTCCGCCAGCCGCTTGATCGATCCGCGGATGGTCTTGAAATTGGTCAGCATGCCTCCGAGCCAGCGCTGGTTGACGAACGGCATGGCGCAGCGCGCCGCCTCCTTCTCCATCGCGTCACGCGCCGAGCGCTTGGTGCCGACGAACAGCACCGTGCCGCCATCGGCGACCACCTGCTTGATGAATGAGGCCGCCTCGGCAAACAGCGGTTGCGTCTTCTCGAGATTGATGATGTGGATCTTGTTGCGCTCGCCGAAAATGAACTGCTCCATCTTCGGGTTCCAGAAGCGGGTCTGATGTCCGAAATGAACACCCGCCTCCAGCATCTGT
>JBIODC010000043.1:0-22217 GCA_044440135.1 Steroidobacterales bacterium | reverse complement strand
TTGATCAGCAGCCGCACGTCCGGCGTAAGCGCCGCATCGAGTGCGCGCGTGAGTACGGCGGCATCGCGATAGCGCTCGGCACCCTCGCCGAAGCTGTCGGCGGCCAGCGCGGCGAGCGCGCCGAACGCGTACAGGCGCTCGACGCCGAGCGCCCTGGCCAGCTCGCCGAGCTCACGGTGGCTGCTGTCGGCAAACTAGCCGAGCTCGGCCATGTCCCCCAGCACCAGCCAGCGCCGCCCCGGCAGCTCGCTCAGCACCTCGAGCCCGGCGCGCGCCGAGCTCGGGTTGGCGTTGTACGAGTCGTCGATCAGCCAGGCGCCGGCGCGCGTGCGCCGCAGCTGCAGCCGCCCCTTGACTGCCCGCATCGTAGCCAGGCCCGCGGCGACATCGCCGAGCGTGGCGCCGGCGCTGGTGGCCGCGGCTGCGGCCGCGAGCGCGTTGCGAACGTTGTGGCGGCCCGCGAGCGCGAGTGTCACGTCGACCTCGCCGAGCGGGCTGTGCAGCCGGAAGCGGGTTGCAAAGTCCTGCGCATCGACCTCAAAGCGCAGCCCGGCGGCGCAGAAATCGGCCTCCTGGCGCAGCCCGAAGCTCAGCACCCGCGCCGTGGTGCCGGCGCGCCACAGCGAGGCATAGGCATCGTCGGCATTGATGATGGCGGTGCCGCTCTCGGGCAGGCCGGCGACCATTTCCCCTTCGGCGCGCGCCGCGCCTTCGAGCGAACCGAACCCTTCCAGATGCTCGGCGCCGGCGTTGGTGATCAGCCCGATGCCGGGCCGCGCCAGCTGCACCAGGTGTTCGACGTCACCGCGCCGGTTCGCTCCCATCTCGATCACCGCACTGCGGTGGCTCTCGTCCAGACGCAGCAGCGTCATCGGCACGCCCAGATGGTTGTTGAGATTGCCGCGCGTGGACAGGCACGGCCCGAGCCGCGACAGGATCGCGGCGATCATCTCCTTGACCGTGGTCTTGCCATTGCTGCCCGCCACGCCGATTACCGGGCCCTTGAACTGCGCGCGTGCCGCGCGCGCCGCATCGGCGAGTGCCATTTCGACGTTGGATACCACGATCTGCGGCAACGGCAGCTGAACGGAGCGCGACACCACCGCGCCGGCGGCGCCGGCAGCCGCCGCGGCACCGACGAAATCGTGACCGTCGGCCTTCTCGCCGCGCAGTGCCGCGAACAGGTCGCCGGCGGCGAGCTTGCGGCTGTCGATCGCGATCTCGTTGAAGGCGCGATCCTCCCCTTGCAGGCGGCCGTGGCCGGCGGCGGCGAATTGCTTCAGGGTGCGGATCATGGGAGTGCGCGTTCGCCAAGCACCCGGCGCACGACCGCGGCGTCGCTGAACGCGCGGCGCTCGCTGCCGATGATCTGGTAGTCCTCATGACCCTTGCCGGCCACCAGCACGACATCGCCCGCCGCTGCGGTCGCGAGCGCGCTGCCGATCGCCGCGGCCCGATCGTGGATCACGCGGCTGCGCGCAGCGCCGGCCGCGGCCGTGATGCCGTCGATGATCGGCGCCACGATCGCGCGCGGATCCTCGCGCCGCGGATTGTCGGCGGTCACGATGATCTGGTCGGCGAGGCTGGCCGCGATCCGGCCCATCTCGCTGCGCTTGCCGCGATCGCGTTCGCCGCCGCAGCCGAACACGCACCACAGCCGGCCGCGGCAGTGAGCGCGCGCCGCGCGCAGCGCCTTGGCCAGCGCGTCCGGTGTGTGCGCGTAATCGATCAGCGCCAGCGGCAGACCGTGGCCGCCTTCGGCCTGCATGCGCCCCGGCGGCGCCGGGCAGCGCGCCAGCGCGCCGCAGGCGCTCGCGAGCGGCACGTCCCAGGCCAGCAGCACCGCCAGCACGGTCAGCAGATTCTCGACATTGAAATCGCCGATCAGGCTGCTCTCGAGCCGGGCCGCGCCGCGGCTGCTTTCGATTTCGATCTCGAGGCCGGAGTCGCTCGCCCGGATCGCGCTCGCGCACACGTAATCGGCGCCGCTGCCGCTCCACTGCGCCGGCTGCCGCGAGGTCAGGAACAGCCGGTCTGCAGTCAGCCCGCGCGCGCGGCGCGCCTGCAGCCGGTCGCGCGCCAGTTCGAGCCCGAACGGATCATCGACGTTGATCACGCGCGCGGTCAGCGTCGGCCAGTCGAACAGGCCGGCCTTGGCGGCGCCGTAGGTGCTCATGTCCGGGTGATAATCCAGATGGTCGCGCGTCAGATTGGTGAACACCGCGGTGTGGAAGCGCAGCCCGGCGCAGCGATTCTGATCGAGCGCGTGCGAGGACACTTCCATCGCGACCGAGTCGACGCCGGTGGAGCGCAGCTGCGCCAGCAGCCGATGCAGCGTCAGCGCATCGGGCGTGGTATGCGCGAGCCGCTGCAGCGCGCCCGGCACACCGGCACCGAGCGTGCCGATATAGGCGCTGCGCCGACCGCAGAATTGCAGCGCCTGTGCCAGCAGCCAGGCGCAGGTGGTCTTGCCGTTGGTACCGGTGATTGCCGCCAGCGTCAGGCTGGCCGACGGGGCATCGAAGAAACGATCGGCAATGAATCCGAGCTGTGCGCTCAGATTGGGCACCGCGCATACGACGATCGCCGCATCGAGCGGCGGCGGAGTCACGCCCGGGGCCGGCTCCCACAGGATCGCGCGCGCGCCGGCGGCCACGGCATTGTGGGCGAACTCCAGTCCATGGTGGGTGCGACCACGGCAGGCCAGGAACGCGGCGCCCGGCGTGACGCTGCGGCTGTCCTGCGTGATGTCGGACACTTCGAGGCGCTCGGGCACATCGACCAGTCCGCCGAGCAGCGCTTTGAGCGGTCGCCAGTTCGGCAGTGCCGCGTCATTCATTGCTGCGCGACCCGCTGGCCGTGAATCAACGGTGCGCCCGGCGCGGCCGGCTCATCCGGCGCGACCGCCAGCAGCCGCAGCGCACCGCCGACCACCGCCGAGAACACCGGCGCCGACACATCGCCGCCGAAGTACTTGCCGGCGCTCGGCTCATCGATCACCACCACGGCCGCAAGCCGCGGATTGGAGGCCGGCGCCAGTCCCGCGAACACCGAGGTATAGCGGTCCTTGGAATAGCTGCCATTGACGGATTTCCAGGCAGTGCCGGTCTTGCCGGCCACGCGATAGCCCGGGATGCGCGCGCGCACGCCGGTCGCTCCCTCCTGCGTGGTCACCGCCTCGAGCAGCTGGATCAGCGTGCGGCATACCGACTCATCGAGAATGCGCTCCCCGCCCGGCGCCGAATCCAGGCGCAGCAACGACACCGGCCGGCGGATGCCGCGCGCGCCGATCGCGGCATAGGCCTGTGCCAGCTGCAGCGGCGTCACCGAAATCCCGTAGCCGTGCGACAGCGTCGCGATGCTGATCGCGCGCCAGTGCGAGTAATTGGTGAACACCCCGGCGGACTCGCCCGGAAAGCCGCTGGTGGTGACCTGGCCGAAACCGAAGCGGTTGAGCGTGCTCCAGATCCGCTGCGGCTCGAGTTGCAGCGCCAGCTTCGCCATGCCGACATTGGAGGACTTGGCCAGCACCGTGGCGAGACCGATGGCCCCGAGGTTGTGCTCGTCTTCGAACGTGGTCGCGCCCACCTGGATGAAACCGGGACCGGTGTCGATGATGCTGTCGGCGTTGAACTTGCCCGAGGCAAGCGCCGCCGCAACGATGAACGGCTTGACGCTCGAGCCGGGTTCGAACAGGTCGGTGACCGCGCGATTGCGGTAGGCAGCGGGCACCATCTGTTCGCGATCGTTCGGGTTGTAGGCCGGCTGATTGACCATCGCCAGCACTTCGCCGGTATCGATGTCGATCACCACCACCGACCCGGCGTGCGCACGATTCTCCAGGATCGCGCTCTTGAGCTCGCGGTAGGCCATGTACTGGATCCGCAGATCGATGCTGAGGCTCAGATCGCGCCCGGGGCGCACCGGGCGGATGCTCTCGACGTCCTCGACCTTGCGGCCCTTGCTGTCCTGGATCACGCGCTTGGCGCCGTTCTCGCCCGCCAGCCAGTTGTCGAAGGTCAGCTCGGTGCCTTCCTGGCCGACGTCGTCGATGCTGGTGAATCCGAGCACGTGCCCGGCCACTTCGCCGGCCGGGTAATAGCGACGGTATTCGCGCGCCAGATACACCCCGGGAAGATTCAGCTGCTTGACCCGCAGCGCATCCGCCGGCGTCATGCCGCGCGCCAGATAGAGAAACTCGCGATCCAGATTGCTGCTGACGCGGCGGGTCAGGTCCGCGCGGTCGGCGCCGAGCGCCACGGCCAGATGCGGCAGCTGCTCGATGCTGCCGGCGAGCTCCTGTGGGTTGACCCACACCGAATCCACCGGCGTACTGACCGCCAGCGGCTCGCCATCGCGATCGACGATGTTGCCGCGATGCGCCGTGATGGTCGCGACGCGCGAGAAGCGCGCGTCGCCCTGCGAGGCCAGAAAGCCGTGATCGACCAGCTGCAGGTGCACCGCGCGGCCCACCAGGCCGAGCGCGGCAGCCAGCAGCAGCGTGAACAGCAGCCACTGGCGGGCGCGAAACGAAGGCGCGGTGACGCGCGCGCCGTCGCGTGCGGAGCTGCCGCCGCCTGAGCCACCGCGCCCGCGCAGCCCTCTCATGGCGAGACGATCTCGATTTCGCGCGAGTCCGGAATGCTCATGTGCAGCCGCTCACTGGCGACGCGCTCGACGAACGCATAGGCCGACCAGGCGCTCTGCTCGAGCTGCAGCCGTCCCCACTCGGCATCGAGCTCATCGCGCCCGGTGTTGAGCCGTTCCAGCTCGACGAACAGCTCGCGCGCCCGATACTTGGTGTAGACCGCCGCGGCGCTCGATGCCAGCACGGCACACCAGAGCAGCGGCAGCGCCAGCGCTAGCGCCAGTAGCAGCCATCGCCGTGAGGTGCTCATGCGCGCTTTTCGGCGACGCGAAGTAGCGCGCTGCGGGCGCGCGGGTTGGCGGCGATTTCATCTGCCGCGGCGCGCTGCTTGCTGCCGATGCGGCGCAGCGGCGGCTGCGCCGTGGCGGGCGGCAGCGGCAGGCGGGCGAGGACCGGATCGAGCTCGGAGTGCGCGCGGATGAACTGCTTGACCAGCCGATCCTCGAGCGAATGGAAGCTGATCGCCACCAGCCGTCCGCCCGGGGCCAGCAGCTGCAGCGCCTGCTCGAGGCCGCGCCGGATCTGGCCGAGCTCGTCATTGACGTACATGCGCAGCGCCTGGAACGTGCGCGTCGCCGGATGCTTGCCCGGCTCGCGCGTGCGCACGCAGCGGCCCACCAAGGCCGCAAGCTCACTGGTGCGGGTCAGCGGTGCAGCGGCCCGCGCGCGCACGATCGCGGCGGCAATGCGATCGGCAAAGCGCTCCTCGCCCAGGGTGGCGATCACGTGACGAATCTCATCGACACCCGCATGTGCGAGCCACACGGAGACGGGTTGGCCGCGCGTCGGGTCCATGCGCATGTCGAGCGGGCCGTCCTTGCCGAAGCTGAAGCCGCGCGCAGCGTCGTCGAGCTGCGGCGAGGCGAGGCCAAAATCGAACAGCACGCCGTCGCAATGCGTGCGTGCGGTCGCTCCATGCACCACAGCCGCAAGTTCGCCGAACTCGCCCTGCACGAGGTGCAGCCGAGCCTCGTGTGCAAAGCGCGCGCGCCCGGCCGCGATCGCCGCGGGGTCGCGATCGATGGCCACGACTTCCCCATCGCTGCCAAGCGCTTCGAGGATGCGCGCGGTGTGGCCGCCGCGGCCGAATGTTGCGTCGACGTAGAGGCCACCCGGACGCAGTGCCAGCGCCGCAAGCGCCTCTTCGACAAGCACCGGCGTGTGCTCATCCAACTCCCCTCGACCCCGCGACCGCTCGGGGCCGCCTCAAAGCGACAGCGAATCAAGTGCCGCCGGTAGATCGGTCGCCGATGCCTCGCTCTTCAGCCAGAAATCGCGCCGCTCCATCCAGCGAACCTCGTCCCATAATTCACAGCGATTGCCCTGTCCGATCAGGATCGCGCGCCGGTCGATCGCGGCAAACTCGCGCAGTTCCGGCGGCAGCAGCATGCGTCCATGGCCGTCGAGCGCCAGATCGGTCGCATGCCCGACCATCAGCCGCTGCAGCCGGCGCGACTGGGCGTGCAGGGTCGGCAGCTGCATCAGCTGGCGCTCGACCTGCTCCCAATCGCCCAATGGATAGATCAGGAGGCATTCCCCGTCGCGGTCGACCGTCACTACCAGCTGGCCTTGTGAGCGCTCGAGCAGACGTTCGCGGTAGCGCGTCGGGACGACCATGCGCCCCTTGTCGTCCAAGGTGACTTTTGCTGCGCCGCGGAACATTGGACGGGGGCGGGATCGCCCATTTTTCCCCACTTTTTCCCACCTACCACCACTATAGGAAGGACGGCGCGGCCATGTCAACGGCTGGCTGGGAAATTTTTCAGGCGCAGTAGGCACTTACGTGCTGCGGCGTAGCCCCGTTGGCAACTTTTGAGGTACTAGTCTTTAGGGATCATGAGCTTGCGATGCAAAGCTCGCTGACATTCTGTGTAGGGCCAGCCTGCGACGGCCTGCCCAAAGGGCGGAGAGTCGGCCTGTAAGCCGGGTTCTGTCGTGAGCAGTCATTCCTCTGGGACGTGCGTCACCGCACGCCTCAAGCGGCCTACCCGGAAGCACGCGCGGGCGTGCGCTGCAGTCGTTTGACCGACTGCGACTTCCCTATTTGGCCTTGCTCCAGGTGGGGTTTGCCATGCCGTCGCGTGTTGCCACTGACGCGGTGCGCTCTTACCGCACCGTTTCACCCTTACCGGCGCTCTTGACGAGCGCTTAGGCGGTCTACTCTCTGTTGCACTTTCCGTGGGCTCGCGCCCCCCAGGGATTACCTGGCACCCTGCCCGCCGAGCCCGGACTTTCCTCCACGCTTCATCGAGATGAAGTGCAGCGACTGCCCGGCCGACTCTCCGCGGCTACACCTTACCATGGGTACCCGGGCGACGGCTCAATCGGCCGCCGGCCCGCGTTGCAGCCGCAGCGCCAGCTCGTAGGCGTCGCTGCGCCGGGCGCCGGCGAGCTGGGCGGCGATCGCGGCCGCGCGCGCCGGCGGCAATTCGGCGAGCAGCAGCTGCAGCGCCCGCGTCAGCAGCTCGGCATCCCCGCCGATGGCGCGCTCGGGCGCGGCGCCGGCGACCACTACGGTGATCTCCCCGCGCGCGAAATCCGCATCGTCACGCGCCATCGCGCACAGCTCGCCGAGCGTTCCGCGGTAGACGCTTTCGTGCAGCTTGGTCAGTTCGCGCGTGACCACCGCGGCGCGCTCATCGCCGAAACTGCGCGCCAGATCGCCGAGCGTGGCCACGATCCGGTGCGGGGCTTCGAAGAACACCAGCGTGCGCGGTTCAGCCGCGAGGCGCGCCAGCAGCGCGCGCCGCTCGCCGGCGCGCGCGGGCAGAAAGCCTTCGAATGCGAACCGGTTGGTGGCCACCCCGGCGATGCTCAGCGCGGCGGTCACCGCCGAGGCGCCCGGAACGGCCCGCACTTCGATGCCGGCCGCCACCGCGGCGCGCACCAGTCCGAAGCCCGGGTCGGACAGCAGCGGGGTGCCCGCGTCGCTCACCAGCGCGATCACCTTGCCGGCCTTGAGCTGCTGCACCAGATGCTCGATGCGCGCCGCTTCGTTGTAGTCGTGCAGCGAGATCAGCTCGCCCGCGACCCCGATCGCGCTGAGCAATTGCGCCGTGCGTCGCGTATCCTCGGCCGCGATCAGATCGGCTGCGGCCAGCACCTCGCGCGCCCGGGAACTGAGGTCGCCGAGATTGCCGATGGGTGTCGCGACCACCTCGAGCCTGCCTGCGGACGGGAGCGAGTCGGTCCGAGCCACTATAATTTCTCCGTTTCCCGCCGTGGCGGTGGGTCCAACGCGTGCGTTACGGCGCGCAGTTTCAAGCTTGCGGGGCAAGGTGTCGATGGTGCAACTCAGAATGCTCGACTTGGCCGGCCGCGGGTTGGCATTGATCGCGGTGCTCGCATTGGCCGCGTGCGCGGTATTGCCGCCGCCGGTGGCGCAGCGCGCCGGCACCGAACCGGCCGCGGAGGCCGCGGCGCGCCGCGGCGATCATGCGCAGGCCGCGACCCAGTATGAGACCCTCGCGGCCACGCGCGTGCCCCCCGAGCGAGTCGATCTGCAGCTCGCGGCCGCGCGCGAGTGGCTCGCCGCCGGCCGCGCCGCCGATGCGGCGCGCGTGCTGGCCGCCATCAGCGCACCGCAGAGCGCGGCGCAGAGCCTGGAGCGATCGCTGCTCGACGCCGAGACCGCGCTGCTCGGCAATCGCGCCCAGGACGCCTGGCAGAAGCTCGGCGCGATTTCCGAGTCGGCCGCCACCGCGGCCAGCCCCGGCGCCGCACAGCGCTACTACTCGCTCAAGATGCGCATCGCGCTCGCGCTCGCGCGCCCGGTCGATGCGGTGCGCGCGGAAATAGCCGCCGAGGGCTTCACGGCCAACGCTGCCGAGCGCACGCAGCTGCGCTCACGGCTGCTGGCGGCGCTGCGTGACGCGCGCGAGCATGGCGTGAAGCTGGAGGCTGCCGCCAGCCAGGATCCGACCGTGCGCGGCTGGCTCGAGCTGGGCGCCATTGCGACCGAGGTGCACGGTGCGTCGCTGATCGGCGAGACCGAAGCGGCCAGCTGGCGTGCCAAGTATCCGAACCACCCGGCGCTCGAAGTGCTGGCGCAGGCGCTGCCGCCGCCGCTGGTGGTAGCGGCCCCGGGTGGGCGCATCGCGTTACTGCTGCCGCTGAGCGGCGCGGCCTCGGGCCAGGCCGCCACGGTCCGCGATGGCTTCCTGAGCGCCTACTATCAGTTGCCGCAGGGCAGCCGGCCGGCGCTGCAGATCTACGACACCGGGGCCCTGCAGCCGGCCGAGGCCATCAGCCAGGCGAAGGCGGCCGGCAGCAGTTTCATCGTCGGCCCGCTGACGCGCGAGGACGTGGCCGCGGTCGCCGGTCTGGGCAGCCAATCCATCCCGGTGCTGGCGCTGAATTTTCTGCCGGCGGATCGACCGGCCCCGGGCGGGCTGTATCAATTCGCGCTCTCGCCCGAGGACGAAGCCCAGATCGTGGCGCGCCGCATCCTCGCCGACGGCCATCACCGCGGCGTGGCACTGGTGCCGCGCGGTGACTGGGGCAACCGCGTGATCGAAGCCTTCACGCGCGAGTTGACCGCCGGCGGCGGCGGCCTGATCAGCCAGACGCTGTACGATCCGGCCGAGCATGATTACAGCTACGAGCTCAAGAGCGTGCTCAAGGTGGATGAAAGCGACGCGCGCCACGTGCATCTGCAGAACGTGCTCGGCACCAAGCTCAATTTCGAGCCGCGGCATCGCGGTGACATCGAGTTCGTGTTCATCGTGCCGGAAAGCGCGACCAATGCGCGCCTGATCGAGCCGCAGCTGAAATTCTTCTATGCCGGCGATATTCCGAGCTATTCGCTGTCGAATGCCTACGAGCCAGAGTCCACCGATGCCAACCGCGACATCGACAGCCTGATGTATCCGGACATGCCGTGGATGGTCAGCGACGATGGCAGCCTAGATGCGATCCGCGGCAACATCGAGCAGGCCTGGGGTAACGGCGTGGCCTGGCGCAGCCGTCTGTTCGCCTTCGGCTACGACGCCTGCCAGCTGATGCTGGCGATGGCCGGAGCACGCCAGAAACTCGCCGACGTGCAGGTCGCGGGCCTGAGCGGGCAGCTGCACTTCGACCCCAGGGGCCGCGTGCAGCGCGAGCTGATCTGGGTGCAGGTGCGCGACGGCGAGCCGAAGCGGCTGGCCGCCCCGGCGGCCCCGGCGCCCGATTCGCCCTGAAGCGCTCCCCGCCCCGCCCTATCGCCATCAACGCCGCAGTTACGGCCTCTGGTGCAGCGGCGCGCTCGCGGCAGACTTTCGGACCATGGCGAGACTGCCCACCATTGCGGCGCGCCCCGACCGTCAGCGCCTGGGATCGGCCGCTGAAGAGCGCGCGGCGCAGCGGCTGCGGGCGGCCGGATGCGTCATCCTGGCGCGCAACTTCCGCTGCCGCATCGGCGAGCTGGACATCGTGGCGCGGCGTGGGCAGCTGCTGATCATCGCCGAGGTGCGACTGCGCAGCAGCGCCCGATTCGGCGGCGCGGCCGCCAGCATCAGCGCCGCCAAGCGCGCTCGCATCGTGCGCGCAACGCGCTATCTGCTGCTGCGAGAGCCGCGCCTGGCCGATCTGGCGGTGCGATTCGACACGCTGCTGCTGAGCACGAGTGCCGGTCCGATCGAGTGGATCGAAGACGCGTTCCAGGCGCCTGCCATGTGACCAACGCGCGGGCTACTTGACCAACGTGAGCTTGGCGCGCCGCGCATCGGCCGGGGTCGTGGCCGGCTTGTCCGGCGCGGTCGGTGGCTCGGGCGGCGTCGGCTCGTTGTCAGATTCCGAAAACACCATGCCCTCGCCGGTCTCGCGTGCGTAGACGCCGAGCACCGCCTGCATCGGTACATGCACGCGATGCACCACCCCGGCAAAGCGCGCATCGAACTCGATGCAGTCGTTGGTGAGCTGCAGCCGCTGCGTCGCGGTGGTCGACAGATTGAGCACGATCTTGCCGTCCTTGACGTAGGCCGAGGGCACCTCGACGCCGGTTCGCAGCGCGTCGACGATCACATGCGGCGTGTGCCCGCTGTCGATGATCCACTCATGCATGGCCCGCAGCAGGTACGGCCGTCGCGACAAGCCGCCGCCCTGGTCGGCGTTCTTTGCCGACATCAAGCCGTCCTCATCTGCAGCTCGACATCGGACAGGCTGGCCCGAAACGCCGGGCGCGCAAACATGCTGCTGGCATAGCGCGACAGCGCCTGGGCCTGCGGCGGCAGGTCGATTTCATAGTGATGCAGCCGCCACAGGATCGGCGCGACGCTGGCGTCGACCAGCGAGAATTCGTCGCTGAGGAAAAACGGCTTGACCTTGAACACGTCGGCGCTCTGCAGGATCGCGTCGCGCAATATCTTGCGGTTCTTGGCCACGTGCTTCTTGTCGTGATCCTCGTCGATCAGCTGTGCCAGGCCGTACCAGTCGCGTTCGATGCGATACAGCGCCAGCCGGAACTGCGCGCGCAGAATCGGGTCCACCGGCATCAGCGGCGGATGCGGAAAGCGCTCATCCAGATACTCGATGATGACCCGCGAGTCGTACAGCACCAGGTCCCGGTCCACCAGCGTCGGCAGGCTGTGGTAGGGATTCAGGTCGAGCAGATCCTCCGGATAGCGTCCGGGCACCACGTTGATGATGTCGATCTCGACGCCTTTCTCGGCCAGCACGATGCGCGTGCGATGGCTGTAGGGCTGATCGGGCGCTGAGAACAGCGTCATGATCGAGCGGCGGCTGGACACGGATCAGCTCTCCCCGTCGGGAGCAGGACTTGCTCCTGGCTGCAGGTTTCCGCGGAGGCGTTGCGCTGTCAATGCACGTCTTTCCAGTACTCTTTCTTCAGCACATAAGCGAATGCCGTCAGCAGCAGCAGGAACAGCACGACCCACAGGCCGATCGAGCGCCGCTCGACCTGCGCCGGATCGCCGACATAGTCGAGGAAATTGACGGTATCGCGCACGAAGCCGTCGAACTGCTCGGGCGTCAGGTTGCCTGGCGAGAGGGTCTCGAAGTGATCGAACACTTTTTCCGTGGTTGCGGCCCCGCCGGAACCGCTCTTGGCCTCGCGATACACCGCGGC
Organism: Steroidobacterales bacterium; assembly: GCA_044440135.1. Taxonomy (GTDB): domain Bacteria; phylum Pseudomonadota; class Gammaproteobacteria; order Steroidobacterales; family Steroidobacteraceae; genus FEN-1191. The sequence continues at coordinate 10,503 of JBIODC010000043.1, read as the reverse complement.
CTTGACGCCTTCGAGGTCGGACAGCACCGCCGGCATCGCGGTGGTCGGAAACGCCAGATTGTCGCTGCGCGTGGCGCGGCTCGGGTCCGAATAGAAGGTCTTCAGAAAGCGGTAGAGGTAGTCCACGCTGCGCGAGCGTGCGATCAGCGACAGGTCGGGCGGCACCGTGCCGAACCAGTTCTCGGCATCGGCCGCCGGCATCGAGGTCGTCACGTAGTCGAGACTGCTGCTGCCGGGAGTCAGCAGATTGGCGGTGAGGACCGCGGTCGGAATCCACAGGTCGTCCGCCATGCGCTGATAGCGCAGGTATTTCAGCGAGTGGCAGCCGACGCAGTAGTTCATGAAATTGCGCGCGCCGCGCTGCAACGAGGCGGTATCGGCAACCGAATTGCCGGCACGCCACGACTCCCAGCGCACCGGGGCGCTGGCTTCAGGGCCATTGGCCGCGGGCTCCGCGGCCGCCAGCGTCAGCGGCGCGCACCACAGGGTCAGTACCAGACCGGCGAATTTAGCCATGAAACGTGACTCTCTCGGGCACAGGCTTGACCGAATCGATGCGCGAATAGAACGGCATCAGCCAGAAGAATGCGAAATACGGCACCGCGAAGATGCGCGCTATCGTCACATAGGGCTCCTGTGCCGGCTGCATCCCCAGGTACATGAGCACCAGGAACGAAATCGTGAACAGGCCCAGGAAGGTGCGGGAGATCCAGCCGCGATAGCGCATCGACTTCACCGGCGAGCGATCGAGCCACGGCAGGAAGAAGAACGATACCACCGCGATGAGCATCAGCAGCGCACCGATGCGCTGATTCGGCACCGCGCGCAGGATCGCGTAGTACGGCGTGAAGTACCACGACGGCGAAATCGGGTCGGGTGTCGACAGCGGATTGGCCGGCTCGAAGTTGGCCTTCTCCATGAACAGGTCGCCGAAGGTGGGCACGAAGAATACGACGATCGCCAGCAGCGTCAGGAACACGCACACCCCGACGATGTCCTTCACCGTGTAATAAGGATGGAACGGGATGCCGTCGAGCGGCCGGCCCCTGGCATCCTTCTTGTCCTTGATCTCGATGCCATCGGGGTTGTTCGAGCCGGTCTCATGCAGCGCCACCAGGTGCAGCGCCACCAGCAGCAGCAGCACCAGCGGCACCGCGGCCACGTGCAGCGAGAAGAAGCGGTTGAGCGTCGCATCGGCGATGCCGTAGTCGCCGCGGATCCACTCCACCAGCGCCGGGCCGATGCCCGGGATGGTGCCGAACAGGTTCACGATCACGGTCGCCGCCCAGAACGACATGTTGCCCCACGGCAGCACGTAGCCGAGAAACGCTTCGGCCATCAGCGCCAGGTAGATGATCATGCCGAACAGCCACAGCAGCTCGCGTGGTGCCTTGTACGAGCCGTACAGTAGCGCGCGGTACATGTGCAGGTACACCACCAGGAAGAACGCCGAGGCGCCGGCCGAATGCAGATAGCGGATCAGCCAGCCGTAGGGCACCTCGCGCATGATGTACTCGACCGAGTCGAACGAGGTCGCGGCACCGACCTTGTAGAACATGGTCAGGAAGATGCCGGTGACCAGCTGCAGCACCAGTGCCAGCAGCGCCAGCGAGCCGAAGAAATACCAGATGTTGAAGTTCTTCGGCGCGTAGTACTCGGACACCTGCGAACGCCAGAATGCATCGACCGGCAGGCGCTGGTTGATCCAGCCCCAGAGCCCGGGCTTGGCGGCGGCACCTGAACCGGACTTGTTGGCAACGTCGGGCGCAATCATCAGGCGGCTCCTTGTGCCGGGGTGGCGTCCAGGCCGATGACCAGCGTATCCGGGCCGCGAAAGGCGTACGGCGGCACGCTCAGGTTGGTCGGGGCCGGGGAACCATTGAACACGCGCCCGGCCAGATCGAAGCGCGAACCGTGGCAGGGACAGCGAAACCCGCCCGGCCAATCGGCGCCGAGCACCGGGTCGCCGGCATCGAAGAACTGCTTGGGCAGGCAGCCGAGATGGGTGCAGATGCCGATCAGCACCAGCACGTCGGCCCGCCGCGCGCGCATTTCATTGCGCGCATAATCGGGCTGGATCGATTCCTCGGACTTCGGATCCTTGAGCCGATTGTCAATCTTGGCCAGGCGGTCGACCATCGATGGGTCGCGCCGCACGATGTAGATCGGCTGCAGCCGCCAGGTCGGCGTGATCATCTGGCCGACCTTCAGCTTGCTCAGATCCACTTCCACCGGCGCGCCGAGCGCGCGGGCACGCTCGGAGGGCGCCCACGAGGCCGCGAACGGCACCGCCGCCAGAACGACGCCGACGCCGGCCGTGACGCTGGTCGCCACGGTGAGGAACTTGCGGCGACCTTGATCGATCTCCGGGTCTGGTTGATCGGCAATCGCACCGACTTCAGTCATTTGTCGCTCACTTCAGGTCTGTATTGGGCCGCACGCGGCGCATCGCGGCCGCGAGGTTTGGAACGCTACGTGAAACGCCGGGAAGTATCGCATTATACACAACCGATCGGGCCCGCTTTTCGGCCAAAGATCATCTGGAAGACCATGAATCTGCATCGCTTGGGACGCGCGGCCGCCTTCGTCGCCGGCAGCATCGTTGGCGGCCTGGCGCTCGCATTTGTCATCGTGTTCCTGCATCCGCAGCTGCTGCAGCGGCCGCTGGCCGGCCCGGCAGCGCCCGCCGTGAGCGCCGCCCCGGCAACGCCGCCGGACGCGACCCCGGCCCAGGACGGCCGCGCCCGGTCCGCGGTGGCAGCGGTGGCCGGCTCGGACGATGCTGCCGCTGCGGCCGGCAATACCGCGGGCGGCGCCGCGGCTGCCGGCGCGGGCGCCGGCAACAGCCATGGCGCAGTGCCACCGCCTGCGCCCGAGTCGTATGCCGCGGCGGTGATGCGAGCCGCCCCGGCGGTGGTGAATATCTCGACACAACGGCTGGTCACCGAGCAGTTCCAGCCCTCGGTATTCGATCAGCTGTTCGGCGACCTGCAGCCGCTGTACCGCCATCGCGTCGAGCGCGCGCTCGGCTCCGGCGTGATCGTCGATGCCGCTGGCCACATCATCACCAACAATCACGTGATCGCGAATGCCGAGACGATCAATGTCGGGCTCGCGGACAATCGCGTGGCGCCCGCGACCGTGGTCGGCCGCGACCCGGACACCGATCTGGCGCTGCTGTCGATCAAGCTCAAGAACCTGCCGGTGATGCCGCTCGGGCGCTCGGACGAGATCCAGGTCGGGGATGTGGTGCTGGCCATTGGCGATCCGCTCGGACTGTCGCAGACCGTGACTCACGGCATCGTCAGCGCCACCGGGCGCCAGCAGCTCGGCGTCGCCACATTCGAGAATTTCATTCAGACCGACGCCGCGATCAATGCCGGCAACTCCGGTGGCGCGCTGATCAACGCCCGCGGCGAGCTAATCGGCATCAACACCGCGGTGCTCAACAAGAGCAACAGCGGCAATCTGAGCGTCGAGGGCATCGGTTTCGCGATTCCGGTGAATCTGGCGCGCGGCGTGATGAAGGACATCCTCGATCACGGTCGGGTGATCCGCGGCTGGATCGGCATCCTGCCCGAGGACGTGGATGACGAGCAGGCCAAGCAGCTCGGGCTGCCGCGCGGCGGTGTCGTGATCACCAACATGTACCGCACCAGTCCGGCGGTCGATGCGCAGCTGCGCATCGGGGATATCGTGACCGGCATCGACGGCAAGCCGGTGCGCAGTGCCCGCGACACGCTGGCGCAGATTGCCGCCAAGAAGCCGGGCATGAGCATCACGCTGCATCTGCTGCGCGGGCGCAGCGAACTGGATTCCAAGGTCAATGTGACCGAGCGCCCGAGCGCGATCCAGGGAACCTGACGTCAGTTCGGCACGCGCTTGATGCGCGCACCGAGCTGCGCCAGCTTCTCCTCGATGGTCTCGTAGCCACGGTCGATGTGGTAGATACGCTCGATCTCGGTGCGGCCCTCGGCCACCAGACCGGCGAGCACCAGGCTCGCCGAGGCGCGCAGATCGGTCGCCATGACCGGCGCCGCGGTCAGATGCTTGATGCCGTGAATGATCGCAGTGTTGCCCTCGAGCCGGATCTCGGCCCCCATGCGCCGCATTTCCAGCATGTGCATGAAGCGATTCTCGAAGATGGTCTCGACCACGGTGCCCACCCCGTCCGCCACGGTGTCGAGCGCGGCGAACTGCGCCTGCATGTCGGTCGGGAAGGCCGGATACGGCGCGGTACGCACGTCGACCGCGCGCGGCCGGCGGCCGCGCATGTCGACCTCGGCCCAGTTGTCGCCGCTGCTGACGGTGGCGCCGGCCTCGCGCAGCTTGACCATCACCGCATCGAGGTGCTCGGGCCGGGCGTTCTTGATGCGCACATGCCCGCCGGTGATCGCGCCGGCGACCAGATAGGTGCCCGCCTCGATGCGATCCGGCAGTACGTCGTAGTGCACGCCGTGCAATTCGCGTACGCCCTCGATCGCGATCCGATCGGTGCCCGCGCCCGCGATCCTCGCTCCCATCGCGATCAGGAAATTCGCCAGATCGATGACTTCGGGCTCGCGCGCGGCGTTTTCGAGCACGGTCTCGCCATCGGCCAGCACCGCGGCCATCATCAGATTCTCGGTACCGGTCACGGTGACGGTATCGAGCACCAGCCGCGCACCCTTGAGGCGCGCCGCCCGGGCGCGGATGTAGCCGCCCTCGATGTGAATGTCCGCGCCCATGGCCTGCAGGCCGGCGACGTGGATGTTGACCGGTCGCGCTCCGATCGCGCAGCCGCCGGGCAGCGACACGTCGGCGCGCCCGAAGCGTGCCAGCAGCGGACCGAGCACCAGGATCGAGGCGCGCATGGTCTTGACCAGATCGTACGGCGCAAAATATTCGCGGATCGTGCTCGAATCGACTTCGATGCGCATGCGCTCGTCGATCGTCACGGTCACACCCATGCGTCCGAGCAGCTCGATGGTCGTCGTGACGTCACGCAGGTGCGGCACGTTGCCGATCGTGACCGGGCCGTCGGCCAGCAGCGCGCCGGCCAGGATGGGCAGCGTGGCGTTCTTGGCACCGGAGATCCGCACCTCGCCTTCGAGCGCGATGCCGCCGGTGATGTGCAGCTTATCCACCGCGGGGCGCCCCGGCGCTGCGCGCGGCCCACTCCTGCGGGGTGTAGGCCTCGATCGAGAGCGCGTGTATCTCGCGCCCCATGCGCTCGCCGAGCGCCCGATACACCAGCTGGTGGCGTGCGAGCGGGCGCAGGCCCTCGAACGCGGCGCCCACCAGCAGCGCCGCGAAATGGGTGTTGTCCTCCGACTGCACATCGATACGTGTGTCCGGGAGCGACTGGCGGATCAGGTCCGCGATCTGCTGTGCGTCCATATGGGGGTGCGATCTTAAGGCAATTGCGCGGGCGCGGAAGGCGCGATCTGCGCTCGGTGAAGGCGCTATCATGGTGCGACAGTCGCAGGAATACGCCGGATGAATGCCGTAGAACATAACGCCACGGGCGAAGCGCAGGCGCTGGAGTCGGCCCGGCGCACCTTCGACATCGAGGCCGCGGCGCTCGGGGCGCTGCGCGAGCGGCTGGATGGCCGCTTTGCCGCGGCCTGCCGCATCTGCCTCGCCTGCCGGGGACGCGCGATCGTCACCGGCATGGGAAAATCCGGCCATATCGCCCGCAAGATCGCCGCCACGCTCGCCAGCACCGGCACGCCGGCGTTCTTTCTGCACCCGGGCGAGGCCAGTCACGGCGACATCGGCATGATCACGCGCGGGGATGTGCTGCTGGCGCTGTCCAATTCCGGCGAGACGCCCGAGGTGCTGGCGCTGCTGCCGCCGCTCAAGCGGCTGGCGACCCCGCTGATCGCGCTGACCGGCAACGCCGCCTCGACCCTGGCGCTGGCCGCCGACGTGCATCTGGATGTGGCCGTGCCGCAGGAAGCCTGCCCGCACAATCTGGCACCGACCGCGAGCACCACGGCGGCGCTGGTCATGGGCGACGCGCTGGCGGTGGCGCTGCTGCAAGCCCGCGGCTTCTCGGCCGACGACTTTGCGCGCACCCACCCGGGCGGCAGCCTCGGGCGGCGGCTGCTGCTGCATGTCGAGGACATCATGCGGCGCGACGATGCGTTGCCGCGGGTCGGCCTGGACACCCGGGTCGCCGAGGGACTGCTGGAGATGACGCGCAAAGGCCTCGGCATGACCGCGGTGCTGGATGCGGAGCAGCGCGTGGTCGGCATATTCACCGACGGCGATCTGCGGCGCGCGCTCGATCGCAGGATCGACGTGCACAGCGCCACGATGCGCGAGGTCATGACCCCAGGGGGCCGCAGCATCGGCGCACGCGAGCTCGCCGCCGCCGCGGCACAGCTGATGGAGCGGCACCGAGTGACGGCGCTGCTGGTGACCGACGCCGAGCGGCGGCTGATCGGTGCGCTCAACGTCCATGACCTGCTGCGCGCGGGTGTCGTTTGATGCCTGCACGGTCCGCGCCGCGACGGCCGGCGCCGCTGTCTGGGATCCGGCTGCTGGTACTGGATGTGGACGGCGTGCTGACCGACGGACGGCTGCGCTACGGCAGCGCGGGCGAGACCGACAAGACCTTCCACGTGCGCGACGGCTACGGCATCAAGGCCGTGATCGCCGCCGGCATCGCGGTGGCGGTGATCTCGGGACGGGAATCGCCGGCGGTCAAGCGCCGCTGCCAAGAACTGGGGATCCGCCATCTGCATCAGGGCGTCGATGACAAGGCGCCGGTGCTGGCGCAACTGCTCGCGACGCTTGCGATCCCGGCGCGCCATTGCGCCTGTGTCGGCGACGATCGGCCCGACGTGCCGCTGCTGGCGCAGGCGGGACTTGCGGTCGCGGTCGCCGACGCGCACCCGGACGCCCTGGCGATCGCTCACCGGCGCACGCGCCTGCCCGGGGGTGCCGGTGCGGTGCGTGAAGTCTGCGACTGGCTGCTCGCCGCGCGACGCCGCAGCGCCCGGACATGATTCTCCGGGTCCTGTTTGCGGTGCTGGCGCTCGGCGCCCTGGGGACGCTGTTCTACCTGCAGCAGTCGGAGAGCGGCGTCGAGGCGGCCCCCGGCGACGTGGAGAGCACCGAGCCCGGCTACATCGCCAACGGCGCCGAGCTGATCGAGACCGGTGAGGACGGTCATCCGCTGTTCCGGCTCAATGCCGAGCGCATCGAGCAGCCGACACCGCAGGGCATCATCTTTCTGACCGCGCCGAAGCTCGACTATCAGCCGGAGGACGGCAACCACTGGACGTTGACGGCCGAGCGCGGCCAGCTGCCGCAGGACGCGCGCACCGCCGAGCTCGCCGGAACCGTGCATGCGGAAGGCCGGCCGTCGGGCTCCAATGAACTGATGCGCATCGCGACCGAGCAGCTGCATCTGGACATGCAGCAGCAGCTCGTGACGTCGTCCGCGAAAGTGCGAGTGGATTGGGCCGGCAACGCGCTGCGCGGCCGGGGCATGAGCGCCGACATCAGGAATGACCGACTGCAGCTGGCCGGAGACGTGCACGGTGTGCTGGCGCACTGAAGCGCGGGCCTGCGCATGGGCCGGGCTGCTGCAGCTCGCGGCGCTGGCCACGGCGAGCGCCGCAAATGCGCCGGCGGCAAGCGCGGACGCGGATCGCGAGGGCTGCAACCAGCCGCTGTGCTACACCGCCTCGAAGCTCGAAGCCGAGCGCAATCACATGGTGCTGCACGACATCAGCATCGTGGACACCACGCGCGGCATCACCCGCATCAAGGCCGATCTGGCGGAGGCGAACGGACCGGACCTGGGCGACAGCGACTGGGTGCTCACCGGCCACGTACAGGTGTCCATGCCCCAGGGAAAGCTCAGCGCCGACAAGGCCACCGTGAAGTTCGCCAGCAAGCGGATCGCCTCGATGAGCGCCGAGGGCGCGCCGGCCGAATTCGAACACAGCGCCGATGCCGCGACCCCGAACCCGCCTGCGGCCGAGGCCGGTAATCGCGGCCGCGGCGCAATCGAGGCCGCCCACGGCCATGCGCGCGAGATCGACTACGACATGGAACGCGATCTGCTCAAACTCAACGGCGACGCCTGGCTGTCCGACGGCTGCAACGAGATCAGCAGCCAGTCGATCGTCTATGACATCGTGAATCAGAAAGTGCGGGCCGACGCCGCACCGGGCGGCGACACCCAGGTGCACGGCACGCTGCACGCACGCTCCGGACCCCAGTGCGGACCCGCCGGCGGCCGTCCATGACGCGACTGTCGGCCCGTTCGCTGCAGAAGAGCTACCGCTCGCGCCAGGTGGTGCGCGACCTGTCGCTCGAGATCGATACCGGCGAGGTGGTGGGACTGCTGGGCCCGAACGGCGCCGGCAAGACGACAGCGTTTTACATGATCGTCGGGCTGATACCGGCCGATGGCGGCTCGATCCTGCTCGACGACCGTGATCTGACCGCGCTCAGCATCGATCAGCGGGCCCGCCTCGGGCTGGGCTATCTGCCGCAGGAAGCCTCGGTGTTCCGCCGACTCTCGGTTGCCGACAACATCATGGCGATCCTGGAGCTGCGCGATGAGCTCGACCGCGCCGCGCGCGAACGGCGGCTCGAGGAGCTGCTTGAGGAGCTGCACATCGGCCATGTGCGCAATATCCGCGGCCTGTCGCTGTCCGGGGGTGAGCGCCGCCGGGTTGAAATGGCGCGGGCGCTCGCTGCCGAGCCGCGCTTCATCCTGCTCGATGAGCCGTTTGCGGGCGTCGATCCGCTCTCGGTGCTGGATATCCAGCGCATTATCCGCGAGCTTGCCGGCCGCGGCATCGGCGTGCTGGTCACCGACCATAATGTGCGCGAGACGCTCGGGGTCTGCGGCCGCGCCTACATCGTGGACCGTGGAATAGTGATCGCTTCCGGCACTGCCGAGCAAGTCCTTGCCAACCCCCAAGTCCGTGAGGTGTACTTGGGCCAGGCATTCCGCATGTGATTGACCGGAGCGGCCCTGATAGTCCTTATTTTTCATAGACTTATAATATTTTCAGGGCCGGCAGTGAGCGGCGCAGGCACGTTTTATGCTTAAGCCCTCGCTGCAACTCAAGCTCGGCCAGCAACTGACGATGACTCCGCAGCTGCAGCAGGCGATCCGCCTGCTGCAATTGCCGACGATCGAGCTGCAGGCGCACATCCGCGAGCTGCTCGAAACCAATGTCATGCTCGAGCAGGATGAGGACAGCGAGAGCGGCACCTACGAGAGCCTCTCGAGCGCCGAAACCGCACCCGAAACCGCCGCGCGCGTCGAGGAGCCGCCGGTCGAGGTCGTGGATGACGGCTGGTCCGACCAGTCGGTCGGCCCGGCGGAAAACCCCTGGAGCGGCGGCGGCAGTGGCGACGAGGATCGCCAGCAGGAGTTCGCGGACGCCACCGGCCAGTCGCTGCGCGAGCACCTGCTGTGGCAGCTGGAACTGGCGCGGCTCAATCCACGCGATCTGGCCATCGGCCGCGCCGTGGTCGATGCGATCAACGATGACGGCTACCTGAGCGAGCCACTGGATGTGATCGGCGCGAGCCTCAAGCCCGATCTCGATCCGAGCGTGGCCGAGGTCGAGCGCGTACTCGCGATCGTACAGATGTTCGATCCCCCGGGCGTCGGCGCGCGCTCGGTCAGCGAATGCCTGCTGCTGCAGCTCGATCAGCTCGAGCCGGGCACGCCCGGACTCGCCTGCGCCAAGGCGATCGTCAAGAATCATCTGGAGCTGCTGGCCGAACGCGAGCTGACCGCGCTGCGGCGCGAGCTGCGCACTTCGGACGAAGAGCTCGAGACCGCGGTGGCGCTGGTGCGCGCCTGTCATCCGCGCCCGGGCTCGATCGTCAGCGGCAGCTCTCCCGAGTACGTGGTGCCGGACGTGTTCGTGCGGCGCACGCCGCGCGGCTGGTCGGTCGAGATCAATGCGGCGACGCTGCCGCGGGTGCGATTGAATCAATCCTACGCGAGCCTGGTCGGCCGCAGCACCAGCCACGCCAGCATGCGGGCGCAACTGCAGGAGGCGCGCTGGCTGCTCAAGAGCCTGGAAATCCGCAACGACACGCTCACCAAGGTGGCGCGCTCGATCGTCGAACGGCAGTGCGAATTCCTCGATCAGGGCGAGGAGTACATGCGGCCGATGATCCTGCGCGACATCGCCGAGGCCATCGGCATGCACGAGTCGACGGTGTCGCGCGTCACCTCGGGCAAGTACATGCACACGCCGCGCGGCGTGTTCGAGCTGCGCTATTTCTTTTCGAGCCAGGTCGAAGGCAACGACGGCTCGGGCACCTCCTCGACCGCGATTCGGGCCAAGATCCGCAAGCTGATTCGCGAGGAGGATGTGGCCGCCCCATTGAGCGACAGCCGCATCGCGGAGATTCTATCCGGCGAAGGCATCCCGGTCGCGCGCCGGACCGTGGCGAAGTATCGGGAAACGATGGGTCTCGCGCCATCGAATGAACGCAGGCGAATCAACGGCAAGTGACATCCACAAGGAG
>JBIODC010000042.1:0-22955 GCA_044440135.1 Steroidobacterales bacterium | reverse complement strand
GGCAGCCGCTGCCGGCGCCGCCGGGGCCTCATCGGCGCAGGCGCCCAGTGGGGCCGCACACAGCACCAGCGCCAGTACCGCGGCCGCGAGCGCCCCGGTGAGCGCTCGGGCGGCTGACCGGAGCGTTGCCGACCATCGATTGGTCTTGAGCTCGTTCGTGAGCTTGATTTGTATGCCCATCGCTTGCGACTCCCAGCTTTTTCAGTAGTACTTATGTGGCCGCGGTGCCGGTTTCCCCGGTCCGGATGCGGATTGCCTGCTCAAGCTCGCCGACAAAGATGCGTCCGTCTCCAGTCCGACCGGTCCTGGAGACATTCGCAATCGCCTCGAGCACCGGTTCCACGATGGCATCATCGACGGCGATCTCGACTTTGGCTCGCGGTCCGAATTGCGCTTCATAGACCTCGGTGACGGTCACGCCCTGAACGCCAAGCTGAGCGATCGCTTGCCGCAACTCGTCCAGCTTGAATGGCCGCACGACCGCGGTGATCATTTTCATGATGTGCATTTCGCAATGATCGAACCTTGAATCCGGAAGTGCCGCGGTTTGACCGGTGCGCGTATTCTTGGGGTGTCCATGAATGCCCGCTGGAGCCTAGGTGCAGAAACTGTGCCATTCATAAGTGAGTAATTCCGCGGCTTCGGCCCGCTGCCGGGCCTGGGCGCGCACTATTATGGACGCTGCGATGTTGAGCGATGAGCCGTTTCGGGGCAACGGGACCGGCGCCGTCGCCGGGCGGGTGATCAGCCCTAAGGAGACCGGACTATGGAGAACCTTCGTATCGAGGACATCGCGCGGCGGCTGTTCGAGGGCCTGCCGGAGGCGGCGCGCGTCATGCGGCGCGACATCGAGAGCAACTTTCGCGCCGTGCTGCAGTCGAGCCTGGGCAAGCTCGACCTGACCACGCGTGAGGAATTCGACGTACAGACCAAGGTGCTCGAGCGCACGCGCGCGCGCATCGGGGAGCTCGAGCTGCGCATCGTCGCGCTCGAAAAGCGCCTGACCGAGCTCGAACAGGCGATTCCGCCGATCTCCGATTAGTGCAGCGCACCGGCGGCGCTGCGCCCGGGGCGCGAGTCGTTACTGCCTGGTTCGGCTGCGATGAGCCTTGCGAGAATCCTGAGTCGCGCGCAACTGGGCCTCGAGGCGCCGCTGGTGCAGGTGGAGCTGCACGTCGGCCGCGGCCTGCCTGCCTTTGCGATCGTGGGATTGCCGGCGCCGGTGGTGCGCGAGAGCCGCGAGCGCGTGCGCGCCGCGCTGCTCAATTCAGGCTATGAGTTCCCGAACGGCCGCATCACGGTCAATCTGGCGCCGGTCGAGCTGTCGAAACAGGGCGGACGCTTCGATCTGCCGATCGCGCTGGGCCTGCTGGTCGCGAGCGGCCAGCTGCCGGCGCCGCGGCGCGCCTTCGAGTGCTACGGCGAGCTCGGCCTGGCCGGGGAGCTCAAACCGGTCAGCGGGCTGTTTCTGGCGGCGCTGCATGCCGGCAGGGATGATCATGCGTTGATCGTGCCGGCGGCGAACGGCAGCGAGGTCGCCTTGAGCGGCCATGGCGCGGCCTATGGCGCGATGAGCCTGCGCGAGGCCGCCGCAAGGCTCGCCCAACGTGCCGCGAACGAGCCGCCGCGGGGCCGCGCGGACAATGCCGGGTTGATCGATGACCGGCTGGCCGATGGCGGTCCAGCGCATGGTTCCGGTCGGGTTGCAAGCACGCCGCCGACCGCGTTGCTGAGTGACGTGGCGGGGCAATGGCAGGCCAAGCGCGCGCTGATCATTGCGGCGGCGGGCGGTCACAGCCTGCTAATGGTTGGACCGCCGGGCAGCGGCAAGAGCATGCTCGCCGCGCGCCTGCCGGGCCTGCTGCCGCCGCTCTCGCGGGCCGAGGCGCTCGAGGTGGCCGGCATCGCATCCGTCGCCGGCTTGCCGCTCGACGCCTGGCACTGGACCCGGCGTCCGTTTCGGGCGCCGCACCATACCGCGTCGGCGCATGCGATCGTCGGCGGAGGCCCGCGGATACAGCCGGGAGAGATCAGCCTCGCGCATCAGGGCGTGCTGTTTCTCGATGAACTGCCGGAATTCGATCGGCGCGTGCTCGAGTCGCTGCGCGAGCCGCTCGAGACCTGTCGCATCACGATTGCCCGGGCCGGTTCGCGGCTGGAGCTGCCGGCACAGTTTCAGCTAGTGGCGGCGATGAATCCCTGCGCCTGCGGCTATCTGGGCGACTCCACGCAGGCCTGTCGCTGTACGCCCGCCGGCATTGAACGCTACCGGCGGCGGATCTCCGGACCGCTGCTCGATCGGGTCGATATGCGCATTGAAGTGCCTCGTGTGCCGGTCGAGGAGCTGGTGCATGCGGCCGTAGCCGGGGGCGCAGGCGTCGCGGTGCCGGATCCGGCGCTACAGGTGCAGGCGGCGCGTGAGCGCAGGCTGTGCTCGTCGGGCGAGCTCAGCGCGCGCCTGTCGGCGGCGCAATTGCAGCAATGCTGCGCTTTGCCGCCCCTGTCGGAACGGCTGCTCCGGCGCAGCTGCCAGCGGCTTGGGCTCTCGGGCCGCGGCGTGCATCGCCTGTTGGCGCTGAGCCGCACGATTGCGGATCTGGCGGAGAGCGAGTGCATCGAGCCGCCGCATCTGGCCGAAGCGATTCAACTGCGCCGGCCGTTACCGGGAAGTTGATAATCTGCGAGCACGCGACAGCGCGTTGTTCCTGGGGTTCGCGCATGACCGAGAAAGAGGCCGTTGCCAGAGCGGTGCAGCACTACATCGATGGTGCCAAATCAGGCTCGAGCACTGAGCTGAGACTCGCTTTTCACGCTGGGGCAACCATTTTCGGCTATGAGGGCGATAGCCAATTTGCGGGAACTACACGGACCTGTTCACGCTGCGGAAGGTCGATGGCCATTGGAAGATCGTGAACAAGGTATTCCACGTGCATACCTGATCCCGGACAAGGCCGATCCGGATCAGGCGGCTTCGGGCAACGTGTCGGCAGCGCTGCCAGCGAGTTGCCACCGCGCGCTTACTGGGCGAGCGAGACCTTACTGGGCGAGCGAGACCATGTAGTCGACGCCCTGCTTGATGAGGTCGTCGGGCAGGTCGGCGCGTCCGCCCTTGGCGGGCATCACGCCGCTCTTGCCGTTGAAGCCATTGAGCGCGTGCTGATAGAGCGTCGGTTTGCCTTGGGCGATGCGCGGACCCCAGGCCGCCTTGTCGCCCGCCTTGGGCGCACCGGCTAGCCCGGTGCCATGGCAGCTCTTGCACACGGCATCGAACAGTTCGGCGCCATTCTTCGGTACCGCGGCCACCGGCGCCGCGGTACCCGCGCCCGCCGGCGCCTGGATCGCCATCGCCGAATTGTCCTGGCCGGCGACCGCCTCGCGCGTCATCGGCCCGGCATTACGCTGCAGGCTCGCCACATAGATCGGGTCCTTATAGACGTCGACCTCCTGCGTGCGGCTGGCCACCGCGCGCGCCAGTGCGAATAACAGGATGGTGATGGTCACCAGGATGCCGATCACGAGGCTGAAAACGGTGATGAACTGGGAGTCCTGTTTGCTCACGGGCGCCAACCGATATCGTTGTGGGGAGTCACGAATTATAGCCTAAGGCGGCGCCATTGCTGCGGGTCGCGGTGGTCCGGTGGCCTGGCCCCACAAAAATAGCGGCATAAACCCTAGGCAGGACTGCGCTACCTGGCCTTGCGCAGGGTCAGATTGATGCGATATGGGCCGGTGAGTGCGTGTTCGCCATCGGCCAGTGGGGCGACACCATGAAACGCAAGGCGCTGGCGGCCGCCCCAGACCACCACGTCGCCATGGAGCAGCGCGATGCGCTGCGCGGGATCGGTGCGACGCAGACCTCCGAACAGGAACCACGCGGGCAGTCCCAGCGACACCGACACCACCGGCGCGTCCAGGTCGCGCTCGTTGCGGTCCTGGTGCAGGCTCAGCCGCGTGCCGGGCGCATAGCGATTGACCAGGCAGGCGTCGGGCTCGAAGCCGGCAAAGCCGGCGGTGGCCGCGGCGCGCATCGCCAGCGCGCGCAGCTCAGCGGGCATCGGCGGCCATGGCCGGCCGCTGTCAGGATCGAGCGCCTGATAGCGGTAGCCGCGGCGATCGCTGATCCAGCCGACCTCGCCGCAATTGGTCATCGCGACCGACATGCGTTGGCCGCCGGGGGTCAGCATGTGGCGCCACGGCGCCGCGCCGATCACCCGCTGCAACGCTGCCAATATGACCGGCGCCTGCTCGCTGGCGGCTCCCGGCAGCAGCACCGCATCCTCGGCAATGCGCTCGAGCGGCGCGCGCGGCAGCAGCGATGCGGTGCGCAGATCCTCGCGCCGCGAGCGTGCGCGCGTGCTCACAGCGCGTCGTGGAACACGATGCCGAGCGTATAGCGCTCGCCCGCGTGCACTGGGCTGACGCCATGGCGCATCGTCAGGCGATGCGCGCTGCGCGCGCCCTGGCCGGGCCGGTAGCGGCTGGCAAACACTACCGCATCGCCGCGCTCCAGCGTGACCACCTCGACGCGCGACTGAGCGCGCGGCCGCTGCTCGGTCACGACGAATTCACCACCCCGAAAATCGGTCCGCGGCGATGACAGCAGTAGCGTGAGCTGCAGTGGAAACACGTGCTCGCCGTACAGGTCCTGGTGCAGGCAGTTGTAATCGCCGGTCGCATAGCGCAGCAGCAGCGGCGTCGGCCGCGTCTGGCCGGCGCGGTGGCAGCGCTCGAGAAAGTCGCCGTGCTGCGGCGGGAACCGCGCTTCGAGCTGCAGCGCCTCGTGCCAGCGATTGGCGATCGTCGCGAGCGGCGGGTACAGCGCGGCGCGCAGCTGCGCCACCAGCGCGGGCAGCGGATAGGCGAAGTACTGGTATTCACCGCGACCGAAACCATGCTGCGCCATGACGATGCGGCTGCGAAACAGCGCTGCGTTCGCATAACACCCGGCCAGCGCGGCGCACTCGAGCGCCGACAACAGCGCCGGCACCCGCGCGGTGCCGGACGCATCGAGCTCGGCCGCAAGCTGCGGCCAGGAGAGCTGCGCGATGCGCTCGGTCAGCGATGCGGCCGCGCTGCGCGCAGCGAGCACAGTCATCGCATCCGTGCCTCGCGTTCGAGCAGCGCGCGCTTGCGGCTTACGCCCCAGCGATAGCCGCTGAGCGAGCCGTCGCTGCGGATCACGCGATGGCAGGGAATCGCAACCGCGAGCGGGTTGGCGGCGACGGCACCGGCCACCGCGCGGACCGATCCGGGCAACCCCAGGCGGCGGGCGATCTCGGCGTAGCTCACCGTGGTGCCCGGCCGGATCTTGCGCAGTGCCTGCCAGACGCGGTGCTGAAAGGCGGTGCCGCGCAGATCGAGCGGCAGATCCAGGCCGCTCGCGGGCGCTTCGACCAGTCCGGCGACCTGCGCGACCAGGCGTTCGAAAGCGCGATCGCCGCCGATCAACCGGGCCTTCGGGAAGCGGTCCTCGAGATCGCGCAGCAGCGCCGCGGCGTCATCGCCCAGCAGGATCGCGCAGATGCCTTTATCGGTCGCAGCGACCAGGATCGAGCCCAGCGAGCATCTACCGAGCGCGAAACGGATGGTCGCGCCTTCGCCGCCAGCGCGGTAGCGGCTGGGCGTCATGCCGAGCGCCGCGCCGCTGCCGGCGTAGAAGCGCCCATTGGAGCCGAAACCGGCGTCGTAGATCGCGCCGGTGACGTCGCCGCCGCGCAGCAGCCGATCGCGTACGCGCCGTGCACGCTGCGCGCTGACATAGGCCTTGGGTGTCATGCCGGTGTGACGCTTGAACACACGATGGAAATGAAACCGGCTCAGGCCCGCTTCGCTCGCGAGCGTCGCCAGGTCGGGCATGGTCTCCGCCAGATCAATCCGCCGGCACGCGCGCGCGACGATCGCCGCCTGCTGCTGCGCGAGGCTCGCGCCCTCGGGATGGCAGCGCTTGCAGGCGCGAAATCCCGCGCGCTCGGCGGCCGCGGCGCTGTCGAAGAAGCGCACGTTCTTGCGCAGTGCGCGCCGCGCACCACACGACGGACGGCAGTACACGCCCGTGGTCCGCACCGCATAATAAAAAATCCCATCGGCACCGCTCTCGCGCCGCACGATCGCCGCCCAGCGGCGTGCGTCGCCTGCAAAGCGCGCAACGGTGCGTGACGGCGGTGGCATTGGGGTAGTTGGCATTGATTGGCTGTCCATGGACCGGTACTCCTCGATTCGCGTGTCGGCGCGGGATCGACCGCGCTTGGCGCCTATCGTGGGACCACGCGGTTGGCGCGGCACTCCGCCTCTTGCTCTTGAATTCGACGGGAGTCGCGGCGCGGACATGGTCGAAGTGTCACCTATGTCTTCGGCATCAGGGCTGCGGCAATGCTTTAGCGCGAGTCGGCACCTGCGCGATCGAGGTGAAGCGCATCACTGTGACGCCCTGCTGATTGGTGATCTCGACCAGGGCCTTGAGCACACCGCGGTCCGGTTTGCTTGTCGATCGCTTCGAGGACACGATTTCCCGACGGACCGTCAGGTGATCGCCCGGCCGGACCGGATGAAGCCAGCGCAGCTCATCGACCCCCATGCCGAGGACCGGCGTTGCGCCGTAGGGCCTCGACTCGACCAGCTGCTTCATCGCCAGCGCGGCGACGTGCCAGCCGCTGGCAATCAGCGAGCCAAACGGGCTCGACGCTGCGGCGACCGGATCGGTGTGAAAGGGCTGCGGATCATACGCCCTGCCAAAGCTGATGATCTCGGCCTCGGAGATCGTGATCGGCGGGCCGATACTGACTTCGCCGACCGGAACATCCTCGAGATAGCGGTCTGGATTGGGCATGGGGAAACCGATGTGCATACTGGTCATTTGGGCGACCGCGAGCGAGCGCCCGATACCGCTCGGGGTAAATGGCGCGCCCGGCGGGATTCGAACCCACGACCTGCAGCTTCGGAGGCTGCCACTCTATCCAGCTGAGCTACGGGCGCACGTTGCGCGCGGCGCGCAAGATTACCGCAAGCACGGCTTCCAACGCGAACTCAGTGGTGCTTTTCGGCCGCCGCCAGATCGTTGGTCAGCTGGATCAGGTTCGCCTGATTGCCCGCCATGCGGACATCGCTGACGTACTTGCCGGCGATGACCATGTCCGGTACGCCCTCGATTCGGTAGCGGTGCACCAGGTCGTCGGCGCGCTGCAGGTTGGCCTGAACAGCGAAGGAATTGTAGGCACTGAGGAAATCCGACTCGCTGATGCCGTTGGCCTTGGCGAAGCGCAGCTGATCCTGCAGCGTTGCCTTGTCATCGCCGGCCACGTACAGCGGGTCCTGCTGCTGATGAATCTGGTCGAATACCTTGCTATGCAGCTCCTCGAGCCTGCCAAGGGCCTGCAGCGTGTAGAACAGCCGTGCATGTGCGCGGTGCACCTCGCCCCACGTCACCGGCACGCGCACGAAATCGATATAGGCAGGCTTGTTCTTGCGCCAGCTCTCGATGTACGGATCGAGCACATTGCAGTGCGGGCAGCCGTACCAGAACATCTCGATGACTTCGACCTTGCCGGGAGGCGAGTCGGTCGGCTGGGCGGGCGACAGCACCTTGTAGTTGGTACCGGCGACCCACTTGCCGGCGGGCAGCTGGCCTTCCGCCGGCAACGCGGCGACACGCTCGAGCGCGGCCTCGCTGCTGTCCGTGCCCTTGCCGGTGTCCGCCCCTTCCTGTTGGGTTTTGGCCGCAACGGCCAAATCGCTCGCGCTCGCCGCGGAGGCCGCAGCCGCGGCAGCCGCCGCCGCGACGCTCGACGCGGGCTCCGGCGCCGTTGCCGGCTGAGCGGTGGCGCTGGTGGCAGCGGCGGCGGGGGCCTGATTCGGTTCACGCCCGCAGGCAGTCAGGCTGGCCGCCAGCAGCAACAGCGCGATGTAGGGCTTCATCGGCTGGTCAGCGCATACCCTGGATATACGAGGCGAGATTGCGGATGTCCTCCGGCGTCAGGCGGCTCGCGATCGTATGCATGATCTCGGCGTTGGGCCCGCCGTTGCTCTCGCCCTTGTCGTTACGCGTATAGCGCTTGTCCGCGGCGTATTCGCCGAGCTGCTGCTGCGTATAGACCGCCTGCTGGGCGCGCAGCATCGGATAGCCCGCGGCCGGATTGCCGCGTCCGACGGGCCCATGGCATGCCATGCAGGCCGGGATGCTGCGCGCGCGATCCCCGCCGCGGTAGAGCTTCTCACCGGCCTGCCAATACGACGGGTCGGCCTCGAGGCCGGACGGGGTCTGCTGCGAGAAATACGCCGCAAGATCCTGCATGTCCTGCTCGCTCAAGCCCGCCGCCATCGGCGGCATCACGTTGCTGGGATCGATGCGCGTCTTGTCGTGAAAATCTTTCAGCTGGGCCTCGATATAGGCCGCGTCCTGGCCGGCGAGACGCGGCCACTGCGGGTTGACGCTGTTGCCGTTCGGACCATGACAGGCGAGGCAGACGGCCGATTTGGCGGCGCCCGCCTCGGCCGAGCCGGCGGCCATCGCGATCGGTGAGGAGCAGCAGACCGCGAGGGTCAACCCAATCCAGCGCAGCATCGGCATCATTTGCAGTCAGCTCCCGTCCAACGGCAGTTTTTCTTTGCACAGCAAAGGGATCAAAGAATTGTACACTAGCGGCCCCGGCTCGCGCGCCCGGTCGGTGACGGGGGCGAGACCGCACCCCCCCAGCGTTCATTCCAGCCACCGCTTTGCCCAGGACACCGCGTGAGCGTCTACCCCAGCGCGCAGTTCCTGCTGAGCGCCGCGAACCCCGCCCAGTTTCCGGCCGACGGCGGCGCTGAAGTCGCCATCGCCGGCCGCTCCAACGCCGGTAAATCGAGTGCGATCAACGCCATTACGGCCCGGCATGCGCTGGCGCGCACCAGCAAGATGCCTGGCCGCACGCGGCTGTTGAATTTTTTCGAGCTGTCACCCGGCCGGCGGCTCGTGGATCTGCCGGGCTACGGCTTTGCCGAAGGCGCCCCCACGGAACGCGACAGCTGGGCGCAGCTGATCGATGCGCTGGCACCGCGCGAATGCCTCAAGGGACTGCTGCTGGTCGTGGACGCGCGGCGCGGCCTGCTGCCGGGCGATCTGCAACTGCTGGCGTGGGCCGAGGGCATCGAGCGGCCGGTGCACGTGCTGCTGTCGAAAGCCGACCAGCTCAAGCGCGCCGAGGCGCGCACGCTGCTGGCGCGCTGCCAGGCGCAGCTTGCCGGTCGCGCGTCGGTGCAGCTGTTCTCGGCACACGAAGGGCTCGGACTCGATGAGGCTCGCGGCACGATCGACGCCTGGCTTCGCGCCGCCTGAAGGCCGCGCTAACGGCCGCCCAAAGAAAAGGCCCCGGTAGTTCCTTGATTAGGGGAGAACTGCCGGGGCCCAGAGCAAACCCGGCGCGGGTCTCTACGCGCCGGATTCTTACCCGCTTTAGGGAGGGAAGCGGGAAGTGCATTGCACTCGTTAGGTTGGAGGCGCTGAAACGGCGGAAAGTTTCCCTCGGCGCGTAAAATTTAATTAATGTTGAATCAATAACTTGGGTAGCCTGCGGTGGCGCCGCCGCTACATGAATGTCCAAGTCATCCCCAAGGAGGCCAGGCTCATCGTGCTGGTCGCGGAGATGTCGTAGCGCTCGTATTCGAGCCGCGCGCCGAGACTGCCCCAATGCATGCCAGCGCCCACGCCATAGGCCAGGTTGGTGCCGGTGCGGTGATACCCCCCAAATGGCGAGCTCACATTGGTGCGCCAGTTCATCAGGCCGACCCGGCCGTAGACGTCGACCAGCGGAATCGGCAGGAATGCCAGAGCCGACACTCCCACCCCATAGGTGTCGGCGTAATTGACCCCGCCGCTCGCACGACCGAAGCCGACGTAGTCCACCTCTCCGGCCAGCAGGCCGAACGGGCGCCAGCCGGCCGCGACCTGATAGCCGACATTGTCAGCGCTGACGCTGTAGGCGCTCGGGTCGAAGCGCTCATCCGATCGGCCGATGGCGCCACCGATATAAAGACCGGTGTCCCCAGCGAGCGCCGCGCCTGCCGGCAACCCCGCGGCCGCCACTGACGTCAGGGCCAGCAAGATCAATGCTTTCCGGGGCATCGCGACATCCTTCACTAGTGAGCCTCATCCCAATTCATCCCGCTGCCGACTTCGACCTTCAGATGCACCGCAAGTTGCGCCGCGCCGCTCATGCGCGCGCTGACTTCGCGCGCGGCCAGCGCGAGGAAGTCCTCGGGGACCTCCAGCACCAGCTCATCGTGCACCTGCATCAGCAGCCGCGCGGGCACTTCCGGGCGCTGACACCAGGCGTCGATCGTGATCATCGCGTGCTTGATGATATCGGCCGCCGTACCCTGCATCGGCGCATTGATCGCGCTGCGCTCGGCGTACTGCTGCAGTGATCGGTTGCGCGAACCGATCTCCGGCAGGTACAGCCGGCGCCCGAACACGGTTTCCACATAGCCGTCGCGCCGGGCCTGCTCGCGCGTGGCATCCATGTAGCGCCGCACGCCCGGATAGCGCGCAAAGTACAGATCCACATAGCTCTGCGCCGCGCCGCGCGCCACCCCGAGCTGACGCGCAAGACCAAAGGCCGACATGCCGTAGATCAGGCCAAAGTTGATCGCCTTCGCTGAGCGGCGCTGCTCGGATGACACGGCCTCGAGCGGCACGCCGAACACCTCGGCCGCGGTCGCCTGGTGGATGTCGCGATCCTCGGCGAAGGCGCGCAGCAGTCCCTCATCGCCCGACAGGTGCGCCATGATGCGCAGCTCGATCTGCGAGTAGTCGGCAGCGAGCAGACGGTGGCCCGGCGCGGCGATGAAGGCCTGGCGGATGCGGCGGCCTTCCGGGCTGCGGATTGGAATGTTCTGCAGGTTCGGGTCGGTCGACGACAGACGGCCGGTGGCCGCGACCGCCTGGTTGTAGCAGGTATGTACGCGGCCGGTGGCAGGATTGATCTGTTCCGGCAGCTTCTCGGTATAGGTCGAGCGCAGCTTGGCCAGGCCGCGATACTGGAGAATCAGCTTCGGCAACGGATAATCGGCCGCGAGTTCCTCGAGCACGTCCTCGCCGGTGGAGGGCGTTCCGGTCGGAGTCTTGCGCAGCACCGGCAGTCCCAGTCGCTCGAACAGGATCTGCTGCAGCTGCTTGGGCGATTCCAGATTGAACGGCGCACCGGCCTCCGTGTGCGCGGCCGCCTCGATCTCGCGCATGCGCGCCGCGAGCTCACCGCTCTGCGTGTGCAGCATTGCGCGATCGATCAGCACGCCGTGACGCTCCATGCGCTGCAGCACCGGGACCAGCGGCTGCTCGATCTCCTGGTATACCCGTGCCAGCGACGGCAGCTGCTCGAGCCGCGGCCACAGCACGCGATGCAGCCGCAGCGTGACGTCGGCGTCCTCGGCCGAGTATTCGGCGGCGCGCTCGACGCTGACCTGGTTGAAGCTGATCTGCTTGGCACCCTTGCCGGCGACGTCTTCGAAATGAATCGTGCGCAGTCCCAGGAAGCGCTCGGCCATCGAGTCCATGTCGTGCCGGGTCGCGGTGCTGTTCAGCACGTAGGACTCGAGCATCGTGTCGAAACGCTGTCCGCGCAGATGCACGCCGTGATTCGCGAGTACGTGGATGTCGAACTTCAGATGCTGACCGAGCTTGCCGTGCGCGGGGTCTTCGAGCAGCGGCCGCAGCGCTTCGAGCACCCGGGCACGGTCGAGCTGCGCCGGCGCGCCGGCATAGTCGTGCGCCAGCGGCACGTAGGCGGCGTGGCCGGGCTCGATGCAGAACGATACGCCGACGATCTCGGTGCGCATGTAGTCGAGACTCGTGGTCTCGGTGTCGAACGCGAACAGCTCCGCAGCCTTGAGCGCTTCGATCCAGCGCGACAGCGCTTCCCAATCCAGCACGGTCTCGTAGCGCCGCGGCACGCTCGCCAATGCCGCGGCCGCCGGATCGGAGGGCAGCGGCAGATCGCTGCCCGGCGCCAGGTGGTCGTTCGGCACGGTGGTGCCCGGCGCCGATGCCGCAGCCGCCGACGGCGTCGCAGCGCCAGGTGTGGCCGTCGCTGCCCCCGCATCGGCCGCGCCGCCGCCGGCAGTCGCAGCCGTGCTGGCCTCCAGCTGCTGCAGCATCGAGCGCAGCTCGAGCCGGCGATAGAGCGCGCGCAGCCGCGTGGGGTCGGCCGCTCGCCGCACCAGCCCGGCCGCATCGAGCGGCAGATCCAGATCGGTCCGGATGGTGGCGAGCTGTCGCGACAGTGCGAGCGTCGTCAGCCCCGCGCGCAGGTTCTCGCCGACCTTGCCGGTGATCTCGGCCGCTTGGGCGAGCAGCGCATCGAGCGTGCCGTACTGGTTGAGCCACTTGGCGGCGGTCTTCGGGCCGACCTTGTCGATTCCCGGGATGTTGTCCGAGCTGTCACCGACCAGGGCCAGGTAGTCGATGATCTGTTCCGGAAAGACGTTGAACTTGGCCTTGACCCCGACGCGATCGAGCACCGTGCCGCTCATCGTGTTCACCAATGTGATGCGCTCGCTGACCAGCTGCGCCATGTCCTTGTCGCCGGTCGAGATCAGCACCTGCTGTCCGGCAGCGGCGGCGCGGCAGGCAAGCGTGCCGATCACGTCGTCGGCTTCGACGCCGGGGATGCGCA
The DNA here is from genome assembly GCA_044440135.1 of Steroidobacterales bacterium. Lineage (GTDB taxonomy): Bacteria > Pseudomonadota > Gammaproteobacteria > Steroidobacterales > Steroidobacteraceae > FEN-1191. The sequence goes on along the minus strand of JBIODC010000042.1, from coordinate 10,311 downwards.
GCAGCGGCAGGCCGAGCGCGTCGACCGCCTCGAGCACCGGTTCGATCTGCAGGCGCAGATCATCGGGCATCGGCGCGCGATGCGCCTTGTATTCGGCGAACAGGTCATCGCGGAACGTCCTGCCGGGCGCATCGAACACCACGCCGATGTGCGGCGGCTCGAACTCGCGCAGGAACTTCTGCAGCATCGACAGCACGCCGTGCACGGCGCCGGTCGGTACCCCGGCTGAATTGGTCAGCGGCGGCAGCGCGTGAAACGCGCGGTACAGATAGGACGACGCGTCGATCAACACCAGGTCGGGGCGGGTAGGTGCAGCCATAGGCGCGCACGATAAGCCAGCCGCCGCCGCGACGCACCTGCGCGGGCTCCACGCGAAAACCGGGCTAGGGCCAAGACTCCAGCGCCGCGCGCGATTGCAACGACATGAAGGAGCACACAAATGTCTGACCTGACGACCGTATTGCCGCCCGAGCTCGCCGAGATCGGTCTCATCGCGCTCGCCGATCCCAACTACGCCGAGCGGCTGCTGGCCGCGCTCGATCGCATGGCCGCCGAGGCAGGCGGCGCCGGATGCTATGATCGATTACTGCACGGGATTGAACGAGGTGAATCGGTGGCGCGGCGGTGTGATGCCCACCGGATGCGCGCACCGGCCGGGCGTCGACCATGGGATCCGACCCACAAGCGAGCGAGCACAGCACCAAGCGCAGGGTCGCGTCGTACCTGCCGCTGAAAATCACCGCGGTGTCGTGGCTCGACCTTGGGGAGACGCTGGGGCCAATTTTGCTGCTGAGCGCGGCCGCGATTTTGCTGGCCCTGCACTTCGTGCGCCCGGCCCCGCCGCATACGCTGACCATCAGCAGCGGCCCCAAGGGCAGTACCTTCGAAACGGTCGCGGTGCAGTACCAGAAGATTCTGGCGCGCAACGGCATCGAACTCAAGATCGTCAACTCCGAAGGCTCGATCGACAACCTGAACCGATTGTGTGCCGGGAGTTCGGGCGTGGACATCGCGCTGGTGCAATCGGGAGTCTCCACCTGTGGCGACGCCACCGATGTGGAGTCGCTCGGCAGCATGTTCTTCGTGCCGCTGACGATTTTCTATCGCAGCCCCGAGCCGCTGCTGCGGCTATCGCAACTGCAGTCCAAGCGCATCGCGATCGGTTCGGAAGGCAGTGGCACGCGCGCCCTGGCGCTGGCGCTGCTGAAGGCCAATGAGATCGAGCCGCAGGGCGCGACGCAGCTGTTGAGCCTGGAAGGGCAGGCGGCCACCACCGCGCTGCTGCGCAAGCAGGTGGATGCGATATTCCTGACCGGCGACTCGGCCTCGCCGCTGTTCATCCGCGAAATGCTGCACGCCGGGGGCATCCGACTGTTCGATTTTTCGCAGGCCGACGCCTACGTGCGTCGCTTTCCGTATCTGAACGAGCTGGTATTGCCCGCGGGGGCGTTCGACCTGGGAGAGGATCTTCCACGCACCGAGATCAACATGCTGGCGCCGACCGTTGAGCTGCTGGCGCATTCGGACCTGCACCCGGCGCTGTGCGACCTGCTGATCGAAGCGGCGGTCCAGGTGCACGGCCACGCCTCACTGCTGCAATCGGCCGGTCAGTTCCCGACCCCCGTCACCCACGCATTCCCGATCAGCACCGAAGCCGCGCGCTACTACAAATCGGGCAACAAGGGCTTCGCCTACCGTTACCTGCCATTCTGGCTGGCGAGCCTGATGGATCGGGCGCTGGTGGTGCTGGTGCCGATCCTGGTGGTTGTGATCCCCGGGCTGCGATTCCTGCCGCAGCTCTACAGCTGGCGCATCAAAAGCCGCATTCACCGCCGCTATGGCGAACTGATGGCACTCGAGCGCGAGGCGTTGGGCGAGCTCTCGGAGGAGCGGCGCGCGGCGCTGCTGGACCGGTTGCAGACGATCGAGAGGTCCGTGATCTCGCGCAAGATGCCCGGCTCACACGCCGAGCAGCTCTACATCCTGCGCGAGCATATCGCGTTCGTGCGCGCCAACCTGGCCCGATCCGCAGCATCGAGCGAGGCGCCGGCGAGCGCGGAATGACAGCCCGACCGGATCACTGACGGGGGCGCGCACGCCCGACGAGATAGCCCGCGGCAAACGGCAGGCCGAGCAGCACCACCGCCAATGCGATGACCACGAACAGCGCCTCGCGCACCAGACGGCGCGCCTCCTCACCGGCCTCGCGAATGACCTGGTCGGCGATTCGCGCGGCATCGGCCGCTACCGCGGCGCGCTCCACATCCACCGCCTGCACCGTTGCCTGCCGCTCGTCGCTGACCGACGCCGACAGCGTTCTGCCCTCCGTGTGCAGCTCGCCCAGGATCTGCGCCCATGAGGCATTGAAGCGCGTGCGAACATCGCTTACCACGCCCTGAACCAGGCCCGGCGTCTGATCGGCGATCACCTGCAGCGCCGCCATGCGCTCATCCAGGCGCTGCAGTGCCGTCTGCAATTCCTTGCCACTCAGTCCGGACTCCTGCACCGCCAGTTGGCCCCTCCAAAGGAGCTGGGAAGGGCCGTTGTCGCCGTACATGCGCAGCAGGTCGCCTGCATTGGCCAGGGCCTCGGGGACCGTGCCGAGCGAGTCCACCAGCCGGACCTGGGCGCCGGTATTGTGTGTCCACAGATCGACGATGGAAGCGCGTGCAAATTCGAGGCTCTCCAGCGGGTGCGCGCGCGCGTAGCCATCGACGAACCTTTGATCGTAGTCAAACTCGTCGCGTGCCGTCAGGCGCCGTGCCAGATCCTCGGCCTGCGCGGCCAGATCGGTCGCGAGCGTCGCCGCGAGCGGCTGTTGGCCCGCGAACAGGTGCCGCCCCGCACCCTCGGCCAGATACTGCTGCATCTGCACCGCCAGCGCCCAGGTGTCCAGCAGGCCCATCATCGGCGCGATCTGGCTCGCGGCACGCTCGCTGTTGTCCGACGCGGCGATCTTCCAGCGCAGCGCGTTGAGACGCACCGCCGGATCCTGGGTGGTGGCCGAGATCTGGTCGGCGGTCTGTACGACGGTGGCAATGAAGTGCGCGGAATACTCGTGCGTCAGGATGCGTGCGTTGAGATCGCGTGTGGACAGCGGCTTTTCCGGACTCTTCAGTGAAATCAACGAGCAGCTCGCAACGCTCGCCAGCAGCGCCGCTGACGCGGCCAGCCGCAGCAGCGCGCAAAGCGTTCCACGGCCGCCGGCCGGTGCTGATCGCTGGGCGGGAAATACGTCGCGCTGTGCCACGCCAGACCATCCTATGTTCTTGGAATCGTCGCACCGTGCGACGGTGCTCGCTGTCTGTCCGGGAAAGATAAAGCATGATGAACGAGGCGCAAAGGCGAATTATGTCCGCTATCGCGCTTTGGCCGACGCTCTGCCGCGGTCAACGGACCGAGGGTTGGCGCGCTCCTCATCTGCAACCAGGTGCGGTTGCGCGCCTTTGGATATTGGATAGCAGCGTGTCGTTGAATTACTCCGCCGCCATCGCCGCCAATCGCTTTGGCTTGGGCGCCAAACCCGGCGACCTGGACGTGATCGGCAATGATGCACGCGGCTGGCTCGAGGCGCAGCTGCGTGGCCCGGCGCCGCTGCTGCAGGCTGGGGGTCTGCGCCCGTCGGCGGACATCCTGAGGGATGCGGCGGCTCTGCGGCAGCAGATTCGCTCGCTGCGCCGCAACGCGCCAGTGGGCGCCGACGCGGCTGCTGCGACGGCGACGCCGCCAGCGAGCGACTCGAACGAGGCACTGGCGGCGATCATGCGCCTGCCGGCGCTGTACCGGCCGATCTACCTCGCCGAAGTCCAGGCACGCCTGCGCAACGCGGTGGCGACCGAGCGAGCGTGGGTCGAACGGCTGGTGTACTTCTGGAGTAATCATTTTGCGGTGTCGGTCGACAAGCTGGCGGTGCTCGGCATCGCCGGCAGTCTTGAGCGCGAGGCGATCCGGCCGCATGTGCTCGGCAATTTCCGTGAGCTGCTGCTGGCGGTCGAACAGCACTCCGCGATGCTGCTGTATCTGGACAACCAGCGCTCGGTCGGACCGACTTCGGTGCTGGCGCAGCGCGCGGCCCGCCGCGAACGCACGCTCGGATTGAACGAGAATCTGGCGCGCGAGATTCTCGAGCTGCATACGCTCGGTGTCGATGCCGGCTATACCCAGGCCGACGTCACCAGTTTTGCCAAGGTACTCACCGGCTGGTCGCTCGGCGGTGGCGAAGGCGCCGGTCCGATGCAGGCCGGCGTGACCGGAGAGTTCCTGTATCGGCCGCTGCTGCACGAGCCCGGCGCGCAAACCGTGTTTCGCCGCCGCTACGATCAGGCCGACCAGGCCCAGGGGCGCGCGGTGCTGAACGATCTGGCGCTCGCGAGCCCGACCGCGCGGCATATCGCGACCAAGCTCGCGCGCCACTTCATTGCCGATGATCCGCCGCCGGATGCCGTGGCGCGCATCGCCAAGGCGTTCGAGCGCAGCGGCGGCGACCTGCCGCAGGTTTACCGCGCGCTGATCGCGTGCGAGCAGGCCTGGCAGACGCCACTGGCGAAATACAAGACGCCGCAGGACTACGTGATCTCGATCTATCGCGGCCTGCAGCTGCCGGTCGCGGACGGGCCGCGATCGATCGGCGCGTTCAACCTGCTCGGCCAGCGCCCGTTTGCACCCGGCTCGCCCGCCGGCTGGCCCGATCGCAGCGATGACTGGGACGGCGCGTCCGCGCTGATGAAGCGCATCGAATTCGCCGATACCGTCGCGCAGCGGCTCGGCGGCACACGCGCGATCGCCGAGCTCGGACCGCAGCTGCTGGGTGCCAGCTACAGCGATGAGACGCGCGTGAGTCTGCAACGGGCCGCCAGCGATGCCCAGGCCTTGACGCTGCTGCTGACGGCCCCGGAATTCCTGCGACGATGAGGCCATGCCAATGCATCCCAATCACCCGATCAATCGACGCTCGCTGCTGAAGCTCGGGGTGGCCGCGAGTGCGGCGGCACTCGCGGCGCGCTATAGCTTTGCGGCGCCGGCTGCCGGCCCATCGCGCTTCGTATTCGTGATCCTGCGCGGCGCGCTCGATGGGCTGTCCGCGGTGCCGCCGTATGCCGATCCGGATTATGCGCGACTGCGCGGCGAGCTCGCGATTGCCGCACCGGGGGGAACCGACGGAGCGCTCGCGCTCGATGGATTCTTCGGTCTGAACCCCGGATTGTCATTTCTGCAGGAAGCCTACGTTGCACGCGAACTGCTGGTGATGCCGGCGGTTGCCACCGCATACCGCGAGCGCTCGCACTTCGACGGTCAGGATGTGCTCGAGAGCGGCATGACGCAGCCGCACGCGACGCACACCGGGTGGCTCAATCGCTCCCTGTTGAATCTGCCATCGGGCAACCGCCATGGCCGCGAGAGCGGCGTGGCGCTGGCGCAGAACGTCCCGCTGGTGCTGCGCGGATCCGCCGAGGTGGCCTCGTGGTCGCCCTCGGTGCTGCCGGATCTCGACGATGACACGCTGCGGCGCATCGCCGATCGCTACGCCAGCGATCCGTTGCTGGCGCGACGGCTGGCCGAGGCGCTCGCCGCCGGCAGTCAGGCCGAGCCGGCGCCGTCACCGACGATGGCGAGCGACGCCGCGGACGTGCCGGCGATGCGCCCGGCCGTGCGATCGACCGCGGATCGCTACGTCGAGACCGTGCGCACCGCGGCCGGCTTCCTGCGTCGCGACGATGGTCCGGCGGTGGCGGTGTTCGACACCATGGGTTGGGATACGCATTTCAATGAGGGCGGCGCACAGGGACAGCTGCGCACGCGCCTGGCGGTGCTCGATCAGAGCCTGCGGACGCTGAAGGATACGCTGGCCGACGTCTGGGGGCGAACCGTGGTGTTGCTCGCCACCGAGTTTGGCCGTACGGCGGCGGCCAACGGCACCCGCGGCACCGATCATGGCACCGCCAGCGCTGCGTTCCTGCTCGGCGGCGCCGTCGCGGGTGGGCGCGTGCTGGCGGACTGGCCGGGTTTGTCGGCGCGCGCGCTGTATCAACAGCGCGACCTGAAACCGACGCTCGATCTGCGCTCGGTGATGAAAAGCGTGCTGCACGATCACCTGCAGATCGCCGCAGGCGCGCTGGATCACGACGTGTTCCCGGACAGCGGCGCCGCGCCGTACATCGCCGGCCTGCTGCGCGCCCGCGCAGCATGATCAGAAACCATCCATACATGGATAGACGCTCAAACCATCGATATATTGTCGGTGGCGTGTCGCGGAACGTTGGAGTGTCACATGAAGCTGTACTACATGACCGGCGCCTGCTCGCTGGCTTCACATATTGCTTTGTACGAGTCGGGCATCAAGTTCGAGACGGCGGCGCTCGACCGCAAGACCCGTAGGACCTCGGATGGTCACGAGTTCGATCAGGTCAATTCAAAAGGCTATGTGCCGGCACTGCGGCTCGACGACGGACCGGTGCTCACGGAGAACGTCGCGGTGCTTCTCTACATTGCGGACCGCAGCCCGGCGGCCAAGCTCGCGCCGGCCGCTGGCACACTGGAGCGCTATCGACTCATCGAGTGGCTGGCGTTCATCAATTCGGAGATACACAAGAACTTCTCGCCGCTGTTCCATCCGGCCGCGGGCGAGGAGACGAAACAATACATGCGCGTCAATCTCGCCAAGCGGCTCGATTGGCTGGACACGGCCTTGGGCACTAAAACCTATCTGGCGGGTGATACTTTCACTGTCGCGGACGCTTACCTGTTCACGGTTCTTCGCTGGTCCGGTTATGTCGGAATGGATCTCGCGAATTGGGCGAACCTCAAGCGCTATCACGCTGAGCTCGCCAAGCGACCCCACGTCGTGACCGCCATGAAAGCGGAAGGTCTGTTGAAATAATCGTGGCGCGGGGTCGCCCGCGGACCACCGGGCCCTTAGGAGGGCGCCGCGGGGGTTTGTACGGGCGCCGTGTCCGGGGCTGGAGTCGTGCCCGCCGGCGGCGTGCCCTGCGGCTGCTGCGTGGGCGGCACCTTGGATTTCTTCTGACTCGGCAGGTAGAGCTGTCCCTTCTGTCCGCAGGCGCTCAGCGTTGCGCCGCCGACCGCAAGCGCGATCAGCGCCAGCCACAGCACGCTGCGCGCCGCCGGCCTCACGGCAGCGCGACCGGCTGCGGCATCGCTCGACCGTCGCGCAGCGTCAGCCAGCCGCGCACGATGCGATAGATCACCCACAGACCGACTAGCCCGAAGCCGAACAGGCCGATCAGGATGCCGAGTCCGGCCAGCAGCACCAGCGGCATCGCGATGATCAGCGTCACGGCGATCCACAGCCACGCGAACCAGAAGGTGCGGATCTGCCAGCGGAAGTGGGATTCGAGCCAGGTGCCGCGGGTCTCGGAGCGGCGCGCGTAGTTCATGATCACCGCGATGATCGACGGCAGGCCGACCACGAACCGCCAGGCCACGAGATGCGTCGTCAGCAGTGCGCTCAGCACCGACAGCGAGTGCAGGGCGTAGATCCAGTGGGTGTATTCGATGAGGCCGCGCAGCGGGCTGTCGCCCGCGGTCGGCGCGTTCACGGCTGTGTTCGGTTCGGCGTCCATAGCAATCAGTCCTTGCGCACGTAGCGCGCCGCCACCCTCTGATAGGCTTCGCGAAAGGGTATGCCTTCCTTGACGACCAGCGCAAAGGCTTCTTCGGTCGCGTGCACGGCCGGATCGAGGCGGATGCGCTCGGGTCGGAATCTTAGCGCGTCGAGGCCGGCCGCCACGATGTCGAGCGTCTGCGAGCCGATATCGATGCCGCGAAACAGCGGGAACTTCAGCAACTGCAGGTCGCGCTGGTAGCCCGACGGCAGCTTGGCGCAGATCGACAGCGCTTCGGTCAGGCAGGCGAGTGCGGTGGCGCTGCGCGCCCGCACCAGTTCGAACAGGTCGGGGTTGCGCTTCTGCGGCATGATCGACGAGCCGGTGGTGAACGCATCGGGCAGGTCGACGAATGCGAATTCCTGGGTGTAGAACAGCAGCAGATCGGCGGCCAGTCGCCCGAGGTCCTGCAGCAACAGCGCCAGCTCGAACAGCAGCTGCGCTTCGGCCTTGCCGCGCGAGAGCTGTACCGCGGTGACCGGCTGCTGGGTGCGCTCGAAGCCGAGCGCGCGCGTGGTCGCCTCGCGATCGAGCGGCAGCCCCGGCGTGCCATAGCCGGCCGCCGAGCCCAGCGGATTGGCCTCGAGGCGTCGCAGCACGCTCTGTATGCCGCGGGCATCGTCGCGCAGCTCGGCCGCGTAGCCGCCGGCCCAGAGACCGACCGAGCTTGGCATCGCCTGCTGCATGTGGGTATAGCCCGGCAGCGGGGTTGCGCCCTGGCGCTGCGCCAGGCGATCGAGCGCCGCTACCACGGCCTGCGTACCGGCCTCGAGCTCCGCGATCGCGTCGCGCAGATACAGCCGCAGCGCCGTGAGCACCTGGTCGTTGCGCGAGCGTCCGAGATGGATGCGGCCGCCGGCGGCACCGATGCGCGCGGTCAGCCGGCGTTCCAGCGCCGTCTGGCCGTCCTCGTCGGCGAGTTCGATCTGCCACAGCCCGCGCTGGTGCTCCTCGCCGATGGCCGTGAGCCCGTCGCGTATCAGCTTCAGATCCTGCGCCGAGAGCAGTCGCTGCGAATGCAGCATCTCGGCATGCGCGATCGAGGCGCGCACGTCGTAGCGCACCAGCCGCTCATCGAGCGCGTAGTCCTCGCCGGCGGTGTAGTGCAGGACCCGCGCATCGAGCGCCGTGCCCTTGTCCCACAGACGTGTCATATGCTGCCTTGCTGCTCGGCCGGCGTGAGTGCGTTGACGTCGGCCACGATCAGCGTTCCGGTGCCCTCATTGGTGAACACCTCGGCAAGGATGCTGTCGGTGGCGGTGTAGGAGATCACGTGCACGCGGCGCACGCCGCCGCGAATCGCATGCTCGATCGCTTTGCTCTTGGGCAGCATGCCGTCGTTGATGCGGCCTTCATTGCGCAGGCGATGCAGTCCGGCGAGGTCGGTATAGGAGATGATCGACGAGGGATCGTCGGCGCGCTCGAGGATGCCGGGCGCGCCGGTGCACAGGATCAGCTTCTCGGCGCCGAGCGCCGCGCCGATCGCCGCGGCCACGGTATCGGCATTGATGTTGAGCAGCGTGCCCTTGTCATCGGCCGACAGCGGGCTGATGACCGGCATCAGGCCGTTGTCGAGATGCTGGCGGATTACGCTGACGTCGACCGAGTCGATGTCGCCGACGAAGCCGTAGTCCACGGCTTCGGCGTGACCGCCGACGTGCACCGGCGGCCGCCGGTGCGCACGGATCAGTCCGGCATCGACGCCCGAGAGGCCGACGGCGCTGATTTCCAGATCACGGCAGATCGCGAGGATCCTGGTATTGATCAGGCCGTTGAGCACCATGGAGGTGGCATCGATCGACTTCTCGTCGGTGATGCGCCGGCCCTCGACCATGCGCGTCGGCACGCCCAGCGCCTCGGTCAGCTCGGTCAGCTGCGGGCCGCCGCCGTGCACCATGACGACGCGCACGCCCAGATAGTGCAGGATCGCGATCTGCTCGATCAGCGCGCGCGTGAGCGCGGCGTCGCCGAACACCGCGCCGCCCGCCTTGATGACGAAGATCTTGCCCTTGTAGAGTCGGATGTAGGGCGCGGCATTACGCAGCGCGCGGATCATCGCCGCATGGTCGGATCGATGCAGGATCATGTCGGTCGTGGTTACTCCGTGGGCTTGAGCAATCGGTACAGCACCGCCATCTGGGCCGGCAGGCGGTTGTAGGCCTGTCGCAGCACCACGCTGCGCGGACCATCCAGCAGGCTATCTGCGAGCGCGACATTACGCCGCACCGGCAGGCAATGCATCAGCCGGCAACCCTCGCGGGCCCGGGAGAACCAGGACTCGTCGAGGCACCAGTCCTTGAGGCCGCGGCGCGCCTGCATGTCGGCGGCCTCATTGCCGTAGTCCGCGGTGCCCGCCCATTCCTTCGCGTACACCACCTGCGCGCCCTCGAGCGCTTCGCGCCGATCGCTGCTCTCGCGCAGCGAGCCGCCCGCGGCGGCGGCCGCGCGCCGCGCCTTGTCCATGATCGGCCCCGGCAGAGCGAAGCCTTCGGGCCGCAGCACCACGACCTCCATGCCGCGCATCGCCGCCATGTGCACCGTCGCCGCCGGCACCGCGAGCGGCAGGCCGCGCGGATGATAGGCCCAGCTGAGCACGAACTTGCCCTGGCGTGCGACGCCGAGCTCATCGAGCGTCTTCCAGTCGGCCAGCGACTGGCACGGATGGTTGATCGCCGATTCGAGATTGATC
>JBIODC010000041.1:0-22980 GCA_044440135.1 Steroidobacterales bacterium | reverse complement strand
GCCCTGCGCACAGCGCCCGCCCCTCGCACCTTGTGTGCCGACGCCGCGCCGGCTCAGCCGAGCCATCGCCTGGCATTGCGGAACATGCGCATCCAGCCACTGTCCTCACCGGCGTCGTGCGGATGCCAGGAGTTCTGCACCGTGCGATACACCCGCTCGGGGTGCGGCATCGTGATGGTCGCCCGCCCGTCGGCGGTGGTCAGCGCGGCGATGCCCTGAATCGCGCCGTTGGGATTGGCTGGATAGGTGCGGGCGATCTCGCCGCGGCCGCTGATGTATTGCAGCGCTATCAGCCGCTGATCGAGGCAGCGCTGCAGATCCTGTTCGGACCCGAACTGCGGCCGGCCTTCCCCGTTCGCCACCGCCACCGGCAGGCGCGAGCCGGCCATCCCGGCCAGAAGCACCGATGGCGAGTCGGCGATCTGCACCCGGCTCAGGCGTGCCTCGAACTGCTCGCTGCGGTTGCGCAGGAAGCGCGGCCAGTGCTGCGCCCCCGGTATCAGCTCCTTGAGCAGCGCGAACATCTGGCAACCGTTGCACACCCCGAGAGAAAAGGTGTCGCCGCGCGCGAAGAACCGCTCGAAATCGCGCCGCGTCCGCTCATGAAACAGGATCGAGCGCGCCCAGCCGCCGCCCGCTCCGAGCACGTCGCCATAGGAGAAGCCGCCGCAGGCGACCAGGCCGGAGAAACTCTCGAGAGTTCGCTCGCCTGCAAGCAGGTCCGTCATGTGCACGTCGTGCGCCTCGAATCCGGCCCGATCGAGCACCGCCGCCATCTCCACCTGGCCGTTGACACCCTGCTCGCGCAATACCGCCACCCGCGGCCGGGCGCCGCGCGCGATCAGCGGCGCCACGATGTCCTGCTGCGGATCGAAGCTCAGCTGCTGCGACAGGCCCGGATCGCCCTGGTCGAGCAGCGCCGCCATCTCCTCTTCGGCGCACTGCGGGTCATCGCGCAGTCGGCGCATGCGATACGAGGTCTCCGACCAGGCGCGACGCAGATCGCTCCAGGTTTCATCGAGCAGCAGCTGCGTGCTGCGGATGCGCACCCGCATCTCCGCCATTGGCGCGCCGATCACCTGCACGCAACCGGCCAGCCCGTGGGCCGCGAAACAGTCGCTCACCGCGCGCTGCTGCGACTGCAGCACCTGCAATACGGCGCCCGGCTCCTCGGCAAACAGCTGCGTCAGTGCCGGGCCGGCGTCCACCGCGAGCGTGACATCGATTCCGCAGTGCCCGGCAAAGGCCATCTCCGCCAGCGTCACCAGCAGGCCGCCGTCGGATCGATCGTGGTAGGCGAGCACCAGGCCGCGCGAGCGCAGCTCGATCAGCGCTGATGCGAACCCCGCCAGCAGCTGCGGCTCATCGACATCGGGCGCGACGCCGCCGGTGGCGTTGAACACCTGCGCCAATGCACTCAGGCCGAGCCGGTTGCGCCCGCGCGAGAGATCCACCAGCAGCAGTACTGATGCTCCGCGATCGAGCTGCAGCACCGGCGTCCAGGTGCGTCGCACATCGCGCACCGGCGCGAACGCCGAGACGATCAGCGATACCGGCGCGAGCACCGCTCGGCTCTCGCCGCGGTCCTGCCAGAGGGTCGTCATCGACAGCGAGTCCTTGCCGACCGGTATCGCGATGCCCAGCGCCGGACAGAGCTCCTCGCCGACCGCGCGCACCGCGGCGTACAGCGCGGCATCCTCGCCTTCCTCGCCGCAGGCGGCCATCCAGTTGGCCGACAGGCGCACCTCGCCCAGGGCAGCGATATCGGCCGCCAGGATATTGGTGATCGCCTCGGCAACCGCCAGCCGGGCCGACGCGGCGGCATCGAGCAGTGCCACCGGCGTACGCTCGCCGATCGCCATCGCCTCGCCGGCATGATGGTGGTAGTCGGCGAGCGTCACCGCCACGTCCGCGACCGGCACCTGCCACGGCCCGACCAGCTGGTCGCGGCTGATCTGGCCGCCGACGGTGCGATCGCCGATCGTGATCAGAAACGTCTTGTCGGCGACCGCCGGCAACCTGAGCACGCGGTAGACCGCCTCGCGCAGGTCCACGGTGTCGCAATCGCTCGCGGATCGCTGCGGCGCTCGACTGTCGGCCAGGCGGCGCATGCGCGGCGGCTTGCCGAGCAGCGACTCGATCGACATGTGCACCGGGTCATTGCCGAACTCCCGATCATGCACGATCAGCAGGCCGTCGTCGGTGATCACCCCGATCGCCGCGAACGGGCAGCGCTCGCGCTGCGCAATGCGGCTGAAGCGCTGCAGGCTCCCGGGTTGCAGCGCCAGCACGTAGCGTTCCTGGGCCTCGTTGCACCAGATCTCGAGCGGCGACATGCCGGGCTCGGCGTTGGGTACCTCGCGTAACTCGATGCGGGCACCGCGCCGACTGTGGGCCACAGCCTCGGGCACGGCATTGGACAGTCCGCCCGCACCGACATCGTGAATCAGCTCGATCGGATTGGCCTCGCCGAGCGCCCAGCAACGATCGATGACCTCCTGCGCCCGGCGCTGCAGTTCCGCGTTGCCGCGCTGCACCGATGCGAAGTCGAGCTCCTCGGCGGAGCTGCCGCTGCCGACCGACGAGGCGGCGCCACCGCCCAGGCCGATCAGCATCGCCGGCCCGCCCAGCACCACCAGCGTGGCACCGACCGACACCTCGCTCTTCTGCACCTGCGACCGGCGCACGTTACCGAGGCCGCCGGCGAGCATGATCGGCTTGTGATAGCCACGAATCCGGTTCTGTGGCTCGCCCGGCAGCGCCGTCTCGAGCGTGCGGAAATAGCCGCAGATACTCGGCCGGCCAAACTCGTTGTTGAACGCGGCCGCACCGATCGGCCCTTCGAGCATGATGTCGAGTGCCGAAGCGATGCGCGAAGGCTTGCCGAGGCTGCGCTCCCACGGCTGGATGAAGTCGGGGATCAGCAGATGCGACACCGAGAAACCCACCAGTCCCGCCTTGGGCTTGGCGCCGCGGCCGGTGGCACCCTCGTCGCGAATCTCCCCGCCGGAGCCGGTGGCGGCGCCGGGGAATGGCGATATCGCGGTCGGGTGGTTGTGCGTCTCGACTTTGATCAGTATGTCGATCGGCTCATCATGACCGCGGTAGATGCCGCTGGCCGGATCGGGAAAGAAGCGCGTGGCGCTCGTGCCCTCGATGACCGCGGCATTGTCGCGATAGGCCGATAGCACCCCGCGCGGGGCGTGCTGGTAGGTGTTGCGGATCATCGCAAACAGCGAGCGCTCGCGTTCGCGGCCGTCGATCACGAATTGGGCATTGAATATCTTGTGGCGGCAATGCTCGGAGTTCGCCTGCGCGAACATCATCAGCTCCACATCGGTCGGATCGCGGCCGAGTCGGTGAAAGGTGTCGAGCAGGTAGTCGATCTCGTCATCGGCCAGTGCCAGACCCAGGCGTCGGTTGGCCTCGAGCAGCCCGGCGCGGCCCTCACCCAGCTCGATCGAGCGCAGCGGCCGCGGCGCATCGGTGGCGAACAGCAGCGCCGCGGACTCGATTTGCTCGAACACCGCCTCGATCATTCGGTCGTGCAACGGCGCGGCGAGCGCGGCGCGGCGCGCCGGCGGCACGCCGCGCGGCAGCTCGAGCGTATAGAGGATCCCGCGTTCGATGCGTCGCACGCCCGACAGGCCGCATACCTGCGCGATGTCGGTGGCCTTGCTCGACCACGGAGAAATCGTCCCGGGCCGCGGCACCACCAGCAGCTGCTGCGAGCCGGGCGCGCCGGCCGCACCCGGCGCGATCGAGACCGGCTCGCCGCCGTCGTCGAGCAGGCGATCGAGCAGCCGCTGTTGGTGGGGTTCCAGCTCGCCGGCGCAGTCGATGAAATACAGAAACTGCGCCTGCAGAGCGCTGACGGCGGGCTCGAGCGCCTGAAGGCGCGCGAGCAGACGGGCGATGCGAAACGCGGAGAGTGCTGACGAGCCCGGCAGCTTGAGCATCAAGTCTTCTTCGGTCCTGGATCCATCGCCGAAGGCGGCAACAGCGGCGGCGGAAACTGCGCCACATTGCTGCCCTCGAGCGCGACGATCTTGCTGACGCCCTGCTTGCGCACCTCGTCGATCCGGATTACCGAGTGCAACGGCAGGTAGCTGCGCTTGACGCCCGCGAACTCGCTCTTGACGCGCTCCTCCCCCGGATCCACCACCACCGAGGAGCGCTCGCCGAACACCAGTTCTTCGATTTCCACGAAACCGAACAGTGAGCCGTGACTGACCTTGCGCGCGTAGACCTCGTAAACCTTGCCCTGGTTCACAAACATGATCTTGAAGATATGATTCATATTGCGTCTTCGGGGAGGAAAGCCCTTATTTGCGACGGCGGAATGCTCGCGGCGGCGCCGCGGGCCTATTATATGGCTTGCGTGAACCGAACCTAGAGTTGTTCAGATGGCCCTTAAGCTGACCATTATCGAGAACCAGGGCAGCCAGCCGGGGCGCGGCGGCAGCATCGTATTCGGCGTCGCCGGCGGCGGCATCGGCCGCGCCCACGATAACGACTGGGTACTGCCGGATCCGCAGCGCTACCTGTCGGCCCATCACGCCCGCGTGCAGTTCCGCGATGGCGGCTACTTTCTGGCCGACATCAGCACCAACGGCGTGTTCGTCAATGACGCCACGGTACCGGTCGGCCGGCGCAACTCCTATCTGCTGCAGGACGGGGACCGGTTGCGCCTCGGCGACTACCACCTCGCCGTCAGCATCGACACCGAGCGCAGCGAGGCGCCGGAAGCCAGCTCGATCTTCCCGATCAACCCCGACCCGCTGACGGCCGACCCGATGGCCCTGCGCGGCGACATCGGGATCGAACTCAATGTGCGCGACCTGCTGCGCCCGGACACGACGCCGGTCGACCGCATGGACGCGGTCGACGCCTTCGGCCAGCCGATCCTGACCAACGATGCCGCCCTGCTCGCGTTCGACAGCGGTCAGCGCTCCGCGCCCGCCGAGCTGCGGCCCCCGGCGCCGGCACGGCGCGAGCCGCGCAGCGCCGATCGATCGGCGGACAATGCCGCGGGCATCGAGGCTTTCTGTCGCGGTGCCGGCATTGATGCCAAGCAGCTGCCGGCGGACGCGGCGGCGCGCATGCTGCAGCTCGCGGGCGTACTGCTGCGTGAGGCCCTGCTCGGTCTGAAGGGCCTGGCGCTCGCGCAGCGCGAGATCCGCGATCAGACCCACATCGAGGTCGGCAAGGAGGATCCGCAACACATCGGCCTGACGGGCTTGCCGGTGGACGATCTGTTGCTGCGCCTGATGATCGGACACGATCGCCGCGACCTCGATGCGGTGCAATGGGTGCGGGACATGCTCGCCAGCACCCGCCGCCACGATCTGGCCACGATGCGCGCCGTGCACACCGCGCTCGGCGAATTTCTCGCGCGTCTCGACCCGCGCACACTTGCCCAGATCGATGGACGCGCCGGCGCCAGCACCGGCAATGGCGACGCCTCGGGCCTGGCGGCGCGCTTTCGCAGCATCACCGAAATGCCGTCGGGCAAATTCCCGCACCTGTTCGCCGAGGCGTTCGCCCGCGCCTTCGTCAGTGCCTTCAGGCACAACAACGGCGAGTACTCCAAGTCCTGAAGGCGGAAGCCCGCGGCGCGCACGCACCGCTAGGGCTGCTCCGAGCCGACTTTGACCGTGGCGCCGTCCAATATTGAATCCGGCGGATTGAGCACGATCCGATCCTGCGCATCGACCCCGCTGAGGATCTCGAGTTCCACGCCGTAATCGCGGCCGATGGTCACAGTGTTCAGGTGCACCTTGTTATCCGCATCGACCGTAGCCACGTGCAGGCCGTCGGCGCGAAACAGCAGCGCGTTGGAGGGCAGCCGCCAGGTCTTCAGGCCCGGCGGCAACGGCAGATGCACCAGGGAGTATGCCCCTGGCAGCAGCTCGCCCTTCGGATTATCGGCTTCCAGTTCGGTCAGCAAGGTGCGCGTGATGGCGCTGATCGACTGCGCGGTGCTGACCACCTTGGCCGGATGGCGTACATCCGGCCGCTCGACCACGGTCAGGTCGGCGGACATTCCGGGCGTGATCCAGTTCGCGTAGACCTGCGGCACCTGCACGTAGACGCGCAGGCGGTTGGTGGCACTCATATGAAACAGTTCCTGCCCGGTGGAACTGCCCGCGGTGACCAACGCGCCCACGTCGATCGTGCGTGCCGTCACCACGCCCTCGAATGGCGCGGTGATGCGATTGAAGGCCTGCAGCTGCTCGAGGCGCTGCAGGTTCTGCTGCGCTGACTCGGCCTGGGCCTTCTTGGACTCGGCATCGCCTACCGCGTTGTCCACATCCTGCTGCGCGACCAGCCCGGTCTTGCGCAGCTGCTGAAAGCGCTGCGCGGTGATCTGCGACAGCCGGTTGTTGGCTTCGGCGGTGGCAAGATCGGCCTTCGCCTGGCGATACTGGGCATCGACCTCGGGCGTCTCGATCTCCGCCAGCAGCTCCCCGAGCTTGACGTGCTTGCCGATATCCGCGTACCAGCGCCTGATGTAGCCGTTGGTGCGCGCATAGATGGGCGCATCGATGTAGGCCTGCACGTCGCCCGGCAGCACCAGTTCGTCGCCGAGTTCACTGTGCTTGGGGCGGGTCACGATGACCACCGGCACCGCCGATTGCTGCGCGTCGTGCCGGAGCGCAGCGCGGGACTGCACGCGGGTGAATATGCCCCAGGCAGCGACTATCACTGCTGCCACCAGCGCGTACAGGCCCACCCGCTTGAGTCGTCGCAAGGCCGCGTCGGCGGTCGCTGTATCAGTCATTTTCGTCGGTCAGGTCCCAGGCTGAGTCGCGGCGCCATCGGGGCGGGGCTGGGTGAATCTGCCGTGAATGACGGCAAACACCACCGGCACGAACAGCAGGGTCGCGAACGTGGCGAACAGCAGACCGCCGATGACCGCTCGTCCCAACGGCGCGTTCTGCTCGCCGCCTTCGCCCATTCCCAGCGACATCGGCAGCATACCGATGATCATGGCCAGCGCGGTCATCAGCACCGGCCGAAAGCGCACGAAGCCGGCTTCCAGCGCGGCCGCCATCGCGCTCAGACCCGCATCCATGCGCTCGCGCGCGAAGCTGACGATCAGAATGCTGTTGGCGGTGGCTACGCCCAGGCACATGATCGCACCGATCAGTGCCGGTACGCTGATGGTGGTGTGGGTGACGAACAGCATCCAGACCATGCCCGCCAGCGCCGCGGGCAATGCGGTGATGATGATCAGAGGATCGAGCCAGCTCTGGAAATTGACCACGATCAGCAGGTAGATCAGCACCACCGCGCCGATCATACCGTAGGCCAGACCGCCGAAGGAGGTGCGCATGGTCTCCATCTGTCCGCGCACCATCAGGTCGCTGCCGCGCGGCAGGTCGTGTCGCGAGCCTTCGACGATGCCGCGCACCGCGGCGGCGACCGTGCCCAGATCGGTGCCGTCGACCGACCCATAGATGTCGATTACCGGGCGTGCGTTGTAGTGGCTCACGACTGCAGGCCCGACGCCGCGGCTGATGCCGGCCAGGTTGGCCAGCAGCTGCGGCGGGCCGCCGTTGCCGGTCGTTATCGGCGTGGATGCGAGATCCTGCAGCGAGGTCAGCCGGTACTGCGGCGCCTGGGTGGTGATGTTGTACTGGATGCCGGTCTTGGGATCCACCCAGAAGGTCGGCGCCGTCTGCTGGCTGCCCGAGAGCGAAATCAATACGTCGCTCGCGACTTGCTGCTGCGTGAGGCCGACCAGCGAGGCATTGATGCGGTCGACGTCCACATTGAACTGCGGGTAGTCGAACGCCTGCTGGATGCGCAGATCCGCCGCGCCGGGAATGGACTTGAGCTTGGCCAGCAGGGTGTTGGCGAAGCTGCGGTTGGCCTCGACATTGAAGCCCACGACCTGCACGTCGAGCGGCGCGGGCAAGCCGAAGTTCAGGATCTGGTTGACGATATCGGACGGCAGAAACGCGAACGTGGTGCCCGGAAACTCATCGCGCAGCTGCGCGCGCATCAGGCGCACATACTCCGCCGTGGGCCGCCGGTGCGCCGGGCGCAGCGCGATCATGATGTCGGCATCGCCTGGACCGACCGGCGCCGAAGTGCTGTAGGAGAGATTGATGCCGCTGTAGGGCACGCCGATGTTGTCGATCAGGCTGTCGAGCTCCTGCGGCGGAATGACCTGCCTTATCCTGGCTTCGACCGCATCGCAAAGCCTGGCGGTCTCCTCGACCCGAGTGCCGCTGCGGGCGCGCAGGTGCAGCCGCACCTGGCCGGCATCCACGCTCGGAAAGAAATCGCGGCCGAGCCATGGCAGCAGCAGGAACGCAGTCGCGCCGATGGCCATGAAAGCCAGCGTGAAGGCGAGGCTGTGGTGCAGCGCGTTGCCCAGCAGCTCGTGGTAGCCATCGCGAAACGCCGCGAAGCGGCGCTCGAAGCCGCGTTGGAAGCGCTGCACGGCTCCGGTCGCGGCGCCCGCCAGGTGCTCCGGCACGTGCTTGTGCAACCAGTACTTCGCCAGCGTCGGTACCAGCGTTCGCGACAGCACGTAGGAGGCCATCATCGCAAACACCACCGCCTCGGCCATCGGCACGAACAGGAACCGCGACACGCCGGAGAGCAGGAACATCGGCACGAACACCACGCAGATGCACAGCGTCGACACCAGCGCCGGGACCGCGATCTGGTGCGCGCCGTCGAGAATCGCCGCCTCGACTTCCTTGCCCTGCTCCAGGTGCCAGTTGATGTTCTCGATCGCCACGGTGGCGTCATCGACCAGGATTCCGACCGCCAGCGCGAGCCCGCCGAGCGTCATGATGTTGATGGTCTCGCCGATCGCCGACAGACAGATGATCGAGCTCAGCACCGAGAGCGGGATCGAGATCGTGATGATCAGCGTGCTGCGCCAGGAGCTCAGGAACAGCAGGATCATCAGCCCGGTGAGCGCCGCCGCGATCACGCCTTCGCGCACCACGCCGCTGACCGCCGCCCGCACGAACAGCGACTGGTCGTTGGCGACCGCGATCCTGAAATCCTGCGGCAGCTGCGTCTGGATGCCCGGCAGCAGGCGCTTGATGTCCGCGATGACCTGCAGCGTCGAGGCGCTGCCGGTCTTGAGCACCGACATCAGCACCGCGTGCCGGCCCTCGACGCGCACCAGGTTGGTCTGCGGGGCCGAGCCGTCATGCACCGTGGCGACATCGCGGATGAACACCACGGTGCCGTTGACGGTGCGGATCGGGACATTGTTGAGCTCTTCGGCCTTGACCGGGCTGGAATTGAGCTTGATGTTGTACTCGATGTCGCCGATTTTTTCGGTGCCCGCCGGAATGACCAGGTTCTGCGCGCCGATCGCATTGCTGACGTCGACCGCCGAGAGCCCCTTGGAGCGCAGCGCCTCCGGATCGATGTCGACCTGCACCTGGCGCTGCTTGCCGCCATACGGATAGGGCAACGAGGCACCCTGCACGGTCGCCAGTCCCGGCCGGATGATCGAGTTGCCGAGGTCGAACAGGGTCGCTTCCGGCAAGGTCGGGCTGGTCAGTGCCAGCTGCAGGATCGGCACCGTCGAGGCGTTGTACGCCAGGATGAACGGCGGCGTCGTGCCGGGCGGCGCCAGCCGCAGCAGCGACTGCGACACGCCGGTGATCTGCGCGTACGACAGGTCCTCGTTGACGTTCGGCTGGAAGAAGTACTTGACCACCGCGATGCCGGGCAGCGACTGCGATTCGGTGTGCTCGATGTCATTGACGGTGGTCTGCGCGTAGCGCTCGGCATTGGAGACGATGCGGTTGGCCATGTCCTCGGGCGGCAGGCCGATGTAGTTCCAGATGGTGCTGACGATCGGGATGTTGATGGCCGGAAAGATGTCGGTCGGCGTGCGCAGAATCGTGAACACGCCGAGCAGCACGATCAGCACGGCCAGCACGATGAACGTGTATGGCCGCCGCAGGGCAAGTCTTACGATCCACATCGATTAAGTGTTCCCGATCTGACAGCCCACAACGAGAACCGGAATCCTGCTCAGTCACCGGCCGGAGCGAGCATTCCCGTCAGGCGAAATGGCGCGACATTATGCCCGCAACATCGGGGCTGCGCAGCACAGCGCAGCCGCCCCGAAGATGTGTCGGGATTAAAACAACTTAATATCTGCGCCGGCACAGCGAGCGCATCCGCGGTGACGCCACCGGTGGCCGATGCGCTCGCATCACTGTCAGCCTCGGCCGACAGGACGCGGATTATGTGGCGGAGAGGGTGGGATTCGAACCCACGTGCCGGTTTAACCCGACCATCCGATTTCGAGTCGGCGCCGTTATGACCGCTTCGGTACCTCTCCGGGGATTGACTGGTATTCTAGCGTAGTGATGGACGCAATGAGACCAAACCTGCAGGGCCGCCGCCGGCCGCATGGCCGACGCACGGCTGCGACGCTGACCGCCGCGGCGGCCGTGGCGCTGATGCTGGCCGGCTGCGCGCAGCCGCAGAGCGCGCTGCAGCGCATCCGCGCCAGCGGCGAACTGCGCGTGGTCACGCTCAATGCCCCCACCAGCTACTACCTCGGCGCCCAGGGCCCGCAGGGCTTTGAATACCGCCTCGCCGCCGCATTCGCGCGGCAGCTGCAGGTCAGGCTGGTGATCGAGCCGCTCGCGGACGAAGCCGCGATGCGCGCGGCGCTCAGTGCCGGCCGCGCGGATCTGGCGGCGGCGCAGATCAGCCCCGACGCACAGTGGCTGCAGGTCGGGCTGCCGACCGAAAACTACGACGAGATCGCGCAGCTGGTGATACAGAACCGCGGCAAGTCTGTGGTGCGCGATCTGGCCGGCCTGTCCATGGCAAGGATCGTGGTACGCGATGCCAGCCCGCAGCTCGATCTGCTGCGCGCCATCAAGGCGAGCTCCGTTCCGGAGCTGGCCTGGGTCACGCTGAAGGTCGATCAGCCCGATCCGCTCGAGGTGGTCACCGACGGCGATGCCGACTGCGCCATCGTCGACGCCAACGAATTCGAATTCACGCGGCATCTGTACCCGGAAGCCAGCGTCGCCTTCACGCTGCCCAATCCGCGGCCGTTGCAGTGGATCGTGCGCGCCGACGCGGTCGACCTGGCGCAGGCCGCCAACGGATTTTTCATCAGCGCCAAGGCGTCCGGCGAGTTGGCCCGCATCGCGCGCGATGCGGGCGCCGAGGCGCGCGGATTTGACTACGAGGACGCGCATCGCTTTCAGTCCGACATTGCCACGCGGCTGCCGCAGCTGCAGGCCATGTTCGAGGAAGCCGCACGGACCACCGGGCTCGACTGGCGGCTGCTGGCCGCGGTCGGCTACCAGGAATCCAAGTGGCAGGCGCAGGCGTTCTCGGCCGACGGCGCGCTCGGGATCATGATGCTGACCACCGACGCCGCCAGCAGCGTCGGCGTCAGCGACCGCGCGGATCAATGGCAGAACATACTCGGCGGCGCGAAGTACCTGGCGCAGGTCATCGACACCATCCCCAAGCGCATCGGCGAACCGGACCGCACCTGGCTGGCGCTCGCGGCCTACAACGTCGGCTACGGTCATCTGGAAGATGCGCGGGTGCTGGCGCAGATGCGCGGCAAGGACCCGGACCTGTGGAGCGATGTACGTGCGCAGCTGCCGCTGTTGGCCGATGAGAAGTGGTATTCGCGCGTCAAGCGCGGTTACGCCCGCGGCTGGGAACCGGCACGATTCGTCGAGCAGGTGCGTCAATACCTCGCGGTGCTCGAATGGACCGGCACCGCGACGGTGGCGCGGGTGCATGAGGCCGCGCCGGCCCCGCTGGCGCCGTCGGCACCCCAGTCGGACGGGTTCGATTAGCCCGGGGGCGAGCGCCGGCGCGCAGCGGCCGTTCGGATCACGGCCGTCGCCGCCCGAAGAAATCGCGCAGCAGCGCGCCGCACTCCGCCGCCAGTACGCCGCCGAAGACGTCGACGCGATGATTCAGGCCGGCAAGCTTGAACACGTCGAGCAGACTGCCGGCCGCTCCCGCCTGCGGATCGAAGGCGCCGAACACCACGCGCCGCACGCGCGCATTCACCAGCGCCGCCGCGCACATCACGCACGGTTCGAGCGTGACGTACAACGTGGTGTCGTTGAGGCGATAGCTGCCCAGGGCGCGCGCGCCGGCGCGCAGCGCCTCGATTTCGGCGTGCGCGGTCGGATCGCAGGCGCCGATCGGCCGGTTGGCGCCGGTGGCGATGACGGTCGCGTCGCGCACCAGCACCGCGCCGACCGGAACCTCGCCGGCCGCCTGGGCTTCGCGCGCGCGCTCGAGCGCGCGCAGCATGTAATCGGCGTCGGCGGGCGGCTGCATGGTTGCTGGTCGGCGACGATGATCTTCAGCTCAAGATCCCGGGGCGCCGTCGGACCCGGCCAGCTGCTTGCGCCGGGATTCGCCCAGGCGATCGAGCATCCAGCCCGGATATTCCGGCGGCAACCGGCTGACATTGTCGAGCGCGGCCAGCTCCTCAGCGCTCAGTCGGATGCTGGTGGCCGCAATGTTGTCGTCGAGCTGCTCGAGGCGCTTGGCGCCGATGATCACGCTGGTCACCGCGCTCTGGTGCAGCAACCATGCGAGCGCGATCTGCGCGACCGAGACTCCCCTGGACCGTGCGCTGTTGCGCATCACGTCGATGCAATCGAAGGCGCGCTCGAGGTCGACCGGTGGAAAGTCGAACGCGATCCGGCGGCTGCCGGCTTCGGCCTTGACGTCCCGGCCGAACTTGCCGCTCAGCAGGCCGCCGGCGAGCGGGCTCCAGACTAGCAGCCCGAGGGCTTCGGCGCGCATCAGCGGGATCAGTTCGCGCTCGAGATCGCGGCCAGCGATCGTGTAATACGCCTGCACCGATTCGAAGCGCGCGAGCCCGAGCCGCTCCGAGATCCCGAGCGCCTTCATGATCTGCCAGGCGGCCCAGTTCGATACGCCGATGTAGCGCACCTGGCCGTGCTGCACCAGACTGTCGAGCGCGTGCAGCGCCTCGTCGATCGGCGTCGCCGGGTCGAATCCGTGGATCTGGTACAGATCGATATGATCGAGCTGCAGGCGCTGCAGGCTCGCCTTCACGCCGTCCATGATGTGCGCGCGCGACATGCCACGCGAGTTCACGCCCTTGGTGCCGGTCTCACCGTACACCTTGGTGGCAACCACGACGTTTTCGCGCGCCACGCGCAGATTCCTGAGCGCCTGGCCGGTGATGGTTTCCGAGCGACCCTCCGAATAGACGTCAGCCGTATCGATGAAGTTGATGCCGGCATCGAGGGCACGGCCGATCAGTCGTTCGGCTTCGGTCTGTGGCAGCGTGCCGATCTGGCCCCAGATGCCCTCGCCGCCGCCGAACGTCATCGTGCCCAGGCACAGTTCCGAGACGAACAGCCCGGTACGTCCAAATTTCCTGTAACGCATGTGATCGCCTCCTGATTGCGCACCGTTCCCAAGGCCGGCCCTGCTTGCCGGCAGGCAAGCACGGAGGCGCCCGCGCGGCGGGCGGCGGCACGGCTGGGAAGCGGGTA
This sequence comes from Steroidobacterales bacterium, assembly GCA_044440135.1. Lineage (GTDB taxonomy): Bacteria > Pseudomonadota > Gammaproteobacteria > Steroidobacterales > Steroidobacteraceae > FEN-1191. The sequence goes on along the minus strand of JBIODC010000041.1, from coordinate 9,460 downwards.
GCCCAAGTATGGACGTGAGCGGCTGCCTTTTGACAGCCTTCAGCGCCGTTATTACGCGGCTGTCTGTGTCGCAGCCGTGGTGGACAGGCGCAGCTTATGCGCGGCGCCATCCCAGTGCCCGTGCTGCCACATGGTCGCGGCCGCTGAGGCCGGCACCGGCTGGCTGATAAGATAGCCCTGCGCCTCGGCACATCGCCAGCGGCACAGCGCATCCCATTGCGAGGCGGATGCGACCCCCTCGGCGATCACCTTGAGCCCGAGCGAGCGGCCGATGCCGAGGATGTTGAACGCCAGGCTGCTCTCACCCTGCTGTTCGCCGATGCCCGTGATGAAGCTGCGATCGATCTTCAGAATATCCAGCGGCAGCCGGCGCAGATACGACAGCGACGAGTAACCGGTGCCGAAGTCGTCCAATGCGATCTGACAGCCGAGACGGCGAATCTCGGCCAGCAGCTTCATTGCCGATTCCGCATCATCGATCAGGCAGCTCTCGGTCAGTTCGACCTGCAGGAACAGCGGCTCGATGATCTGGCGGGTGCAGGCGCCGCGGATGCTCGACACCACGTCTCCGGTCACCATCTGCTGCGACGAGACATTGACCGCCACCTGCACCATTCCGAGGCCGTCGGAGCGCCACTGGGCGATCTGTTCGGCCGCCTTTTCGATGACCCACTCCCCGAGCTGCGCGATCAATCCGGTGCGCTCTGCGATCGGAATGAAGATCGCGGGCGGCACCGACAGGCCCTTCTGATGCTGCCAGCGCAGCAGCGCCTCGAAGCCGACGATCCGTCCATCGGCCAGTGACAGCTTGGGTTGATAATGCAGTTGCAGCTGGCCGCGCTCGATCGCGTGGTGCAGCTCGTATTCGAGACGGGCCTGTTCGCGCGCGCGCACGACCGCCGCCATGATCGTGCCGGGGCCGTCGCATTCGCTCATCGAGAAATAATCGCAGGCCAGGCTGGCCGCTTTGAGGATCACGTCCGGACTCGAGCCGTCTTTGGGCCAGGACGCCATGCCGATGCGGGTGTTGATCAGCTTGAGGCGCTCATCGGTGGTGACGGCGCTGCGCGTGGCCTCCAGCAGCCGGCTCAATGGGGCGACGATGCTCTGATCGTCGGTCATATCCGGTATCAGCACCACGAACTCGCCGCCCGCCAGCCGCGCCAGCACCTGCTCCTTGTTCGGGTTGATCCGAATGACGCCGGGAACATTGCGCAGACTCGACTCCATGGCTTGGGCAAAGCTGCGCAGCAGCACACCACCGGTCTCGTAGCCATGCTGGCGATAGAAGTCAGCCAGGCCCTGCAGCCGCAGCAGCAGGATCGTGCCCTTCTTGTGGTCCTGTCCGATGCGCATCAGCGACTGCAGCACGCGATCGCCATGGCGCAGGCCGAGCGTGGTGTCGAGCAGGCGGTTCGCGGCGTCCGCGGTGGTGCGGGAATCGACCGGCGTGACGTCCTGAATCACGAGGTCGAGCCGCCGCGGCGGCGTGCCGGGCGCGCCGTTGGTCGGGTGCCCGGTGAGGCGCACGCGACGCCGGTGAAGGCGATCGATCCGGATATCGTACTCGGCCTCGAATCCCATGCCTGACTCGAATGTGCCGCTGACGGTATCGAGCACCCGCTGGCGCTCCGGCTCCTCGCAGTGATCGAATAATTTCTGCCAATGCATTGGCTGCGCCCGGGCCCGGCGACTGGCCGCGCTGTCCGCACCCGGCATCCCGAGCAGTACCGCCAGCGTGTCGTTGACGCGGCAGCTCTGGCTCTCGGTGTCGATCGATACCAGTTCGACCCGGCTCAGCTGCAGCAGTGTGCTCAGCGCGGACTGGTCACGTCGCAGCATCGCCAGCAGCAACAGCTGATCGAGTCGATCGACAATCGCGTCCCAATCGAACGGGGCGACGAAATGGCCGGCCAGCTGTGCCGGCGTGGCAGCCAGCGGCTTGCCGCTGAGCAGCACCATGGCCGGCGGGCTGCTGCTGGCGGACTCGATCAGGCGCGAGCACAGCGTGGCGGCGTCCGCGGGCGATCCCTCAGCGATGATCAGCACCACGGCCGGCTGTCCGGCGGCAATGGAACCGGCCGCCGCCCCGGCTTCCTTGAAATGCAACAGCGGACAAGCCAGGCGAGCCAGTGACTTCGTGGCAGCACGACCGGCCGCGGCCCCGGACGGATCCAAAATCAACAGTGGCGGTTTTTCGCCTTCGATCAACATTCGTTGCGACCCCTGGGTATCGCCCGCACCGTCCTGGCGCACTCTCGATCGCGTATATACCGCGTATGGTCACCGGCGGCTGTTAGCTGGATCGCGGAACGCCGTCATGCCGAAGGCGCCAGGGCAGCACGGCAGTGGCCGTGTGAGAAGTCTCAAGTTTGCGGCGGTACGGCCGATAACGCTGCGCCGACGAGTGCGACGGCGACCCTTCGATCGCCGTCGCGCATTTTGGCTGCGGCACCCGAGCGTTGACCGCACCGCACGGTAGCCGGACCTGTCGCACCGGTAAGTCAGTGCCTGCTGGCCCCGCCGGTCGCAAACTCATCCGCACCGAGCTTGCCCTTGTGACTCGTGCTCGTGTCCATCAAGTCGAATACCTTGGTCTGATAGGCAATGAACTCGTCACGGGTCACCATCCCGTCGCCATCGGCATCGATCTTGTGCATCATCTCCATCGTCTGCAGTCCTTTGGCGTAGCCTCCAGTCGCAAACCCGGCCATCTCGTTCCCGCGGCTCATGAACTCCTTGCTGTCGACATTGCCGTTCTTGTTCTTGTCGAGCATCGCAAAGACTTTTTCCTGAAAGGCATTCCACTCCTCCCGGGATACCGTGCCGTCGCCATCGGTATCGATCTTGTGCATCAACTCCATCGTCCGGACGCCACTGGCGTAGGCTCCGGTACCGAAGGACGCCATGTCATCCGCGAGCGCACCGCTACCGTAGCCGAGGGCGACCGCACAGGCCGCCATGGCGACTGCGCGCCGGATCAGACGAATCGTGCTCATTGCTGCTCTCCTCTTGGTAAATTGGATAGTGATCGTGCTGACACATCCCGGCATCGGGCGCGCAGCTGGCACCGCAGAGCGGTCAATTCCTCCGCTCCGAACGCCATGTCCGTATATTCGTCCGCTGGGCGGTAATGGTTACACTGGCGGCCGAAGCGACAATCGGGCCAACACGCGCTTCGCCCTGGGAGGCCGGGCACAGATGGGATCATCGATGATCGCGGTGAGAACCGAATGCACGCGATCGAGCTCGAGCGCCAGCAAGCCGGATCTGCTACGCGTGGGCGCTACTTAGAGTTTCCGACCTCGGCCGCGTGCGGCAGCAACCACAACCGATCGCGTTGCTGCCGCGACTGGACCCCTCACTCCCACTCGATCGTCGCCGGCGGCTTGCCGGAGATGTCGTAGACGACACGCGAGATGCCCGGCACCTCGTTGACGATGCGTCGCGACACCAGGTCGAGGAATTCGTACGGCAGATGCGCCCAGTGCGCGGTCATGAAGTCGATCGTCTCCACCGCACGCAGCGCGATCACGTGATCGTACCGCCGTGCATCGCCCATGACGCCGACCGAGCGTACCGGCAGGAATACCGCAAAGGCCTGGCTGGTGCGCTCGTAGAGCTCGTGGCGGCGCAGCTCCTCGATGAAGATGTGATCGGCGCGGCGCAGCAGCGCGGCATATTCACGCTTGACCTCGCCGAGAATGCGCACTGCCAGGCCCGGGCCCGGGAACGGATGGCGGTACACCATGTCGTGCGGCAGCCCGAGCTCCACGCCGATGCGACGCACCTCGTCCTTGAACAGCTCGCGCAGCGGCTCGACCAGCTGCAGTTTCAGATCCGCGGGCAGGCCGCCGACGTTGTGATGCGACTTGATCACATGAGCCTTGCCGGTGCGCGCGCCGGCTGACTCGATCACGTCGGGGTAGATCGTGCCCTGGGCGAGAAAATGGGTGTCGCGCAGCGCCCGTGCCTGCTGCTCGAACACTTCGATGAACAGCGCACCGATGATCTTGCGCTTGGATTCGGGATCGCTCTGGCCGCTCAGCGCATCGAGAAAACGCTGTTCGGCGTCGACTCGGATCACCTGCACGCCGAGCGAATTTGCGAAGGTGCGCATGACCTGGTCGCCCTCGCCGAGGCGCAGCAGGCCGTGATCGACGAACACGCAGGTGAGCTGGGTGCCGATCGCACGCTGCAGCAGCGCCGCCACCACCGAAGAGTCGACGCCGCCGGACAGGCCGAGCAGCACCCGGCCGGCGCCGACCTGCGCGCGCACGCGCGCCACCAGGTCCTCGATGATGTTGCTTGCGGTCCAGCGCGCCTCGCAGCCGCAGATCTCGCGCACGAAGCGCTCGAGGATCGCCGCGCCCTGGCGCGTATGGGTCACCTCCGGATGGAACTGCACGCCGTAGAAGCGCCGCTGCTCATCCGCCATGGCCGCATAGGGCGCGTCGTGTGTCCTGGCGACCGCGGCAAATCCCGGTGGCAGCGCATCGACCCGATCGCCGTGACTCATCCAGACGTCGAGCACCGCGCGGCCATCGTGGTGCCGATCGAGAATGCCTTCGAGCAGCCGGCCGGCGGTGCCGATCTGGACCTCGGCGTAGCCGAATTCGCGCGCGTGGCCGCCGGCGACCTGGCCGCCGAGCTGCTGTGCCATGGTCTGCATGCCGTAGCAGATGCCGAGTACCGGTGTGCCGAGCTCGAACACGGCCTGCGGTGCCCGCGGCGGCGCCACATCGGTCACCGACTCAGGACCACCCGACAGGATGATGCCGCGCGCGCCGAACGAGCGCACCTCGGCATCGCTGATATCCCAGGGATGGATCTCGCAGTACACGCCGAGCTCGCGCACCCGGCGCGCGATCAATTGCGTGTATTGCGCACCGAAATCGAGGATCAGGATGCGGTGCGCATGGATGTCCGCCGGCGGGGCGACGGCGTCGAGCGACGCCACGGACACGAGCTCAGGACGCGCTGTAATTGGGCGCCTCCTTGGTGATCGTGACGTCGTGCACGTGGCTTTCGCGCACGCCGGCGCTGGTGATGCGCACGAACGTGGGCCGGGTGCGCATCTGCTCGATGTTGTTGCTGCCGGTGTAGCCCATCGCGGCGCGCAGTCCGCCGGCGAGCTGATACAGGATCGAAACCAGGCTGCCCTTGTAGGGCACGCGGCCTTCGATGCCTTCGGGCACCAGCTTCTCGAGCTCGGTCGAGGTGTCCTGGAAATACCGGTCAGCCGAGCCGTGTCGATCGGACATTGCCCCGAGCGATCCCATGCCGCGATAGGCCTTGTACGATGCGCCCTGATACAGCTCGACTTCGCCCGGGGACTCCTCGGTGCCCGCGAACAGGCCACCGATCATCACCGCATGCGCGCCAGCGGCGATCGCCTTGGCAAGGTCCCCAGAAAAACGGATGCCGCCGTCCGCAATGAGCGGTACTCCGCGGCCTTGGAGCGCGGCAGCGATGTTGGCCACCGCCGTGATCTGCGGCACGCCGACGCCGGCCACGACGCGCGTGGTGCAGATCGAACCGGGCCCGATGCCGACCTTGACCGCGTCGGCACCCGCGGCGACCAGATCGAGTGCGGCCTCGGCCGTGACGATGTTGCCGGCGACGAGCTCCAGGTCGCTCCAGCGTGATTTCAGCCGCTCGATCATCTCGAGCACGCCGCGTGAATGACCGTGCGAGGTGTCGAGCACCACCACATCGACCCCGGCCTCGCGCAGCGCCACGACACGATCCAGGGTATCGGGCGTAGTGCCGATCGCGGCACCGACCCGCAGCCGGCCGCTGTCGTCCTTGCTCGCGCGCGGAAATTCAGTGGCCTTCTGGAAGTCCTTGACGGTGATCATGCCCTTGAGCTCGTCATCGCCGTTGACCACCAGGACTTTCTCGATGCGGTGCTTGTGCAGCAGTCGCTGCACTTCTTCCTTCGGCGCGTTTTCCCGCACCGTGATCAGCCGCGACTTGGGCGTCATGACGGTGCTGACCGGCGCATCGAGCTTGCGCTCGAAGCGCAGATCCCGGTGGGTCACGATGCCGACCACCTTGCTGCCGCTGACCACGGGCACGCCGGAGATGCCGCGCGCACGCGTGAGCTCGATCACCTGGCGGATGGTCGTCTCCGGTGGCACCGTGATCGGATCGGTGATCACGCCGCTTTCGAATTTCTTTACCCGCGCCACTTCGCGCGCCTGGCTCTCGATCGGCATGTTCTTGTGTACGATGCCGATGCCGCCTTCCTGCGCCATCGTGATCGCGAGCCGCGCTTCGGTCACGGTATCCATGGCCGCGGACAGCACCGGCAGGCCGACTCGAATGTTGCGGGTAAGTTGGGTCGACAGGTCGACCTCGCGGGGCAGCACATCGGAGCGTGCCGGAACGAGCAGGACGTCGTCGAAGGTCAGCGCTTCTTCGAGGATTCGCATGGAGCCTCGCGGCTTCGAGAAGAAGCGAGCCATTGTACGCCCATGGTGCCGTTGGGGTAAACCTAGGCGGGCACCCGCGCCCGAGCGCGCTTAGGCGCCGGATGCGCGGCCGGCGTAAAATGCGCCCGTGACCCAGCCGCCGAGCGAGCTCAGCATCAGCACCGTGATCGCGGTGGACGTGAGCGTGCCCGCTGCGCCTGGCGCGAGCGCGCCGACCCGCGCCATCTACTCGGTCTCCAAGCTCAATCGTGAAGTGCGGCTGCTGCTCGAGTCAGGCATCGGCCAGATCTGGGTCCAGGGCGAGATCTCGAACCTCGCGCGGCCATCGTCCGGGCACTGGTACTTCTCGCTCAAGGACCGGGACGCGCAGCTGCGCTGCGCGATGTTCCGGACTCGCAACACCCTCTGCCGCTTCGCGCCACGCGAGGGCCAGCTGGTGATCGCGTACGGCCGCGTGAGTCTGTACGAGCCGCGCGGCGACTATCAGCTGCTGATCGAGCTGCTCGAGGACGCCGGGCACGGCGCCCTGCAACGCGCGTTCGAGGAGCTCAAGGCGCGACTCGCGGCCGAGGGACTGTTTGCCAGCGAGCGCAAGCGCGCGCTGCCGGCCGTGCCACGGCGCATCGGCGTGATCACCTCGCCGAGCGGGGCCGCGATCCGCGACGTGCTGCATATCCTGGCGCGTCGCTTTCCCGCGGCCGCGGTGCTGATCTATCCGGTGCCGGTTCAGGGCGCGGCGGCGGCGCCGGCGATCGCCGCGGCGCTCGATCTGGCCTCGGCGCGCGCCGAGTGCGACGTGCTGATCGTGACGCGTGGCGGCGGCTCGCTCGAGGACCTGTGGGCCTTCAACGATGAGCGCGTCGCGCGCGCCATCCATCGCTGCGCGATTCCGGTCGTGACCGGCATCGGGCACGAGATCGATTTCACGATTGCCGACTTCGTGGCCGATCTGCGCGCACCGACCCCATCCGGCGCCGCCGAGCTCGTGACCCCCGACGGCCGCGCCTGGCTGCAGCGGCTGTCGCAGCTTGGCGCGCGCTTCAGCGCTGGCATGCGCCGCCAGCTGCAGCCTGAGCAGACGCGGTTCGCGGCCGTGACGCGACGCCTGCAGCAGGCGCACCCGGGTGCGCGCCTGTCGCAATACAGCCAGCGCCTCGATCAGCTCGAGGGCCGGCTGCTGTTCGCGCTGCAGTCGGGCCTCGCGGCCCATGCCGCGCGGCTCGAGAGCGCGGCGCGCGCGCTGCAGGGAATCAGCCCGCTGGCCACGCTCGGCCGCGGCTTCGCCGTGATCACGCGCAGCGCCGATGGCGCACTGGTGACCTCGTCCGGGCAACTGGCCGTCGGCGAGACCTTCGACGCGACGCTGGCGCAGGGCAGTCTGCACGCCTCGGTGCTGTCACGGCGGCCGTGAGCAGCCGGTGCGCGGCCACGGCCGGGCGCACCGCTGCCGCCGCCCGGCCCGTCCTGGCCCTGAGCCTGCGCCTGGCGGCGTCCCTGGCCCTGAGCCTGCCGGCCGGTGCGCTCGCGCTCGACCTGCCGCAGGCGAGCCCGGTGCCCGGGGGTGTCGTCCTGCTGCCGCTCGCCGCCGGGGCCGATGAGGCGGCCGCCCCGACGGTCAGCTATGACGGCCAGCGCGTGATGGTGCTCAGGCAGGCCAACGATTGGCTGGCGGTGGTCGGCATCCCGCTGAGCGCCGAGCCGGGCAGCGCGACCATCGCGATCCGGCGCGCCAATGGTAGCGGCGCGCAGGACCTGGCGTTCCAGATCGGGCCGAAGGACTACCCGGTGCAGCGGCTCACGGTGCCGCCGTCAAAGGTGGAGCTGTCCAAGAAGGATCTGCAGCGCGTGGCGCTCGAGCAGACGCACCTGCACGCGTCGCTCGCCACCTTCGTCGAGCATCCGCCGTCAACGCTGCAGCTGCGAGCGCCGATCGACGGCGTGCGTTCCAGCTCGTTCGGTTCGCGGCGCATCTTCAATGACCAGCCGCGCAATCCGCACTCGGGCATGGACATCGCCGCCGCTACCGGCTCGCCGGTGCGCGCCGCCGCCGACGGCCGTGTGATCGACACCGGCAACTACTTCTTCAACGGCAACACCGTGCTGCTCGATCACGGCGAGGGTCTGATCACGATGTACTGCCACCTGTCGGCGATCGGCGTGCGGGCGGGCCAGTTGGTGCGCGCCGGCGCCGTGATCGGCCGGGTCGGGGCCACCGGCCGCGTGACCGGGCCTCACCTGCACTTTGGCGTCGCGCTCAACCGCGTCTTTGTCGACCCGGCATTGTTCTTGCCTGCTTCCGCGGCTTCACCTTCCCCGCCCTGACCCGGTCGTAGGGATTGGCGTCGGTGCGAAACTCGATCGCCACCGGGGTCGCGTACAGATCGAACGCATCGCGATACACATTGGCCAGGTAGCGTCGATAGCCTTCCGGCACCGACACCGTCTGATTGCCGTGGATCACGATGCGCGGCGGATTGCGCCCGCCCTGGTGCGCATAGCGCAGCTTGATGCGCCGGCCGCGCACCAGCGGCGGCTGATGCGCTGCCAGCGCGCGCTCGAGCGTGCGCGTCAGCGCCGGGGTCGGCATCGCGCGCATCGCGGCGTCGTAGCCGCGGATCGCATCGCGCGCCAGCTCCCCGACACCGCTGCCGTGACGCGCCGAAATAAAGTGCAGCGGCGCGAACGGCACGAAGTCGAGCTTGAGCGTGAGCTGGCGCTTGATTTCCTCGCGCTGCTCCGGGGCGATGCCGTCCCATTTGTTGACTGCGATCAGGATAACGCGGCCGCGATCGAGCGCCTGTCCGAGCACGCTCGCGTCCTGCTCGCCGACGTTGTCATGCGCGTCGAGCACCAGGATCACCACGTGCGCGCCTGCGATCGCCTGCAGGGTGCGCGCGACACTGGCACGCTCGATCGGATCCTCGACCCGCGCCCGCCGCCGCACGCCCGCGGTATCGATGAACAGGAATTCGCGGCCATCGCGCTCGAAGGGCACCAGGATGCTGTCGCGCGTGGTGCCGGGC
>JBIODC010000040.1:0-23032 GCA_044440135.1 Steroidobacterales bacterium | reverse complement strand
GCGGCTCGCGGTGCGGCGGGTGCCGGGGCTGCTGGCGCGTGCCGATATCGCCGAGCTGATCGCGCAGCTGGGACGCGAGCTGTGCGGAGAGGCGGGCACGCATCACCTCGACGGCGCCGCGCATCGCATCCTCGGCAGCATGGCCTGCCGTGCGGCGATTCGCGGCCAGCGGGCCCTGAGCCTGGCGGAGATGGATGCGCTGTTGCGGCAGATGGAGCGAACCGAGCGCGCCAGTCAATGCAATCATGGCCGGCCGACCTGGATGCGGCTGTCGCTGCGCGAGATCGATCAGCTGTTCCTGCGGGGACGCTAGCGTGAATGCGGGCGCGGGCGCCGCGGCACCGCCGTCGCAGCAGCGGCCCGGGTCGCCGCCGTTGCTGCTGGTACTCACCGGGCCGACCGGCACCGGCAAGAGTGATCTGGCGCTGGAGCTGTCCGAGGCGCTGCAGCCGGAGCTGCCGGTGGAGATCATCAGCGTCGATTCGGTGCTGGTGTATCGCGGCATGGACATCGGCAGCGCCAAACCGGGTGCCGCAGCGCGCGCGCGCGTGGCGCATCATCTGATCGACATCCGCGACCCCGCGCAGAGCTATTCGGCCGGCGAGTTCGTGCGTGATGCGCGTGCGGCCATCGCGGCCATTCAGGGCCGCGGCCGGGTGCCGCTGCTGGCCGGAGGCACGATGCTGTACCTGCGCGCGCTGCGCGATGGCCTGGCGCTGTTGCCGCCGGCCTCGGCGGCGCTGCGGCGCGAGCTCGATGCGCAGGCGGCGAGCGCCGGATGGCCTGCGTTGCATGCCGAACTCGAACGGGTCGATGCACCGGCCGCGGCGCGCATTGCCCGCAACGACGCGCAGCGAATCCAGCGCGCGCTCGAGGTACATCGACTGACCGGCGTGCCGATGTCGCAATGGCAACGAAGCACGGCGGGCGCGCGCGAGGAATTCCGCTGGTTGCGCTATGCGCTGCTGCCGGCGTCGCGCCTCGACGGGCGAGGGTATCTGGCTGCGCGCTTCGATGCGATGCTGCGGGCCGGACTGATCGAGGAAGTGCGTGCTCTGTATGCGCGCGGTGACCTGACGGAGCAGCATCCGGCGATCCGCGCGGTCGGCTACCGCCAGCTCTGGGGCTACTTGGCCGGCCGCTGCAGCCTTGACCAGGCGATCCAGCAGGCGATTGTTGCTACGGCGCAGCTGGCGAAGCGTCAGCTCACCTGGTTGCGGCGCGAACAGGGCCTGACGATGCTGCCGGCGCACACTTTAGGACTGGCGGCAACTGTCGCGCGGAGCATACACGCGGCCGCTCGCGCATGACCGCCTGTGAGCGCGGTGATAGAATAAACATTAATGTACTTCCTCCCCGCGGGATTTGTCAGATCGAGCGCTCTGACGCAGATTCCGGCTCAAAGACCGACCCATTGAAAAGTAAAAGCAGTTGAAAAATAAGGAGAATCCCATGGCCAAGGGCCAATCCCTACAAGACCCCTTCCTGAATGCACTCCGCAAAGAACATGTTCCGGTGTCGATCTACCTGGTCAACGGCATCAAGCTTCAGGGACAGATCGATTCGTTCGATCAGTTCGTGGTGCTGCTCAAGAACACCGTCAGCCAGATGGTCTACAAGCACGCGATCTCCACCGTGGTGCCGGCGCGCGCCGTGCGACTCACCGTCGACGAGGGTAGCGTCGCCGAGCCCGCGGCCGAATGATGCGCCGTAGCGGACAGAGGCATGGTCGAACGCCCGCGCGCCGGTGAGCGCGCCGTACTCGTGCGCCTCGGGCTTGGCATGCCGGTCAGGCGCGAGGATCTCGAGGAATTCGAACAGCTGGCACGGTCTGCCGGCGCCCAACCCGTAGCCACCGTCACCGGTCGGCGCGAGCGGCCGGACCCACGCTACTTCGTCGGCAGCGGCAAGGCGCAGGAGATCGCCGGCGCGGTGCGCGCCGAGAATGCCGAGCTGATTCTGTTCGATCACCCGCTGTCGCCCAGCCAGCAACGCAATCTCGAGCGCCTGAGCGGCGTGCGCGTGCTCGATCGCAGCGGGCTCATCCTCGATATATTCGCGCGCCGCGCGCGCAGCTTCGAGGGCAAACTGGAAGTCGAGCTGGCGCAGCTGAAGCATCTGTCGAGCCGCCTGGTGCGCGGCTGGACACATCTGGAGCGCCAGAAGGGCGGTATCGGTCTGCGCGGCGGGCCCGGCGAGACGCAGCTCGAGACCGACCGCCGTCTGCTCGGTGCGCGCGTGCGCTCGGTGACGCAGCGCCTGGAGCGCCTCAAGCAGCAGCGTGACACCGGCCGCAGCGCGCGAGCCGAGATTCCGGTGCCGTCGGTGGCGCTGGTTGGCTACACCAATGCCGGCAAGTCGACGCTGTTCAATGCGCTGACCGGCAGCGATGTCTACATCGCGGACCAGCTGTTCGCGACCCTGGATCCGACCGTGCGGCGCGTGGCGTTGCCCGGCGGTGCCCCGGTGGTGCTGGCCGACACCGTCGGATTCATCCGCGAGTTGCCGCACGAACTGGTGGCCGCGTTCCAGTCGACGCTGCAGGAAGCGCGCGAAGCGCATCTGCTGCTGCATGTGGTCGATGCCAGCGACCCGCGACGCGACGAGCACATCGAGCAGGTGGACACCGTGCTCAATGAGATCGGCGCCGGGGAGATCCCACAGCTGCGCGTCTACAACAAGATCGACCGGCTCGAGCTCGACGCGAAGCTCGAGCGCAGTGCGGATGGACGGCCATGCGCGGTGTGGATCTGCGCGGCGGCGGGCCACGGCATCGAGCTGCTGCGCGAGGCGATCGCCGAGCGGCTCGATCTGGACGTCCGGCGTCTGTGGATGCACCTGCCGCCGGCCGCTGGTGCACTGCGGGCGCGTCTGTACGAGGCGCGGGTGGTGCGCGCCGAGCGCGCGCTCGACGACGGCGCGACCGAACTGCTGGTCGAGCTGCCCGCGGCGCAACTCGCGACCTGGGCGGCGCAGCCCGGCGTGCAGTTGCTCGAGCCCCAGCCGCGCATCGCGCCGGCGGCTTGTGCCGCGCCGGAGCCGTACCTAGAATCGGTCGCGGCAGTGCAGACCGCGCCGGTGCGTTGCTAGAGCGCACTGCATCCGACAGCCCCACGGCCCTTCCAATATGGCATGGAACCAGCCCGGCGAAGATAAACAGCGGCCGCCTCCGCGCGGCGCTCCGGATGATTCGTCGCTCGATGAGATGCTGCGTCGCTGGCAGCAGCGCGTGCAGCGCCTGTGGCGACCGGGCCGCGGCGGCGGCACCGCGGCACTGGCGCTGCTGCTGGTGGCCGTCGCGGTATGGCTCGCGAGCGGCTATTTCCAGATCGACGCTTCCGAACGCGGCGTGGTGCAGCGCTTCGGCCGCTACCTCGCGATCGAACAGCCGGGGCATGGCTGGCACTGGCCCTGGCCGATCGAGACCATGCAAAAGCTCAATGTCGCCAGCATCCAGGGGCTGGACTCCAAGGCCTTGATGCTCACCGCCGATCAGAGCCTGATCCAGATCGGCTGGTCGGTGCAGTACCGGATCAACGATCCGGTGCAGTACCTGTTTCAGGTGCGCGATCCGCAACTGACCCTGGGCCAGACCGGAGAGACGCTGCTGCGCGAGCTGGTGGCGCAGCACACGCTGTCGGCGCTGCTGACCGGCGATGCCCGCGGGCAGGTCACCACCGAGGCGCGCGGGCGCATTCAGCAACTGGTCGATGACTATCGCGCCGGCGTCATCGTCACCAGCGTGAACATGACGGACGTGCAGCTGCCCGATGCAGTCGTCGCCACACAGCGCGATGCCGAGAAAGCCGAGGAGGATCGCCAGCGGGCGATCGCCGATGCGCAGGCCTTTGCGAACGACATCCTGCCGAAGGCGCAAGCCGCGGCACAGCGTCAGCTGGCGGACGCGCAGGTGTACGCGGCGCAGACGGTGGCGAATGCGGACGGGGAAGCCGAGCGCTTTACGCAGCTCGCGCTTACCTACGCGCAGGCGCCCGAGGCGACGCGCAGCCGTCTCTACATCGATACCGTGGAGAGCATCCTGTCGCGCTCGCATAAGATCGTCATCGACGCCAAGAGCGGCGGTGGCAACCTGATCTATCTGCCGCTCGACAAGCTGGCCGAGGCGGTGCGCGCTGCAGTGCCGGGCGCGACGCCTGCGATCGCGGCGCCGGCCGCCGGTGCCGCCACTGCCGGGGCCGCCGGCGCCGGCGCGGGTGCAACCGGCAACGATCGCAGCGATCAGGCCGAACGCAGCCGCGAACGGGTGGATCGCTGATGGGCGCCCGGCTGCCGATCGCGCTGGGCGTCGCGCTGGCAGTGCTGCTGCTGTGGCGCTCGAGCTTCGCTCTGAGCGAGGGCGAGACCGCGCTGCGCACGCGTTTCGGCCAGGTCGAGGGCGCACAGTACAGCCCGGGGCTGCACCTGAAATCGCCCCTGGACGAGGTGCACGTGTTCGACCGGCGCATCCTCACGCGCGCCTTTCCGGGCGAGAGCTTCCTGACGCGTGACCAGAAGGCGCTCAATGTCGATTTCTACCTCAAGTGGCAGATGCTCGATGCGGCGCGCTTCTTCCAGGCCACGGGCGGCGATCAGGACATGGCTGCGCTGCGGCTCGCGGATATCGTTCGCGACCGTCTCAAGAGCGCGGTCGCCGGTCAGCCGCTGACCAAGGTCATCGCCGATGCGCGCGGCACGCTCAGCGATGCGGCATTCGGCGAGATCGGGGCCGCCGCCCGGGAATTGGGCGTCGAGCTGATCGACGTGCAGCTGCAGCGCATCGATCTGACCGAAGACGTGGCCACCGCCGTATACCAGCGCATGCAGCAGAGCCAGATTGCGCAGGCGCAGCAACTGCGCGCCAGTGGCGTTGCCGATGCCGAGAAGATCCGCGCCGATGCCGAGCGCAAGCGCGCCGATATTCTGGCCGACGCGACCCGCGAATCGCAGCGCATCCGCGGCGAGGGCGATGCGCGGGCGGGAGCCGCGTACGCCAAGGCGTATGCACGCAATCCCGAATTCGCCGCCTTCTATCGCAGCATGCAGGCGTACCGGAACACCCTGGGACGCGACGGCGATATTCTGGTCATAACGCCGGAAGGCGAGTTCTTCAAGTACCTGCACAGCGCCAGCGGGCGCTGATTTTCCTCAGGGTGATCCGTGGGGTTGGACTGGACCGACTTGTTTGCTGCGCTCGCGATCGTGTGCATCATCGAAGGCATCATGCCATTCATCAATCCGTCGGGAACCAAGCGGCTGCTCGCCAGAATGGTATCGATGCAAGAGCGTGAGCTGCGGATCGCCGGCCTGGTGAGCATGCTGGTCGGCCTGGCAATCCTCTACCTGGTGCGTTCCTGATGGGTCGCTTCGTCGTCGTGATCGGCACGCAATGGGGCGATGAGGGCAAGGGCAAGATCGTCGACCTGCTGACCGAACGCGCGGTGGCGGTGGCGCGTTTTCAGGGTGGCCACAACGCCGGCCATACGCTGGTGATCGGCGGCCGCAAGACCATCCTGTCGCTGATCCCCTCGGGCATCCTGCGCGACGGCGTGCAGTGCTACATCGGCAACGGCGTCGTGCTGTCGCTGCCGGCGCTGTTCGAAGAATCCGCGATGCTGATGGAGCAGGGCGTGCCGGTGTTCGATCGGCTGCGTATCTCCCCGGCCTGTCCGCTGATTCTGCCTTCGCACGCGGCGCTCGATCGCGCGCGCGAATCCGCCCGCGGCGTCAACGCGATCGGCACCACCGGACGCGGCATCGGCCCGGCCTACGAAGACAAGGTGGCGCGGCGTGCGGTGCGCGTCGCCGACCTGTTTCAGCGCGATCGTTTCGCCGCCAAGCTCGGCGAAGTGCTCGACTTCCACAATTTCGTGCTGCAGCGCTATTTTGCCCAGCCACCGGTGGACTTCCAGCGCACGCTCGATGAGCAGCTCGAGTATGCCGAGCGGCTGCGACCGCTGCTGGTGGACGTCACCGACGCACTGGCGCGGCTGCGCAGCCAGGGCGCCAATGTCATGTTCGAAGGCGCGCAAGGCGCGATGCTCGACGTCGACGTCGGGACCTATCCGTTCGTCACCTCATCGAACACCACCGCGGGCGGCGCTGCGACCGGCACCGGTGTCGGGCCGCGCATGTTTGACTACGTGCTCGGCATCGTGAAGGCCTACACCACGCGGGTCGGCGCCGGACCGTTCCCGACCGAACTGTTCGATGAATACGGCGAGCACCTGTCGCGCGTCGGGCACGAGTTTGGCTCGGTGACCGGGCGCCGCCGGCGCTGTGGCTGGTTCGACGCCATCGCCCTGCGCCGCTCGATCGTGCACTCGAGCGTCTCGGGGCTGTGCGTGACCAAACTCGACGTGCTCGACGGGCTCGATACGATCCGGATCTGCGTCGGCTATCGCGTGCGCGGCGAGACCACCTCCGAGACGCCGTTGATCGCCGATGCCTACGCCGAGATCGAACCGGTGTACGAGGAATTGCCGGGCTGGAAGGTGAGCACGGTCGGGATCACCGAGCACAGCGCGCTGCCGGACAATGCCCGGCGCTATCTCGAGCGCATCGAGGCGCTGGTTGGCGTGCCGCTGGACCTGATCTCCACCGGACCGGATCGGGACGAGACCATCGTGCTGCGCCATCCGTTCGACGCCTGAGGCAGCGCACGGCTCGAGTCGGATCGTGGATGGAGTGCAGCGGCATCGGCCCGGGCACGGCAGCGCCGGTGCATCCGCGGCGTCGCGCCCGGCGTACTATCGAGCGTATGCAGCAGATTCACGCCGTCGGCCGCAATGCAACGCGGAACAACGGAGCCGCGCGGCGCTCGCGCGCGCCAGGCCGGATACGGCTGGGCGGCATGGCCGCGCTGGCCTCGATCGGGTCGAGCACGGCCGGTGTGGCCGGGCAGTACTATCAGGGCGAGGCCTACGCCGCGACCGACAACCGCCTGCTGTACCGGGAGAGCCATTGGCTCTATACCGAAAACGGCGTCGAGTATCGGCTGGTGGTCTATTCCTGCCCCAGCGGCGAGCCGTTCGTGCGCAAGCGCATCGATACCGCGCCGGGCGCGGCGACACCCGATGTCGATCTGTTCGATGCCCGGCTCGGCTATCGCGAGGGTGTGCGCACGCGCGACGGGCAGCGGGAAGTGTTCGCGCAGGCCGATGCGCGCTCGCCGGAACGGCGCGCAGCCCTGCCGCTGCCGCAGCCGGCGCATGCGGTCACGTCGTCGCGGCGGCGCGGCGACGTGACCGCGGCGGAGGTCGAGCGCGCGGCCGGGATGCCGCTGACCGGACGTTGCATGTTTCAGTGACAGCCCGACACATGGGCGCACCAGAACCAACAATAAAGTGCAGGGATGCGATGACAGACACGACACCGCCGCTGGCGCGGCGCATCGGCACGGCGCTGGCCCGCTGGCTCGATACCAGCGCCGGCGCTGCGCTCGGCGACGACGACCGGAGCATCGACTGGTTGCGCACGTTGCCATTCGTCGCGCTGCACCTGGCCTGTGTCGCGGTGATCTGGGTCGGAGTCTCGGGCATTGCGGTCGCCATCGCGGTGACTCTGTACGTCGTGCGCATGTTCGCGATCACCGCGTTCTATCACCGCTATTTCTCGCACCGCGCGTTTCGAACCTCGCGCACCGTGCAGTTCGTGTTCGCGGCGATCGGCGCCGGCAGCGTGCAGCGCGGCCCGCTGTGGTGGGCCGCGCATCACCGCAATCACCATCGCCATGCGGACGATGAGCTCGATCCGCATTCGCCGGTGCGCCGCGGCTTCCTGTGGAGTCACGTGGGCTGGTTTCTGACGCCACAAGGATTTCGCACCGACTGGAGCATGATCCGGGATCTGGCGCGCTTCCCGGAGCTGCGGCTGCTCGATCGCTTCGACATCCTGATGCCGGTGGTGCTGGCGGTCGCGCTGTACGCGCTCGGGCACTGGCTCAGCAGCGCGCAGCCGCAGCTCGGCACCAACGGTATGCAGCTGGTGGTGTGGGGCTTCTGTATCTCCACGGTGGTGCTGTTCCATGCCACCTTCATGATCAATTCACTGGCACACCGCTTCGGTTCGCGCCGCTTCGGTACCCGCGATGCGAGCCGCAACAACTGGCTGCTGGCGCTGATCACTTTCGGCGAGGGCTGGCACAACAATCACCACCGGTTCCCCGGCGCCGCGCGCCAGGGCCTGCGCTGGTGGGAGTGCGACCTGACTTTCTACGGCCTGAGCGTGCTGTCGTGGCTCGGCCTGGTGCACGATCTGCGGCCCTATCCGGCCAGCCTGCGTCAGGCGCAGCAGCCCGGTGCCGAGGCTGGCTTGCGGTGACCGACGCCGGTGTGGTCGCACTGGCGCGGCCGCGGCGCCCCTCGACCTGGCTGCAGCGGGGGCTGCGCCGGCGCGTGCTCGATCTGCTGCGCGGACTGCACGATTGCGCGCTGCAGTTGCGGGAGGGCGGCGAATCGCTCACGCTCGCCACGCCAGCGCCCGGTGCGCGCGAGCCGCTGCACGCGTGTCTGCGCGTCCACGATCCGGCGTTCTATCACCGCACCGCCCTGAACGGCAGCGTCGGCGCCGCCGAGGCGTACATGGACGGCCTGTGGGATTGCGACGACCTGGTGGCGCTGGTGCGCATCCTGGTGCGCAATCGCGCCCGTCTGGATGCGATGGAACGCGGCCCGGCGCGCGCCGGCGGCGCGCTGATGCGCGCATGGGCGGCACTGCGGCGCAATACGCATTCCGGCAGCCGGCGCAACATCGCCGCGCACTACGATCTGGGCAATGAGTTCTTCCGGCTGTTCCTCGACGACAACCTGATGTATTCAGCGGCGTTGTTTGCCAGCGACGATGAAGCGCTGGAAGTCGCGTCGGCACGCAAGCTGGAACGCATCTGCCAGAAGCTCGAGCTCTCGCCACGCACGCGTGTCATCGAGATCGGCAGCGGCTGGGGCGGCTTCGCGTTGCACGCGGCGACTCGTTACGGCTGTCATGTGACCACCACGACGATCTCGCGCGAGCAGTATCAGCTGGCGCGCGAGCGCGTGGCTGCCGCCGGGCTGCAGGATCGCATCGAGGTGCTGCTGGCCGATTATCGGCGCCTGAGCGGCCGCTACGACCGGTTGGTGTCGATCGAAATGATCGAGGCGATCGGACATCAGTACCTCGACACCTATTTCCGCAAGGTCAGCGAGCTGCTCGAGCACGACGGCATGGCGCTGATCCAGGCGATCACGATCGAGGATTACCGCTATGCCCAGGCGCTGCGTTCGGTGGATTTCATCAAGCGCCACATCTTTCCCGGAAGTTTCATCCCATCGGTGAGCGCGCTGCTGGCAGCGATGGCGCGCGTGAGCGACCTGAAGCTGTTCAACCTCGAGGATATCGGGCCGAGCTATGCGTTGACGCTACGCGCCTGGCGCGAGCGCTTTCTCGCCCGGCGCGATCAGGTGCGCTCGCTCGGCTACCCCGAGCGATTCGAGCGCATGTGGGAGTTCTACCTGGCGTACTGCGAAGGCGGTTTCCTCGAGCGGGCGACCGGGGACGTGCAGATGCTGCTGACCAAGCCGGGCGCGCGGCGAGGCCAGTTCGTGCCGTCAGCGCAGCGCGGCAGCCCCGGCTGATTGCGGCGGCTGGCTGTCCAGCTGCCGTGATTCATCATCGGTGTAGAGCCGGGAGCGCGTCAGGAAGCGCACGCCTTCGGGGCCTTCCAGCGAAAACATGCCGCCGTGCCCCGGCACCACGTCGATGATCAGGTGCGTGTGGCGCCAGTATTCGAACTGCGCGGCGCCGATGTAGAAGGGATGGCCGCCGATCTCGCCGAGCAGCACGTCCTGGTCACCGACCAGGAATTCGCCGCGCGGGAAGCACATCGGCGCGCTGCCATCGCAGCAACCGCCCGACTGATGAAACATCAGCGGACCATGTTTGCGCTCGAGCTGGCTCAGTAGCGCCAGCGCCGCCGGGGTGGCGCTGACGCGTTCGACTGCGACCATCCTATCGTTCCCGGCCCATCGACCTAGAAGAACCCGAGCGCCTTGGGCGAGTAGCTCACCAGCAGATTCTTGGTCTGCTGGTAATGATCGAGCATCATCTTGTGGTTCTCGCGCCCGACTCCCGACTGTTTGTAGCCGCCGAAGGCCGCGTGGGCCGGATAGGCGTGATAGCAGTTGGTCCACACCCGCCCGGCCTGGATGCCACGGCCCATGCGATAGCAGGTGTTGATGTCTCTCGACCAGACGCCGGCGCCCAGACCGTAGAGCGTGTCGTTGGCAATGGCCAGCGCCTCATCCTGATCCATGAAGGTCGTCACCGACACGACCGGACCGAAGATCTCCTCCTGGAACACGCGCATCTTGTTGTGACCCTTGAGCACCGTCGGCTGTACGTAGAAACCCTCGCCGAGATCCCCCGGCAGCTTGGCGCGCTCGCCCCCGGTCAACACCTTGGCACCCTCCTGGCGCGCGATGTCGAAATAGGACAGGATCTTCTGCATCTGCTCGCTCGAGGCCTGGGCGCCGATCATGGTGTTCGGACTCAGCGGATCGCCCTGTTTGATCTGGCCGACCCGCTTGACGGCGCGTTCGATGAAGCGCTCGTAGATCGATTCCTGAATCAATGCCCGCGACGGGCAGGTGCAGACCTCGCCCTGATTGAGCGCGAACATCGCAAAGCCCTCGAGCGCCTTGTCGAAGAACGCGTCGTCCTTGTCGCAGACATCGGCGAAGAAGACATTGGGCGACTTGCCGCCCAGTTCGAGCGTCACCGGAATCAGATTCTGCGCCGCGTACTGCATGATCAACCGGCCGGTGGTGGTCTCGCCGGTGAAGGCGATCTTGGCGATGCGCTTGTTCGAAGCCAGTGGCTTGCCGGCCTCGACGCCGAAGCCGTTGACCACGTTGAGCACCCCCGGAGGCAGCAGATCGCCGATGATCTCCATCAGCACCAGGATCGATGCCGGGGTCTGTTCGGCGGGCTTGAGCACCACGCAGTTGCCGGCCGCCAGCGCCGGCGCGAGCTTCCACACCGCCATCAGAATCGGGAAGTTCCACGGAATGATCTGACCGACCACGCCGAGCGGCTCGTGATAGTGATAGGCGACCGTGTCGTCGTCGATCTCGGACAGCGAGCCTTCCTGCGCGCGGATGCAACCGGCGAAATAGCGGAAGTGGTCGATTGCGAGCGGCAGGTCGGCCGCCATGGTCTCGCGTATCGGCTTGCCGTTGTCCCAGGTCTCGGCATGCGCCAGCAGGCTGAGGTTGGTCTCCATGCGATCGGCGATCTTGTTCAGGATGATCGCGCGTTCGGTGGTCGAAGTCTTGCCCCAGGCCGATTTGGCGGCATGCGCGGCATCGAGGGCGAGTTCGATGTCCTCGGCGCTCGAGCGCGGAATCTCACAGATCGGCTGGCCGGTCACCGGCGTGATATTTTGGAAGTATTCACCTTTCACCGGCGCGACCCATTTGCCGCCGATGAAGTTGCCGTAACGGGTCTTGAAGGCAATTTTCAAACTGCCGTGCGTGCTGGGTGCGATGGTCACGTTGTTCTCCTGGCAAATCGGTGTCTAGATGGGCGGCATGTATGACGGTAGCGGGCTGGCGTCGGTGTCTCGTCGAGCAGCGGTCGATTCCCGCCGCCCTTATAGGGCTCCGCGATCCGGTGAGGAATACGCAAAAGCCGAACCGTAGGCGCAATGGCGCGGCCAGGCCTGCTGCGGCAACCCCCCGGGGCCTGAAGGCGCCGATTATCCGCCTGTCCGGTCAAAGCCACAATCTCGGCCTATGGATCTGGTGACAGCAGCGACCAGCGCCGCGGTGGACTTGCCGGCTCGGCGCCTCGACGCCGCCGGGCATGCGCACGTGGACCAGCGCGCGGTGTTGGCGCTGGCGCTGCCGTTGATGGCCAACAGCGCGGTGCAGATCGTTCTCAATCTGACCGACATGTGGTTCGTCGGCAGGATCTCGACCAAAGCCCTGGCGGCGGTCGGTGCGGTGCAATGGCTGGTGCTGGTGGTGGTATTCGTACTCGGCGGCATCGGAACCGCGGTCCAGACCATCGTGGCGCAGGCGCAGGGCGCGCGACGCTACCAGTGGGCGGGTCGGGCCGTGTGGACAGCGCTCTGGGGCACGCTGTGCGCGGCGCCGCTGTTCGTGGCGGTCGGCGCGGCCGGACACCTCATTCTGGCGCCGCTGGGATTCGATCCGCAGATCACGCAGCTGGCTGGGAGTTTCTGGTTCCCCCGTGTCGGCGGTGCATCGTTCGGCGCCGCGGTGTGGGCCATGTTCGGCTTCTTCAACGGCATCGGGCGCCCGCGTGTGACGTTGCTGGTTACTTGCGCTACCGCGCTGGCCAACGCACTGTTCAATCAGCTGTTTATCTTCAGGCTCGGCTGGGGCATAGCGGGTTCCGGCTGGGCCACGACGGTGGCGCAGGCGCTGGGTCTGCTGCTGGCGGCGGCGATCTTTCTGCGCCCGGAGTTTCGCCGCCGATACCGCTCGCACCTGACCTGGCGGCCGCGCGCCGGGCTGCTGCGCGAGCAGTTGCGGCTCGGTGTTCCGATGGGGCTGCTGACCGCGGCGGATCTGTTCGGTTTCGCGATCTTCCAGATGATGCAGGTGCGTCTGGGCACCGTGGCCGGGGCCGCTACCCAGATGGTCATGATGCTGACGTCGATCGCGTACACGCCCGGCTACGGCATCGCGCTCGCGGGCACCACGCTGGTCGGGCAGTCGATCGGCGCCGGCCATATCCGCTGGGCGAGCCGGGTCGGCACACGGGTGATTCTGCTGGCCGCCGCGTACATGGGGGGCATCGGCGTGCTGCTCGCGCTTGCAGGACCCGCGCTGCTGCCGCTGTTCACTGGCGCGCACGATGCCGACGCGCCAGCCGCGGTCGCGCTCGGCACACGACTGCTGTGGGTTGCCGCCGGCTATCATTTCTTCGATGGCGTCAATCTCGGCAGCGCGATGTGTCTGCGCGGGGCGGGCGATGCGGCGGTGCCGGCGACCCTGGTGCTGGCGATGTCGTGGCTGATGTTCGTGCCGCTGGCGCATGCGTTGACCTTTGCGCCCGGGCAGGGCTGGGTGCGCTTCCTGCCGCAGCTGGGCTGGGGTGCGATCGGCGGCTGGCTCGCGGTGCTGATCTACATCATGGTGCTCGGCAGCACGCTGTATCTGCGCTGGCGCTCGCGTGCATGGTGGCGCGGCTGAGGCGCCAACCGGCGGCAAATGCCGCGCGAACCGTTGTGTTTGCTTGCCTCGCTCGAGCGCCCTGGCCGGCGCGCGCCGCCGGCAGGCAATATTCGGATCGCAATTTATCTAAAACGATACTATGATGCGGATCGCATGTATCCCCTTGACACACGTAAGAAGGAGAGTTAGTATACGTCATCGGTAGGAGGACGTATGGCTAAGTCGCTGACAGTCAAAGAGTTCTTCGTCAAGTTCCCTGACGACGATACCTGCCTTCTTCATGTGATGGACCTGCGGTATGGGCGTACCCGAGAATGCCCGAATCCGAAGTGCGCCAAGCCGACCGAGTTCTACAAGCTCGGCAAGCGGCCGGCCTTCAGCTGCAAGCTGTGCGGCCACCACATCTACCCGTGCGCCGGGACGCCCTTTGAGCGCACTAGGACGCCCCTGCAGTCGTGGTTCTATGCGATCTACCTGTTCACTACGTCGCGTCATGGTGTGCCTGCTAAGGAGCTACAGCGCCAGTTAGGCGTGACCTACAAGACCGCATGGCGGATGGGCCACGAGATCAGGAAGTTCATGGGTGTCGTGGACGGCGACGACGGCCTCTCCGGTACGGTCGAGATCGACGAAGCCTATGTCGGCGGCAACACGCACAAGGTCGGACGCCCGAGCGCGGATTCCAAAAAGACTGCGGTGTTCGGCATGGTCGAGCGCGGCGGCGATCTGATGACGGCGGTTGTACCGAACGTCAAAATGGAAACGCTGGTCCCGATCATCGAGCAGAACATCGAAAAGGGTTCGCTGATTAATTCCGACGAGTACATGGGCTATCGGACGGTCCGCAAGCTTGGCTACCGGCATGAGACGGTGCGCCATCGGAACCATCAGTACGTCCGTGGCAACACGCACACCAACACCATCGAAGGCTTCTGGTCGCACTTCAAGTGCAGCATGAAGGGCACTCATCGCAGCATTTCCCGCAAGCACATGCAGAAGTATCTGGTGGAATTTGAGTTCCGCTTCAATCTTCGCGGTCCTCAGGCTTCTTCGATGTTTGATCGGCTGATTCAGGCGTTTTAGACATCTTGCCGATCAGCGATTCAAGCTGATCGGCATCGCCTTCCGACGGATGTTCCTTGGCGAAGCGGTCAAGCTGCTTCTTTTTGCGCGCTTCGGGAAGGCTGAGGTATTTACCGCGTGACATGACTAGCGCCCACTTCTATCCATATCTCTTTATCGTCTGCTGCGTGCGGCCTAATTAGAGTCATGAGTGGCCGTACGTTATCTGTGTGCGGCGCTAAGTCCGCTGCCATTTGGTAGCCTCCATCGCGAAAAAATTTATCTATCGCTGATCCATAGGCCTGCGCTACATCATCGTTAGCCAAATACATGACACGTATTGGCCTGTCTTTTGGCATCTTTGTGAAGATGGCTTTGTCCCGATCAGTCAATTGTCCGGAGAATACTGCCGTTGCCGTTTCACAATCGTCTAATCTAAGATTTGAAACCGGACTGTTTTCCCACAGCGCCCCCTCCCCAGCTACGAGAAAGCCACCACTCTTGCATCCGGTAATGTTTGTAAAAGTTGAATCCATAACTTTCGCCCCAGGGGCAAGATAGATTAACGGCGGTGTCCATTTCGGTAACGGTGGTAATGCCACCGGGGCCGGTGCAGCCGTAGGCGCGTTTGCGGCAACCGCTTTACGCTTGGTGGAATTTCGAGGATGTTCTGTCGCGTTTGGTTTCTCTGCCGGTGGGTGCTCTGGGGGTGACTGGTCCGTCGGCGCAGTATTGCCAATTGGGGGCGCGGACGGTAGGGATGGGGTTAATGTGGCAGGCGCAACCGCTATCGGAGGGGAGCGTGGAGGGGCACCACTAGAGAGTAGGACAACTACTAGCAACAGAATGATGATTGAAAGGCTGAGATAACGCAGGCCATGAGGGCTACTGACACTAAGCCAATAAGACCAGATCCGCGGCGCGGGTCCGATAGCGCTGCCCTTACTTATAGCCGCAACTGACAGAAAAGCCGCGGCTAGGATTAACACTGCTCCAACTGTCACCCCAAGATGAATCAAGACTGGGGACATATCAGGCACGCTGTTCGGCGGCCAGTTGAAAAGAAGCGTTAGACCTAGCGCAAAAAGAACCCCTCCGGCGCCGAACATAAGTCCCCGCCGACAATTCCAAGAAGTGTGCGTAAGCGGCCCGGGACCGGACATCAAAATTTCCGAGATATGCGCTTCCAAAGTGGCGGCATGGCATGATGCTACCCCCTATCGCGTACGTGCGTCTAGGGGATACATGCAATGCGGATATGCAACTCTTTGATTTAATTGGTGCCCAGGAGAGGACTCGAACCTCCACGGGTCGCCCCGCTAGTACCTGAAACTAGTGCGTCTACCAATTCCGCCACCTGGGCATTCAGTGGGCGGCGCAATGTACGGAAGGGGTCGGGGACTGTCAATTGAGGCGTAGCGGAAAGCAGCGGCCTTCGAAATCCGGTGGCCAGCGCAAGGCGGCTGCGCCGGCACATCTGCGCACGCGCCGTGCCGGCAAGCAAGGCGGCGAGGGGCCGGCGCGCGCGCGCGACAAGCGCGGTGCCAGCGACAGCGTACTGATGCAGGCCGAGGGCACGCTGAGCGCCAATCGCGCCGGCTACGGGTTCGTGCGTACCGAGGCGCTTGCCGACTCGGTGTTCCTGCCGCCGCCGGAAATGAAAGGGCTAATGCACGGCGATCGGGTGCGCATCGAGGTGCGCAGCGACGGGCAGGGGCGCTATACGGGGCAGGTGCTCGCCGTGCTCGAGCGCGGCGTGCAGGCATTTCTCGGCACGATCGAGGCCGCGTACCGCGGCCTGGCGGTGCGCAGCGCCGATCAGCGGCTGGGATTGCACTGCGCGGTGACCGAAAACACGCCCGATGCGCGCGCCGGCGACTGGGTGATCGCGCGCGTGCTGCGCTATCCGAGCGACGGCCAGCCGGGCGAGGCGCGCATCGAGCAGCGCCTGGATCCCGAGCGGCCGGTGCAGATGGCGACCGAAGCAGCGATCGCGCGCTTCGGCCTGCCGGTGGACTTTTCGGCTGCCGCACTGCGCGAGGCGGCGCACTGGGGCAAGAGCGTCGATCCGTCCGAAGCCGCCCAGCGCATCGATCTGCGCGCGTTGCCGCTGGTCACGATCGATGGCGAGGATGCCAAAGACTACGACGATGCGGTGTATGCCGAGCGGCGCGAAGGCGGCGGCTGGCGGTTGCTGGTCGCGATCGCCGACGTCAGCCACTACGTGCGTCCCGGCAGTGCGCTCGACACCGAAGCCAGAGCGCGCGGCACCTCGGTGTATTTCCCGACGCGCGTGCTGCCGATGCTGCCCACCGCGCTGTCGAATCATCTGTGCTCGCTCGAGCCGCACGTCGACAGGTTGTGCATGGTCGCGGACCTTCGCATTTCCAAACGTGGCGCGCTCGAGGACAGCCGCTTCTATGCAGCCGTGATGCGCTCGGCGGCGCGACTGACCTACGGCCAGGCGCACGATGCGCTGTTTCTCGGCGTACCGGCGGCGCGCACTGTGCTCGGGACGCTGCTCGAGGCGCTGCTGCCGCTGGTCGATGTCTATCACGCGCTGGCCGCGGCGCGGCGGCGGCGCGGTGCGCTCGACTTCGATGCGCCGGAGGCCGAATTCGTCATCGAAAACGGCGAGCGTGTGCGTGCCATCGAATTCATCTCGCGCAACGATGCGCACCGGCTGATCGAGGAATGCATGGTGCTCGCCAACGTCGCGGTGGCGCAGGAGCTGCGGCAACATCGCCAGCCGGCGCTGTTTCGCGTGCATGCCTCGCCGGACGAGAAGAAGCTCGAGCAGTTGCGCTCGACGTTGCGCGTGCTGGGCATCGAGCTGCAGCTGCCCGACCCGGTACAGCCGAGCGACCTCGCCGCGATTGCGCCGCGCGTGCGCGATCCCCAGAGCCGGCCGTTCATCGAATCGCTGATCGTGCGTTCGATGGCGCAGGCGCTGTATCAGCCCGAGAACATCGGCCACTTTGGACTGGCGCTGAAGGATTACGCGCATTTCACTTCGCCGATACGGCGCTATCCGGACCTGATGATCCATCGCGCGCTGCGCGCCCGGCTCGGTGCGCTCGATCCCGATTCATTGCCGCGCGCACCGGAACTGGCCGCGCACGGCGTGGACCTGTCGCGACTCGAGCGGCGCGCCGATGAGGCCGACCGCTACGTCGGCACGTTCCTCAAATGCGTGTACCTGCGCGATCGGGTCGGCCAGACCTTCGACGGCTTGATTACCACGGTGGTGGAATTCGGCTGTTTCGTGCAGCTGCTGGCACTCGGGGTCGACGGCCTGCTGCCGCTGGCCTCGCTGCGCGACGACGACTATCGGATGGCGCGCGACGGCGGCCAATGGATCGGCCAGCGCAGCAAGCGCCGTCTCGCGCCCGGGGAGCGGCTGCGCGTGATCGTCGCCGCCGTCAAGCCGGTGGAAGGACTGATCGATCTTGAGCTCGCAACGGACTGAAGTCGTCTACGGCCTGCACGCGGTGCGCGCGCTGCTGACGCGCCACCCGCAGCGCGTGACGCGAGTTCTGCTGCAGCACGGCCGCCACGATGCCAGGGCGGATGAGATCGAGCGGCTGGCGCTTGGCGCCGGTCGCGCCGTGGAACGCGTGGACGCCCGGCAGCTGCAGGCGCGGATCGGGGAGGCGGTGCACCAGGGCATCGTGGCCGAGGTGACCCCGCTGGCCGCGTGCAGCGAAGAGCAACTGCTCGAGGCGGTTACGCGAACCACCGACCCGCTGCTGCTGGCGCTCGATGGGGTGCAGGATCCGCATAACCTGGGAGCCTGTCTGCGCACCGCCGATGCCTGCGGCGTGCTCGCGGTGATCGTGCCGCGTGACCGCGCCGCGCCGCTGAACGCCACGGCGCGCAAGGTGGCGGCCGGCGCCGCCGAGACCACCCCGGTCGCCACGGTGACCAACCTGGCCCGCACGCTCGGATTGCTCAAGGCCGCCGGGCTGTGGATCGTCGGTGCGCACGCTCAGGGGCCGCAGCAGGCCCACGAGATCGACCTGACCGGCCCGCGGGTGCTGGTCATGGGCGCCGAGGGCGCCGGCCTGCGTCAGCTCACGCAGCGTCACTGCGACTGGCTGGTTCGACTGCCGAGCCTGGGGGCCGTGGAGAGCCTGAATGTCTCGGTGGCCACCGGAATGTTGCTGTACGAGGCGCTGCGGCAGCGGGGCGCACGACAATAATCCGCCTCGGCAGCCGCGGCGTTGCTTCATCGGGCGGCTTTTTGTATCCTTGCGCGCCTTTTTCGACTACCCGGCGACCACATAGCTGTTAGTCTGCCGGCTCTCCTTGCCGTACCGCTCCTTAAGTGAAGCCTCGGGTGGGCGGCATTACCCCGTGAGGAGGATCCATGAGGCATTATGAGATCGTGTTTCTGGTCCATCCGGACCAGAGCGAACAGGTTCCGGCCATGATCGAGCGCTACAAGAGCATGATCGCGACCGGCAACGGCAAGGTGCACCGGCTCGAGGATTGGGGTCGGCGCCAACTCGCCTACCCGATATCCAAAGTCCACAAGGCGCACTACGTGCTGCTCAACATCGAATGCGACCAGAAGACGCTGGCCGAGCTGATCGGGGCGTTCCGCTTCAGCGACGCGGTGCTGCGCCACCTGGTGACCAACGTCGAGACCGCGCTGACCGAGCCCTCGCCGATGGCGAAGGCCGAAGAGGAAGGCGAGGCGCGTCGCGAGCGCGACGACGACATCGAAGATGAACCTGCCGCGATGGGTGCGTGATGGCCGAACCAAGAGTATCCCGCTTTACGCGGCGCAAGAAGTTCTGCCGTTTCACCGCCGACGGGGTCACCTCGATCGACTACAAGGATCTGGCGACGCTCAAGAACTACGTGACTGAGACCGGCAAGATCGTGCCGAGTCGCATCACCGGCACCAAGAGCTTCTTCCAGCGCCAGCTGGCCACGGCGATCAAGCGCGCGCGCTTCCTGGCGCTGCTGCCGTACACCGATCAGCACTGAGGGCGCCGCCATGGAACTGATCCTGCTGCAGAAAGTGGCCAACCTCGGCAACATCGGCGATCGCGTGCGCGTGAAGTCCGGTTACGGCCGCAATTTCCTGCTGCCCAAGGGCAAGGCGACGCTCGCGACCGCTGAGAACGTCGCGCGCTTCGACGCGCGGCGCGCCGAGCTCGAGCGCGTGGCGAACGAGGAGCTGTACCGCGCGCAGCAGCGTGCCGCTGCCATCAAGGACTTCAAGCTCAGCATCATCGCGAAGGCCGGCTCCGAAGGGAAACTGTTCGGCTCGGTCGGTACCGCCGATATCGCGGAGGCTGCGACCGCGGCCGGCCATTCGCTGGCGCGCAGCGAAGTGCGTCTGCCGGGCGGCCCGTTGCGCGCAGTGGGCGAGCACACCGTGACGCTGCATCTGCACGCCGACGTCGAAGTCGAGCTGCCGGTCATCATCGTCGCCGAAGAAGCGGGCTGAGGCCCGATCCGCCCGACGCGGCCGCGGCGCGCATGAGCACGCGTCTACAGACAGGCGAGGGCGCGTGAGCACTCCGCTGCGCTCACGTCGTGATGGCGTCAGCGCGGGCGCCGAGGGCCTGGTTCCACCGCATTCGCTCGAGGCCGAACAATCGGTGCTCGGCGCGCTGCTGATCGACAAGACGGCCTGGGACCAGGTCGCCGATGTCCTCACGACCGAAGACTTCTACCGCGCCGATCATCGACTGATATACGAGGCACTCGGGGAACTGGTCACCGCCGGACAGGCGGCGGATGTCGTGACGGTGTCCGAGCAGCTCGAGCGGCGCGGCCGGCTCACCGATGCCGGCGGGCTCGCCTACCTGGGCACGCTGGCCGGCGATACACCCACGGCCGCCAATGCGCGCAGCTATGCGCAGATCGTGCGCGAGCGCGCGCTGCTGCGCCGTCTGATCGAGGCCGGGCGCGAGATCGCCTCCTCGGTGTTCAGCGACGACGGACTGTCGGCGCGCGATCTGGTCGATCGTGCCGAGGGCCTGGTGTTCGAGATCGCCGAGCAGGGCCTGCGCACCGGGCCCGGCGCCGTGCGCGTGAGCGCGCTGCTGCCGCCGCTGATCGACAAGATAGACGAGTGGCACAGCCATCCGGACAAGCTGCGCGGCCTGGCGACCGGATTCACCGATTTCGATCACAAGACCGGCGGCCTGCGCCCCGGCGACTTGATCATCGTTGCCGGCCGTCCGTCGATGGGCAAGACCACGCTCGCGGTGAACATGGCCGAATATGCGGCGGTGAGCCCGGACAGCAAGGCCTCGGTCGCGATCTTCAGCATGGAAATGCCGGCCGAGCAGCTGGTGACACGCATGCTGGCCTCGATCGGACATGTGCCGCTCAACAGCATCCGCAGCGGGCGCATTTCGGATGACGACTGGGTACGCATCACCGCGGCCACCAGCCAGCTCTCCGAGGCCAGGATTTTCATCGACGAGTCGCCGGGCCTGACGCCGACCGACCTGCGCGCGCGCGCGCGCCGCCTGAAGCGCGAGCACGGGCTGGATCTGGTGGTCGTGGACTATCTGCAGCTGATGCAGGTGCCGGGCACGAAGGAGAATCGCGCCACCGAGATCGCGGAGATCTCGCGCGGCCTCAAGGCGCTGGCCAAGGAACTGGCGGTGCCGGTGATCGCGCTGTCGCAGCTCAATCGCGCGGTCGAGCAGCGCAACGAGAAGAAGCCGGTGATGTCGGATCTGAGGGAATCTGGATCATTGGAGCAGGATGCGGACATGATCCTGCTGATCTATCGCGATGAGGTCTACGACAAGAACACGACAAAAAAAGGCATGGCGGAGATCGACCTGGCCAAACATCGCAACGGCGAGACCGGCACCTTCGTGTTGACGTTCCAGGGGCAGTACACGCGCTTCGTCAACTACGCGCCTGACACGTACGCCGAGGGCGTATTGCGGTGATGCGGCTGATCCGCGCGCGCATCGACAGCGCCGCGCTGCGGGCCAATCTACAGACGATCCGCGCCCGCGCCCCGAGCAGCCGTGTGATGGCGGTGGTCAAGGCCAATGCCTATGGCCATGGCCTGGTGCCGACGGCCCTCGCGCTCGCCGATGCCGACGCGTTCGCGGTCGCGCGACTGGAGGAGGCCGTGGCACTGCGTGATAATGGCCTCAAGCGACGCATCGTGCTGCTCGAGGGCGTGTTCAACGCGGCGCAGCTCGCACAGGCCGCACAGCTCGAGCTCGACCTGGTGGTGCACCAGCCGCTGCAGATCGCGCTGCTCGAAGCCTTTCGCGGGCCGCGGGCGTTTCCGCTCTGGCTCAAGGTCGATACCGGCATGAACCGCCTCGGGTTTCGACCGCAGGAGTTTCGCGCCGCGTGGGAACGGCTGCGCAGCTTGCGGCCGGCGCCGGTGCAATTGCGCGTGCTGACGCACCTGGCGTGCGCCGATGAGGCCGACGGCAGCTACACCGCCGAGCAGCTCGCGCGACTGCAACCGCTGGTCGCGGGGCTCGAGGTCGAGCTCAGCATTGCCAACTCGGCCGGCATACTCGCGCAGCCCTCGACCCATGCCGCGTGGGTGCGACCTGGCCTGGCGCTCTATGGCGTCTCGCCGTTTGCCGAGCGGCGCGGGGCGCAGCTCGGGCTGCGAGCGGCGATGACCCTCGAGAGCACCGTGATCGCGGTGCGCGAGGTCGCGCCCGGCGAGCGCGTCGGTTATGGCGGCGTGTGGCGCGCGGCGCGACCCTCGCGCCTGGCGATCATCGCGGCCGGCTATGGCGATGGCCTGCTGCGCAGCATTCCCAGTGGCGCCCCGGTGCTGATCGGCGGTCATCGCGCGCCGGTCGCGGGCCGCATATCGATGGACATGATCGCGGCCGACATCACCGACCTGCCGCCGGTGGCGGTCGGTGATCGCGTCGAGCTCTGGGGCGCGCAGCTGGCGGTCGAGGAGCTCGCCGCCGCCGCCGGCACCATCCCGTACGAACTGCTCTGTGGCGTGAGTCAACGCGTGCCGATCGAGCTGGTCTGAGCCGACGGGCGCCGCGGCAGTCGCTGGTAACATTACGATCGTGGAGGCCATCGTCCAATTCGGTACGCGCCTGGTCGGCCGCGCCGATCGGTTGCTGCGCGCGGGGCTGATCGCGGCCAAGCATGAGCAGCTCAGCGGCATCGTGTTCTGGGCCGCGCTGATCGGCATCTGTGGTGCCTTCACCGGCGTGGCGTTCCGCGCCGCGGTGCGCCTGGTGCAGCGACTGCTGACCGGTTCCTCGGCGGGCCTGGTCGAGACCGCCGAGCTGCTGCCCTGGTGGGCACGCGTGGCGGTGCCGACCGTGGGCGGCATCTGCGCCGGGACACTGCTGTGGGCCGGACAGCGGGTGCTGCGCCAGACTCGCCGCGTGGACTACATGGAGGCCGTCGCCGTGGGCAACGGCCAGCTCAGCGGCGGCGCCGCGCTGCTGCAGGCGGCATCCTCGTTCTTTACCATCGGTTCGGGCGGCTCGATCGGCCGCGAAGGACCGCTGGTGCAGCTGGCCGCGACGGTCGCCTCGAAGATCGGCCAATGGACCCAGGCGCCGATCCCGCGGCTGCGCCTGCTGGTGGCCTGCGGCGCGGCGGCCGGCATCGCCGCGGCCTACAACGCGCCGATTGCCGGCGCGCTGTTCGTCGCGGAAGTGGTGCTCGGCTCGATCGCGATGGAAAGCTTCGGCCCCCTGATCGTCTCATCGGTGGTCTCGGATGCGACCACCCGCCACTTCCTGGGCTATGGGCCGGTGTACCAGGTGCCGCATATCAATTTCGGCGCTTCCTGGGAGCTGGCT
>JBIODC010000039.1:0-23269 GCA_044440135.1 Steroidobacterales bacterium | reverse complement strand
TCGATCGTGCAGGCGATCATTTCACTGGCACACAGCCTGCACCTCAAAGTGATCGCGGAGGGTGTGGAAACACCAGAGCAGCTCGCCTTGCTGGCGGAACTGGGATGCGATCAGTACCAGGGATTTCACTTCAGCCCGGCGCTGGAGCCGACGCAGTTCCTAGCGTTCGTCAAACAATCGAGGGCCGACGTGCGAAGTCCCACTGATGACGAGGCGGCGCGAACGCACAGCAAGCTGGCGGTCCTGGCGCACCGCTGAGACCATGGACCAGTTGCAACGCTGAACCTCGCCCGGCACGGGCTGTTGCAATCCGGTGCACTCGTGGCGGATGCGTCGTAGTGTGAACGCATCGGCCCCGACCACATGTTGGCAATCACAGAGTCGCCCATCAGTTTACGCGGCGAGGCAAATATTCCGCTGGAGCGCGTCGCTCCCAAGTACTTCGGCCTGAGCTTCGAGGAGGCGCGCCGGCGCGCACCGAGCACAGTGCTGCCCTGCCGGGCCTTTAGACTTGGCGGACAGAAGTCGCCCTGGCTGGTGAGTGCCGCCGATCTCGCCGAGCTGATCGACCAACGACGTGAACGGGCAGGGTAATGGCGAGGGTCGGCGCGGCGCTAAGCCGCAGCGCGCAGGATGAAATCGACGTGGATGGCGTCGTAGGCGAACTTCACTCGGCCATCATTCTCGCGATCGAGCACCCCGGACCTGAGCAGCGTATGGATATCGCTGTGTACGGCGCGCACGTCGCGCCCGGCGCGCCGCGCGACTTCGCGTATCGCCAGCGCGCCCTGGCCCGCCATGACCTTGAGCAGGGCCCAGCGTTTTGGCGTGAGGGTCTTCCAGAGCAGCTCCTCCGAGGCGAACGAGATATAGGCGCCCTGGCGCTTGCCCCGCAGAGCTTCGGCCGTTCGCCGCTGTGCGTCCTTCATCGAGGACACTCCGATCGTCACCGTGTTCACTTGCCTCTCCTCCGCTTGCTGACCGCTCGCCAGAAATCCGCCTGTAGCGCCTGCAGGTCTGTGAAGGCGTAGGGGACCTCGACGTCCTCGACATGCATGTGGTCACCCTTGCCCGCCTCGTTGTCGAGTTGCAGCACGCAGCGCCCGTTGGCCACATACGCCAGGCGGTACTTGAAGCCGTGCTGGCTGCCCCGCGAGGCTGCCGGCAGCCTCCAGATAACGATCTCCACGAAGGCTCTTTGGCTCAGCACCAGGCGTTCGCGCAGCAGCAACTCCGCCACTATGTTGCTCACATTAGCAACATCCTTGGGTGTTGTCTACAAAAGCAACACCGGCCGGGCCTTCAGGCCTGGCGAACAGAAGTCGCCCTGCCTGGTGAGCGGCGCCGGCCTCGCCGAGCTGATCGACCAGCGGTGTGAAAGGGCGGTGGCAGGCACGCGTGAAGGCGGTACCAACGCTCTTCGGGTCATACGGGAAGATGTAGTCGCTCGTCCGCGGCTGTGCCTGGACGATCGCCCACGCTTCCGGGGTGTACTTGAAGCGCCGGTGATTGCCATCCTTGTCGGTTGGGTGCTTGGCATCGTGAACCACACCGGTGCGCGTCTCGGCATCGTTGTCGCGCCATTCGAGCCGGCAGATCTCGGCCTCGCGTCGAGCGGAGCAGATCGCGAATTCCAGGACGGGCAGCATGCGGATGGTGGAGCGCTCATCGCGACGGGCAAAATACTCGCGCAGCGGTGCGAGCTCGTCCGGTGTCGGCCGCCGCGTCCGCTTGCGCGGTTTGCCGATCAGACGCAGTTCCCGGCAGGCGTTGCGTGCCTCCTGCACGACCTCGGGGCGGACCGGAAGCTCTTTGACGCTGCGAGCAGCTCTCAGGACGACGCCGATCCAGATCAGGTCGTTCGCCACAGTGGCCGCCCCGGCGCCCTCGGCACGCCGCAAGCGGACGTGATCGATCAGCATCGCGGCGGTCAAGCTCAGGGCATTGGTCCTGCCGAGCGCGTGGCGCTCCAGGAATTCAAGATGGGTCTGCTTGCTGCGCTGCCATTTGGAGATCGTCTCGAACGCCTCGATATACCAGCGGATCAGCTCGGCGAGCGTGGGCGCTCCTTGCTGCTCCCGGACAAGGGTGGCGGGATCTTCCAGCGCCACCTCGCGATGCCTGGCCCAGCTCAGCGCCGCAGTGCGATGCGTGAAAGTCTTCGCCTCCTGGTGAACGACCGCCTTTCCAACACGGAGCCGAACCACGGCTGTATACCGCGTGGTTCCGTCGGATTGCTTGCGAACTCCGAACTCGGATGTAGGCCATGACAACCTCAGAGCCGACACGGCATTCTTGTCGCCTATATGTCGCCTCTGCAACTGATAAACTCCCCGGAATACGCAGAAATAGCCCCAAAACGCCGCACGTGGAAAACACTGCAAAAATAGGCATTTCCGTCGAGAAATCAGCCGCGACGGTCGATCGCAGGGTGTCAGTCGCCCCGATGATGGACTGGACCGACCGGCATTGCCGCTATTTTCTGCGCGGCTTCTCGCCGCGCGTGCTGCTCTATACCGAGATGATCGCCGCGGCCGCCATCGCCCACGGCAACCGTGCGCGCCTGCTGCACTACTGTGCCGAAGAACAGCCGCTGGCGTTGCAGGTCGGCGGCCATGATCCCGCGCTGCTCGCGGCCGCTGCGCGCGCCGGTGCCGACAGCGGCTACTGCGAGATCAATCTCAACTGCGGCTGTCCCAGCGACCGGGTCCACGCCGGGGCGTTCGGGGCCTGTCTGATGCTCGAGCCCGAACGGGTGGCCGAGGCAGTGGCCGCGATGTGCGGGGCGGTGACGATCCCGGTCAGCGTCAAGATGCGCATAGGCGTCGTCGTCGGCCCGGACGCGCGCTCGCAACTCGCGCGCTACGACGAGGACGACTACCAGCGCCTGCGCCACTTCACCGCGCTGGTCGCACGGGCGGGTTGCGCACGTTTCATCGTGCATGCGCGCAAAGCCGTGCTCGGCGGGCTGTCGCCGCGCGACAACCGCGAGGTGCCACCATTGCGCTTTGACGTGGTGCAGCGGCTCAAACGTGATTTCCCGCAGTTGTCGATCGATGTCAACGGCGGCCTGCGTACCGCGGCGGCGTGTGCGGCGGCGCTTGGCTGGTCCGATGGGGTGATGCTCGGCCGCGAGGCCTATCATCGACCCTACCTGCTCGCCGAGCTGCAGCAGCTGCTGTTCGACGACGGCTGGCGCTGTCCGGATGCCGAGCAGCTGATCGAGCGCATGGCCGCGTACGCGGAGCGTGAAGTCGCTGCCGGCGAGCCGCTCTCGGCGATCACGCGTCATATGCTCGGGTTGTGCGCCGGTCGGCCCGGCGCACGGCGTTATCGGCAGTGGCTGTCGGAGGGAGCGCGTGCCCATCAGGGCGAGGCCACGGGGCCGAAGAGCCCGGCCGGCCTGCTGCGTGCAGCCGCAGCGCTGTGTGCGGTATAAGGCCTGAACGCTGTGCGGCGCAGCTGTTTCCAGTAACATTCGGCTCTCATGGCCAAAGACATCGAGCTTGCGATCCTGTTTGCCGACGTGGTCGGCTCGACACGCCTGTTCGAGATCATGGGCGACCAGCGTGCCCGCGGCATGGTCAGCACCTGTCTCGAGGTGATGCGCGAAGCCACCGAGCGGCACAACGGCAGCGTAATCAAGACCATCGGCGATGAGGTGATGTCCACGTTCCCGACCGCGGACGATGCCCTGAACGCGGCCGGGGAGATGCAGAAGCAGATCGCCGCGCACACCGAGCTGCGGGTGGACGGTCAGCCGGTCGCGATCCGCATCGGTTGCCATTTCGGTCCGGTGGTGCTCGAGGCCCGCGATGTGTTCGGCTCGAGCGTCCACACCGCCAACCGCATGACCAGCCAGGCCAAGGCGGGCCAGATCATCACCACCGCGGCGACCGTCGAACGGCTGTCACCCGAATGGCGCGCCTCGGTGCGCCAGATCGATGTCGCGACGATCCGCGGCCAGGGCGGCGAGATCGCGCTCTACGAGGTGCTGTGGCAGACCGAAGATGTCACCAGCATGCTGCCGGCGATCGCGATGACCGGGCGCGAGGGTCGCAAGCCGCAGCGGCTGCGCCTGTCGGTGCAGGATCGGGAGCTGATCCTCGACGAGCAGCGGCCGCATATCGCGATCGGACGCGCCGACGACAATGACATCGTGATCCGCGGCAACCTGATCTCGCGTCTTCACGCCACCATCGAGCTCAGCCGCAACCGCTTCACGCTGACCGATCAGAGCACCAACGGCACGTTCGTGCAGATCACCGGCGGGGAGGAGGCGTTCGTGCGTCGCGACAGCATGGCGATCAAGGGCGAGGGCATGATCGGCCTGGGCCGGATTCCCGATCGCGACTCGCCGCTGACGATCTATTTCAGCTGCGAGGAATGCTGACACCGCAGCGCTCGCGCCGCGGCCGGCCGCGCGAACCGCAGCGCAACGCCGAGGGTCCCGGCAATTCTACGCGTCAGTGCCGGCCTCGGCCTCGAGCCGCCGCGCGACCTCATCGACCTGCGCCAGCATCGTGCCGGGAAGGCGCGAGCCGAACTCCAGCAGATACTGACGCAGGCTCGCGATCTCCTTGCGCCAGGCGGCGTTCGGCACCGCGATCAGTTCAGCCAGCGCTTCGGCCGCGATATCGAGTCCGGCCGTGTCGATGTCGCCGGGGCGCGGCAGGTGACCGATCGCAGTATCCACTGCACCTGCGCGGCCGGCGCAGCGATCGAGGATCCACGCCAGCACGCGCAGGTTCTCGCCGTAGCCCGGCCACAGGAACCTGCCCGCGGCATTCTGCCGGAACCAGTTGACGTGGAAGATGCGCGGCGGATGCTTGAGCCGCGCTCCGACATTGAGCCAGTGCGCCCAGTAGTCCCCGAAGTTGTAGCCCGCGAACGGCTTCATTGCCATCGGATCACGGCGTATCACGCCGACCTGGCCGGTCGCCGCGGCGGTGGTCTCGGACGCGACCGAGGCGCCGACCAGCACCCCGTGCTGCCAGTTGCGCGCCTCGTAGACCAGCGGTGCGAGCTCGCGCCGGCGACCGCCGAAGATCAGCGCCGAAATCGGCACGCCGCGCGGGTCTTCCGCGGCACGGCTGTAAGCCGGGTTCTGCGCGGCGGCGACCGTGAAACGCGAATTGGGATGCGCGGCCGGTCCGTTGCTCGGATCGTACGACCGACCGAGCCAGTCGGTGGCCGGGCGGCCCTCGTCGCGTCCTTCCCACCACGGCTCGTCGTCCGCGGTCAGCGCAACGTTGGTGAACAGCGTGTCGCGACGGATCGTCTCGTCGGCATTGCGATTGGTCCTGGCGTTGGTGCCGGGCACGACGCCGAAATAACCCGACTCGGGATTGATCGCCCACAGCCGCCCGTCCGGACCAGGCTGCAGCCACGCGATGTCATCGCCGATCGTGAACACCTTCCAACCCGGGAGCGACTCGGGCGGTATCAGCATCGACAGATTGGTCTTGCCGCAGGCCGACGGAAACGCCGCGGCCACATAGTGGGTCTCGCCGCGCGGGTTCTGCAGCCCGACGATCAGCATGTGCTCGGCGAGCCAGCCCTCATGGCGCGCCTGCCAGCTCGCGATGCGCAGCGCATGACACTTCTTGCCCAGCAGCGCATTGCCGCCGTAGCCCGAGCCGAAGCTCTCGATCGAGAGCTCCTCCGGGTAATGCATGATGAAGCGGCGCGCGGGATCCAGATCGCCGACCGAATGCACGCCGCGGACAAAGCCCGACTCGGTCGCGATGCGCTCGAGCGCGGCGCGGCCCATGCGCGTCATGATCGCCATGTTGAGCACGACGTAGGCGCTGTCGGTGATCTCGACGCCGCAGCGGGCGTAGGGCGACTCGAGCGGCCCCATGCAATAGGGCACCACGTACATGGTGCGGCCGCGCATGCTGCCGCGGAACAGCTCGCGCATCTTGGCGTGGGCGGCGCCCGGATCCATCCAGTTGTTGTTGGGGCCGGCGGCCTCCTTGGAGCGCGAGCAGATATAGGTCAGGTGCTCGACGCGCGCGACGTCGCTCGGATCGGAGCGATACAGGTGGCAGCCCGGAAAGCTGTTCTGGTTCAGTTCGCGCAGCTCGCCGCGCGCGAGCAGCTCGGCGCGCAGCCGCTGCATTTCCGCGGCCGATCCGTCGCACCAGTGCACCTTGTCGGGCTGAGTCAGCTGCCGCACCCCCGCGACCCATTCGGCGACGTTATTGGAAACTTCCGCAAGGCCGGCGAAGGTGTGGAGAGCGCTCACCATGACGTATCCTTCTGAAGTCCTGCCGGGAAATGGAGCGGATTGCGAATTATACCGGCCAGTCCTGATAGTGCGGATCAATTGCCTCTATACAAGTCATTCAAACCAGGCAATATGTTGAACTTAGAGGCTATTCTGGGCCCTGACGGCCCGCTTACGCGGGTACTTTCCGGCTTCAGGCCGCGCCCGGCGCAGCAGCGGATGGCGGCGCGCATCGAGGCCGCACTGCACGCGCGCGAAGTGCTCATGGTCGAGGCTGGTACCGGTACCGGCAAGACCTACGCCTATCTGGTGCCCGCGCTGCTGTCCGGGCTGCGCGTGTTGATATCCACCGGTACGCGCACGCTGCAGGATCAGCTCTATCACCGCGACCTGCCGCTGCTCGCCGGCGCGCTTGGTCGGCCGGCGCGCGTGGCGCTGCTCAAGGGCCGATCGAATTACCTGTGCCGCGCGCGCCTGGCGGATCTCGAACGCCAGCAGCAGCTGCTGCCGCTGGCGGCCGACGCATTGACGGCCCGGATCCGCGACTGGTCGCAATCCACGCGCAGCGGCGATCTCGCGGAATTGCCGGAATTCGCCGATGCGCACCCGCTGCGGGCCCAGATCACCTCGACGCGCGAGAACTGCAGCGGCACCCGCTGCAGTGAAATCGCGTGCTGCCACGTGTTCGAGGCACGGCGTGCGGCGCTGGAAGCCGACATTGTCGTGGTCAACCACCATCTGCTGCTCGCGGACATGGCGCTCAAGGAAGACGGCTTCGGCGATCTGCTGCCGAGCGTCGATGCGGTGGTGCTCGATGAGGCGCATCAGCTGCCCGATCTGGCCAGTGAGTTCTTCGGCGTCAGCGTCAGCAGCCGGCAGGTCGAGCTGCTGATTGCCGATCTGAAGCGCGAGCTCGCCGCTGCGGGGTACTCGCTGCGTGAATCGGCGGATCTGGGCTCGCCGCTGGAGCGATCGCTGGCGGCCGCGCAGGCGCTGCTGGGACCCGGCGAGCGTCACCTGAGCTGGCGCGAGCTGGGCGCTGAGTCGCAACGGGCCTTGCGCACGCTGCAGCTTGGTTGCCGCGAGCTCGGCGCCGCGCTCGACGCGCTGCGGCCGTCAGCCGAGCTGCAGCAGTGCGCGACGCGTGCCCGCGCGCTCGCGGCGGCGCTGGCGCAGATCATCGACGATCCGGGCAACGGCGCCGGCGACGCAGCCACGGACGCAGCCGCGGACGCAGCCACGGACGCAGTCGCCGGCGCGCGCACGGTATCGACGCACGCTCGCGGCTTTGCGCTGCGGCTGCTGCCGTATGAAATCGCGAGCCGCTTTCAGGCGCAGCTGACGCAAGGCCACAACGCCTGGATCTTCACCTCGGCAACGCTCGCGGTCGGCGACGACTTCAGTCACTTTGCGAACCGCCTCGGCCTCGACGGCGCCGCGTCGCTGCGCCTCGACAGCCCGTT
Source organism: Steroidobacterales bacterium (assembly GCA_044440135.1). GTDB lineage: Bacteria > Pseudomonadota > Gammaproteobacteria > Steroidobacterales > Steroidobacteraceae > FEN-1191. The sequence goes on along the minus strand of JBIODC010000039.1, from coordinate 15,574 downwards.
CGATTTTTCCGAGCAGGCGCTCTTGTACCTGCCGCGCGGCCTGCCCAACCCGTCCGATCCGGGATTCGGTGATGCGGTCATCGAGACCGCCCGGCCATTGCTCGAGAGCGCCGGCGGCGGCGCATTCCTCCTGTTCACCAGTCATCGGGCGCTGCGCCATGCGGCGCAGCGGCTCAGCGGTCAGCTACCCGATGACCTGCCGCTGCTGGTTCAGGGCGCCGCGCCGCGCGAGCAGCTGCTGCGGCGCTTTCGGGCCAGCGGCCGTGCAGTGCTGCTCGGCACCGCGAGCTTCTGGGAAGGGGTCGACGTGCAGGGGCCGGCACTGCGGCTGGTGATCATCGACAAGCTGCCGTTCGCCTCACCCGAGGATCCGGTGGTGCGCGCGCGCATCGAATACCTCAAGACACGCGGGGCCAACGCGTTCCGGGACTACCAGTTGCCCGAGGCGGTGCTCTCGCTCAAGCAGGGCGTTGGGCGCCTGATCCGCAGCGAGGAGGATCGCGGCGTGGTCGTGATCTGCGATCCGCGCCTGAGCGAGCGCGCCTATGGCCGCATCTTTCGCGCCAGCCTGCCGCCGATGGCCACGACGCAGCTCGGCGAGGTCGCCTTGCAACGGCTGCGTGAGCTGCGAGCCGACGCCGGCGCGGCTGCCGCGACGTTGCCGACGTGAAGCTGCCGACGTGAGGCTGCCGACGTGAAGCTGCTGGCGCTCGATACCTCCACGGAGTTGTGCTCGGCGGCCCTGTGGCTCGACGGGGCGGTCAGCTCGCGCGAGGCGATCCGCGAGCGCGGTCACAGCGAGCTGATCCTACCGATGATCGACCAGCTGCTGCGGGAGGCCGCCGTCGATCTGCGCCAGCTCGATGCGATCGCATTCGGGCGCGGCCCGGGAGCCTTCACCGGCGTGCGACTGGCCGCCGGGGTTGCCCAGGGACTGGGCTTTGCGGCCGGCCTGCCGCTGCTGCCGGTCTCGGATCTGCGGGCGCTGGCGGCGCAGGCACTGCTGCTCCCGGGCGCATCGTCGCGCGCGTTGATCTGCCAGGATGCGCGCATGGAGGAGTGTTATTGGGGCTGCTTCGAACGCGTGGCCGGGGCGGTCTACGCGGTGACCGCGGAGGCGGTCGCGGCCCCTTCGGAGCTGGCGCTGCCGGCGGACTGGGCCGGCCACTGCCTCTGCGGGGCCGGCTCCGGATTTGCCGCCTATCGCGACCGGCTCGAGCCGCTCATCGCGCAGCTGAGCGCGCTGTTCAGCGATTTTCGGCCGCGCGCGCGCGAGGTGGCGCTGCTGGCGGCCCAGGATGGCTTGGCGAGCGCGGTGCCGGCCGAGCAGGCGCAGCCGGTGTATCTGCGCGATGAGGTCGCCCGGACACCCGCGTAAGCTGCCCGCGTCCGCTTCACCAAACTGACAAGATCGCGCTGCGCGTCATACGACTGCAACATTGGCCTCCTAAGGTGCGCGCGCAGGCTTGCAACGATATGACTTCAAAGCAGATTTTAGTTGTGGAGGATGAACGGCCGATTCGCGAGATGATCGCGTTCGGGCTGAAGCGTGCCGGCTTTGATGTGCGCGAGGCCGAGGACTGTCGGGCGGCGCGCGCGGCGCTGGCCGATCGTCGGCCGGACCTGATCCTGATCGACTGGATGCTGCCCGACAACAGCGGCCTCGAACTCACCCGTTCGCTCAAGCGCGAACGCGAAACCCGCGACTTGCCGGTCATCATGCTCACGGCGCGCGCCGAAGAGGTCGATAAGGTCGCCGGCCTCGATGGCGGCGCCGACGACTACATGACCAAGCCGTTCTCGCCGCGCGAGTTGATCGCGCGCGTCAATGCGGTGCTGCGCCGCAGCGGTGGCCACGATGAAACCGAGCTGGTCCGGGCCGACGAGCTCACGCTCGATCGGGCCGGGCACCGCGTGATGGTCGGGGAGCGCACCGTGACCCTCGGTCCGACCGAGTACCGGCTGCTGGAGTTCTTCATGACCCATCCCGAGCGGGTCTACAGTCGCGAGCAGCTGCTCGACCGCGTCTGGGGTGGCAATGTGTACGTCGAGGAGCGCACCATCGATGTCCATATCCGGCGTTTGCGCAAAGCACTCGAGGAATTCGGCTACGATCGGCTGGTACAGACCGTGCGCGGCGCGGGCTATCGTTTTTCGGCGCGACCCGAGGCCTGACAGGGGCGTCGATTCCACAGGCGGACGTTAGCGACGCATGAATTCCGGCGGTTGGCTTTCCCTGACCGTACGATTGTCGGTCGCCCTGGCGATCGGACTGGTAGTCGGTCTGATCTTAGGCGCCCCGTCGGCCGGCCTGGCCGTGGTGCTCGCGATCGTCCTCGCGGTGCAGCTGCTGCATCTGCTGCAGGTGCTGCGCTGGCTGCACGGCGATCAGAGCGAGCTCGCCCCGGAGCTCCCCGGGCCCTGGGGACATCTGATCGCGATGATCGTGCGCCTGTACCGGCGCAAGCAGTTCCACAAGCAGCGCCTGCTGCGGCTGCTGCGCGAGTTGCGCCGCTCGACCGCGGCGATGCCCGACGGCGTCGTGGTGCTCAATCCGCAGGCTGAAATCCTTTGGTTCAACCGCACGGCGGCGCGCCTGCTCGGGTTTCGCGGCAAGACCGACTTCGGTCTGCGGATCGAGAATCTGGTGCGGCAGCCCGAATTCGTGCGCTACCTGCGCGGCGGCCAGTATGCGACGCCGGTGATCGTGCGCTCCTCGGTCGGCGCCGAGCAGTACCTGTCGCTGCAGATCGTGCCCTACGGGGCCGGACAGCTGCTCGCATTGGTGCGCGACGTGACGCGCGAGGCCAGGCTCGAGGCGATGCGCAAGGACTTCGTCGCCAATGCCTCGCACGAGCTGCGCTCGCCGCTGACCGTGATCTCGGGCTACCTCGAGACGCTGACGCAGGATGCCGAGATCGATCCTGCGCTGGCCGGCCCGTTGCAGGAAATGCGGCGGCAGGCGCAGCGCATGACCAGCATCGTGCAGGATCTGATCGAGCTGTCGCGGCTCGAGTCCTCGGACAGCGATGCCGCCGGCCAGCCGATCGATGTGGTCGCGCTGATGGCGCAGCTGCGCCAGGACGTACTCGCGCGCCCACAGCATCCGGCGCAGGTGCAGGTGCGCGCTGACTCGCACGCCATGCTGCTGGGCGAGGAGATGCAGATCCACTCGGCGTTCGCCAACCTGGTCGACAATGCCGCCAAGTACACGCCGGCCGACGGTTCGGTGCAGATCCGCTGGTGGACCGACGACAAGGGCGGGCACTTCTCGGTCACCGACACCGGCATCGGCATCGCCCAGGAGCACATCCCGCGGCTGACCGAGCGCTTCTACCGCGTCGATGCCGGCCGCAGCCGCGCCACCGGCGGTTCCGGCCTCGGCCTGGCGATCGTCAAGCACGTGCTGCAGCGACACGGCGCCCAGCTATCGATCGAGAGCGAGGAAGGGCGCGGCAGCAAGTTTACCTGTCACTTTCCCCGCGAGCGGCTGCAGAGCCCGCTCAAGGAGTCGGTGGTCTAGCGCGCTGAAGCTGCCCGCGACGCATTGCCGCGACTGCAATTTCTCAAAGCTGCGAAGCGCATCGCGTGCAAATGCCTATAGTTGCGCTATATTTGTAATATGTGTTCTCACTGCAAGATGAAACAGCATCGAGGCCGCCATGGAAGCCGCTGATATCTCCCACCACACCTCGCGACGGTTCAACGAGGATCTCGAACGGGTGCGCAGCAAAGTGCTGGCGATGGGCGGCTTCGTCGAGGATCAGCTCAGCCGCAGCCTGATGTCGCTGGTCGATGCCGACAGTTCGATGGGGCGCGAGGTCGCCCGGGATGACTACAAGGTCAATGGCATGGAGGTCTCGATCGACGAGGACTGCAGCCGCATCCTTGCGACCCGCTCGCCGGCGGCCGGCGACCTGCGCATGATCGTCGCGACCATCAAGACCATTACCGACCTCGAGCGCATCGGCGATGAATGCGAGAAGATCGGCCTGATCGCCGCGCGGCTCGCGACCGTCGAGCGCCCGGCGGATCGCTACCGCGAGGTCAAGCACCTGGGGCGCACGGTGCAGATCCTGGTCCATGACACTCTCGATGCGTTTGCGCGCCTCGATGCCGACGCCGCGCTCAAGACCTGCCGCCAGGACCGCGTGGTCGATGAGGAGTACGAGGCGATCCAGCGCCAGTGCATCACGTTCATGATGGAAGATCCGCGCACCATCCGCCGCGCGCTCGACGTGATGTGGGTGGTGCGTGCGCTCGAGCGCATCGGCGATCACGCCAAGAACATCTGCGAGTACGTGATCTACATGGTGCATGGCAAGGACGTGCGCCATACCTCGCTCGATCATATCGAGCGCGAGCTCGCCGAACGGGCCGTACGCCGGCCTTAATGCGTCGCGGGCTGAATTTCCTCGGCTTCGGGCTGTGCCTGGCGCTGCTCGGCTACGCCTGGTACGCGCAGGGCGTGCTGCGGCTCGAACCCTGCCCGTTGTGCATCTTTCAGCGCGTCGGCGTCGCCGCGGCCGCGGTGCCGTTTCTGCTCGCCGCCCTGCATAACCCGAGGCACTGGGGGGCGGCGCTCTACGGCGCGCTGATCGTGCTCGCCGCGCTCGCGACCATGGCGGTCGCCGCCCGCCACCTCTGGATCCAGCATCTGCCCGAAGGCGCGGTGCCGGCCTGCGGCGCCACGCTGTCGTACCTGCTCGACGTTTTCCCGGTCACCGACGTGATCCGCAAGGTTCTCAGTGGCTCCGGCGAGTGCGCCCGGATCACCTGGTCGTTTCTCGGCCTGTCGATGCCGGGCTGGGTATTCATCGCCGCCGCCGGCCTCGGTGGGCTCGGCGCCTACGCCAATTTCGCGCGCCGCACCGGCTAGGCCAGCAGGTTTCGCAGCGTCTGCAGATACATCGCGTGCAGCGTATCGATGTCCTCGATGCGCACGCACTCGTTAACCTTGTGGATACTGGCATTGACAACGCCCAGCTCGACCACCTGCGCACCCATCGGCGCGATGAAGCGCCCATCGGAGGTGCCGCCACCGGTCGATAGCGCCGGTTCGCGCCCGGTCACGGCGCGCACCGCTGCGCACACGGCGCGCGAGAGCGGCCCCGGCGGGGTGTAGAACGGCTCACCCGACAGGTACCACTCGAGCGAGTACTTCACCTGGTGGCGGGTGAGCACCTCCTCGACGCTGCGCTTGAGCGCATCGAGGGTCTGCGCCGGCGAATAGCGCAGGTTGAAGCGCGCCTTGAGCTCGCCCGGGATCACGTTCGGCGCGCCGGTGCCGGCGTTGAGATTCGACACCTGGAAGGTGGTGGGCTGAAAGTGCTCATTGCCCTGATCCCAGACACGGCTGGACAGTTCGGCCAGGGCCGGGGCGAAGCTGTGGATCGGGTTTTCGGCGAACTGCGGGTAGGCGATGTGGCCCTGCACCCCGTGCACGGTGAGGCGTCCGGAGAGCGATCCGCGCCGGCCGATCTTGATGGTGTCGCCGATCGAATGCTCGCTCGAAGGCTCGCCGACAATGCACCAGTCGATGCGCTCGCCGCGCTCGCGCAGGGTCTCGATCACGCGGCGGGTACCGTCGACCGATGGGCCTTCCTCATCGCTGGTAATCAGGAATGCGACGGCGCCGCGGTGCTCGGGATGCTCGGCGACGAAGCTTTCGGCCGCGGTCAGCATGGCGGCAAGGCCGCTCTTCATATCGGCCGCGCCGCGGCCATAGAGCAGGCCGTCGCGGATCGCGGGCTTGAATGGATCGGAGCGCCATTCCTCGAGTGGGCCGGTCGGCACGACGTCGGTGTGCCCGGCAAAGCACAGCAGGGGCCCGCCAGCGCCGCGCCGGGCCCACAGATTGTCCACATTGCCGTAACGCAGGCGCTCGACCTGAAATCCGATCCGGGTCAACCGCCCGGCCATCAGCTCCTGGCAGCCCTCGTCGGCCGGGGTCACGGAAGCGCGGGCGATCAGTTCATGCGTCAGGTCGAGCGTGGTGGACATCGTTCTCCCAAGCGGGGCGGCTGCGGCGGCGGACAGGCTCGGCGCCTTATACGGTGCATGAGCGCCACCGACAAGGGCTGACACAAATCTGTCATCAACCTCCGTATACCATGAGCGGATGAGCACCGAGGGGCTGGGTCACCACATCTCGAGCCGCTACAACGCCGACCTCGAGCGGCTGCGTAGCAGCGTGCTCGAGATGGGCGGTCTGGTGGAGCGGCAGCTGACGCAGGCGATCGGCGGCATCACCGAGCCCGACGCCCGCGTGATGGTGCGCGTGGCCCAGGAGGAGCTGCGGGTTAATCAGCTCGAACGCTCGATCGATGAGGACTGCAGCCGGATTCTCGCGACCCGCGGGCCGACCGCCTCGGATCTGCGGCTCATCATCACGATCCTCAAGACGATCACCGACCTGGAGCGCATCGGCGACGAGGGCGAGAAGGTCGCTGCGATTGCCGCGCGGCTCGCCCTGCGCGAGCGCCCGAACAATCGCTACCGGGAGCTGCGCAATCTCGGTGAGCTGGTGATCGGCATGGTGCACGACACGCTCGATGCGTTTGCCCGCTTCGATACCGGCCTGGCGCTGGCGGTGCTGCGCCGCGACCGCACGGTGGACGAGGAGTACGAATCGATCCACCGGCAGAACATCACCTTCATGATGGAGGATCCGCGCTCGATTCGCCGGGCGCTCGACGTCATGTGGGTGGTACGATCGCTCGAGCGCATCGGGGATCACGCCAAGAATATCTGTGAATACCTGATCTACCTGGTGCTGGGCAAGGACGTGCGCCACACCAAGATCGAAGAGATCGAAAAGGAGCTGCTGGCGCCCCGGAGCTGAGTGCGACGACAGGCTTGCGGGACCGTAGCTGTATGAATCTATGGAACAATTGGTGAGAAATAAGCAGCCGCCCGAGTCCGAGCCCGGCGGTTTCCCGCCAGCGACCGATATCGACACCGGCGTGATCCCGATCCGCACCAGCGGCCGCGGCATGCTGCAGGTGGCGGTGGATGAAACGCGCCGTTCGGCGGCGCTCAAGGCGCCGATCAAGGCGCGCGCCGAGGCGCTGAGCTTCTATTACGGCCAGCTCAAGGCGCTCAATAATCTCAACATCGAGGTCCGTGAAAAGCAGGTCACCGCGCTGATCGGGCCGTCGGGTTGTGGCAAGACGACCTTCCTGCGCTGCTTCAATCGCATGCACGACCTGACCCCGGGCACGCGCTACGAGGGCCGCATCATGCTGCTGCCCGAGGAAATCAACCTGGTGGCCCGCAACATCGATCCGATCGAAGTGCGCATGCGCATCGGCATGGTGTTCCAGAAGCCGAACCCGTTTTCGAAGTCGATCTTCGAGAACGTCGCCTATGGACTGCGCATCCGCGGGGTGCGCTCCCAGATCCGCATCCAGGAAGAGGTCGAGAAGGCGCTGCGCGGAGCCGCGCTGTGGGACGAGGTGAAAGACCGGCTCACAAGCTCGGCCCTGTCGCTCTCCGGCGGCCAGCAGCAGCGGCTGTGCATTGCGCGCGCGCTCGCGACCAGTCCCGAAATGCTGCTGTTCGACGAGCCGACCTCGGCGCTGGATCCGATTGCCACCGCGCGCATCGAGGAGCTGATCGCCTCGCTGCGCGAGCAGGTGACGGTGCTGATCGTCACCCACAACATGCAGCAGGCGGCGCGGGTGTCAGACTACACGGCGTTCATGTATCTCGGCGACCTGATCGAGTTCGACGAGACCTCGCGCATCTTCACCAATCCGGGGCAGAAGGCCACGGAAGACTACATCACCGGGCGCTACGGCTGATCAGGGCGTCCCAGACAGCGCCATCCAAAGACGCTGAGCGGTCAGAGGGATAGACACATAGGGAGATTTTTTTGTAATAAAAAAATCTCCCTATGTGTCTATCCCTCTCAATGTTCGTGCCTCTGGTCGGCGTGCCCTCCGGGGCGCGCTGATCATCGGCAACGGCAGGGGACGAGGCCTGCCGGCGTCAATCTGCCCGGAGCAGTTCGTTGAGAGCCGTCTTGGCGCGCGTCTGCGCGTCCACGCGTTTGACGATCACCGCGCAGTACAGGCTGTGGCTGCCGTCCTTGGCCGGCATGCTGCCGGACACGACCACCGAGCCGGGCGGGACTTCGCCCTGCAGCACCTGGCCGGTGGTGCGATCGTAGATGCGGGTGCTGGCGCCGATGAATACCCCCATCGAGATCACCGCGCCGGCACCGACCACCACGCCCTCGACGATCTCGGAGCGCGCTCCGATGAAACAGTCGTCCTCGATGATGGTGGGCGCGGCCTGCAGCGGTTCGAGCACGCCGCCGATGCCGACGCCGCCGGACAGGTGTACGTTGCGCCCGATCTGCGCGCACGAGCCGACCGTGGCCCAGGTGTCAACCATGGTGCCGGCGCCGACATAGGCGCCGATGTTGACGTAGCAGGGCATCAGAACTGCGTTCGGCGCCACATGGGCGCCATAGCGCACCAGCGCATGCGGCACGACGCGCACGCCGGCGGCCGCGAACTGCGCAGCGTCGGTGCGGGCGAATTTCAGCGGCACCCGGTCGTAAAAGCGCGCGTAGCCCGCATCGATGACCACGTTGTCATGGGTGCGAAAGTACAGCAGCACCGCCTTCTTGAGCCAGTCGTGGACCTGCCAGCGGCCATCGATCTTTTCGGCCACGCGACACTCGCCGCGATCCAGTGCGTTGACGGTGCGCGTGATCGCATCGCGCGTGTCCGGGTCCACGTTGGCGCTGGATAGCTGCGCGCGGCGCTCGTACGCGGCCTCGATCCGGGCCTTGAGTTCCTGGGTGTTCATCGCACTATCCGTGGGGGGCAACGGCGCGCATGCTTACCTGAGCCGGGCCTGCGAGTCCAGTCAGGCGTGTCGGAATGCTCCGGCACGGCTGCCGCCTGCTGGACTACGGGCTTGCCCGCGTGTTCCTATAGCCGGCGGTGAACACACTTGGCTACGGTCCATGGCAGTGACTGATGCGATGAACCACACGGCTACCCCAATCGAACCCAGCCCCGACAGCGCCACCGTGCGCCTGGCCGCGCCCCGCAGTTCGCTCGCAGGCCATGCCCTGTATCTGGATATCGACGGCACCATCCTGGATCTTGCCCCAAGCCCCGACGCGGTCGAGGTACCGGTGTGGATGGTGCCGCTGCTGCAGCGTCTGTCGCGCAAGCTCGATGGCGCGGTGGCGTTCGTCAGCGGGCGCACCACCGCCTCGATCGACCACCTGTTCCGGCCGCTGATCTTGCCGGCGGTCGGTGTGCACGGCGGGGAGATCCGCGACACGCCGCACGGGCCGGTCATGGTCGACGAGCAGCTGACCGCCGAGCTGCAGCGGGCCGAGCCATTACTGCAGGAAGCGATCGCCCGGATCCGCGGCGTGCAGCTGGAGAACAAGCGCAGTGTCATTGCGCTGCATTACCGCAGCGTGCCCGAACGCGGGCGCGAAGTGCTCAAGGTCGCCGAGCTCGTCGCGGGCGGCCTCGGCAGCCAGTTTGGCGTGCTGATGGGAAAATGCGTGGTCGAGATCCGGCCGCGCCACCTGACCAAAGGCGCGGCGATGCGCCGGCTGATGGAACGGGCGCCGTTTCGCGAGCGCACGCCGATCTTCGCCGGCGACGACAGCACCGACGAGGACGCCTTCGAAGTCGTCAACGGGCTCGGCGGCATCAGCCTGCGGGTGGGCGAGGAGGCGCCGACGGCGGCAAGATTCCGCCTGGCCGATCCGGAGCAGCTGCGCCGCTGGCTGCTGGACGTGGCGGACGCCTGAGCGGTTCGACCTTCCCGAGCGTTGCCGCGGCACGGCGGCGGACCGGCGTGCGAGGATCCTAGCGCGTATGAACACCCCGACTCTCGATCTGGCGATGACCGGAAACTGCCAGATCGCCTCGCTGATCGACGGCAACGGCACGCACGTGTGGACCTGCATGCCCCGATTCGACGGCGATCCGGTGTTCAGCGATCTCATGGCGGGCTCGGACGCGCCCGAACGGCACGGCCGCTGGGGCATCGAGCTGCTCGACCAGGCATCGAGTAGCCAGGCTTACGAGCGCAACACGGCGATCGTCGAGACCACACTGACTGACAGTCATGGCGCGGTGATGGTCATCACCGATTTCTGCCCGCGCTTCCGCCAGTACGATCGGAATTTCCGGCCAGCGATGCTGGTACGCATCGTGCGCCGCCTCGCCGGCCGGCCGCGGCTGCGGATGATATTGGCGCCGGCCGAGAACTACGGCGAGCGCCTGCGTGCGAACGTCGCCGGCTCGCATCACATCCGCTACATCGGCCGCGATCACGACCTGCGGCTGACCACCAACGCCAGCATCGCGATGATCCAGGAACAGCGCGTGTTCGTGCTCGAGGACACGCTGGCGTTCGTCTTCGGACCGGATGATACCGTGCATGAATCGGTGACGCAGCTGTCGCAGCGGCTGCTCGATGCCACCCGGGAATACTGGAACGACTGGGTGCGCAGCCTCGCGGTGCCGTTCGAGTGGCAGCAGGCGGTGATCCGGGCCGCGATTACGCTCAAGCTGTGCAGTTACGAGGATACCGGCGCGATCATCGCCGCGATCACCACGTCGATTCCCGAGAGCGCCAACAGCGGGCGCAACTGGGATTACCGCTACTGCTGGATTCGCGACACCTATTTTACCGTCCAGGCCCTCAATCGGCTTGGCGCCACGCGCACCATGGAGGGTTACCTGCGGTTCATCCAGAATCTGACCGCGAGGCCGCCGCTGCGCCTGCAGCCCTGCTATGGCATCGACGGCGACCTGCGGCTCGACGAGTCGATCGTGCCGCATCTGCAGGGTTATCGCGGCATGGGCCCGGTGCGGGTGGGTAATGCGGCCTATGCGCAGGTCCAGCACGACGTCTACGGGGCGGCGATCCTCGCGGTCACGCAGAGCTTCTTCGATGAACGCCTGGTTCGTCGCGGTACCGAGGCGCTGTTTACGACGCTCGAACCGCTGGGCGAGCAGTCGCTCGCCGAGTTCGGGCAGCCGGACGCGGGCATCTGGGAATACCGCGGCCGTACCGCGGTGCACACGTTCTCCGCCGCGGTGTGCTGGGCGGCGGCCGATCGGCTGGCGCGGATCGCGACTAGGCTCGGCCTCTCGGCGCGCGAGCGCTACTGGCGCGGACACGAGCGCAGCATGGCGCAGCGCATCCGCGCGGCGGCGTGGTCCAAGTCAATGAACAGCTTCACCACTACCTTCGACGGCGACAGCGTCGATGCGAGCTTGTTGCTGTTGCCCGAGCTCGGCGTGGTCGAATGGTCCGATCCGATGTACCTCGCGACCGTGGAGCGCATCGGCACGACGCTGCGCCGTGGCGCCTTTCTGGCGCGCTATGCCGAGCCGGATGATTTTGGCGTGCCCGAGGTCGCGTTCAGCGTCTGCACCTTCTGGTACATCAATGCACTCTGGAGCATCGGCCGGCGCGCCGAGGCGCGCGAGTTGTTCGAGCAGATGCTCCAGCGCCGCAACGGTGTTGGCCTGATGTCGGAGGATCTTGCGCCCGGCACCGGCGAGATGTGGGGCAACTACCCGCAGACCTACAGCATGGTTGGCATCGTCAACTGCGCGATGCGGCTGTCGCGCTCCTGGGAAGACGCGCTGTGAGGCCCGGGGTCGGTGACGGCGGCGGGCCGGCGGGCGCCGGCAATGGGGCCGTGCAAGCGATGACGCGCGGCGCACGCTGCGCGTTTCAGGCCAGTCGCCGGTCCAGCGCCTCGGACAGATGCGCGCGCAGGCGTTCGGCGGCCTCGTCATCCAGCGGCCGCTGCGCGCGATCGGTCACATAGAACACGTCCTCGGCGCGCTCGCCCAGCGTGCTGATCTTGGCCGCGTGCAGATCGACCCGCTCCTCCCACAGCACCTTGCCGACATCGCACAGCAGGCCGGGACGGTCGGCGGCGGTGAGCTCGAGTACCGAGCGGCGATTGCGTTCATCGACCGTGATCGCGATCTGCGTCGGCGTCTTGAACACGCGCATCTGCCGCGTGGCGCGGCGCGACACTGCCAGCGGCGCCTCCTCGGGGCGCTGCAGCGAGCCCCACAATGCGCGCTCGATCTCCATCAGGCGCTCCGAATCGGTGATCGCCGAGCCGTCGTCCTCGAGCACGTGGTAGGAGTCGAGCGAGAAGCCGTTGCCCACCGGCGTGATGCGCGCATCGAGGATGTTCAGGCCGAGCTGGTCGAGTACCGCGGTGGCGCGCGCGAAGCCGTGGCGTCGGTGCGGGGCGTAGATCATGACCGCGGTGGTGCCGCGCTCGGTCTGCGGCTCGACCGAGACCAGCGCTTCATCGGCGTTGGCGTCGCCGGCGGCCAGCGCGCGCGTGTGGCGCGCGATCTCCTCAGCCCCATGGCGCAGGAAATACGCGGTCGGCAGGCGTGCCCAGGCGCGATCGATCGCCTCCGGGGCCACGCCCGAACCGCGCAGCAGCGCACGCGCCGAGGCCTGGATCTCGCGCACCAGCTCTTCCTGATCGACCGGTGTCTCCAGGCCGCGGCGCAGGGCGCGCTTCACGTACTCGTAGAATTCGTGGAACAGCGATGCCTTCCACGAATTCCACAGCTTCGGGTTGGTACCGCGCACGTCGGCGCAGGTCAGCACGAACAGGTAATCGAGGTGCACCTCATCGCCGACCTTGCGCGCGAATGCGCTGATGACCTCCGGATCGCCGATATCCTGCTTCTGTGCGGCCATCGACAGCAGCAGGTGGTTCTTGACCAGCCAGGCCACCAGGCGCGCGTCGTAGCGCGACATCCCCTGTTCGAGACAGAACGCCTCGGCGTCGACCGCGCCCAGATCGGAGTGATCCCCGCCGCGTCCCTTGGCGATATCGTGGAACAGCGCGCTCAAGTAGGCGATCTCGGGCTTGGGCAACTGCTGCATGATCGCCGACACCCGCGGCAGCTCGTGGTCGAATTCGCTGATGGCGAGCCGCCGCAGGTTGCTGACCACGAACAGTGAATGTGCGTCCACGGTGTAGGCATGGAACAGGTCGTACTGCATGCGGCCGATCACGCGTCCGAACGCCGGAATGTAGCGGCCGAGCACGCCGTAGTCGTTCATGCGCCGCAGCTCGTGGGTCACCCCGCGCGGTGCGCGCAGGATCTCGAGGAACAGGCGGTGATTGCGCGGGTTCTGGCGGAATTCCTCGTCGATGAGCCATAGATTGCGCACCACGGCGCGGATGGTGCCGGCGCGCACGCCGCGGATCTGCGGGTTCTGCTGCAGCAGCACGAACAGTTCCAGCAGCGCCGAGGGGTGGCGGCCAAACACATCCTCGTTGACCGCCTCGAGATAGTCGTTACGGACCTGGAAGCGCGGATTGAGCGGTTGCGGCGGCTGATCGTCGCTCAGGATCGCCTCGCGGAACAGCTGCAGCAGCAGCTCATTGAGCAGCGTCACGTCGATGATGGTGCGGTAGTAGCGCTGCATCAGCTGCTCGACCGCGAGCGTATAGGAGGCATCCTCGTAGCCGAAGCTGCGCGCGAGCTTGATCTGATAGTCGAACAGCAGCCGGTCTTCATGCCGGCCGGTCAGGGCGTGCAGGCCGAAGCGCACCTTCCACAGGAACGCCTGCGCCGCGGTCAGCCGGCGCAATTCCGACGGCGTCAGGAAGCCGTGGGTGACCAGCTCGTCGAGCGACTCGGCGCCGAAATGCCGCTTCGCGACCCAGGCGATGGTCTGCAGGTCGCGCAGGCCGCCGGGGCCGGTCTTGACGTTGGGTTCGAGGTTGTAGGCGGTGTCGTTGGCCTTCAGGCGCCGGTCCTGCTGCTCGCGCACCTTGGCTTCGAAGAATTCGCGCACCGGCCAGACGCGATCGGGCGCGAGCGCGACGCGCATTTCGGCCACCAACTCGGCCGAGCCCGCGAGCCGCCGCGATTCCATCAGCGTCGTCATGACGCCGACGTCGGCGGCGCTCTCCTCGGCGCATTCGGCCACGGTGCGCACGCTGTGGCCGACCTCGAGCCCGATGTCCCACAGGAACGAGACCAGTCGCTCGACGCTGGCACGTTCCGCGTCCGCCAGCGGCGCGGACACCAGCACCAGGAAATCCACGTCGGAGCAGGGGTGCAGCTCGCCGCGCCCATAGCCGCCCACCGCCACCAGCGCCAGGCGGCCGGCCAGGTCCGGATCCAGCCGCTGCCGCCACAGCGTCTGCAGCAGCACGTCGATGAAGCGCGCGCGGGCGCGCACCAGGCCCTCGACCGGTTCTTCCTCGAAGAAGCGCGCGCGCAGCTCCTCCTGGGCCTGCGCCAGCAGGCTGCGGCAGCTTTCCGCATCGCCGTTCGATTCGGCCAGCAACCCCGGCAGGCGATTCAGCAGCGGCCAGTCGAGCGGCGCAGGCGTGCGCGGCGGCGCATCGTCGAGCACCGTTGAATCGGGAACCGCCACCTGGTCCTTCAGTGCGCCGCGCGCGGGCTCAAGGTCAGCACTTCATGCCCGGTGGGCGTGACCAGAACCATGTGTTCCCACTGTGCCGACAGTGAATGATCCTTGGTGATCACGGTCCATCCGTCCGGCAGCACGCGCACGTGACGCTTGCCCGCGTTGATCATCGGTTCGATCGTGAATACCATGCCGGCGCGAATTTCAAGCCCGGTGCCGGGCTCGCCATAGTGCAGGATCTGCGGGTCTTCATGATACACGCGGCCGATGCCGTGGCCGCAATATTCACGCACCACCGAGAAGCCTTCGGCCTCCGCCAGGCTCTGGATGGCGTGGCCGATGTCCCCCAGGTGCGCCCCCGGGCGCACCAGCTCGATGGCCCGCCACATCGCGTCCTTGCACACCTGGGCCAGGCGCTGGGCGAATGCCGGGGGCTTGCCGACGAAATACATGCGGCTGGTGTCGCCGTGGTAGCCGTCCTTGATGATTGCGATGTCGATGTTGAGGATGTCCCCGGCCTTGAGCCTGCGCTCGCTCGGGATGCCGTGACACACGACGTGATTGACCGACGTGCAGACCGTCTTGGGAAAGCCGCGGTAGCCGACATTGGCCGGAATGGTCTTCTGCACATTGACGATGTAATCGTGGCAGATCCGATCGAGCTCATCGGTGCTCACGCCCGGCACCACGTGCTCGCCGATCATGTCGAGCACGTCGGCGGCCAGGGCGCCGGCGACCCGCAGCTTCTGCTGTTCTTCGGGCGTTTTCAGGGATATCTGGGAGCTGCGCAACATGTCCATGGGACCCGCTTAAGGCATTGTTCAGGCTGGTACTTCATGGTATAAAGCGCGGCCTTTTTTGGCAACGCAATCCACACGCGCATCGTGAACCTGTGACCGGGTGTCCGCCAGGGGGCGTTGGGGCCTGAAGCTTTAGGCTCCCAGCGTCGCTTCCAGGATCGTCATTCAGGGATGCGCGGAGGCCACAACCCGACAGAGGAGTTTTCGTATGCCCGGCGTGTCGATGCGACAGATGCTGGAGGCGGGTGTTCATTTCGGACATCAGACCCGCTTCTGGAACCCGAAGATGGAGCAGTTCATTTTCGGCGAGCGCAACAAGATCCACATCATCAATCTCGAGAAGACGC
>JBIODC010000038.1:0-23580 GCA_044440135.1 Steroidobacterales bacterium | reverse complement strand
GCGCAAGATGGGGCGCCATCCGTATCGCCCCGGCCACATACACATGATCGTCTCGGCGCCCGGACACTTGCCGGTGACCACCCACCTGTTCGTTGCCGGGAGCCAATACCTGGATTCCGATGCCGTGTTCGGGATGAAGGAGTCGCTGGTGGCGCAATTCGACCGGCACCCTCCGGGAGCCGGACCCAACGGCGAGCGCGTGGACACGCCGTTTTACACCGTGAACTACGACTTCCGGTTGCGGCCGGCGCGCGCAGCGGCGCTGACCGAAGCTTGAGGGCGCGGCAACTGCGGGAGAGGCGCATGCGTATCAGCACCGATCGGATCCTGACCACGCACGTCGGAAGCCTGCCGCGCAGCCAGGCCGTGACCGACGTGCTGTTCGCGCGCGAACGCGGCGACACCGTGGACGCGCGCGCCGATGCTGCGGTGATCACGGACGCGGTGGCGCAGGTGGTGCGCCGGCAAGTGGCGATCGGCATCGATGTGGTCAGCGACGGAGAGATGAGCAAGATCAGCTACGCGACTTACATCGCGCAGCGCTTCTCGGGGTTCGGCGGCGACACGCCGCGGGAGCCGGGACAGGATCTGGTCGAATTCCCGGGGCTGCTTACCAAGCTGGCGGAGCGCGGCTCGACGGCCAAATACCGGCGGCCGCGCTGCATTGGCGAGGTCAGGTTAAAGGACACCGGGCCGCTGCAGGCGGATCTGCAGAATATGCAGGCGGCAATCAAGGCCGCACCTCCGGCCGACGCCTTCCTGAATGCAGCCTCGCCCGGCGTGGTCGCATTGTTTCAGCCGAACGATTACTACCGTACGCAGGACGACTACCTGATCGCCCTCGCCGAGGCGCTGCGCAGCGAGTACGAGGCGATCGTGGAGGCCGGCATCATCCTGCAGATCGACGCTCCCGATCTGGCGATGGGGCGGCACACGATGTACCGCAATCGGTCAGTGGAGGAATTCGAGCGGCTGGCCGCGCGCCACATCGAGGTGCTGAACCATGCGCTCAGGAACGTACCGGCGAACCATGTTCGGATGCATGTCTGCTGGGGAAACTACGAAGGTCCGCATCATCACGACATTCCGATGCAGCGACTGCTGCCGATCGTGCTCCAGGCCAAACCGCAGGCGTTGCTGTTCGAGGGCGCCAATCCACGTCACGCGCACGAGTGGGCCGTGTTCCAGGACGCGGACATCCCCGACGACAAGATCCTGATCCCCGGTGTGCTGGCGACCACGACCAACTACATCGAGCATCCGCTGCTGGTGGCGGAGCGGATCGAACGCTTTGCCGCTATCGTCGGACGCGAGCGCGTCATTGCCGGGACCGATTGCGGCTTCGGCACCTTCGCGGGCTTTGGGCCGGTCGAACCGGAGATCGCCTACCTGAAGCTCGCGGCGATGGTCGAGGGCGCCCGACTCGCATCGAAAAGGTTATGGGGCTGATCGAGACAAGCCACCGCTAGGCGCTCGCGGCCGCGAGCAGCATTGCCTCGAGACATTGCTCGACGTCGGTGTCGGCGGTCGACCAGTTGCTGACACTGATGCGCATCGCGGTGTGGCCCTGCCAGACGCTGATGCCGCACCAGCAGGTGCCGTCGGCCTGCAGCCTCGCCACGACGCGGCGCGTGCGCTCGGCGTCGCCGAACGCCACCAGCACCTGGTTCAGCACCACGTCATTGAGCACCGTGTGGCCCGCGGCGGACAGCCCTGCGGCAAAGCGGCGCGCCTGGCGGCAATTGCGTTCGATCATCTGCGCCAGACCGTCGCGGCCGAGCGTATGCAGCGCCGCCCAGACTTCGACACCGCGCCCGCGCCGCGACAGCTCCGGTGTGAAGTCGCTCGGATTGCGCTCGCCGCCCGGCTGCGGCAGGTACTCCGCGGTGATGGCCATCGCCGCCTGCAGCGCGTGCGGCTCGCGCACCAGCGCGAGGCCGCTGTCGTACGGTACGTTCAGCCACTTGTGCGCATCGGTGGCCCAGGAATCGGCCTGCTCGATGTGCTCGACCAGATAGCGCAGCGAGGGGGCGGCCTTGGCCCACAGGCCGAAGGCGCCATCGACATGCACCCAGGCACCGCCGCGATGCGCCCATTCGATCAGCGGCCCAAACGGATCGAAGGCGCCGGTGTTGACGTTGCCGGCCTGCAGGCAAACGATGGTCGGACCCGAGATCGCCGGCAGCGCGTCGGCTCGCATGCGCCCCTGGCCATCGACCGGCAGCCGCACGATGCGCGCGCGGCCCAGCCCCAGCATGCCGAGCGACTTCAGCAGCGTCGGGTGCGCTTCCTGGCCCGCGATCACGCTGATCTCGGGCGCGCCAAACAGACCGTCGGCCTCGACATTCCACCCCGCGCGCGCCAGCACCGCGTGCCGGGCCGCGGCCAGCGCGGTGAAATTGGCGACCGTCGCGCCGGTAACGAAGCCGGCGGCACTGTGCAGCGGCAAATCGAACAGGTCGATCAGCCAGCGCAGCGCGATCCGTTCCAGCCGCGCCACACCGGGGGTAATGCTGTCGTAGGCGCAGTTCTGGTCCCAGGTCGCGGCGAGCCAGTTCGCGGCCAGCGCCGCCGGCAACGAGCCGCCGATCACGAAGCCGAAGAAGCGCGGTCCGGCCATCGCCATGGTCGCGGGAGACACGATCTCATCGAGCTGGGCCAGCGTGTGGCGCGGGTCCGAGCCGTGCGCGGGCAGGCTCGGCTGCAATCGCTCCAACGCCGCGACCGCCGCGGCGCTCGGCGCTACCGCACGATGGTGCAGCGATTCCAGGTAGGTGCTCGCGCGCTCCGCGGTTTCGCGCAGCAATGCGCGCATCGACGTGTGCTCACCGGCGGCGCCATCGCTGTCCGGGATCGATGCCTGAGTCGAGCGTTCCATGACGGGCCGTTCTATCTGCGCTGGGCTCACCAGTGTACGCCGCCGGCCGGGCGGCTCCCAGAGTACGCCACGGCGCTGCCCATTCGAGGCATAATCTCGTCGCGGCGCCGGTGGCGCCCGCGGTGTTGGCCTGGAGGGCTTTGAGGGTCCGTCAGCGGCGTTTGGCAACGGCAGCCGGTCGTAGCGACAATGATAAAGATACTGGTGATCTTCCTGATCCTGGCGATCGCAGGTCTGGCCGGGTACTCGTGGCTCACGCTGCACTGGTCCTATTCGACCGGCGAGCGCGCCGGTTTCGTGCAGAAGCTTTCGCACAAGGGCTGGCTCTGCAAGACCTGGGAAGGCGAGATGGCGATGGTGACGATGCCCGGTACGGTGGCGGAGAAATTCTATTTCACCGTGCCGCAGGACGATGTCGCCGCCAAGATAAATGCCAGCATGGGCAAGCGCGTCGCGTTGCATTACGAGCAGCACAAGTGGCTTCCGAGCCCGTGCTTCGGCGAGACCGAATATTTCATCACCGCGATACAGGTCACCGAGTAACCGGGCCGGCTGACCGGGTCATCAGGGCCGCTGCAACCGCTTCAGTGTTGCAGGCCGTGCGGCGTGATCAGGCCGGCGCGCCAGGCAATCATCAGCAGCGCGAACAGCACGATCGACAGCAGGATCCGCATCGTCAGCGCACGCAGCATCTTCTTCGAGTCGCCGCGACCGGTCGACAGATGGTACAGCGCGATGCCGAGACTCGCGATGATCGCGGCCAGCAGGCCGACGATCAGTATGCGGATCAACTCCATCCGCGCAGTATAAAGGCAGCGCGAGCGCAAGCCTGTACTCGTTGGCGCCCGGCCGGCACAATGCGCGCCTTCCCGAAGGAGCACCAGGCTTGCCGCTGACACTCGAACTGGGCCGATTCCGCTGGTCTGCAGGCTGGCCCATGACGCTGCTGACGCTGGCGGCCGTCGCGCTGTTCGTCAACCTCGGGCGCTGGCAATGGCATCGCGCCGAGCAGAAGCGCGTGCTCGCCGACGAATTTGGCGCCGGCGCGCAGTCGGTGGAGGCGCTCGGCGCGCGCGCGACCTCGGCACTGCCGCGCTATGCGCAGGTGCGGCTGCAGGGGCGGTACGACGCCGAGCACCAGTTTCTGCTCGACAATATCTCGCACAACGCTCAGCCGGGGTACGAAGTGCTGACACCGCTGCAACTGACCGATGGCCGTACGGTGATCGTCAATCGCGGTTGGGTCCCGCTGACGGCCAGTCGCAGGCAGCTGCCCGACCTGCGGCTGGATGTCGCGACCGCACAGGCGCCCAGCGGCAGGCTCGACGATCTGCCGGTCGCGGGCATCGCGCTGGGCCATGTGCCGCCGGCGCCGGACACGCCCTGGCCGAAGCTCACGAGCTTTCCGACCATGGCCGATCTGTCGGCCGCGCTCGGCCAGCCGCTGCAGAGCCGTCAGCTGCTGCTCAATCCCGGCGAGCCCGCCGGTTTCGTGCGCGACTGGCGCCCGACGGGGGTCGGACCGGCGCGCCATCTGTCGTATGCGATTCAGTGGTGGGCGTTCGCCGCGCTGGCGCTGCTGCTGTACGGCTACATGAACTGGCATCGGGGCGAGCGTTGAGCCCGGCCGCGCCGATGGCGCAGTCGAAGCGCCGCATGCTGCTGCTGCTCGCGCTGCTGTTCTTCACGCCGCTGCTGCTGTCGTTCTTGCTCTATTACGGATCGGGCTGGCGTCCCGCGGGTCGCACCAATCACGGCGTCCTGATCGAGCCGGCGCGCGCCTTGCCGCTCGCCGCTGCCGGCGTGCTGAGCGGCAAGTGGTCACTGGTGTACATCGGTCGCGGCGACTGCGATGCCGATTGCCGCGACACGCTCCATTACATGCGCCAGACGCATCTCGGGCTCGGCAATCTGATCCCGCGTCTGCAGCGGGTATTCCTGGTCACCGCCAACTGCTGCGATCGCGATTATCTCGCGCGCGAGCAGCCGGGGTTGATTACGTTGAATGCCGACGGTGCCGCGCTCGCCGCGCTGCTCGCGCAGTTCCCGCCCGAGCGCCGTGCATCGACGATCTTCATCGTCGATCCGCGCGGCAATCTGATGATGCGTTACGATGCCCATGAGGATCCGAAGGGGCTGCGCGACGACCTCAAGAAACTGCTCGATCTCTCGCACATCGGCTGACGGGCGCGCGATGAGTCACGCAGGCCTGTTCCGCGCCGTCGCAATAGCCGCATTCTCGCTGTGCCTCGGCGTGGTCGTGCTCGGCGCCTACGTACGGCTGAGCAATGCGGGTCTGGGCTGTCCCGACTGGCCGGGCTGTTACGGCCATCTGACTCCGGCCGGCGCGGCCGCCGATGAGCACACCGCGAGCGCGCCGCTCGCGGGCCGGCCGCTGGATGTCGGCAAGGCCTGGCGCGAGATGCTGCACCGCTATGCGGCCGGCACGCTCGGCGGTCTGATTATTGGCCTCGCGGCGATGGGTGTCGCGTGGCGACGCGAGCGCATCGTGCCGGCCGGACTGGCGATGGCGCTGCCCGCGATCGTGATCCTGCAGGGCCTGCTCGGCATGCTGACCGTGACCTGGCAGCTCAAACCACTGATCGTGAGCCTGCACCTGCTGTTCGGCTTCACGACGCTGTCGCTGCTGTGGTGGCTGGTGTTGACGCTCGGGTTGCGGCGCGGCGGCGCCTGGGGCCGGGCGATCGCCGTGCACGGCGCCGGACTTGCCGCGGCGCGCCGGCTGGCGCTCGTGGCGCTGGTGGCGCTCGTCCTGCAGATCGCGCTCGGCGGCTGGACCAGCAGCAACTACGCGGCGATCGCCTGCCCGGACCTGCCGACCTGCCAGGGCAGCTGGTGGCCGCAGGCCGATTTCCGATCGGCTTACGTGTTGTGGCGCGGCCTGGGAATCGACTACGAGGGCGGCGTGCTCGACAATCCGGCCCGGGTCGCGATTCACCTGAGTCACCGGCTCGGCGCCGCGGCGGTGAGCCTGGTGCTGCTGATGGCGGCGCTTGCGGCACTGCGCCTGCGCGGCCGTCCGGCCGCTGCCGGGGGGGTGCTACTCGCGGTGCTCGCGCTGCAATTGACGATCGGCGTCTCGATGGTGCTGGGCGGCTTTCCGCTGTGGCTCGCCACGGCGCACAATGCGGGCGCCGCCCTGTTATTGTTAGCGACCCTGGCGCTCAACCGGTACTTGCGACCGCCGTTGGGGCCCGAAACTTTTGCCGGATAATCATCGCAGCCACAGCCCATGAGCCAGCCCGACGTCCAGACCCTCGCCGCCGGCGCCAGCTGGCGCGACTACCTTGAGCTGACCAAGCCGCGCGTGGTCGCACTGATCGTGCTGACGGCTGTGGTCGGCACCCTGCTCGCGGCGCGTGGCCTGCCGCCGCTCGATGCGCTGATCTTCGGCAACCTCGGCATTGCGCTGTCGGCCGCCTCGGCCGCTACGATCAATCACATCCTCGACCGGCGCATCGATGCGCGCATGGGGCGCACCCGCAAGCGGCCCCTGCCCTCGGGCCACCTGGCCCCAAGCCAGGCGCTGGTGTTCGCGCTGCTGCTGGGCCTGGCCTCGATGGTGATTCTGGTCGCATTCGTGAACGTATTGACCGCGGCGCTGACGTTCGCATCGTTAATCGTCTATGCGGTGGTCTACACGGTCTGGCTCAAGCGCGCGACACCGCAGAACATCGTGATCGGCGGCGCCGCCGGCGCCGCGCCGCCGGTGCTCGGCTGGGTGGCGGTGACCAACCACATCGATCCGCATGCGCTGCTGCTGTTCCTGATCATCTTTGCATGGACGCCACCGCATTTCTGGGCGCTCGCGATCGCGCGCCGGCACGATTACGCCAAGGCCGATATCCCGATGCTGCCGGTGACCCATGGCGTCGAGTTCACGCGGCTGCATGTGCTGCTCTATACCGTGATCCTGTGCCTGGTCACGCTGCTGCCGTACATGACCGGCATGAGCGGACTGATCTATCTCGGCGCGGCGCTGGTGCTCGACGCGCGCTTCCTGTGGCTGGCGGTCGCGCTCAAGTTCGCGCCCCGTGACGAGCTGCCGATGCGCATGTTCCGCTACTCGATCACCTATCTGATGTGGCTGTTCCTGGCGCTGCTGCTCGACCACTATCTGCCGACCGCCCTTTAGGTGATCTTCAGGCGAGCCGCAGCGCCCAGGCACCGGCGACGATCAGGCCGATGCAGCCCGCGCGCTGCAACGTCACCCGCTCCTTGAGCACCAGCGCTGAGATCACGGTCGCGAACAGGATTGATGTCTCGCGCAGCGCCGCGACCAGGGCCACCGGCGCCACGGTCATGGCCCAGAGCGCCAGAGAATAGGACAGCACGGTGCCGGCGCCGCCGGCGAGGCCCTGCGGCCATTGACCGCGCAGGTAGGCGCCCAACTCGCGCCGCCGCCGGATCCTTGCCCACAGCTGCAGCTCGATGCCCGTGAGCAGGAAGATCCACAGCGTATAGGCCACCGGCGCTCCGGAGCGCCGCACGCCCAGTCCATCGATGACCGTGTAGCTCGCAATCACCACGGCATTGGCGAGCGCCAGGGCGGTGACCGAACGATGCCGCTCGGCGTGACCCCCGTGCGCCGTGCGCGCGGGCCGGTGCGCCGCAAGTCCGAGCACGCCGGCGCAGATCAGCCCAATGCCGAGCCAGCGAGCGACCGTCACGGCCTCGCCGATCAGCCAGGCGCTGACCGCAGCCACGATCAGCGGTGCGGTGCCGCGCATGATCGGATAGGCGTGACTGAGGTCACCGCCGCGATAGGCCGCGGCGAGCAGCGCGTAATACAGGATCTGCAGCGCCACCGAGCCGGCGATGAATGGCCAGCTCGCGGGCGCCGGCTGCGCCAGGAACGGCAATACCAGAGCGGCGATCGCCGCAGCCGCGCTCGTGATCATGACCGCACTCAGCAGTTTGTCGCCGCCGCCCTTGACGATCGCGTTCCAGCCGGCGTGCATCAGCGCCGCAAACAGCACGATGTAGACCGCGTGTACCGGCACCCTTTAGCCAATGCGCCGCGCGCTGCGGCCGGCGATACGGTTGGCAATACGGTTGGGGATAAGGTTGGCGATACGGCTGGCCACTCGGCTGCCGATGTTGCGGGCACCCTTGCCGGCCAGACTGCCCACGAATGAAATGACAGCGCGCTGCATGAGCCTATTATTGTCTCATTCGGGCGCACGCGACGGGCAGTGAAATCTGATCGCGCCGCCATGAGACAAGGGGCTTGCGATGCTGATCGAGCGCGTCTGGGCGGCCAATCGGGGCCGCAACTTTCATTACCTGATCGCCTGCCCCGAGACCGGCGAGGCGCTCGCGGTCGATCCACTCAATGCCGATGCCTGCCTGCGTCGCGCACACGAACTCGGCTGGCACATCGGCCAGATCTTCAATACGCATGAGCACGCCGACCACACCGGCGGCAACGCGGCGATGGTCGCGGCCACGGGCGCGCCGGTGCTGGCACACGCGGCCGCCGCGGAGCGTATCGGCGGCGTCACCCACGGACTCAAGCACGGCGATGTGGTTCGCATCGGCCGTTCGGTGCAGCTGCGCTGCCTCGACACTCCCGGCCACACGCGGGCGCATCTGTGCCTGTACGCGCAGAGCCGCGGCGACGAGCCACCGGCCCTGTTCTCCGGCGATACGCTGTTCAACGCCGGCGCGGGCAATTGCCTGCACGGCGGCGACCCGCTGCTTCTGTATGACACCTTCGCCGGCTGCCTGTCGCAGCTGCCGGTGGCGACCCGGGTGTTTCCAGGTCACGAATACCTGCTGCGGAATTTGGATTTTACACTTGACCGCGAACCATCGAACGCGGCGGCCCGCGACCTGCTGCGGCGCTGCGACCAGCTCGCGGCCGACGCCATGCCGGTCACGACACTGGCCGAGGAACGGCAGTTCAACGTCTTCTTCCGGCTCGACAATCCCGAAGTCATCGCCGAGCTGCGACGCGTCCGCTCCGACTGGAGCGCCGATCCGGCCCCGCGCGACGTGTTCCTCGCGCTGCGGGAGCTGCGTAACCGCTGGTAGCGGGGCGAAATCCGGTGCGGCAGCCGCCGCGCCGGCTGGGGTAGAATTCGCGGCCCTCATGGACCTCTCCCCCATCCTCAGCCCGTTGAACGACGCCCAGCGCGAAGCCGTGACCGCACCGCTCGGGCCGGTGCTGGTGCTCGCCGGCGCCGGCAGCGGCAAGACCCGCGTGCTGATCCACCGCATCGCCTGGTTGATCCAGATCGAGGGCGTCTCGCCGCACGGCATCCTCGCCGTGACCTTCACCAACAAGGCGGCCGGCGAGATGCGCGGCCGGGTCGAACAGCTGCTCGGCTTTTCGGGCTCGGCACTCTGGCTCGGTACCTTCCACGGCATCGCGCATCGGCTGCTGCGGCTGCACTGGCGCGAAGCCGGGCTGCCGCAGGGCTTCCAGATCCTCGACGCCGAGGATCAGCTGCGGCTGATCAAGAAGCTGCTGCGCGCCCAGAACCTCGACGAGAATCGCTGGGTGCCGCGCGAGGTGCAGTACTTCATCAACAAGCACAAGGATGAAGGCCGCCGGCCCAAGCACGTGCACGGCGGCGGCGATCCGACGCAGCTGCAGCTGATCAGGCTGTACGAGCAATACGAGGAGGCCTGCGCACGCTCGGGAGTGATCGACTTCGCCGAGCTGCTGCTGCGCGCGTTCGAGCTGTGGCGCGACCAGCCGGAATTGCTGCGCCACTATCGGGCCCGCTTCCGTCACGTGCTGGTCGATGAGTTCCAGGACACGAATTCGATTCAATACGCCTGGATCCGGCTGCTGGTCGGTTCCGAAGGCGCGCCGTTCGTCGTTGGCGATGACGACCAGTGTCTTGCGGAAGGCACTGCCGTCACCATGGCAGACCGCTCGAGAAAGCCGATCGAGGCAGTGTTGCCTGGCGAGGAAGTCTTGTCGAACTATGGCTGCGGTGATCTGCGCCCGGCCAAGGTCACGGAACGATTCGTCCGACGGCGCCGTGGTCGCATGATTTGCCTGCATCTGCGGTCGGGCAAGGTCATCAGCAGCACGCCGGAGCATACCCACTTTGCCGGGTACGTTCTCGGCGAGACGCCCCAGACGTATTTCCTGTATCTGATGCACAAAGTGGGCATCGGCTATCGGCTGGAAACCTCGCAGGTGTACACGGCCGGCCAGGCGAAGCCCATGGTGGGTTTCAAACAACGTACAGTGCAGGAACATGCGGATGCCGCATGGATCATCCGTACGCATCGAAATGAGAACGAAGCCAGGTCGGATGAGATGCTCACGTCTTTGCGCTACGGTTTGCCAACGCTGCCGTTTGTTCCGCGTAAGGGCAAAGCGTGCAATGGACTGGTACACGATCGAGAGCATATCGACAGGATCTTCCAGTCGCTGAATACGACCGATGCAGCCCTGCGATTGCTGCAGGATACCGGATTGGACGCGCAACGGCCGCACCATGGACCTCAGAGCCGGAACTCGAACCGGCGCAACATCGTGATCACCCTGTGCGCCGACCGCCGGGGCTCAAATCCGATGCACCGGATCTCAGTCGTTGGAGTAAACGCGGCTGACCGCCTCACACTCGAGGCCCTCGGCCTGAGTGTACGACCTGCCAAGGGCAGCGGCATCGGCAGAAGCTGGCGCTTCGAAATCATACGCAGTGATTTTGGCGAGCTGATGAAGATTGCCAGGCGCATCCGAGACGCGCTGGACGGGCACTACGTCCTGCAGGGGCACATGCTCGATCGCTCCCTGCCTTTTATCAATGCCGCTGCGATTCGACCCGGGATGGTTGTGGCGACCGAATCTTCGGATTTTGACATCGTCGAACGCGTTGAACACGAGGACGTCGAGGCAACGGTCTATGACCTGAACATAGAGCGCACGCATAACTTTATCGCCAACGGTATCGTCACCCACAATTCCATTTATCGCTGGAGAGGCGCCCGGGTCGAGAACCTGCATCAGTTCCGCGAAGACTTTCCGCGGGCCAGGCTGTACCGGCTGGAGCAGAACTATCGCTCCACCAGCGCGATTCTCGATGCCGCCAACGCGTTGATCGCCAACAACTCCGGGCGGCTCGGCAAGACGCTCTGGAGCAATACGCCGGGCGGCGATCGGGTCAAGCTGTACGCGGCGTACAACGAGCGCGACGAGGCCGATTTCGTGGTCACGCGCATCCTCGAGTGGACGCAGCGCGGCGGCCTGCGCCGCGAGGCGGCGATCCTGTACCGCTCGAACGCGCAATCGCGCAGTTTCGAAGAGGCGTTGATCACGGCGCGCGTGCCCTACCGTGTCTACGGCGGCCTGCGCTTCTTCGAACGCGCCGAGATCAAGGACGCGCTGGCGTATCTGCGGCTGATCGCCAATCGCGACGATGACGCTTCGTTCGAACGCATCGTGAACCTGCCGCCGCGAGGCATCGGCAGCAAGACCGTCGATGGCATCCGTGAGGCCGCGCGCGGCGCCGGCAGCTCGCTGTGGCGCACGGCCGCGGCCGCGGTCGCTGGCGGGGAAGGCGGCCGCGCCGCGGCCGCGCTGCTCGGCTTCATGCAATTGATCGAAGGGCTCACCCACGCGATCGCCGGCCTGCCGCTGCACGAGCAGGTCGATCACGTGATCAACGGCAGCGGCCTGATTTTGCATCATCAGAAGGACAAGGCCGATCGCGGCGAGGCGCGGGTCGAAAACCTCAACGAGCTGGTCAGCGCGGCGCGCGGCTTTGAACCCGAGAACGATCTGTCGCCATTGCAGAGCTTTCTGTCGCACGCGGTGCTGGAGTCCGGGGATACCCAGGGGGATGCCTGGGAGGACTGCGTGCAGATGATGACGCTGCACACGGCCAAGGGGCTGGAGTTTCCACTGGTGTTCCTGTGCGGCCTCGAAGACGGCCTGTTTCCGCATCAGCGTTCGATCAATGACCTCGACGGACTCGAGGAGGAGCGCCGCCTGTGCTATGTCGGCATGACGCGCGCGATGAAGCAGCTGTATTTCACCTATGCCGAACAGCGACGGCTGCACGGCGTGGACAGCTATAACTCGCCGTCGCGCTTCATCCAGGAAATCCCGCCGGCGCTGATCGAGGAAGTGCGGCCACGTATCCGCGTCGCGCATTCGCCGCCATCCGGCGTGGCCGCACCCGGCGGTGGCCGCGCCCTGGGCCGCTCGCCGCTGATGGAACCCTTAGGTGACGGCATGCGCCTGGGCACCCGCGTCCGCCACGGCAAATTCGGCGAAGGCGTGGTGCTGACGGTCGAAGGCCAGGGTCCGCACGCACGCGTGCAGGTGAATTTCGAGCAGCAGGGCTCCAAATGGCTCATGCTGCAATACGCGAATCTGGAAGTGATGTAGCGACGGAGCGCAAGCGCTGATGAAGATCCTGATTCTGGGCGCCGGCCAGGTAGGCCGCACCGCCGCGTACCACCTGTCGCGCGAGCCGGCCAACGAAGTCACCGTGGTCGACACCAACGACGACATCCTGCGCGATCTGCAGGACCGGCTCGACGTGCGGGCGGTGGCGGGGCACGCCTCGTATCCGGCAGTGCTCGAGGCGGCCGGTATTGCCGACACCGACGTGCTGGTCGCGCTGACCTGACCAGCAGCGACGAAGTCAATATCGTGGCGTGCGAGATCGCCCACGCGCTGTACCGCACGCCGACCAAGATCGCGCGCGTGCGCGCGCCCGAGTACACCACGCGCGCGCAGCTGTTCACCGAAGGGGCGCTCGCGGTCGACGTGTGGATCAGCCCGGAACAGCTGGTCACCGAATACATCGCGCGGCTGTTGTCGTATCCGGGCGCGCTGCAGGTGGTGGACTTCGCCGACGGCCGCGTGCAGCTGGTCGGCCTGCGCGCGCGGCGCGATGGTCTGCTGGTGGGCCGGGAGCTGCGCACGCTGCGCGAGCACCTGCCCGATACCGAAGCCCGGGTGGCGGCGATCTACCGCAATGACCGGCACGTGCGCCCGGCCGGCGATACCGTGATCGAGGAAAACGACGAGATCTTCTTCGTCGCGGCCTCGGACGACCTGCGCCGCGTCATGGCCGAACTGCGCCGCAGCGAGGATCCGGTGCGCCGCCTTGTGATCGCTGGCGGCGGCAACATCGGCTTCCGGCTGGCGCGCACGCTCGAGAAGAGCAATCAGGTGAAGCTGATCGAGCGCGATCCGCGGCGCGCGCGCCGCATCTCCGAGCTGCTCGAGAACACCATCGTGCTCAACGGCGATGCCGCCGACGAGGAGCTGCTGGTCGAGGAGAACATCGACAGCGCCGACGTATTCGCCGCGCTGACCAACTCCGAGGAGGCCAACGTGCTGTCGGCGATGCTGGCCAAACGGCTCGGCGCCAAACGCGTCATGGCGCTGATCAACCGGCCGTCCTATGGCGAGCTGATGGAGAATCACAGCATCGACATCGTGATATCGCCGCAGACCATCACCATCGGGTCGCTGCTGGCGCACGTGCGGCGCGGCGACGTGGTGCGCGTGCATTCGCTGCGGCGGGGCGCCGCCGAGGCGATCGAGGCGGTCGTCCATGGCAGCGAGGAGCGCTCGCAGGTCGTGGGCCGCCGCCTGGAGCAGATCAAGCTGCCCTCGGGCGCGAGCATCGTCGCGATCGTGCGCGGCGAGAACGTGATCATGGCGCATCACGACACCAAATTCGAAACCGAGGATCACGTGATCATCTTCCTCACCGATCGCCGGCATATCGATGCGGTCGAGCGGCTGTTCCAGACCGAAGCCTAGGAAGGCATGCAATGCGCTCGCTGCTCGGCGTATTGAGTATCTTCGGCTCGCTGCTGACCTGGTTTGCGCTGTTCTTCGTGTTGCCGGTGCTCACCGCTCTGATCTACGGCGAGCTGGCGCCGCTGCGCGGCTTCCTCGCAGGGGCCGGCATTGCGCTGCTCGGCGGCCTGCTGCTGCGCCTGGCCACGCAGCGCTTCCGCTACGACCTCAAGTCGCGCGACGCCTACCTGCTCGTAACCCTGAGCGGTCTGCTGCTGGCCGCGTTTGCGGCCGTGCCGCTGCTGATCGATCTGCCCGGGCTGTCCTTCACCAAGGCCTATTTCGAGTCGATGTCGGGACTGTCGACCACCGGGGCCACGGTACTGAGCGGACTCGACCGGCTGCCACACAGCATCAATCTCTGGCGCCATGCGCTGAGCTGGCTCGGCGGCATGGGTATCATCGTGCTCGCGGTCGCGATCCTGCCGCTGCTCGGGGTCGGCGGCATGCAGCTGTACCGGGCCGGCGCGCCGGGTACGGTCAAGGATGCGAAGCTCGCACCGCGCATCACCGAGACCGCAAGGACGCTGTGGTTCGTCTACGCCGGTATGACTGTCGCCTGTGCGCTCGCGCTCTGGGCCGCCGGCATGTCGCTGTTCGATGCGATCTGTCACGCCTTCTCGACGATGTCGCTCGGCGCCTTCTCGACCCACGACGCCAGCATCGGCTATTTCGACTCACCGATGATCGAATTCGTGCTGATGATCTTCATGCTGATCGCGGCGATGAATTTCGCGACCCATTTCATCGCGCTGCGCAAGGGCGATTTCGACGCCTACCGGCGCGACCCGGAAACCCGCTGGATGCTGCTGCTGATCCTCGCCAGCTGCGTCGGCATCGCGATTTTCCTCGATATCAACGCCGTCTACGCGACGCCGTTCCGATCACTGCGCTTTGCGGCTTTCAACGTGATTTCGATCGCCACCACCAGCGGCTTCGTTACCACCGACTACGGCAGCTGGCCGGTGTTCGCGCCGATGTGGATGCTGTTCCTGAGCAGCGTGTGCGCCAATACCGGTTCTACCGGCGGCGGCATCAAGATGTTCCGCTCACTGATCCTGATGAAGCAGTCGCTGCGCGAGATGTTCACACTGGTGCACCCGCAGGCGGTCGCGCCACTGAAGGTTGCCGGCCAGGTGGTACCGAACGGCGTGGTCTATGCGGTACTCGCGTTCATCTTTCTATATTTCGTCACCATCGCGGTGCTGGTGTTCGCGCTGCTGATCTCGGGCCTGGATTTTATTTCCGCGTTTTCGGCCATTGTCGCCTGCATCAACAACGTCGGTCCGGGGCTCAATGTGGTCGGACCGGGCAGCAGTTACGGCGCGCTGAGCGACTTCCAGAGCTGGACCTGTATCGCAGCGATGTTTCTCGGCCGCATCGAGATCATTACCTTCGCGGTGCTGTTCACGCCCACGTTCTGGCGCAAATAGGGCCCGCGGCAAATACTCGCTGGGCGCCGCCTGCCGCGGCAGCCGGTAAAGCTGCCGCCGCTAGCTGTGGATGTACTGTTCCAGATCCGCGATCGTGCGTTGCTGCTCCTCGAGCACCACACGCACCAGGTCGCCGATCGACAGCACCCCGATCACGCCATTGGCATCGACCACCGGCAGGTGGCGGATGCGGTTTTCGGTCATGATGCGCATGCAGTCATGGGCCGATTGATCGGGGCGTACGGTCAGTACCGGCGAGCTCATGATCTGCCGGACCGGGGTCTCGTTCGACGAGCGGCCCTTGAGAATCACCTTGCGTGCGTAGTCGCGCTCGGACACCACGCCGACCAACTGCTCGCCCTGCATCACCAGCAGTGCGCCGCAGCTATGTTCGGCCATGAGCCGGATCGCCTCGAGGACCGGCGCGTCGGGAGCGACGCTGTGGATCACTCGACCCTTCTGCTTGAGTAACTGCGATACGATGGCCATGACACCCCCTTCCCGCGACGATCCTTATAGCGCCGATCTTAGCGCTATCCGTTCCAGAACGGTCGGCCAGGCAACTTAAGTCTCGACGTCCCCCCGGCCGCGGCCGCCGCCACCAATGGCGCTGACAGCCGGCGCACCTGGCCGGCGCGCTCCGGTCGCCTCGCTTCCAGCGGCGCTGGCCCCGTGGCGGCGCAGGTGCACCAGCAGAATCGACACCGCAGCCGCGGTTACCCCGGGGACGCGCGCGGCCTGGCCGAGCGTCGCCGGTCGCACCGCGGCAAGCTGCTGGCGGACCTCGTTCGAGAGGCCCGCGAGCGACGCGTAGTCCAGGTCCTGCGGCAGCGGCGTGTGTTCCTGGACTCGGGTGCGTTCGATCTCCTGCGCAGCGCGCTCGATGTAACCGGCATAGCTGGCCCTGACTTCCAGATCGCGTAGCACCTGTGCCGCCAGGCGATCATCCGCCTGCAGGCCGATGGCGATCCCGGGGTCGAGCTCGATCAGCGCCGGGTAGCGCACCTCCGGCCGCCGCAGCAGCTCGAACGCGCTGAGCTCGCGCGCCGGTGACGGACCGCCGAGCACGCGCTGTGCCCAGTCCTCGGGAATCTGGCCTGGCTTGAACCGGTGCGACTGCAGCCGCGCAAATTCCGAGTCGATGGCCTTCTGCTTGGCCTGGAAGAAGGCCCAGCGCTCGTCGTCAACCAGGCCGAGCTCGCGGCCGCGCGGCGTCAAACGCGCGTCGGCATTGTCCTCGCGCAGCAGCAGACGGTGCTCGGCGCGACTGGTGAACATGCGGTACGGCTCACTGGTCCCGCGTGTGACCAGGTCATCGACCAGCACGCCGAGATAGGCCTCGCTGCGCGCGGGCACCCAGGGCGGCGCATCCCGGCGCGCGAGCGCCGCATTGACGCCGGCAAGCAGGCCCTGGGCGGCGGCCTCCTCGTAACCGGTGGTGCCGTTGATCTGGCCGGCGAAGAACAGACCGCCGACGCTCTTGGTCTCGAGCGAGCCCTTGAGATCGCGTGGATCGAAGAAATCGTATTCGATCGCGTACCCCGGCCGCGTCAGGTGCGCGCGCTCGAATCCGCAGATGCTGTGCACCAGCGCCTGCTGCACATCGAACGGCAGGCTGGTCGAGATGCCGTTGGGATAGACCTCGTGGGTGTCGAGGCCCTCGGGTTCGATGAACACCTGGTGCGAAGCCTTGTCGGCAAAGCGATGCACCTTGTCCTCGACCGACGGACAGTAGCGCGGACCGATGCCGGAAATGGCGCCGGTGAACATCGGCGAGCGATCGAGCGCGGCGCGGATGATCTGGTGCGTGCGCTCGTTGGTGTGCGTGATGTGGCAGGGCAGCTGGCGCGGATGCTCATCGGCGCGGCCGAGGAACGAGAACACCGGCAGCGGCTCATCGCTGTACTGCACCGCAAGCGCGCTGTAATCGATGCTGCGGCCATCGATGCGGGGCGGCGTGCCGGTCTTGAGTCGCGCGCAGCGCGGCGCGATCTCGCGCAGGCGGCTGGCCAGGCGCATGGATGCCGGATCACCGGCGCGACCACCGGCGTAATGATCCAGCCCGACATGGATGCGGCCGGCGAGGAAGGTGCCGACGGTGAGTACCACGCTAGCGGCCTCGAACGCGATGCCGGTCATCGTGACCACACCGCGCACGCGAGCGCCCTCGATCACGAGGTCAGCGGCTTCCTGCTGGAACAACGACAGGCCGGGCTGATTTTCCAGCTGCCGGCGGATCGCCTGCTTGTAGAGCGTCCGGTCGGCCTGGGCACGCGTGGCGCGCACCGCCGGACCCTTGCTCGCATTGAGGGTGCGAAACTGGATGCCGGCGACATCGGCCGCGCGCGCCATGGCGCCGCCGAGCGCATCGATCTCGCGCACCAGGTGACCTTTGCCGATACCGCCGATCGCCGGATTGCAGCTCATCGCGCCGAGCGTCTCGATGCTCTGCGTCAGCAGCAGCGTCGAGCGCCCCATGCGCGCAGCCGCCAGCGCCGCCTCGGTGCCGGCGTGGCCGCCACCGACGACGATGACATCGAAAGACTGGGCGAAGCGCATCGGGCGCGGAGTTTGCGATTGTGTCAGCGCGTGCGCAAATACCGCAGCACGGACCAGGCTAATGTTTCACTCTCAGCGCAACAAGTGCGCCACAGGCGCTATATTGTTTCATTAGAGACGCAAACAGCAGTGCAAGGGCATGCGTCATTTTCCGATGCAGAAGCGCGCAAAGATGCGCCCGAGCAGCTCATCCGAGCTCTCGGCGCCGATGATTTCACCGAGCGAGCGCTGCGCGCGCCGCAGTTCCTCGGCAACCAGTTCCGGCGCGTGGCACGCACTCAGCAGTCGCGCCGCCTCGCTCACCGCTGCCTCGACTCGAGCGAGCGCCTCGAGGTGGCGGGCGCGCGCGGACAGCGCGCCGGCGCCATCAGGCTCAAAGCCGATGCTGGCCTTGAGGTGTCCGGCGAGCAACCCGAAACCTTCGCCGGTCAGTGACGAGAGCTGGATTACTGCGATCCCGGACGCGCTTGCGGCCTCAGCGGGCACGGCCGGCAGCGCGCGGCTCGCAGCCAGGTCGATCTTGTTGAACACCAGCGTCACCGGCACCCCGGCCGGCAGCCCCTCACGCTCCTCGAGATAGCCCGTCGCCTGCGGATCGGCGGCCGCGTCGATCACGAACAGGATGCGGTCGGCAGCCGCCATCGCGGCGCGCGCTCGGCGGATGCCTTCGGCTTCGATGGCATCGGCGGCGGCGCGCAGTCCCGCTGTGTCGAGCACATGCAGCGGCATGCCGTCGAGCAGGATCCGCTCGCGCAGCAGATCGCGCGTCGTCCCAGGCGTCGCGGTTACGATCGCGGCGTCGTGGCCGGCCAGCCGGTTGAGCAGGCTCGACTTGCCGGCGTTGGGGCGGCCGGCGATCACCACCGTCATGCCTTCGGTCAGCAGTCGTCCCTGGCGGCTCGCGGCCCGCAGTGTCGCAAGTTCGCTCCTGGCCAGCTCGAGCCGTGCCTCGAGCGAGGCGTCGGAGAGCGCCTCGATGTTCTCGTCGGCGAAATCAATCGCCGCCTCGACCTGCGTGCGCAGCTCGCTCAGGGTCTGGCCGAGCGCGCGCACGCGATTGGAGAATTCACCCTCGAGCGAGCGCATCGCGGCGCGCGCCGCTGCCTCTGAAGCTGCGTCGATCAGGTCGGCGACGGCCTCGGCCTGGGCCAGATCGAGCTTGCCATTGAGGTAGGCGCGCTGCGTGAACTCACCGGGCTGCGCGCGGCGCGCGCCGAGCTCGAGCAGGCGGCGGATCAGGGACTCGACCAGCACCGGGCCGCCGTGGCCGTGCAGCTCGAGCACGTGCTCGCCGGTATAGGAGTGCGGCGCCGGGAAGTAGAGCGCCAGGCCATGATCGATCGCCGCGCCATCGGCGCCGCGAAATTGTGCCGCAGTGGCGACCCGCGGCGGCGGCGGCGAGCCGAGCAGGCTGGTGGCGATCTCCACCGTTGCCGCACCCGAGATGCGCACGATCGCGATGCCGCCGCGACCCGGCGGCGTCGCGGCCGCGACGATGGTGTCGCTCACCGCCTGGCGCGGATCACGGCCTCGATGCGACGGTTGATATTCCACTGCTGCAGGATCGACAGGACCGTATTGGTGACCCAGTACAACACCAGGCCCGCCGGGAAGAACGCGAACGTGACCGACATCGCGAGCGGCATGATCATGAAGATCTTCTGCTGCGCCGGATCGCCGACCTGCGGGTTGATCTTGTACTGCACGAACATCGCCGCAGCCATGATCGCCGGCAGCACGAAGTAGGGATCCTTGGCCGACAAATCGTTGATCCACAGCATGAACGGCGCCTGGCGCAACTCGACGCTGTCGCGCAGTACCCAGTAGAACGCCAGGAATACCGGGATCTGGATCAGCATCGGCAGGCAGCCGGCCAGCGGATTGACCTTCTCGCGCTTGTACAGCTCCATCATGCCGCGATTGAGCTTCTCGCGATCGTCCTTGTAGGTCTCGCGCAGGTTGTTGAGCCGCGGCGCGAGTGCCTTCATCTTCGCCATCGAACGGCCGCTGGCCTCGGCGAGCGGATAGAACAGCAGCTTCAGCAGCATCGTGACGATGATAATCGCGAAGCCCCAATTACCGACCAGCGCATGCACATGATTGAGCAGCCAGAACAGCGGCGTGGCGATGATGCGCAGCGTGCCGTAGTCGGCGACCAGATCCAGATGCGACTGCGCGGCGTCGAGCTGCGTCTGGATCTTCGGCCCGACGAACAGGGTTTCGTGGGTGTTGGCCTCACCCCCGGCCGGCACCACTTCAGTCGGTCCCTGGGCCTTGAGCAGGAACTCATTGCCCTGCGTCAGCAGCTGGTAGCGATAGCTGGCATCGGCCGGCGGCACGATCGCAGCGACGAAATGATGCTGCAGCGCTGCCAGCCAGCCGCCCTTGATCGACTGATCGAGCGCCACGCTCTTCTGGATGTCGAACTTCTGGTACTTGACCCCGTCGTAGATCGCCGGCCCCTTGAACGCATAGCTGTCGGGCCGGAAGTACGAGCGCTCGACCGGGGCGTTGTAGCGCAGGATCTGCGCGTACGGCGCGAAGCTCCACGGCGTGGCGGTGCCGTTGCGGATCTGGTAGTCGAGGCCGATCTGGTATTGGCCGCGATGAAAGCTCAGCGTCTTGGTCACGGTCACACCATGCCCGTCGCTCCAGCTCAGCGGCAGCTTGATCTCGTCCTGCCCCGGCGCAAGTCGCAGCTCGTGCGCGTCGCTTCGGTACAGCGCCTGGTGGGTCGGCGCGAATTCGTCATTGACGGGTGCAAGCCCGCTCTGCACCACGAACAGCGAATCGGGGGCATCGCGATTGAGCAGCCGCACCGGCACGTCGGGCGTGTTCTTGGCCTGCGGATAGGCCAGCAGATCCAGGCGCCGCAGCTCGCCGCCCGCGAGGCTGACCTCGGCATCGAGCACGTCGGTGATCACATGCACGCTCGCCGCCAGCGGCGCGTCGTTGACCAGCGCGTGCGCGACGTCCGGGGTGGCCGCCGCGGTGCTCCCGGCGACGGCCCCGGCGGCAGCCCCGGGGGCAGCGGCGACGGCGCCCGAGCTCGCGCCGCTCGCCGGCAGGTTCGCGCTCGGCACGGTGCTGTCGAGCGGCGCCGACGGCGCGCTGCCGGCACTGGACGGCGATGGCGGCACCACCTCCAGGTAGTCGTGCGACCACATCTGATAGTTGAGAAACAGCGACATGCCGAGCAGCACCCAGAGGCTGACACGCAGATTAAAGGTCGTGGGCATGGCAAGCCTGTGCGGCGTCGGAACCGGGAGTGGAATTGGGGGCCAGCGGCCCGCGATCACCGGCCCCCGGCGCGGGCGGCACCGGATCGTAACCGCCGGCGTGGAATGGGTGGCAGCGCGCGAGCCGTCGCAGGGCCAGCCATCCGCCGCGCAGGCTGCCGTGCGCGCTGACCGCCTCGAGCGCGTACTGCGAACAGGACGGATGGAAACGGCAGTGCGCACCGAGCAGCGGGCTGACGCCGAGCTGATAGGCGCGAATCAGCCAGCCGATCAGACGCCGCATGTCGCCGATATCCTTAGCCAAAGTTTCTCCAACGCCGAGCGCAGGCGGGCGTTGTCCGCGGTAAGCACGCCCGCACGCGCGCCGATTACGATATCGAAGGGCGGGAGGGTCAGCTGGTGCACTCGAAAACTCTCTCGGATCAGACGCCGCAGGCGATTACGGTCGACCGCGCGGCGCAGGATTCGTGCCGCGATCGACATGCCGAGCCGCGCGCAGGCTAAGCCATTGGCGTGTGCGCTGACCGTGAAGAACTCGTTACCGAGCCGTTTGCCGGCCGCGTACACCTGCTTGAACTCGGCCGGACGCCGCATGCGCCGCTCGCGCGGCAACCGGAGACTCGGTGTGGCGGCGGATCGCGTGGGCGCGGCTGTCATCACCGCAGCGGCCAGCTTCTCAAGGCGTCAGACGCTTACGGCCCTTTGCGCGCCGGCGGGCGAGCACCCTGCGACCGCTCTTGGTGGCCATGCGGGCCCGAAATCCGTGCGTGCGTGCGCGGCGCACCTTGCTCGGCTGATAGGTACGTTTCATGATTTCAAGGCCCTGAAAACGGAACCGAAAAACGGCTCGGCAGGGTACGCAGCGCAGCCGGGCGTGTCAATACGAGCGCTGCTGAGGTAGTGTCTCAGTTTGAAATTGAGATGCTTGAGCGCTCAGGCTAGTATCTGAGGTATGGCAAAAGCCAAAAGACCACGCGACACCAACCAGTTAGCCAAGCTTATCGTGGATATGGCTACCGGCGAAGCGCCGCCAGATACGACTGTGGATGGCAAAGACCCTGCTGCCGTGGCGCTGGGGCGTAAGGGTGGGCTAAAGGGCGGGAAGGCGCGTGCGGCAAGTATGACTGCCAAGAGGCGCGCTGAAATTGCTAAGAAAGCTGCTCGAAAACGTTGGTCTAAGTTGGAGACCGTAGACTAGACGGGTTCCATGATTGGCGGCCGATAAACCGGCTTAGGAGTGGTACTGCAAAGCAGTAACCCCCGCGACGGTTACGGTACATCAATCCCTTCTCCGCCAATGCCTGCAATATCTGAGTTGCATGACTCGGGTTAAAGCCTTTCCTCAAAAGGTTGCGCGAAGCGGCGACAATTTCGTTAACTGAAAATTCTTCCTCTGCGTTGGGTAACGTCGCCACGACTTTCATGAAGTCCTGTTGACGGTCGGTTGCCCGCTGCCATCTTGGGGCAAAAAAATCCTGATCCAGCTTTTCTATAATGTTATCCATTGGAGCCATCGGGGCTTCACCAACAGTTATTTTTCCAATCCACGCATCAAAGATTTCTTTGGACAGGAATTGGATGAAATAAGGATAGCCGTCGGAATATTGAATTATTGTGTCAATTGTTTGCGCACTAAATCCCAGTTGGCTTTGCGAAATTTCGATGGGCTTAATGATCGCTTGTCTGGCATCTGAATCCTGCAGGCGTTGTAGATGCATTACATGGAACATTCTCTCGGTATACGTACGAGCTTCGTTCAACTTTGGGAATAGTGTTGGCAAACCGGTTAATACGAGGCGGAACTGACACCTCGATGATTTTCTTTGAAAATAAGAGAAAACATCTAGCAAAATTGACAGAGGAAATTCCCTCGAAACCGCATGGTCGGAAAGGTTTTGAGCTTCGTCATAGGCGAAAATGACGCCCTTAATATGCGTTGGTTCGATAATCTTCAGTACATGCGATAGGACCGCTTTTAACTTGTCATCGGTAAGACCAGCGGACGATTCATAAATCTTCCATAGGTCATCGAACGATATTTGGCGCGTTGTTATTTCAGCATTGCCAAACCCAAAGGGAGCTTTTGCCTCTTGCTGAATTACCAGAGGGGCCAAGAGCGTGGACAGATCAAGAACAATGCGACGGGCAATTCTGTCCTCCGTGAGGCTTGCCGATTCGGAAAGATCATTGCCCGTCCAAAGCCATCCATTCGATTGAGCAATTGGCTTGAGTTCATCTAACAACACCGTCTTTCCGACGCCTCGTAATCCAGTAATGATCGTGTTCTGCGGCAACGATTCCCTCACCATCTGGGTAAAAGAGTCCTGTTCCTTCGTGCGGCCGGCCAAATACATAGGCTTCTGACCATTTCCCGGTCGAAATGGGTTGTGCGGAACTGGACCAGGGGCTGGCTGCGGCATCATTTGCTCCAAATTCACCATTTGTTAGTCTAGCGACTTAATTAAGTCTCGCAAGTAAACATGCCTTAACTGAACTTTATGCTTGACCGCTCTAGCATTGCGGGATATCCTAATCCCATGAACAAGCTGCCTCTCGCTAAGCGCGCTCAAATCCTTGGCCTGCTGGTCGAAGGCAATAGTCTCCGCGCCACCAGCCGTCTAGCCGATTGCAGCATCAACACCGTGACCAAGCTGCTGGTCGATG
>JBIODC010000037.1:0-26029 GCA_044440135.1 Steroidobacterales bacterium | reverse complement strand
GCCATCGGCCAGCGCCGCGCTGATCTCGCGCGCGACGGTGTGCAATGTTTGCGTTGCCAGCTCAGTCATGCTGCTTGTTCATTGATCTGACGGCACGACAAGTCAGGAGCCGCCGAGCACTTTGACCTTGGGGTTCGCATAAGCGCCGGTGGCGCTGGGTGACGCCGCAGAGGATACACCGGCCACTCCCGGCTTCGCGGCCTGGCTGGCTTCCGGATCCGTCAGCGCGCGATGCTTGCCACTCAGATCGGTGCCGCCGGGCAGGCGAAAGCCGGTGATCGACTTGCGCAATGACGCCGACAGGTCGGCGAGCTTGGCGATTGCGTGTGAGGTGGCGCTGGTCGAATCGGCCGACTGCGCGCTGATCTCGCGCAGCACCTGCATGTTGCGTGCGATGTTCTGCGCCGCGGTGGACTGGCTGCGGGCGCTCGCCGATATGTTCTGCACCAGGCTGGCGATCTGATTCGACACCTGCTCGATCTCCTGCAGCGCGGCACCGGCATTCTCCGCCAGCAGCGCGCCGCCGACTACATCGGTGGTGCTGCGCTCCATCGACACCACCGCTTCATTGGTGTCGGTCTGGATCGTGCGCACCAGCACCTCGATCTGCTTGGTGGCATTGGCGCCGCGTTCGGCCAGGCGCTGCACTTCGTCCGCCACGACCGCGAAACCGCGGCCGGCCTCGCCCGCCATCGACGCCTGGATCGAGGCGTTGAGCGCGAGAATGTTGGTCTGCTCGGCGATATCGCTGATCAGCTCGATGATGTTGCCGATCTCCTGCGAGCTCTCTCCGAGGCGCTTGATGCGCTTGCTGGTCTCCTGAATCGTCTCACGGATCGTGTTCATGCCATCGATGGTCCGGCGCACCGCGTCGCCGCCCTTGTGCGCCACATCGACCGAATGGCGCGCCACATCGGCGCCGCGCTCGGCATTACCCGAGACCTCCTCGATCGAAGACGCCATGGCTCCGATCGACTCGGTCGCCGACCCGATCTGTTTCGACTGCGCATTGCTGGCGCGCGCCAGGTGCGAGGCCAGCGCCTGCGTCTGCCGGGCGGCGCCGTCGAGCTGGATTCCGGACTGGCTGATGGTCGTGACCAGCTTGCGCAGCGCCTCGACCGCGTAATTGACCGAATCGGCGATTGCGCCGGTGATGTCCTCGGTCACGGTCGCCTGCACGGTGAGATCGCCTTCCGCGAGGCTCGACATCTCGTCGAGCAGCCGCATGATGGCCTGCTGATTGCGTTCGCTCTCGATCCGCTGCGCCTCGGCCACGCGCTGCGCCCGCGCGGCCAGCTCGGCCGCGCGGCTCAGGTGCGAGAACAGCATCCCGATCGGCAGCAGCGCCAGCAACGCCAGCAGCGCCGGCAGCGCCGCCGCCGCGGCAGGCAATCGCAGCAGCGACAGCACCAGGCTGCCGAGCGCCGCCAGCAGCACCAGCACCAGGGCGATCATGGCCAGGCGCTGCGGCCGGCCGGCGCGGTTCATCGCGTCGGCGCCGCTCATGCGCTGGCCTCGGCAAAGGCCGGGTCTTCGACCAGGGCGCGCAGGCCGAGCACCGGCCATTGCTCACTGCCGCGCCGGAACGAGCCGGCGATGTAACGCTCGCAACGCACGATGGTAGGCGGCACATCGGCGGTGAACTCGGCGTCGGCGAAGCGCCGGAAGCCGAGCACTTCGTCGACCACCAGACCGGCCGGGATATCGCGGTGATTGACCACCAGCACGCGCGACGCGCGTGCATTCGGCGTCGGGCCACTGCCGAGATAGGCACGCAGGTCGATGATCGGCAGCAGCTGGCCGCGGACATTGGCCAGTCCCAGGATCCAGCTCTTGGCGCCGGGTACCCGCGTGAGCTGTGCCGGCACACCCAGCACTTCACGTGCTTCCTCGCGTGCCACCAGATAAAGCTCCCCGGCCATACGCAGCGCCACTCCCACCCACTCGCCCGCATGCGCCGCATCGGTGGCGGCGCTCGCGGTCACCGCGCGCCCGCGACGCTCGAGCTCGGCTAGGAGCTCGAACGGCCGGTCACGCAGACTCTTGAGCGCTACTGCCTCCTGCATGTCAGGCGGCAAGCGTCGCCTGTGCCTTCTCGACCAGTTGGTCGGGTGACACCGGCTTGATCATATAGTCGACCGCGCCCTGCCGTAATCCCCAGACGCGGTCGGCCTCATGGCCCTTGGAGGTCACCATCACGATCGGAATCGCTCTCGTTTTGGGGTCGTTCAGCAACGTGCGGGTGGCCTGATAGCCGTTGACTCCCGGCATCACGATATCCATGAAGATCAGGTCCGGATGCATCTGGCGCGCGAGCCGGACACCTTCCGCGCCGTCGGCGGCGACCGCGGTACGGTAGCCGTGGCGCTCGAGCGCCTTCTGCATCACGTGTACTTCGGTCGGCGAATCATCCACGATGAGGATCAATGCCATGGCTTCATCTCCCGACATGCGACTCGATCGCGCCAAGCAGCTCGTCTTTGGTGAACGGCTTGGTCAGGTAGTGCTCCGACCCGACGATGCGTCCGCGGGCGCGATCGAACAGGCCGTCCTTGGACGACAGCATGATCACCGGAATGGAGCGGAACACCTTATTGTGTTTGATCAGCGCGCAGGTCTGATAACCGTCGAGCCGCGGCATCATGATATCGACGAACACGATGTCCGGTTGATGGTCCGCGATCTTGGCGAGCGCATCGAACCCGTCGACTGCGGTAAACACCTCGCAGCCCTCCTTGGCCAGCAGCGTCTCCGCCGTGCGGCGGATGGTCTTGCTGTCGTCGATGACAAGGACCTTCAGACCCTTGAGTGTCGAGCCGCCGCCAGGCGTGGCCGACCCGATCCGCTCCTCTATCGTCGATCCCATGCTCAAAAACCTCCGGAAGAGCCAGACAGTCGAGGCCTGAAAAACCCTGCGCGCGCTGCCCCCACGTGCGCGTAATGAGCGTCGTGTTTTAACATATCGGCTCACCCCCGGCTATGCCGTCTCCGTCACGTTTTTGAGAGCCCAAATGCCCGCCCCGGAACATAATCTTGCGAACTGAAGTTCCAGGGTGCGCTGCGGCGCGGGTTTGGGCTTCGAAGGAGCGATGATGGGCACCAATGTTCGCCTGGCCGTGGTCATGGACCCGATCGAGCGCATCAAGTTCGCCAAGGACACGACGCTGGCGATGCTGCTGGCCGCGCAGACCCGTGGCTGGGCGCTGCATTATCTCGAGCCCGGCGACCTGCGACTGCGCGACGGCGTGGCCGAAGGCCGGGCGCGGCCGCTGTCGGTGAAGGCCGATCCGCAGCAGTGGTACACGCTCGGCCCGGCGACGGTGGAGCCGCTGGGCGCGTTCGACGTGCTGCTGATGCGCAAGGATCCCCCGTTCGATACCGAATACATCTATCTCACCTACATCCTGGAGCGCGCCGAGAGCGCCGGGGCGCTGGTGGTCAATCGCCCGCGCGGCCTGCGCGACATGAACGAGAAGGTCTACACGGCGTGGTTTCCGCAGTGCTGCGCGCCAACGCTGGTCACGCGCGACATGCAGGAGATGGCGGCATTCACGCGCCAGCACGGCAAGGTCGTGGTGAAACCGCTGCACAGCATGGGCGGACACTCGATCTTCGTGCT
The DNA here is from genome assembly GCA_044440135.1 of Steroidobacterales bacterium. GTDB lineage: Bacteria > Pseudomonadota > Gammaproteobacteria > Steroidobacterales > Steroidobacteraceae > FEN-1191. The sequence continues at coordinate 22,410 of JBIODC010000037.1, read as the reverse complement.
CGAATCCGGCGACAAGAATGCGCGCGTGGTCTACGAGACGCTCACCGAGGAGGGCGGGCGGTTTGCGATGGTACAGAAGTACCTGCCCGACATCGTGGTCGGCGGCGACGCGCGCGTGCTGCTGATCGACGGCGAGGCGGTACCCTATGCCCTCGCGCGCATCCCCGACGCCGCGGACAACCGCGGCAATCTCGCCGCCGGAGCCACCGGCGTCGGTCGGGCACTCAACGAGCGTGACCGCTGGCTGTGCCAGCAGATCGGCCCGGCGCTGAGTGCGGCCGGCGTCCTGTTCGCCGGGCTGGATGTGATCGGCGGCTATGTCACCGAGATCAACGTCACCAGTCCCACCGGCGTCCGCGAGCTCGACCGCCAGTTCGGTCTCGACATCGCCGGCCTGCTGATGAGCGCCATCGAGCGGCGGCTGTCGAGTCGCGCACGCTGACGGCGCCGGACGGCGGCTATACTGGCGCTCGTGACCGCCGTAACTGAGCTCAGCCACGGCACGCCCGGCGTTGCACTGCGCGAGGGCCGCGCGCCCGTGGCGGAGCGGCTCACGGCGATGCTGTTCCTGGCGGCCCTGCTGCACGCGATCGTGATCCTCGGGCTGACGTTTGCCAGCACCGGGCACGGCGGCAGCGCTGATTCGCCCCAGCTCGACGTGCTGCTGGTGACCAACGAAGTCCCCGAGGCGCAGTCCAACGATCAGGCGATCTACCTGGCCCAGCGCACGCAGCTCGGCAGCGGCAACACCGACCTGCCGCAGCCTGCCGCGAGCCCGGCAAGCCGCGGCGCTCCTGATCCGCGCCCCGATGCCGGCCGCGGCAGCGGCAACGCCGGCGGCGCCAGCCAGGTCGACAACCCGGTGCTCGCCAGCAGCGCGCCCAGCTCGGACATCCGCTACTTCGGCGAGGCGGCGCCGGCGGCGCCGGCCGAGGCCATGCCTGAATTCATCGGCGACACCCCCGGCGAGCCCCGCAGCGGCCACGGTGATGCGGTCGAGCTGCTGCTGCGGGGCAAGTCCAACGGCGAGCACTGGGTCACCCCGGACACCCGCGCCTCGACGCTCGCGCCGTATCTGGCCGCCTGGAAGCGCAAGGTCGAGCGCGTCGGCAACCTGAACCTGCCCTCGGCCGTGCGCCATGCCGGCTTATCGGGCAGCCCGGTCGTGGAGGTCGAAATCAGCGCCAGCGGCCGCCTGCAGCACGCGAGTGTGCGGCGCAGCAGCGGCCATGGCGCCCTCGATCAGGCGGCGCTCACGATTTTGAAGCTCGCCAGCCCATTCGAGCCGTTTCCCGCCGAGCTGGCCTCGGGCTACGCGCAGTTGCGCTTTGCTTATCAATGGGATTTCGTCGCCGGGTCGCTGCAATCCGGCGCTGTGACCGTATCGTCAGATACTCGATCGGGACCTTGAGAGCCTGCGGGGCTGCCCGCATACTGCATTGCATGGGCGCTACGGAATCCTTAGCCAATCACCTGCTGATTGCGATGCCCTCCCTGTCGGACGGCAACTTCGCCCAGACGGTGGCGCTGGTGTGCGAACACAGCGATCGCGGCGCCCTCGGCATCGTGCTCAACAAGCCGATGGGGATGAAGCTCGGCGACGTCATGGCGCAGATGAAGCTCGAGCCGTCGGATATCCGCATCAGCGAGCAGCCGGTACTGCGCGGCGGCCCGGTGCATACCGATCGCGGCTTCGTGCTGCATCGGCCGGGCGGTTCCTGGGATTCCACCCACCGCATCTCCGATAACGTGCAGGTCACGACCTCGCGCGACGTACTGGCGGCGATTGCGCGCGGTGAGGGCCCGCACGGTGCCTTCGTTGCCCTGGGCTATGCCGGCTGGGACGCCGGGCAGCTCGAGCGCGAAATGCTCGACAACGCCTGGCTGAGCCTGCCGATCGATGAGCGCATCGTGTTCGAACTGCCGTTTGAAGACCGCTGGCAGGCGGCCTGGCAGCTGCTCGGGGTGGACAGTTCACGGGTCAGTTTCACCGCGGGCCATGCCTGAGGCGCAAGCCCGGGTCGTTCTGGCCTTCGATTTCGGTCTACGTCGCATTGGAGTCGCCTCGGGCGACACACTCAGCGCCAGCGCCGCGCCCCGCGTGGCGGTGCGCGTGACCCACCACGGCATCGACTGGGCGGCCATCGAACGGCTGCTGCGCGAGTACCAGCCCGACCTGCTGGTCGTGGGCAGTCCGCGCCATGCCGACGGCTCGCTGTCCAGCCTGGGCGCGCGCGCCGACCAGTTCGCGGCAGCGCTGGGCGCGCGCGCCGGGCGTCCGGTCCAGCGCGCCGACGAATACGCCTCCTCGATCGAGGCCGCCGCCGAACTCAAGCGACAACGCGCCAGCGGCCAGCGCCGCCGCCGGGTGCAACCTGCTGACATCGACAGCGCCGCAGCCGCTATCATTCTGGAACGCTGGCTGAGGGGTGAAGGTCGCATTGATGATTGAGCAACGGCGCGCAGACGGCTCGCTGCGTCACCTGATCACGCTGGAGGACCTGCGCCGTGACGAGATCGAGTCGTTGCTGCAGCGTTCGCAGCATTTCGCCCGCGCCGTCGGCGAGCGGCCGCCGACCGGCCGCACGCTGCAGGGCGTGACCATCGCGAATCTGTTCACCGAGCCATCCACGCGCACGCGCGTGTCGTTCGAGCTCGCGGGCCGGCGCCTCGGTGCCGAGGTGGTCAATCTCGAAGTGCAGCTGTCGTCGCGGGTCAAGGGCGAGAGCATGCTCGATACGATCTTCACGCTGCAGGCGCTGCATTTCGACGTGTTCGTGATCCGCGATGCCGAGCCCGGCGTGCTCGCGCACGTGTCCTCGCACGTGGCCCCCGGCGTCAGCGTGCTCTCGGCCGGTGAGGCCCATCTGTCGCATCCGACGCAGGGGCTGCTCGATGCCCTGACGGTACGCCAGCACAAGGGCCGCATCGAGCCGCTCTGCATCGCCATCGTCGGCGACATCCGCCACTCGCGCGTCGCGCGCTCGGCCTATCAGGTGTTTCGCATCCTGCAGGCGCGCGAGATCCGCATCGTGGCGCCAGCGCCGCTGATGCCCGAAGCGCATGAATTCTCAGGCTGCCCGCGCTTCGAGACGCTCGAGCAGGGACTGCAAGGCGTCGATGTCGTGATGATGCTGCGCATCCAGAAGGAGCGCTTTGCCGACACCGCGATTCCCGACGGCGAGGAGTATTTCAACCGCTACGGCCTGACGCCGGCGCGCCTGGCGCGCGCGCGCCCCGACGCGATCGTGATGCATCCGCAGCCGATGAACCGCGGCGTCGAAATCGCCTCCGAAATTGCCGATGGTCCGCAGTCGGTGATCCGCGCCCAGGTCAGCAACGGCGTTGCGGTGCGCATGGCGGTGCTCGAGAGCGTCGCCGGCAGACTGACGGCGTGAGCGTCGCCCTGCCACCGGATACCGCCGCGGGCGGCGCGAGCGGCGGCGCCGCCGCCCGGGTGCATCGCGGCAGCATCGCGCTCGAAGACGCGCCGGTGCTCGCGCACAGCCACTTCGATGGCGCGCAGCACCTGCTGCGCCTGCAGTCGCCGCGTTGTGCGGCGCGCGCCACGCCCGGCAGCTTCGTACATCTGCGCTGCGGCGCGGACCTGCCGCTGCGCCGCCCGCTATCGATCATGCGCGCGCACGCCGACGCCGGCTGGATCGAGCTGCTCTACAAGGTGGTCGGACCCGGCACCCGAGCGCTGTCGCGCGCCGAGCCGCAGCAGCTGCTGAGCGTGCTCGGTCCGATAGGCCAGGGCTTCGTGCTGCACCCTGAGCGCCCGCGCGTGCTCGCGATCGGCGGCGGGGTCGGCATTCCACCGATGGTGTTCCTGGCCGATCGGCTGCGTGCCCGCACCGACGCGGCCTGGAAGCCGCTGGTGCTGATGGGCTCGGAAGTCCCGTTCCCGTTCCGGGCGCGTCCTTCGACCATCATGATTCCCGGCATCCCCGACGCGGCGATCGGCTGCATGCCGCTGCTCGATGAGTGGGGCGTGCCCTCGCGACTGGCCTCGCTCGCGGGCTTTGCCGGCTGTTTCGACGGCTACGTGACCGCGCTGGCGCGCGCCTGGCTCGCGGTGCTGCCGCCGGCGGCGCTCGCCGCGACCGAAATCTTCGCCTGCGGCCCGACGCCGATGCTGGCCGCCACGGCCCGGCTCGCGCGCGAGTTCCAATTGCCGTGCCAGGTCGCGCTCGAGGAATTCATGGTGTGCGCGGTCGGCGGCTGCGCCGGCTGTGCGGTGGCGGTGCAGACCCCCGCCGGGCCGGCGATGAAGCGCGTCTGCGTAGACGGTCCGGTGTTCGACGCCAACGCCGTGTTCCCGCCTTAAGCCGTGATCGGCAGGCGGCGCCGTTGCCCGCACGCCACACAATCGAGCCGCCTTGACGCCTGTCAGCGCGCCGGCCTAGGCTCGCGGCGGCGCTGCTGCGAGCGTCATAAAAAAATCTCTAAGGCCAGGAGTGAATTGCCATGCGTGGATTGTTCGCCATTGTCGCTTTCATTGCTGCCGGATGTCTGTGCGCCAACACGGCGGTCGCTCAGACCAAGGTCACCGGGACGCAGTTGTGTGCCAAGCCTGATCCGCAACTGATCGTCCCCGTGGGCGACCGCCCGGGTCATGCGCTGGGCGTGCTGCATTTCAAATGCGAATGGACGACGCCGATGCAGATCGGGGCGGATACCAGCAAGGACGGCGAGGATGTGGAGACGGTGGACATCAGCGGCAATCACGCGCGCGCCAACGGCCGGCACGTATCGACGATGCAGAGCGGCGACAAAGGGTTTGTGTCGTACTGGGGTGCGGAGACGCTGAAGGACGGCGCGTTGGTGGCATCGAAGGGAACCTGGGCCTATACCGGCGGCACCGGCAAGCTCAAGGGCATCAAAGGCAAAGGCACATTCACCTGCGCGCCATCGGGTGCGGCGGTGAGCTGCGCGATTGCGGGAGCATACGAACTCGCGAAATAGCGGGCAGCCCGCCGGTCAGACGCCGCGGGCTTTCAGCCGAAGTTGATCTTGGCCTCGAGGTTGGTGCGCGAATCGGCGTAGGCCAGCGCCTCGTCCAGGCTGATGCGGCCCTGCTGGTAGAGCCGGTGCAGCGACGTATCGAAGCTGAATACCTCCTTCTCGCCGCTCTGCATGATCGATTCCTTGATGCCGCTGACGTCGCCGCGCTTGATGAGCTCGGCGATATGCGGGGTGTTGAGCATGACTTCCACTGCCGCGACCCGCTTGTTGTTCACGCCCATGACCAGCCGCTGCGCCAGCACCGCGCGCAGGTATTGCGACAGGTCCAGCGTGACCTGCTTGTGCTGGTCGAGCGGGAACATGTTGATCACGCGGTCGAACATCTCGGCGCAGTTGTTAGCATGCAGGGTCGCCAGCACCAGATGCCCGGTGCCCGCCAGATTGATGGCTGCCTGCATGCTTTCGCGATCGCGGATCTCGCCGATCAGGATCACGTCGGGCGCGGCGCGCATCACGCCGCGCAGCGCGCGCTCGTAGCTTTTGGTATCCAGGCCGACTTCGCGCTGATTGATGATCGAGCGCTTATTGGTGTGCAGGAACTCGATCGGATCCTCGATCGTGACGATGTGATCCGACGCGTTCTCGTTGCGGTGATTGATCATCGCCGCCAGCGTGGTGGACTTGCCGGAGCCGGTGGAGCCGACCAGCAGGATCAGGCCGCGCTTGAGCATCGACAGCTCGACCAGGCTCTCCGGCAGGCCCAGATCATCCAGTCGCGGCATATCGGCGGTGATGTAGCGCAGGACCATGGCGGGGTAGCCGCGCTGATAGAAGATATTGACGCGAAAGCGTCCCAGGCCCGGCTCGGAAATCGCGAAATCGATCTCCAGCTCGCGCTGCAGCGCTTCGATCTGCTGCGGCGTCATCAGCCCGAAGCAGATCGAGCGCACTGCCGCCGGCGCCAGCACCTGCTTGTTGATCGGGTAGATCTGGCCTTCGATCTTGATCTTGATCGGCGCGTTCGACGTGAAAAAAAGATCCGACGCCTTGCGTTCCACCATCAGCTTGAACAGCGGTTTGGTATTGACCGCTGGCTGCGACTCGGTGCCGGTGATCTCGAGTGGATCTGCTGCCATACGGGACCTAGAAATTCCTGCCTTCGATTTCTTCCGCGATGCTGAGGTCGCCGTCGGCCTCGACCGGCTTGTTTTCGCGCTTGCTCTCGAGCTTCACGCGCAGTCGCAGCTCGTTCTTCGAATCCGAATTGCGCAGCGCATCTTCATACGAGATATGGCTCTGCTCGTACAGCTCGAACAGCGCCTGGTCGAAGGTCTTCATGCCGATTCGGGTCGAGCGCGACATGACTTCCTTGATCTTGGCGACCTCGCCACGGAAGATCAGGTCCTGGATCAGCGGCGAATTGAGCATGATTTCCATCGCGGCGATGCGGCCGGTGCCGGCTTCGCGCGGAATCAGGCGTTGCGAGATCAGCGCCCGGATATTGAGTGACAGATCCATCAGCAGCTGCTCGCGGCGCTCCTCCGGAAAGAAGTTGATGATGCGATCGAGCGCCTGGTTCGAGCTGTTGGCGTGCAGTGTCGCCAGCACCAGGTGGCCGGTCTCGGCGAACTGAATGCCGTATTCCATGGTGTCGCGATCGCGGATCTCGCCGATCAGGATGACGTCGGGCGCCTGGCGCAGTGTGTTCTTGAGCGCCGCGTGCCAGGATTCGGTATCGACCCCAACCTCGCGGTGCGTGACCACGCAGCCCTTGTGCTGGTGCACGTACTCGACCGGATCCTCGATCGTGACGATATGGCCGCGGGTCTTGTCATTGCGGTAGCCGAGCATCGACGCCAGCGTGGTGGACTTGCCCGAGCCGGTACCGCCGACGACCAGCACCAGGCCGCGTTTCGACAGCACGACTTCCTTGAGGATCGAGGGCAGGTCGAGCTCCTCGAACGATGGGATCTTGGCGTTGATGAGCCGGATGACGCAGCCGATGTGCCCCTGCTGCACGAACGCGCTGACGCGAAAGCGACCGATGCCGGGCGGCGCGATCGCGAAATTGCATTCCTTGGTGGCGTCGAATTCCTTGGTCTGCCGATCGTTCATGATCGCCCGCACCAGCATGCCGGACTGCTCGGCAGTCAGCGCACGCTCCATCTGCGGACGGATCTCGCCGTCGATCTTGATCGCCGGCGGGAAATTCGCGGTGATGAACAGGTCGGAAGCGACCTTCTCCACGACACGCTTGAGCAGTTCCTGCATCAATTTGATGGCTTGGTCGCGATCCATGACAGCCTCGTTAGTGCGCGCTGAGTCCGTGAGGTCCGGGTTCGCAGCGCTATTACATCGCGTCCTTATTGGATGCCTTGTAGCGCGCTTCTTCCTTGCTCACGACGCCCTTGGCCACCAGCTCGTTCAGGCACTGATCGAGCGTCTGCATGCCGGCCGACTGCCCGGTCTGTATCGAGGAGTACATCTGCGCGATCTTGCCTTCGCGGATCAGATTACGGATCGCCGGGGTGCCGATCATGATCTCGTGCGCGGCCACGCGGCCGCCGCCGCTGCGCTTGAGCAGGGTCTGCGAGATCACCGCGCGCAGCGATTCCGACAGCATCGAGCGCACCATGTCCTTCTCCTCGCCCGGGAACACATCGACCACGCGATCGATGGTCTTGGCGGCCGAACTCGTGTGCAGGGTGCCGAACACCAGGTGGCCGGTCTCGGCCGCGGTCAGCGCCAGGCGGATGGTTTCCAGGTCGCGCATTTCACCGACCAGCACGATATCCGGGTCCTCGCGCAGCGCCGAGCGCAGCGCTTCGCTGAATCCGAGCGTGTCACGCTTGACTTCGCGCTGATTGATCAGGCAACGCTTCGGCTCATGTACGAATTCGATCGGATCCTCGATCGTGATGATGTGATCGGGACGATTGTCGTTGCAGTAGTCGACCATGCCGGCCAGCGTGGTGGACTTACCCGACCCGGTCGGGCCGGTGACCAGCACCAGGCCGCGCGGCAGCATGCACAGGTCGCGAAAGATCTTCGGCGCCGCCAGGTCGTCCAGGCTCAGGAGGGTGGAGGGACTGTTGCGGAACACGGCGCCGGCGCCGCGGTTCTGGTTGAACGCATTGACGCGAAAGCGCGCCAGCTTCGGGATCTCGAACGAAAAATCGGTTTCGAAGAACTCCTCGTAGGCCTTGCGCTGCTTGTCGTTCATGATGTCATACACCATGGCGTGCACTTCCTTGTGGGTAAGTGCCGGCATGTTGATGCGTTTGATGTCGCCGTCGACGCGAATCATCGGCGGCACGCCGGCCGACAGATGAAGATCGGACGCGTTGTTCTTGACAGCAAACGCCAGCAGTTGCGCAATGTCGACAGCCATTCGGGTTCTCGCTCCTCCCGCTGGTGATAGCGGCCGGCCCGATGCAGTATAACGGAGGTACTCGATCACCAATATGTTAATCGCTCCGCAGATTTTGTCAGTCGGCGACGCTATCGCGGCGAATTTGCGCTCGGTGCGCGCCCAGATCGCCGCCGCGGCCGCCGTCGCGCACCGGACTGAGGGGTCGGTCACATTGGTGGCGGTCAGCAAAGGCCACGGCGCCGCGCTGGTGCGCGCCGCCGCCGCCTGCGGCGTGACCGACTTCGGCGAGAGCTACCTGCAGGAGGCGCTGCCGAAGATTGACGCGCTGCGCGACCTGACGCTCACCTGGCATTTCATCGGCCGCATCCAGGCAAACAAGAGCGCGTCGATCGCGCAAGCGTTCGCCTGGGTTCATGGCGTCGATCGGTACCGGATCGCCGAACGGCTGTCGGCGCAGCGCCCGCACTACGCACCGCCGCTGCAGGTGTGCATCCAGGTCAATGTTTCCGGGGAGAGCGGCAAGGCCGGAGTCGAGCCCGCATCGGTGCCCGAGCTGGCCATTGCGGTGCGGGCACTGCCGCGGCTGCGGCTGCGCGGGCTGATGTGCATCCTGCGGGCCGGCCAGAGTGCGCAGGACAACCGCGACGCCTTCCACGCCCTGGAACTGTTGTTGCAGCAGATCAACGCCCACGGCGTCGGCCTCGATACGCTGTCGATGGGCATGAGCGCCGATTATCGCGAGGCCATACTGCAGGGCGCGACGCTGGTGCGGGTCGGAACGGCGATCTTCGGTCCGCGGCCGGACACCGCCGCCTGACGATGGCGCCGGCATCGCACGGCCACAATCAGGCGGGCGCAGCGGCGCACCTTGGATAGAATGCGGCCGATGCAGCCCAGGGAATTGGCCGGAATCGCATTCATAGGCGGTGGCAACATGGCTCGCGCCCTGATCGCGGGTCTGCTGCGCCAGGCCGTGCCCGCGCACCGGATTCGAGTCGGTGAGCCGCTGGCCGAGGCGCGGGTGGCGCTGCAGCGCGAGTGGGCGGTCGCCGCCAGCGCCGACAACGCGGACGCGGTCCGCGGTGCCGATCTGGTGGTGCTGGCCGTGAAGCCACAGCAGGCTGGCAGCGCGTTGCGGGCGCTGCGCGCAGCCCTGCTCGAGCACCGCCCGGTGGTGCTGTCGATTGCCGCGGGCCTGCGCATCGCGGATCTGGCGCGCGCTTGTCCGCCGGGGATCGCCGTGATGCGCGCGATGCCCAACCGGCCGGCGCTGCTGGGAGCCGGCGTCACCGGTCTGTACGCACCGCCGTCGGTCACAGCAGCGCAACGCGCGATCGCCGAGCTGGTCGGCGCGGCGGCCGGGCGCGCGGTCTGGTTGCGCACCGAAGCCGAGCTCGACATCGTCACCGCCCTGTCCGGCAGCGGCCCGGCCTATTTCTTTCTGCTCGCCGAGCAGATGGCGCAGGCCGCGCAGTCGCTGGGCCTGGAACACGACACCGCCGCCCTGCTGGCTGCCGAAACGCTGCATGGCGCCGGCCTGCTGGCGCACCAGGGCACGCCGCTGGCCGAACAGCGCGCCGCCGTGACCTCCCGCGGCGGCACCACCGAGGCGGCGCTGCGCGTGCTGCACGAGGGCGGATTCGACGCCCTCGTTGCGCGCGCGCTGCAGGCGGCGAGCGCGCGCAGCGTCGAGCTCGCCGATATGCTGAGCGGCGCGGCGCAGTCCGAGAGCCCATGACAGCCGCGCCGCAAGCCACCGCCCCGAGAGCCGATCGATGGCCGCACTGATCTACCTGATTGAGACGCTGCTGTCGCTGTGCCTGATCGCGGTGCTGCTGCGGCTGCTGCTGCAGTGGTCACGCGCCGACTTCCGCAATCCGCTGGCGCGCTCGATCCTTCACCTGACCAATCCGATCATCGTACCGCTGCGCCGCTTGCTGCCCGCGATCGGGCGGCTGGACACGGCCTCCTGCGTCGCGGTGACCGTGTTCGCGCTGCTGCAGGTATCGGTGGCGTGGCTGCTCGGCGGCTTAGGTCCGCCCCCGGCCCTGATCTGGCTGCGGCTCGCGGCCATCGAGATCCTGCGCACCACGCTGTGGACCTACTTCTTCGCGATCATGACCTACGCGCTGCTGTCGCTGATCGCGCCCGGTACCTACTCTCCGGCACAAGGTCTGCTGGTGGCGCTGTGCGAGCCGGTGCTGCGGCCATTCCGGCGCATGATTCCGCCGCTGGGCGGACTCGATTGGTCGCCGCTGTGGGCCTGCATCGTGATTCAAATGCTATTGATTCTGCTGCGTTGACGCGCACAGTTGCGACGCAGCGTTGATACGCGCCGCACCGTCGGCGCCACCGCCTCGAACGCGCAATGCGCGCGGGCCTATAAAAAAAGGCATTTGCGCGGTGCCTGTTACCGAAAAAACATTTGCGTTGGCGCAGCGGTGTGCTATGTTGCGCGCCGCTTCATACAGCTTTTGTTCCTTTCGCGCCGATCGAGACAGACGTCCGCATACAATTCCAGGAGATTCGCCAATGGCAAAAAAAGGTGGGGCACCGACCAAGTCGGAAATTCTGGCCCAGATTTCCAAGGACTCGGAACTATCCCGCAAGCAAGTGAGTGAAGTGTTCGAGTCACTCAACGGCATCATCAAGAAGAGCCTGCGCGGTAACGGCCTATTCACCCTTCCCGGGCTGCTCAAGCTGAAGGTGGTCAAGCGCCCGGCGACCAAGTCGCGCGAAGGCATCAATCCCTTTACCGGCGAGAAGATGACGTTCAAGGCAAAACCGGCCAGCAAGAAGGTGCGCGCGCTGCCATTGAAGAACCTGAAGTCGATGGTGAACTGATAACCCCAGAGGTTCGCGTTGATCTAAGCGAACTGCTTTAAGGAAGCCCGGTAAGGCTACGCTTTACCGGGCTTCTTCGTCTCGAGTCTTGCCGTGGCCGCGCTTTCGGTGGCGGCCAGAAACTCGAATGCGGCATCGCGCAACTCGGGCAGCCGGCGATGAAAGAAATGCCCCGCGCCGGGCAACACCACCAGTTGCGGGGGCGGCTGAAAGCGTGCCGCGAATGCCTGCACCGCGCGACAGTCGACGACTTCGTCGGCATCACCCTGCACGATCAGCCACGGACAGGGCGGCCGTATGATCGAGTCGGACCCGGCGCTCATCACCGCGGGCGCGACGCTGATCAGCCGGGCCGGCGCGGTCGCGGCCGCCGCGCGCAGACTGACCATGGCGCCAAAGGAAAAACCCGCCAGCGTGAGTGCGCCGTGCGGCCAGCGCGCCCTGCCGGCGGCGACGACCGCCAGCGCATCCTCGGTCTCACCGCGACCTTCGTCGTAACTGCCGGTGCTGGCGCCCACGCCGCGGTAGTTGAAGCGCAGCGTAGGCAGGTCGCGCTCCTGACAGGCCCGTGCCAGGGTGTGCACCACCTTGTTGTGCAGGGTGCCGCCATGCAGCGGGTGTGGATGACAGATCACGGCGAAGCCCGCGGGCACCGAGCGCTGCGGGCCTTGCGGCTGCGGCTCCTCCAGCAGCGCCTCGAGCACACCCGCCGGCCCGTCGATCAACAGCGCTTCGGCGCGCGGTGGGCGGAAACTCAAGGTTTCGGTGCGCCCGAGAACCCGAGCGCCGCCGAATTGATGCAGTAACGCAGTCCGGACGGATTCGGTCCGTCGTCAAACACGTGGCCCAGGTGAGCGCCGCAGCCCGCACAGGTCACCTCGGTGCGTGTCATGCCGTGCGAGCTGTCCACATGGGTGCGCACGCGCTCGGCCGCGAGCGGCAGCCAGAAGCTCGGCCAGCCGGAACCCGAGTCGTACTTGGTGCCGGAGCTGAACAGCTCCTGGCCGCAGCAAACGCAGCTATAGACACCGGTGTCCTTATTGTAGGCGTACTTGCCGGTAAACGCGGGCTCGGTGCCTTTCTTCTGCGTCACGTGGTACTGCAGCGGCGTCAGCCGGGCGCGCAGCTGCGCATCGTCAGGCGGTTCGGTGCTCATGGCTACACCCCTCGAGTTGTGTGCTTGCACTGCGGGAAGGTTAGCGCAAAGCCTGCTGGGCTGTCAGCGCCGGCCCGGTGGAAGCAAGCGCGGGCTCGCGTGGCTGGCACCGTTCAGGCGGCGCCCGCGGCACCGGCAGCGCTTGCTGCCCCCGCCGCGCCCGGTGTGCTCGCATCCGCTGGGGCACCCGCGGCGAGCTCGGCCCGGCCCGCCACCAGCCGCACCAGCAGGTGGTTCAGCCGCCGACTGAAGTCGGCCGGGTTCGCAACCTGCCCCTCCTCCGTCATCGTCGCCTGATCGTAGAGCAGCAGCGCGAGTTCCTGAAACTCATCCGCCTTCCGGATCGTGTCCATGTGCCGGACCAGCGGGTGGGCGACGTTGAGCTCCAGCGCGGCCTTGGTCGCGGGCGGCGCCTGGCCGTTGGCGGCCAGCACGCGCCGCATCTGCGCCGACAGCTCGCCCTCCGCGTGCACCAGCACCGCCGGGGAGTCACGCAGCCGCTCGCTGACCCGGACCTCGATCACCCGGTCGCCGAGCGCGTCCTTGAAGCGCTTCAGCAGCGCCTTGTTTTCCTTGCGCTCCTCGTCGATGCGCGCACGCTCAGCCTGATCGGCCAGGCCACCGAGCTCGAGCTCGCCGCGCGCTGCGTCCTTGAAGCGCTTGCCCTCGAATTCGCTCACCTGGCCCATGACCCATTCATCGATGCGATCCGCCAGCAGCAGCACCTCCACGCCCTTCTGCCTGAGCAGCTCGAGGTACGGGCTCGCGCGCGCACTGTCGAGGGTGTCGGCGACGATGTAATAGATGCGCTCCTGTCCCGGACGCATACGGCTGACATAGTCGGCCAGGCTCACGCTCTCCTCGTTGGCGGCACTGGCGGTACTGGCGAAGCGCAGCAGCGGCAGCAGCCGCTCGCGATTGCCCGGATCCTCGCTCAGGCCCTCCTTGAGCACCCGGCCGAACTCGCGCCAGAACTGCGCGTACTTTTCGGTCTCGTCCTTGGCCAGCCGTGCCAGCAGTTCCAGCGCGCGCCGCGTCAGGGCCGCGCGCATCGCCTCGACCTCGCGGTCCTGCTGCAGCAGCTCGCGCGAGACGTTCAGCGGCAGGTCGTTCGAGTCGACGATGCCCTTGACGAAGCGCAGGTACAGGGGCAGAAACTGCTCGGCGTCGTCCATGATGAACACGCGCCGCACGTACAGCTTCAGCCCGCGCGTCGCCTCGCGCTGCCACAGATCGAACGGCGCGCGCGCCGGGAGATACAGCAGGCTGGTGTACTCGCGCTTGCCCTCGACCCGGTTGTGGCTCCAGGCCAGCGGCTCGGCGCCATCGTGCGCGATGTGGCCGTACAGATCGCGGTACTCCTCGTCCTTGATGTCGCTGCGCGGCCGCGTCCACAGCGCCTGCGCCTGGTTGACGTCCTCGTAGTCGAGCGTCGCCGCGCCCTGCTTCTGCATCCGCACCGGAAATGCGATGTGATCGGAGTAGCGCCGCACCAGCGAGCGCAGCCGCATCGGATCGGCGAACTCCCTGGCGTCCTCCTTCAGATGCAGCACCACGCTGGTGCCGCGCTCGGCGCGCGTGATGGTCTCGACCGTGAATTGCCCGTCGGCGCTCGACTCCCAGTGCACCGCCTCCTCGGGCGCGGCGTCCGCCCGGCGCGTGAGCACCTCGACGCGGTCGGCGACGATGAATGCCGAATAGAATCCGACCCCGAACTGGCCGATGAGCTGCGCATCCTTCTGCTGATCGCCGGTGAGGCGCTTGAAGAATTCGGCAGTGCCGGACTTGGCAATGGTGCCCAGATGCGCGACCGCCTCCTCGCGGTTCATGCCGACGCCATGATCGCGGATGGTCAGGGTTGCGCCCTTGGGATCGGTGTCGATCCAGATTGCGAGATCGCTATCCTTGCCGAGCAGCTGCGGATTTGACAGTGCGAGAAAACGCAGCTTGTCGTTGGCATCGGACGCGTTGGAGATCAGCTCGCGCAGGAAGATATCCCTGTGGCTGTACAGGGAATGGATCATCAGATTGAGAAGTTCGCGGACTTCGGCCTGGAAGCCCAGCGTTTCGCGCGCAGTTGACATTGGCCCACCGCCTCCACTCATGGGGAAAGCGGTGGTATAGGGCCTGGCGCTTAAGGTTTCAAGCCATCGAGCGGCCCAGCAGGTGCCGGGCGGCGTTCAGCCAATCGTCCATCTCGTCCCAGAGCAGAAGAAATACTTCCAAGGGGGCATCCGCGTTACAGGCTGTGATGGCCATGCTAGGGACCGTGCTCCTGGCACGCCGTGTTACGCCTCACACGCCGCTCGACGCGCCGCGGCTTTGGTTGGATCCGTGAACCGCGCAGCACGTGCCGCACAATATGACACTGGCTTCTCAAAACCGAAGGCTTGGCTTGCGGTGCAGCCTGTCGATGCGTAGATTCCAGAAGGACATAATATTTGGGCTGGACAGGGACCGACATGCAGCGCATCGTCGTGCTGAATCCGAAAGGCGGTTCTGGCAAGACAACCATCGCCATCAATCTCGCGAGCCACTATGCTCTGCATGGTCAGCGCCCGGTGTTGATGGATTATGACCCGCAGGGTTCATCCGCCCGCTGGGTCCACAAGCGCGACAAGACCCAGGCGCGTATCCACCTCATCAAGGCGTTCGAGCGCGACCCGCGGGTCACGCGCACATTTCAGCTGCGCATCCCGGAGGGCACCGGTCGCGTCATCGTCGATACGCCCGCCGCGATCGAAGCGCAGGAAATGCCCGAGCTGACCCGCACCGCCGACAAGATACTGGTGCCGGTGCTGCCCTCGGACATCGACATCCATGCCTGTTCGCGCTGCGTGCAGAATCTGCTGCTGATCGCCAAGGTGCAGCGCACCGACCATCGCCTCGGGATCATCGCCAACCGCGTGCGCCGCAATACCCTCATCTATCAGTCGCTGTCGCGATTTCTGGGCACGCTCGGCATTCCGATCGTCGCCACTCTGGGCGATTCGCAGAATTACGTGCGCGCAGCGGAGCAGGGACAGGGGTTGGAAGAGATGAAGCCGTATCAGGTCGCGCATGATCTGGCGGCGTGGCAGTCGCTGCTCGATTGGCTGGAAGTGCCGTCCCGGCGCAGCGACCTGCCGGCGGTCGGCGGCGCGACGCCCAATGGCGTGGCGGCGGCGGGCGTGGCGCCGGCGGCACGCCGGGCCTGAGCGCTTTGCGGGTGCTTCAGACCCTCAGGGCTTCGTGTCCTCGGCGAGCCAGTCGTGACGCACCTTGTCCGCCCAGTTCTTGTAGTTCGACCAGGTATAGAGATTGCGGGTAATCGCCGCGTGGCGCGTGCGGGTGCGCTGCATGTGCTCGAGCCAGCGGGCGTAGGCTTCCGCGCCGCTCGGCGGCGCCTGGGTGCGCGCCAGCGCCTCTTCCGCGGTCTCGACTTTCGATTCGTCCTTGCTCATCGTGGTGCACTCCCTATCGCCAACAGACTAGGGCGCCACGATCACGCTCGACAGGAACTAGGTCACAACGAATCTGAACGGGCAGCGTCGCGCCTCGCAATCCGGCCGCCGGCCAGATCGGGGCTGCGCAAGGGTTAAATGCGCATCGCGGCAGATCCGGTCAGTTCTGGTCGGATCCTGCCCGATGTGGTCGCATCCGGTCGGAATCGGCGGGTTGCGGCCGCTTGCGCGCGCCGCTGCGAGCGAGCGGTCACGCCACCAGGCGGTAGCAGGGGCGATAGGCGCTTCCGGGCAGCTTCATGCGTCCCTGGGCGACAAAGGCGTTCAGCAGTTCGTCCAGCAGCTGCATGATATCGGCGTCGCCCGCGAGCTCGTACGGGCCCAGCTGCTCGATCGCGGCGACGCCATTTTCCTTGACGTTGCCGGTGACGATTCCCGAGAATGCGCGGCGCAGATTGGCGGCCAGGCGGTGCACCGGCTGCGCCCGGTGCAGTTCCAGTGCGCGCATCGAGGCGTGCGTGACCGCAAACGGCTGCTGCAGCTCGTACGGCACGCGCAGCAGCCAGTTGAAATTGTACGAGTCGTTCTGCCTGCGACGGAATTCGCGCACCTGCTCGAAGCCCTGCACCATGTAGCGCGCGGCGGCCGCCGGATTGTCGATGACGACCTTCAGCCGCGTGAGCGCCCCGGCGCCGAGCGTGCCTTGGATGAAAAGCGCAATCCGGTCGAAATAGGCTGCGCTGGCGCGCGGCCCGGTGAGCACCACCGGCAGCGGTTGCTGCGCATTGGCCGGATCGAGCAGCACCCCGAGCAGGTACAGGATCTCCTCGGCCGTGCCGACTCCGCCGGGAAACACCACGATACCGTGCCCCAGGCGCAGGAACGCTTCCAGCCGCTTCTCGATGTCCGGCATGATGACCAGCTGGTTGACGATCGCGTTCGGCGGTTCGGCGGCGATGATACCGGGCTCGGTGACGCCGAGAAAACGCCCGTGAGTGATGCGCTGCTTGGCGTGTCCCACGCCGGCACCTTTCATCGGCGCCTTCATCGCGCCCGGGCCACAGCCGGTGCAGACATCGAGGGCTCGCAGGCCGAGCTCGTAGCCGACGCGCTTGGCGTACTGGTACTCGGCGTCGCCGATCGAGTGACCGCCCCAGCACACGACCAGGTTGGGGCGCGTCTTGACGTCCAGCACGCGCGCGTTGCGCAGGATATGAAACACCGCGTTGGTGATCGAGGCCGGATCCTGGCTGTTGAGCCGTCCGGCGCTGATGATCTCATTGGCCGTATAGATGACGTCGCGCAGCACCGCGAACAGGTGCTCCTTGATCCCGTGGATCATCTGGCCGTCGACGAACGCGGCCGCCGGTGCGTTGGTGATCTCGAGCTTGATTCCCCAGGCGTGACGCAGGATTTGCACGTCGAAGTCGCGGTAGTGCTCGAAGATCTCCTTGGCATTGTCGCTGTCGCTGCCGGAATTGAGCACCGCCAGGGCGCAGTTGCGAAACAGCGTGTACAGGCCGGTATTGCTGGTATCGAGCAGTTTGTCGATCTCGGCCTGCGACAGCGTCTCGAGGCTGCCGCGCGGTCCGACGCGCGCATCCACCGATTCGGCGATGACGACGCTGGTCTCCATGGCTTGCCCCGCGCCGCCGGCTTTGGCGCCAGCAGCGGCCTGCGGAGCGGATGGGACGGCGCTCAAGGCAGGATTTCGATCGCTGTGTTGTCTTGGACCATCAGCCACAGTTCCACCATATCGGCATTCGACATGGCAATGCAGCCATCGGTCCAGTCGGCGGCGGCGTAATAGTCAGGGGGATGGCGCTGATAATTCGGCAGGCCGTGGACCATGATCGAGCCGCCCGCGTCCACGTGATCGTGCCGCGCGCGGCGCAGGTCCTCGGCGTTCGGGTAGGACACCTGGATCGAGAGGAAGTAGTCGCTGTGCGAATTGCGGCGCGTCAGCTGATAGCGTCCTTCCGGAGTGCGAAAATCGCCGGCGCGCTCCTTCGGGCCTTCGGGGATCAGTCCGAGGGCCACCCGGAAGCTGCGCAGCACCTCGCCGTGACGCATCAGGTAGAGCCGGCGCTCCGACTTGCGCACCACCACCTCATCGGCGATCGGCAGCGCGGCCGATACGCTGGACGCCGTCGTGGCCGGCGCCAGACTCGAGGCCCCGCCACTCGCCAGGCCCGATGGCGGCGCGACCACGCTGGCCACGGATTGGGTGGCCACGCTGTCCTGGCCATCGGCGTAGCCGGCGCCAGCGGCGGCCAGCAGCAGCGGGACGGTTATGAGTACGGCGACTCGCATTGCCACAAATTATAGGCACGGCGGTTTTCAAGCGCGAGCGTGCAGGGGTCACAACGCCGAGACATCTTCCACTTTGGGCAGCGAAATCTGCGTGCCGGGGCGCAAATCCCCGAAATCCAGATCCGGGTTGTACTGTTGCAACAACCACACCGGCACTTTCAGGGACTTCTGAGTGATGCTCCAGAGCGAATCGCCGCGCCGGGCAATATAGACCTCGGTCCCAGCGATGCGATGCGATGCGAAATAGGCCGCCTGCAGGCGCTCGTGGTAATCGCGCCGGCGCTCCTCGAACTGCTCATGCGTGCTCGTTGCAAATTCGAGCTTCATGCGCCGGCCCATGACCACGGGGGTTCGTCCGCGCAGGTGGTTGATGGCCCGCAGCCGCGATGCGCTGGTGCCGAGCCAGTCGGCGTAGTGACCGAGCGTTTCTGCGTCCACGACCCGGATGCTGCCATCGGCGCCGACCGAGTAGTCCACCGGATCAGCCGAACCGGGGCCGGTCGCACCCGGCACCAGCTGCGGACCTTCGGCCTGGGCCTGGGCCTTTGACACCGGTTCAGTCCGTGCCGCCAGTTTCTTCGCGGCTGCGACCGCGGCATCGTCCTCCTGGCTCTCCTGCACTGCGGCCTGGGCCGCCGCGACGGTCGCCGCCGTCGTCAGGGTCTCCGGTTCCGCCGCGGCCGCCACCAGCCGCAAACGCTGACCCTCGTAGATGTCATCCTGATCCTGCATCGAATTGAGCGACATCAGCTTCCTGAGCGAGACGCTGGTGCGCGCCGCAATCGACTCGGTGGTGTCGCCCGCCTGCACGAAGTAGTACTGCGAACTCTCGGGGCCGCCGGACGCGGCACTCAGCAAGCCGCCGCCCGCGGCCGCTGCCGTCGCGGCCGCCGGCGTCGCGACGGCCGCAGCGAACGTGACCGGCGGGGCGGCCGAAACCGGGGCGCTGGCTGCAGCCGCGGCCGGGGCGCTGGCTGCGGCCGCGACGGTCGCCGTGGACAGTGCGGTCACTGCGACCGCACTGGCCGCGGTGCGACCTTTCGGCGGTGCTGTGGCTTGCGCGACCATGACGCTCTGCGAAGCACTCAGGCGCTGCGCCAGCAGTTCCGGGGTCCACTTGGACCCGCTCGCCGGCAGTCGCAGCACGTAGCCGGCCGGCACCACGCGCTGCCCGGTCCACACCGCCGGTCGCAGTGCCGGATTGAGGCTGTGCAGCGTCTCCCGATCGACACCGAGCGCGCGCACCAGCGTGTTGAGGCTGGCGGTCGCGGGCATCTTCAGCTCGCTGAACCCGGGTTCGGTGCTGCGCGCGAGGCCGCCGAAGTACTTGTCCGGGTTCTGCGCGATCGTGAGCGCGGCCAGGAACGACACGTAGAAATTGCGCGATGCGAAGCCAAAGCTCGGACTGTGATACTCGCGCACGATGCGCACGATGTCGTCGGTGCCCAGCAGGTCGCGGGCGCGTCGCACGCCCTCGGCGCCGTGGTTATAGGCCGTGATCGCAAGCGGCCAGCTGCCGAGCAGGCGGTAGTTGTAGCTCAGCAGTTGGGCGGCGGCCTCGGTCTCGCGGTACGGGTCGAGCCGCTCGTCCACCGCGGCGTCGATGCGCAGGAACCGCCGGCCGGTCGAGCGCATGAACTGCCATAGGCCCGCGGCCCCGACCTTCGAGTACGCGTAGGGATCGAACGAGGATTCCACATGCGGCAACGCGGCGATCTCGGCCGGCAAACCGAGGTTGGCAAGCACCTCCCCAATGTGGGCCTCCCAGGCGCCTGCGCGTACCAGCCCGGCGCGAAAGCGGTCCGACTGCCCGAGCTGGAAGCGAACATCGGAAGCGGCGGCCTCCAGCTCCGCCGGCGTAGCCTCATCGCCCCAGAGCGCTCGCACCCGCCGCTCCTCATCCTCGCGCGGCTCGGCGCCGTGCGCCAGGCGCCTGAGGATGTCCTCAAAGCGCTCGCGCTCGGCATCGACCTTGCGGGCGCGCTCCGACGACGGCGTGTCGGCATCGAAATGCAGCGTCTCGTAGACGACCGAGAGCCGGTGCTGGTCGTGGATAAGGCCTTCGTTGGTCGATACCTGGGTGTAGACGCGAAGCCAGAACTGCACGTCCGGCTCGAGCTCGGGCGGTCGCGGCAACTGGGGCTCGGCGGCAGTCGCGAAGCGCGACAGGAACATCAGGGTGCACAGCAGCAGCAGACGTTTCATTGAATCGATGAGGTTATGGGAGCCCACCCCTGGGAAAACGGAGCGGATGATAAGGCAGAATGGGGCGCTAAAGAATGCGCCGCATCACAGACGCGGCGCGAGGTGCGGATGGCAGTGGTCTTCGGGGGCAATCGTTCGGAGCTATCGAGCTCTAGAGTGTATTTTTGATTACAAAAATACACTCTAGAGCTCGATAGCTCCCAATGGTTTCACCCGAACACGGCTGTCTTACGCGCGTCAGCCGCACTTGGACTCGCCGCAGTTCAGGCAGGTCATGCAGTTGTCCATCCTCACCACGGCGGCCGTGCTGCACTTGCTGCACAGCTGGGCGCCTTCGGGAAAATGCGACTTCGAGAATGCGTCCTGCTGGCTTTTGCGCGCCTCGAACTCGGCGCGCTTCTCCTCGATCAGCTTCTTCTGGTGCGCATCGAGCTCGGTCTTGCGCATCAGCCCGATGCTCTGCAGGTGCTTCTCGATCACGTAACCGAGCTCGGCGATGATCGACGGCATGAACTTCCCGCCCGGCTGCCAGTAGCCGCCGCGCGGATCGAACACCGCCTTGAGCTCATCGACCAGGAACGCGACATCGCCGCCCTTGCGGAACACCGCCGAGATGATGCGTGTCAGCGCGACGATCCATTGGAAGTGATCCAGGTTCTTCGAGTTGATGAAGATCTCGAACGGGCGGCGCTGCTCGTACTCGGTGCCTTCGTTGAGCACGATGTCGTTGATCGTCACGTACATCGCATGGTCCGAGACCGGCGTCTTGATCTTGTAGGTCGAGCCGATCAGCATCTCCGGACGCTGGATCTCCTCGTGCATGCGGATGACTTTGGCGGTGCGGCCATCGCGGCTGTGCGCCAGCTCTTCCGGCGGCGCGAGGTTCTTCGCGGCTTCCTTGTCTTCCGGCTTCTGGACGCGGTACTTGACGATGCGCTTGTCGATGCGTGTGCTGCTCATGTTCAGAACTTCCCGTAGTAGCCTTCCTTCAAGGCGTCAAACAGATTGGCGGCGCTGTGCTTCTCGCCGTCGTACTCGATCTCCTCGTCGCCGCGCACACTGATCTCGGAGCCATCCTCGAGCGTGAACACATAGGTCGTGTTCTTGAGATCCTCCTCCTTGACCAGCACCCCCTGGAATGCCTCCGGGTTGAAACGAAAGGTGGTACAGCCCTTCAGTCCCTGCTCGTGCGCATATAGATAGATGCCCTTGAACTGCTCGTAGGGAAAATTGGTCGGCACGTTGGCGGTCTTGGAGATCGACGAGTCGATCCACTTCTGCGATGCGGCCTGGATATCCACGTGCTGGCGCGGCGTCACCTCATCCGCCGAGGTGAAATACTCCGGCAGCGCCTCGGCATCATTGCTCGCCCCCGGCAGCGCGCGCGGATTGACCAGCTCGCGGTACGCCAGCAGCTCGAAAGAGAACACGTCGATCTTTTCCTTGGTCTTGCGCCCGGGGCGGATTACGTTGCGGAAGTAGTGATGCGCGAACGACGGCTCGATGCCGTTACTGGCGTTATTCGCCAGCGACAGCGAGATCGTGCCGGTCGGCGCAATCGAAGTGTGATGCGTGAAGCGCGCGCCGATCTGCGCGAGTTGTTCGACCAGATGCGGCGCCGCGCCGGCGATGCGCTGCATGTAGCGGCTGTAGCGCGCATGCAGCAGGCGCCCCGGAATCTTCGCTCCGGCCTTCCAGCCGTCGCGCGTCATCTCCGGACGCTTGCGCAGCATCTCCTTGGTGACCGTGAATTCCTCGTTCATGATCGGCGCCGGACCTTTTTCACGCGCCAGTTCGAGCGCGGCCTCCCAGCCCGCCAGCGCCATCTCGCGCGACACGTCTTCGCTGAACTTGATCGATTCGCCCGAGCCGTACTTCGCCCCGAGCAGCGTGATGGTCGAGCCCAGACCGAGGAATCCCATGCCGTGACGGCGCTTGCGCATGATCTCATGGCGCTGCTGCTCGAGCGGCAGGCCATTGATCTCGACCACGTTGTCGAGCATGCGGGTAAACACCCGCACCACATCGCGATACTCGTCCCAATCGAAGCGCGCCTGCGGCGTGAACGGCTCGCGCACGAAGCGCGTGAGATTCACCGAACCGAGCAG
>JBIODC010000036.1:0-26443 GCA_044440135.1 Steroidobacterales bacterium | reverse complement strand
CTCTCCCCCGGGCCCCGGCCACCGACCGCGCTCTACGGGCCGATTCGGGTGCCCCTCCGAAGGGGCCTCTAGGCAATCGCATTTATTGCTTTGTTCGTCCTATTTTTCATCGATATTGCTGTTGTCCGTGTCGTTGTAGTCGCTGCATGCCTTCCCTCGCAAACCGATTGGATAATTCGGCAAGGGGGTGAACCAAGTGCAGAAGTGTTGCCAGTGGGGTTTGCCAAAAATGTCGTCATACGCCACACGTCCGTACGCAGCCACCCAGCCTTTTCCATCCATCAGTTCTTGCCACTCGGCGGCAGACAGAATTCTTGGTTCCGTATTCCCATTTCCGATGTCGCGCGCAATCCAAGCTGGGATCGTAACGGGGCTCGACGCGAAAAGAACTTTTTGCGTGTACTGTGTACTGGCGACATCGTAGGAAAAGGATGGGACCTGTCCCTCCCTGATTACTTCCAAAACGATATCAGCGACGATGTGTTTTCCAGGGGTCTTTCCATCGTTCCTGATCTGAAGATCCATCTTCAGGCTTCTAGGCCCCGGAATGTTATTGGCTACAGTCGCGCTTACTGGCCCAGGATAGAGAGCGACCCAAGCCCTTTCAGAATTGATGCTGGCGTTCCTTTGGATAACCGTTTGCTGGTGCATCTCTTGCCACTGTTTGTTGTAGTAGTGGACGGCGAAGCTGGCAATTACGGCGCCGGCGAGAGCAAAGAAGAAGGTCCCTACTTCAAGGGCTATCTTGTAACCGGGCTGCTTTTTGCAGCAATGGCATTCGGGTTTGGTTTGCTTATCTGGAATGGGGGTAGCTACCGTCGGAGTATTGTCGGCGCGCTGATTGCCGCTTGCTGTTGGATTCTGTTTGTTGTCTCCCTCAACCATTTCTCTGTTGCCCGCGAAGAATCCTGCGCTTGTCGCTACTGATTCAACGCTACGGTAATGGACCGAGGTTGGCCAGCGCGCAATAGGTCGATCACAACAGTGTGACCAGCGAACTGATTTACCTGTGCGGCGAAGCCGGGTACATCGACAATGTCCGCACCACCTATTTTTAGCAAGACGTCTCCCTCTAGGAAGTTTGCGCTAAACGCGGGCGTACCTCGCACGACAATCTGCACGAGTACTCCCGTGTTTCGTTCGAGCCGTAGACGCAACTCATCGGTGAGCGGAGCATAACGCACACCCAATCGCATCTTGTTGGTGTCTTGCTTTGCCCAATAGCTGGCGAAGAACGTGTTGCGATTTACAGTATACGGAATCGCGTAGGTACTGTATCCGCCAGATGTCGTGATCGTACCAGTTGAATTGTAGCTGCCGCTCCCATAGCCGCCCGATCCGTATGTGTTGACGGTTCCAGACGTGTTGATTGTTGAGACGACGGGGGGATTGGCGACGGTGTAAGGAACGACGCCACTCTGTGTGTCCATGTAGTCCGTCTTGAATAGCACGACTGCCGCGCCGACCTTCTCGCCTTGCGCGATGGCCTGAGATTGATTCGATCTGTTTGCCGGGCCGTAGAAAGACGAGCTGCCAATATAAACATAGCCATCTTCGGCCATGCGCTTCGCGTCGGCGTTAACATCATTAGAGTGCGCGAATACCTGCGGCGTTTTGGGTGGCGGCAGAGTAGCCGGCATCTTTAGTATGGCTTGTGCGTTTGGATCCGGCGTGTAGTACTTTTCAAAACCGTTAGCGCAGCCTGCCATGAAGGTCGCGACGACAAGCACAATGGCTATTCGCATTTCGCTGATCCTCCCTGCTGCCGGCATCCTACGCGCGGTATCGGTTGCCGGCAAAAGAGGTGTAAGAAGATACCTGCTTCTATAAAGCTTGCCTCGTCGGGTGTCAGGTGGATTAGTTCGCGGCGCGCAGCTGGTGTGGCTCCAGACTACGAATAAAGCTCATCGCTTACAGTCCTCGGCCTTCAACTCGTCGAGAAGGACCTTCGTCTCAGCGGCAATGCGCGCAGGAATGTCTGGCACCACCGGGCCCGCGGCAGCGATCCTTTCTGCCGTCGCCCGCGGGTGTTCAACATCGGATGGTGTGATATCGAAAGCGTAAGGCCCCGGGCCAATTCCTTCCTGCCAGTCCGCGAGCGATACGTATGCGCTTCGCAATTGCTCGCGTGCGGCGGGATCGCTGGAAGTGGCCAGCACAAACAGAATTGCCCGCTTGATCCGCTTCTTCGGGTACGGAAGCGAAGAGGCGTCCGCTGCGATCGAATGCTTCGCCCGCAGAGCGTCGGCGTATGCGCTGACTATTGCGCGATCTTCGGCCGCTTGTCTTTGGTGCTCGGCGACCGCCGTACTGAGCCAGACCTTCCGCAAGCGCCGCCGCTCAACAAAGAATCCCACCGACGCGATCGCCGCTCCGAAGATGAGTACAGAGCTGCCACGCGCGTTCAAGAAGATAAACGATCGGGCGTCACCGTCGAGAGGCAGCTTGCAGAGAATGCCGTATGCCAGGCATGCAAGGGCCCATTTAAAACGGGTGTCCTCCCGACGGAAGTTCTTATAATCCGGTTCGTCGAGTAGCGCTGTCAATCTGTCTCCCCCGATGATGTCAACAAGGATAGCGCGGACGCACGCGGTCCGACCGCCGGCCAGCCCGCAAGCCAGGTTGCGATGCAGAGCGGATCAGAGGTCGCATAAGGTATTACAAGCGACAATCCAGTCGCCCACCTAAAATAGCTACATGACCTGGGTAATCGGCGCATCATCGCTATTCGGAAGCGGGGCACTTATCTCCGACATCCGAGTGCGGTACTCGGACGGGCGAACTGCAGAAGTCCTGCAAAAAGCCTACCCGATTAGCCCATACGTTGCGGCAGGATTTGCAGGTTCCGTACGCATCGGTTTCGGGATGCTCGATTCCCTATCCCGTGCCATCCCACCGCTACCGCAAAACCAAGCTTGGGAACCACGACCCGCAATTACCGCGTGGGGGAACCGAGCGAGGGGAGTCTTCGCAGCGGCTCCGGACAACGAAAAAGCTAAGGGGTGCCAACTCCTGATGGTAGGCGCCTCTCCGACACAGCATATGGGGGCTCCCCAATTCCCAAGAATGGAGATCGCGCGTCTCGTCGCCCCTAACTTCGTACCGCACTTCGCGCCACCGGCTCTCTCCATCCGACACATAGGTTCAGGCGGTCGCGTCGCCGAGTACAAGAGAGCGATGCGCCCCCTATGCCGCGCAAGCTCCGGAATACACCAGTCACACATGAGCGGACCACACGAGTGGGCAAGAACTTTGGCCTTCAGCGCGACAATTACAATACGGGACCACCCGCACCACGGCATAGCCGAGCACCTTCACGTCGTCTCGGTAAGGCTCGGCGACATCGCCGTCTTTACCAACGACATGACGACGTACCCGAAAGATGCTCCGCCAATGGAGCTACGAATGCCCGCGGTCGCGACCTCCTGGGAGGAATTCGAAGGCATCGCGGGTGCCGATGCCGCAGCCGCCAAGTGCTGAACAGCCGGGCAGACGGCGCTTCGCGCTTCGGCCGCTTCGCGGCCCTCAGAATTGGCGACCGGCCCTTGGCGTTTGACTCTTTCAACCTGTAAGACTAATATTCGGGCCGTCACTTCCAAGGACTGCACGAATGGCAAATTTTCCGTCGAACACCGAGCTATTGATCCTGGGGCTTCTGCGCGATCGGCCCGGCGGCATGTACGGCTTGGAACTGGTCGAGGCCTCCGGCGGCGCCCTGAAGCGCGGCACCGTGTATGTGACGCTGTCTCGAATGGAGGACAAGGGCTTCATCAAGTCGCGACTGCCGAAGAAATCGGACCACGCGGGGTTGCCTCGGCCGCACTACTCGATTGCCGCCCCTGGTCAGCGGTGCTTGGAGGCCGCGCAGGTAATGAACATGCCGATGGCGCGCGTATGAAAAGTCGCCAGGACGAACGGCTGGAGATCACCGCGCTGAGGGCGCGACTGGATGAGTTGAACCGCCAGGTTCATTGTGGATTCGACAGTAGCTGGGAAACCAGATTTGATTCGGGGCAGCAAATGGAGGCCCTGGCGGCTGCTCGCAAAGAGCACCTGACCTTAATAGTTGCGCGCCGAGACCTTGAGGTGAGACTTGCGCAGATTTTGGAGCACCAGCTTCTCGAAGCGACTCGCGCCGTGAAGCCGATATCCAGAATGCGGCAGGGCACGCCACCTCGCATCGTGCGCCCTCCCGGTGCAAGGCTCGGGGATGTGTTGAGCTTCCTCCTTACGCGCCGCGCATACGAGAAGATCGTGGCCCCGGTAGTCGCGGACGCGCAGTACGAATACATGGAAGCGGTTGCCGCTGGCCATGAACTTCACGCCCGGTGGATCGCGGTGAGGCTGTACATCATCATCTGGCCGGGCTGGGTGTACGGCCTGTTCGCGAGCGCTTTGCGCCGCATCGTCGGCGCGGGAACAGGCGGCTGAGGGTCCTGATCGGTAATGGGCAGCGATCAGCTTCAAGCACTGGCACGTGAGATTGTCAGCCAAACTATCCAGCACACGTGGGGGTATTGGCTCGTTCTTGCTGTGCTTCTGCTTGTGGTGAATTATGCCGGGAGTTGGCTTGGAAGCTTCGCCGCAAAACGTGGCGAGCATCGGGCCGTTGATGCGGACCTGCGGCGAATACTCGGGCAGCTTCGACAGACCACTCGGGTGACGGAAGGCATCCGAAGTGTCGTGGCCATGGGAGAGTGGTCCGAGCGGGAAAGAAGAACGCTGCGCCGGACCAAACTGGAAGAACTGCTGCTCACCGCTCATAAAGCGAGAGTTTGGCTGAAATCAGAACAAGATAGGCTTGTCTTTCTTTCAGGGGACCGTGAAACGCCATCGCCCCAGCCGATGATGGTCACGATAGGTAAGCTATATTTTCCTGACCTGCGGCAACTGATCTTCGATTTCGATATCGCCTGTGATCAGTACCACCTGATGCTCATGAACATTAACCAGGACCTGTTGCAGGCAAAGATGGCTGCTACGGCGGAGGCGTTGGCCCAATACGGCGCGGACCCTCAGTGGGAAATCGCGGCACAACATGCATCCCATACAGCCCACACGGCAATCCGCGAACGCCGTAATGAGGAGATTCTGGACGGAAACCGCAGGACATTCCAAGCCCTTCTGGCGCTTGACCAAGCCGCTGCTGCGGTGATGGCAACAATCGTTGACGCACCGGCCGATGCCGGGGCCGGTCAGCAGTAATTGCGCTGTCTACCCCGGTTCATCGAATGGTTGGGCTGACCCCGTCGCGGCCATGCGGCTTGTCGTTAAGCAAGGACGCGAAGATCCAAGGGCGAAGATTTGCGGTACGGTTTTCGGTATCTAGAGGCCACACTAACCGTCGGTTAGACCGTATTTCCGCCCTTAAAGCCGGGCCATTCGATCCCACTCGCGGGGTGCCGGAGGTGGGATGGCCCAGCGGTCATTGCTGAATAAAAAAAACTGGCAGGACAGGCACGAGAACTGAATCTATATTAGGAACCACCGCGTGTCCGTAACGTTCAGGGCCGCGGAGTCCCTATTAGACGCGCACTCGGAGAAAGGCGACAAATCCTCCGCCTGATTTGAACCTATCAGCATGCAAAGCTGGCCGGAACGCAACACCGGCAAGCACTACAAGTGCTGCGAGCGCCGGTTGCGTGAGGCGCTGGCGCACGTTCCGATCAGCGGGCTGTTCGTGGCGAGAGGGGTCCTGCCCTGGCGCTGGCGCTGTGCGTCGCCGCCGGATCAGGCCGGCAGCGCGCGCGCGCCGGTCACGCGCGGACGGCCGATCAGCAACGCGAGCGCGGCGGCGATGATGCCGGCGGAGCCGGCGAATACGAACGCATCGACGTAGTCGCCCTGCAGCGTGCGCAGGTAACCTGCCATGAAGGCCGCGCAGGCGGCGCCGAGCTGATGTCCGGCGACAATCCATCCGAACACCATCGCGGCGGCCGCCTCGCCGAAAGCCTCGGTGGTGAGACGCAAGGTCGGCGGCACGGTCGCGATCCAATCCAGGCCATAGAACACCGCAAACATCGACAGGCTGATGAGCGAGAAGCTGGAGTAGGGCAGATACACCAGCGCGGCGCCGCGCAGGCTGTAGTACATGAACAGCAGCTTGCGTGGATCAACGCGGTCGGTCAGCCAGCCCGACGCAGTGGTGCCGATCAGGTCGAAGATGCCCATCATCGCCAGCAGTCCCGCGGCGCGCACCTCAGCAATGCCGTGATCGCCGCACAGCGCGATCAGATGCGTACCGACGAGGCCGTTGGTGGTGAAACCGCAGATGAAGAACGTCGCAAACAGGTACCAGAAGTCGCGCTGACGAATCGCCCCGGCGAGAGCCCCAAGGGCGGCGCCCAATGGGTTGCGGCTGCGATCCGCGGCGGGCGCCGCAGCGGTTGCGCCGTAGCGCCGCAGGCCAAGGTCGGCCGGCCGCTCGGGCAGTAGCCACGAGACCAGCGGAACCAGCGCCAGCGCGCAGGCCGCGACCGTCAGCACGACCGGTCGCCAGCCATGCAGCTGCGCGATGGCCGCGAGCGCCGGCAGGAAAATCAGCGTTCCGGTCGCAGCGCTGGCGGTCATCGCGCCCATCACGACGCCGCGGTGCGTCACGAACCAGCGGTTGACGATCGTGGCTCCGAGCACCATCGCCACACAACCGGTGCTCAGCCCCGACAGTACGCCCCAGAAGAGCACCAGTTGCCAGCATGCGCTCATCAGCGCGCTGGTGCCGCTCGCCGCCGCCATCAGCGCGAGCGCGCACAGCAAGGTGCGACGGATGCCGAACCGGAGCATCAGCGCAGCGGCGAACGGTCCCACCAGGCCGTACAGAAAGATGCCGACCGCGGCGGCCAGGGAAATCGAGGCGCGGTCCCAGCCAAAGGCGCTCTCCAGCGGCAGGATCAGCACGCCCGGCGTGGCGCGCACCCCGGCGCTCACCATCAGCGCGAGAAACACCACCGCCACGACCACGAAGACGTAGTTCTGGCCGAGGCGCTGGCGCAATGCTGGAGTCATGTTATTGACCGGTCCGTACTCTGATCGAGATTTCGCTGCGCCCGCGACGTGGCGCCCGCGCCAGGGCTTGAGTGTCAGGCCAGCGCCGCCAGTACCGCGGCGCCGGCTTCCTGGGTGCTCGCGGGGCGCTGATTGGCCGCGGCAATGTCGGCGGTGCGCACGCCATCGCCGATCGCGCGGTGCACCGCGAGTTCGACGGCACGCGCCTCGTCCTCCAGCTTGAAGGAATGACGCAGCAGCAGCGCGACGCTGAGGATCGCGCCATACGGATTGGCCAGCCCCAGGCCGGCGATGTCGGGGGCTGATCCATGGATCGGCTCGTACAGGCCGCGCGTGCCATCACCGAGCGAGGCCGACGGCAGCAGGCCCAACGAGCCGCACAGCATCGAGGCCTCGTCGGTGAGGATGTCGCCGAACATGTTTTCCGTCACCGCAACATCGATGTCACGCGGTCGGCGGATCAGGTGCATCGCGGCGGAATCGACCAGCATGTGCTCGAGCTGGATGTCGGGGTATTCATCGCGCACCACGCGCTCGCAGACCTCGCGCCACAGGCGCGAGGTCTCCAGTACATTGGACTTGTCGATCGACAGCAGCCGACGGCGGCGCGAGCGCGCGATCTGCGCGGCGACGCGCACGATGCGCTCGATCTCCAGTGTCGTATAGGTGCACAGGTCGGTGGCTTGGTGCGCATCGCGGGTCTTCGGGCCGAAGTAGATGCCGCCGGTGAGTTCCCGCACGAAGATCAGGTCGACGCCCTCGACGATCTCCGGCTTGAGGGAGGAGGCATTGCGCAGCTCCGGATGCACGCTGACCGGGCGCAGGTTCGCATAGACACCGAGCTCGCGGCGCAGCCGCAGCAGGCCGGTTTCGGGTCGCACCTTGGCCTGCGGCGAGGACCACTTCGGGCCGCCGATTGCGCCGAGCAGGATCGCGTCGGACTTGAGGCAGGCCTCGAGCGTCGTCGCCGGCAGCGGGTCGCCGTGAAGATCGATCGCGGCACCGCCGAAAGGCGCCGGGGACAGCGTGAATTCATGGCCGAAGCGGCCGGCGATGGCCTGCAGTACCGGCACCGCCTCGGCGATGACTTCCGGGCCGATGCCATCGCCCGCAAGCACTGCGATACGAGCCTTCACGACTGCAACCCTCGTTCATAGGCGGCTATCTCGCCTTGCCGCGCGATCAGGAAGCCGAGCTCGTCCACGCCATGGAGCAGGCAATAGCGCGCGAAGCCTTCGATCGGGAAGCTCACCGCGGTGCCGTCCGGCAGCCGCAGCGTCGTACTGTCGAGGTCGATCGTGACCTCGGCGCCCGGATGCTCGAGCAGCCATTGGCCCGTGGCTTCGTCGACCTCGATCGGCAGCAGTCCGTTCTTGAGCGAGTTGTTGCGGAATATGTCGGCGATCTCGGTGCTGATCACGGCGCGAAAGCCATAGTCGAGCAGCGCCCAGGGTGCGTGCTCGCGCGAGGAGCCGCAGCCGAAATTGCGGCCGGCGACCAGCACCGCACAGCCGGCAGCCTCGGGGCGGTTCAAGGCAAACTCGGGCCTGAGCGCGCCCTCGGCGCCGTAGCGCCAGTCGGCGAACAGCCGCTGTCCCAGTCCCGCGCGCGTCGTGGTACGCAGGAAGCGAGCCGGTATGATCTGGTCGGTGTCGATGTTGGTGAACGGCAGGACCGCCGTGCGCGAACGAATCTGCCGTATCGGTTCCATGGTGCGTCGTCAGCCGTTGAGGAAATCGCGCGGATCGGTGACCCGGCCGCGCACTGCACTGGCCGCTGCGGTCAGCGGGCTGGCGAGCAGCGTGCGCGCGCCGCGGCCCTGGCGGCCCTCGAAATTGCGATTGCTGGTGCTGATCGCATATTCGCCGCTGGCGACGGTGTCGCCGTTCATGCCGATGCACATCGAGCAGCCCGACTCGCGCCATTCGGCGCCGGCGTCGATGAAGATGCGGTCCAGTCCCTCGGCCTCGGCGGCCTTCTTCACCTGCTGCGAGCCGGGCACGACCAGCGCGCGCACGCCGCGCGCGATCTTGTGCCCGCGCAGCAGCTGCGCGGCGCTGCGCAGGTCCGACAGCCGGCCGTTGGTGCAGCTGCCGATGAATACGACGTTCACCGGTTGGCCGCCGATCGGCGCGCCGGCATGCAGCCCCATGTAGGCCAGCGCCTTGTCGAAGATCGGGTCATTGCGCCTATCGGGGATCGAGCCGGACACCGCCACGACCATGCCCGGGTTGGTGCCGTAGGTGATCATCGGCTCGAGCTTGCTGCCATCGAGCATCGCTTCGCGATCGAACCGGGCGTCCGCGTCGCTCGGCAGGGTGCGCCAGCGCGCCAGTGCGCGTTCCCAGGCCGTGCCCTGCGGTGCGCGCGGCCGCGTCTTCAGGTAGCTGTAGGTGGTCTCATCGGGCGCGATCATGCCGGCCCGCGCGCCGGCCTCGATCGACATGTTGCACACCGTCATACGCTCTTCCATGCTGAGCGAGCGGATCACCGGACCGCGGTACTCGAGCACGAAACCGGTGCCGCCGCCGATGCCGATCTGACCGATGATCGACAGAATCAGGTCCTTCGCGGTCACGCCGGCGGACAGCTCGCCGTTGACCGTGATCGCAAAGGTGCGCGCCCGGCGCTGCAGCAGGCACTGGGTCGCGAGCACGTGGCCGACCTCGGTGGTGCCGATGCCGAAGGCGAGGGCGCCGAATGCGCCATGCGTGCTGGTATGGCTGTCGCCGCAGACGATGGTCTGACCAGGCTGCGTGAATCCGAACTCCGGGCCGATGATATGCACGATGCCGCGCTGATCGCTCTTGAGATCGAGCAGCTCGATGCCGAATGCGGCGCAGTTCTGCTGCAGCTGCGCGATCTGCGTCGCGGCCGATTCGATCCCGATCGGCACGCCGCCGAAGATCTGCTCGGTACGCGTCGGGCTGGAGTGATCGATGGTGGCGAGCGTGCGCTCCGGCCGCCGCACTTTCAGGCCGCGTTCGCGCAGCACCGTAAAGGCCTGCGGCGAGGTGACCTCGTGGATCAGATGCCGGTCCACGTACAGCACCGCCGGCGTGTCGGCCGTCTCGGGCACGACCTCGTGCTGCTCCCAAACCTTCTGAAACATCGTCTTCATGTCGGCAATCCCGTGCGTGGCCGCGCCTGCTCGAACCTCAACGCAGCAGCATCAAATCGTCAGTGGACCGAACGACGCTGATAGGAACCATGGGTTTGTTTTTATTATTAAAAACAAACCCATGGTTCCTATCAGCTTCATTGCGCCCAATGATGTTTCGGTGGCGATGGCTTAGCTCGCCGCGGCCACGCGCGGCTTCGCCTGCATGTCCACGTAGTCGAGCCAGCCCCACTGGTCCGGCGTCGCACCGGTGAACAGGCCGAAGAACGCCTGCTGCAGCCGCTCGGTGACCGGGCCGCGCTTGCCGGCACCGATCGGGATGCGATCGACCGAGCGGATCGGGGTGACCTCGACCGCGGTACCGGTGAAAAACAGCTCATCGGCCAGATACAGCAGCTCGCGCGGGATCGAGGTCTCGCGCACCTCGATGCCGGCAGCGCGCGCCAGCCGCATGACGGTGTCGCGCGTGATGCCGGCGAGCGCCGAATGCGCCAGTCCCGGCGTGAGCAGCACGCCGTCGCGCACCACGAACAGGTTCTCGCCCGCGCCCTCGCTGACCAGTCCATCGGGTGTCAGACCGATGCCTTCGGCAAAACCGAGACGCTTGGCTTCCTGGCTGATCAGCTGGCTCGAGAGGTAGTTGCCGCCGGCCTTGGCGAGCGCCGGCAGCGTGTTGGGTGCGACGCGCTGCCACGACGACACGCACACGTCGACGCCGGACTCCTCGCTTTCGTGTCCGAGATACTTGCCCCATTCCCAGGCGGCGATGGCCACGTCCACCGGCGGGTCGATCTTGGGCGCCACGCCGATCTCGCCATAACCGCGAAACGCCACCGGGCGGATGTAGGCCCCGTGCGCCAGGCCGTTGACCGCGATCACCTGGCGGCAGGCATCGTTGATCTGGTCGGCCGAGAACGGCAGCTGTATGCGGTAGATCTTCGCCGAGTCGAACAGCCGGCGGGTGTGATCGAGCAGACGAAATATGCCAACGCCCTTGGGGGTCTCGTAGGCGCGCACGCCTTCGAACACCGAGGACCCGTAGTGCAGCGCGTGCGACAGCACGTGCACCGTGGCCTTCTCCCAGGCCACCAGCTTGCCGTTGAACCAGATATAGGCGGTTGCAGGTATCGGCATGGTCTTGGCTCCTAGATGACGTTCTGCGCCAGCGGAGCGCTCTTTTCGCGCTGTCCGACGCTCAGGCGACCGCTCTTCTGCGACAGCTCGATGCGATTGATGACTTCGAGCAGTGCGCGGCCGGCCGCCTCGATGATGTTGGTGCTGATGCTCGAGCCGCGGTAACTGCGGCCGTTGTTGTCGACGTACAGGATCGCCTCGCCCTGCGCGTCCTCGCCGATGGTCACGGCGTGCACCTCGAACTTGCGCACCGTCACGGCCACACCGGTGGCCAGCACGATCGCCTTGTAGGCCGCATCGACCGGACCGTCTCCCGCGGCCTGGCGTTCGAGCACGCGGCCATCGGCATGCTTGAGCCGCACGGTGGCCAATGCTCCGGCGCCGCTGTGCGCTTCGAGGTCCAGGTGCTCGAGGCTCCACGGACCCTGTGCCGCGCTGCCGGCACGCAGCACGATCGCCTCGATGTCGCCGTCGAACAGCTCCTTCTTGCGATCGGCCAGCGCCTTGAACTCCTCGAACACCCGGTTGAGCTCCAGCTCATCGAGCTCGAAACCGAGTTCCTTGACGCGCTCGCGGAAGGCGTGACGGCCGCTGTGCTTGCCGAGCACCAGGTTGCTGCGCGGCAGGCCGACGTCCTCCGGCCGCATGATTTCATAGGTCGCGCGATTCTGCAGCATGCCGTGCTGATGGATGCCGGCCTCATGCGCAAACGCATTCTCGCCGACCACGGCCTTGTTGCGGGGGATCGGCATGCCGGTGATGCTCGATACCAGGCGGCTGGTCGGATACAGCCGCGACGTGTTGACGTTGGTCTTCAGATTGAAGAACGCCGCGCGCGTGGCCAGCGCCATCACCACCTCTTCGAGCGAGCAGTTGCCGGCGCGCTCGCCGATGCCGTTGATGGTGCATTCGATCTGGCGCACCCCGGCCACCACCGCGGTGAGGCTGTTGGCGACCGCCATGCCGAGATCGTCGTGGCAGTGCACCGACATCGTGACCTTGTCGATGCCGCGTACGTGCTGGCGCAGGTAGCGGAACAGCTCGCCGAATTCATCCGGCACGGTGTAGCCGACGGTGTCCGGGATATTGATGGTGGTGGCGCCGGCCGCGACCACGGCCTCGACCACTTGGGCCAGGAAGTCGAGCTCGGTGCGCGAGGCATCCTCGGGGGAGAATTCGACATCATCGCAGTACTCGCGCGCGATCGATACGCCCTCGACCGCGAGCCGCAGGATCTCCTCCTGCGCCATGTGCAGCTTGTGCTGGCGATGGATCGCGCTGGTGGCGAGGAACACGTGCAGCCGATGACGCGGAGCATCGGCGAGCGCGCGCGCCGCGAGCTCGATGTCCTCGCGCGAGCAGCGTGCCAGGCCGCAGATCACCGGGCCCTGGATCTCGCGCGCGACCGCGTTGACCGACTCCCAGTCGCCGCGCGAGGCGGCGGGAAAGCCGGCCTCGATGACGTCCACCCCCAGCTCCGCCAGCGCGCGCGCGACCCGCAGCTTCTCCGGCTGCGTCATGCTGCAGCCGGGCGCCTGCTCGCCATCGCGCAACGTGGTATCGAAGATCAGAACGCGGTCAGCGGTCGGTGTCATGGCGCTCTCCATCCATCCTCATGTTGCGGCCCGGCAGCCGCCGGGCCCGTCCGTCAACGTGTTTCCTTGAGCCACGGCATGCGCTCGCGCAGCTTCGCGCCCACGCGTTCGATCGGCTGGCGCAGGTCCTGCTTCAGCAGGCGGCGATAGTTCTTCGCACCACTCTGGGTCTCCCTGATCCACTGGCGGGCGAACTTGCCGCTCTGGATCTCCTTCAGGATCTTGCGCATCTCCTTGCGGGTGCGCTCATTCACCACCCGCGGGCCGCGCGTCAGATCGCCATACTTGGCGGTGTCGCTGATGTAGCGGTGCATCTTCGCCAGCCCGCCCTCATGCAGCAGATCCACGATCAGCTTGAGCTCGTGCAGGCACTCGTAGTAGGCGACTTCGGGCTGATAGCCGGCTTCAACCAGGGTCTCGAATCCGGCCACCACCAGCTCGGTCGCACCGCCGCACAGCACGGCCTGTTCGCCGAACAGGTCGGTCTCGGTCTCCTCGGCAAAGGTCGTCGCCAGCACGCCGCCGCGGGTGCCGCCGATGCCGTCGGCATAGGCCAGCGCCTTGGCGTGCGCCTTGCCGGTCGCATCCTGCGCCACCGCGATCAGGCACGGCACGCCGCGTCCCTGCTGGTATTGCCGTCGTACCAGGCTGCCCGGGCCCTTGGGCGCGATCAGCACCACATCCAGATCCTTGCGCGGCTTGATCTGCTTGAAATGCACATTGAAGCCGTGGGCAAACAGCAGCGTCGCGCCCGGTTTGAGCGACGGCTTGATCGCAACGTAGAGCTGTGCCTGCGCCATGTCGGGCACCAGCATTGCGACCAAGTCCGCGCCGCGCACCGCCTCGACCGGCTCGGCCACCGCGAGCCCATCGCGCTTGGCCTGCTTCCAGCCATTGCCGGCCTTGCGCACGCCGACGACGACGTTGAAGCCGCTGTCCTTCAGATTCAGGGCATGGGCTCGGCCCTGGCTGCCATAGCCAAGCACCGCAATGCGCGCGCCTTTGAGCGCCTTCTTGTCGACTTCTTTTCTCGAATACAGCTGCATCATTCAAAGCTCCAAGCTGGATAAACAAAAAACCCCGCATCGGCGGCCGGTGCGGGGTTTCGGTGTGGTTCGTTTCCTGGTGTTAGAAACGCTGGCAGCACCCGCCCCGACCGCTCACTGCGAGCAGCAGGTCTACCGACAGTAGGATAATGCGGGACGCGTGCATCGTTCGTTGCAAAAATGCCTCAAGCGTGACCGATGATATGAGCACAACGATCAAGTACTTGTCAATTTCGCTAAGCTCGCGCAATGCAAACTTTGTTGCATAGCGAAACCGCGGGGCCTGCTGTACCGCTGTGGCTGGTCACCGACGGCAGCTATGCCGCGCTGCTGCAATCGCTGCCGCCGCTGCAGGGCGCCTGGGCACGCGCGCGGGGCTATGCCGCGGAGCGGCAGCGCCTGCTGCTGCTGCCGGCGGCCGATGGCAGCATCGCGGGCGCGCTGTGGGGATTAGGTGAGTTGCCGGGGGTCGATGAGCTCTCGCTCTGGGATGCCGCGGCGCTGCCGGAACGGCTGCCGGCCGGCAACTATCAGGTGGCGACCGCGCTCGCGCCGTCGGCGGCCACGCAGTTCGCCCTCGGCTGGCTGCTTGGCAGCTATCGGTTGAGCCGTTACCGTGGCAGCGCACCGAAGCCGGCGCCTGCCAATGCGCTGATCGCGCCGCCGGGGGCCGACGTACGCTACGCGCAGGCCACGGCGCAGGCGATGGGATTCGCGCGCGACCTGATCAACGCTCCTGCGAATCAGCTCGGCCCCGAGGAACTCGCGGCGGCCGCCAGCGCGCTCGCCACCCGCACCGCAGGTGACAGCGTGGTGCATGCCGGGGAGCCGCTGGTGCGAGACTATCCGCTGATCGCGGCCGTCGGCGCGGGCAGCGCGCGCGCGCCGCGGCTGATCGACTGCCGTTGGCGCCGCGCCGGTGCGCCACGGGTCACGCTGGTAGGCAAGGGTGTGTGCTTCGACACCGGCGGACTGGATCTGAAACCCTCGGCATCGATGCTGCTGATGAAAAAGGACATGGGCGGAGCGGCCTGCGCGCTGGCCCTGGCGCAGTTGCTGCTGGAGCTCTCGGCGCCGATCGAGCTGCGGGTGCTGATTCCGGCGGTCGAGAACAGTGTCGGGGGCAACGCCTATCGGCCGGGAGATGTCTGGCGATCGCGCAAGGGGCTCACGGTCGAGATTGGCAATACCGACGCCGAAGGCCGCCTGGTGCTGGCCGATGCCCTGGCGGCCGCCGACGAGGAAAAACCTGATCTTCTGATCGATCTGGCGACCCTGACGGGGGCGGCGCGCACCGCGCTCGGGCCGGATCTGCCCGCGGTGTTCAGTCCCGATGAGACGCTGGCGATGCAGCTCGCCGAGCACGGCCGCGCGCACTCAGATCCGGTCTGGCCGCTGCCGCTGTGGCAGGGATACGACGATGAACTCAGCAGCCGCGTGGCGGATCTGAATAATGTGTCGGCCTCACCGTTCGCCGGCGCTATCATCGCGGCGCTGTTCCTCAAACGCTTCGTGACCGCGACATCGAATTGGCTGCATCTGGATCTGTATGCCTGGAATCCCAAGGATCGCCCCGGGCGGCCACTCGGCGCCGAGGCCCAGTGCGTGCGCGCGCTGTATCAGCTGATCCGCCGCCGCTGCGGCTAGCCGCCGGCAGCGCGGCCGCCGCCATTCGCACCCGGGATTGGCGGCCATCGCTGTCTATCGAGGCGGACCACGAACGTTCGATGGAGACGCGCAATGCTCGCTCATAACAAGAAAGCACGGCCACGCAAATCGCCACGCAAAGCGCCGCGCAGGTCCGCGCCGGATCCGCGTGCCTGGTCGCGCCAGGTCGTCGATGGGGTCAAGCAGTCGCCCTCGCGCGCCATGCTGCGCGCGGTCGGGTTCAAGGATGAGGATTTCGCCAAGCCGCAGATCGGCATCGCCTCGACCTGGGCCAATCTCACACCCTGCAACATGCATATCGCCGAACTGGCGCGCGAGGCGGCCGCGGGGGCCGATGCCGGCGGCGGCAAGAGCGTGGTGTTCAATACCATCACCGTCTCGGACGGCATATCGATGGGATCGCCGGGCATGCGCTACTCGCTGGTGTCGCGCGAGGTGATCGCCGACTCGATCGAAACCGTGGCCGGTGCCGAAGGCTTCGACGGGCTGGTTGCGATCGGCGGCTGTGACAAGAACATGCCGGGCTGCGCGATGGCGATCGCGCGGCTGAATCGGCCGGCGGTATTCGTCTATGGCGGCACCATCCGCCCCGGCAGCCAGCGCCGCGATATCGTTTCGGTGTTCGAGGCGGTAGGCGAACACGCCGCCGGCAGCATCAGCGATGCGCAGCTGCTCGAAGTCGAGCGCACCGCGATACCCGGGCCGGGCAGCTGCGGGGGCATGTACACCGCCAATACCATGGCCTCGGCGATCGAGGCCCTGGGCCTGAGCCTGCCGGGCAGCTCGGCGCAGGAGGCGGTCGGCCAGCCCAAGCACGATGACTGCCGGCGCGCCGGTGCCGCGGTGGTGCAGTTGCTGCAGCTTGGTATTCGACCCAGCGATATCCTGACACGCCGCGCCTTCGAGAACGCGATCACGACGGTGATCGCACTGGGCGGCTCGACCAATGCCGTGCTGCACCTGCTGGCCATCGCTCAAGCGGCGCGCGTGCGACTCAAGCTCGATGACTTTACGCGGGTCGGACGGCGTGTGCCGGTGCTCGCTGATCTGCGACCCAGCGGCCGTTATCTGATGTCCGAGCTGGTCGCGATCGGCGGCATCCAGCCGCTGATGAAGCGCCTGCTCGAGGCGGGTCTGCTGCATGGGGACTGTCTGACGGTGACCGGCCAGACCATGGCCCAGAACCTGCGGGGAGCGTCTGATTACCCGGGCACGCAGGACATCGTGCGCGACATGTCAAATCCGATCAAGAAAGACAGCCATCTCATTGTTCTCTATGGAAACGTCGCCCCGGAGGGCGCGGTCGCCAAGATCACCGGCAAAGAGGGGTTGCACTTTTCCGGACCGGCGAGAATCTACGACGGCGAAGAAGCGGCTACCGCCGCGATACTCGCGGACAAGGTGCGTCCGGGCGACGTGATCGTGATTCGGTATGAGGGCCCGAAAGGCGGGCCGGGAATGCGCGAAATGCTCAGTCCCACCGGGGCGCTGACCGGGCGCGGACTGGGGGGCAAAGTGGCACTGATCACCGATGGGCGTTTCTCCGGTGGCAGCCATGGTTTCGTCGTCGGGCATGTCTCGCCCGAGGCGGCCAGCGGCGGCCCGATCGCGCTGCTTCGCAATGGGGATCGCATCACGATCGATGCCCAGCGCCGGCAAATCGAGGTCGCGCTGTCGGCCGCCGAATTCAAGCGCCGTCGCGTGGCCTGGAAGCCACGGCGAGCGTACGCAACCCATGGCGTGCTGGCCAAATACGCCCGTGTCGTCAGCAGCGCGTCGGACGGCGCAGTGACGGATCTGCTGAATGTCAAATGATTCAATTATTACATCGGCTTTGAACAAGCTACCGGTGGACTCAAGGGTTGTAACGGTTGTCACGAGCAGTTAAAGTTCTTGCGCTTGCGTCGATCCGCACGCGCGTCCGGAAGTTACGGGGCACCATGACCCCGAGCACTCCGGGACGAGTGGATCTGTGCGATCGCAGATTGATCGACCGGGTAACGCACGGGGAGGAGGCGCCGCTGAAGAGCAGTCCGCTGACGGGCTCGACGGCAGTGAGCGCACTGAACGTTTTGGTCCTGGGCACCGCCGCAATTATTACTATGACTATAACTACGGTTGACACTCGGTTCCGGTGGACGGCCGCTGCTTCGTCTTAAGAGTCATCGACGAACACACGCCATATCACCGCGATAGCAAAGTATGAGTTATTACCCACAGGATTCCGGTCATCTGTCGCGGCGTCTGGTCGCCTTCGTGGCGATCCTCATCGTGCACGCCGTGGTGATCTGGGCGTTCGCGAAGGGCTTCATCACCACCGGGGCCCGCTACGTACAGACCATCCTGGAGACCAACATCATCCAGACCGAGAAGCCGAAGGAACTGCCGCCGCCGCCGCCGCCGGTAGATCTCAAGGAGCGGCCGCCGGTGCAGGTGATCGCCCCCGAAATCAATATCACGATACCGGTGGAGGCGCCGCCGCCGCCGATCACCAATATCACGACGGCGCCCACGCCGCCGGCGCGACCGCCGCCGCCGCCTCCGCCCGGGACACCGGTCAAGCCGACCTACATACCGGACGTGCAGGACTACTATCCGGAAGTCTCGCGCCGTAACGGTGAGGAAGGCCGGGCAATCGTCAAGGTCTGCGTCAGTGCGGCCGGCAAGATCGACTCGGTGGAGATCGCCACCGGCACCGGCCATCCACTGCTGGACGAGGCCGGGCTCAAGGTTGCCAAGGCGTTTCGCTTCAAGCCGGCGACCTCGGAGGGCAAACCGGTTGCCAGCTGCGCCAACCTGCCCGTGAAGTTCGAGCTTCACGCCAGCTCGGGCTGACACCGGGATGATCATGGGTTCGACAGGCATAGCATTTGGGCCGCCGGGTTCGCGCCGGGCGGGAAGGATCTAAACGAGGAAAATTATGGATACCGCAGCCACCGCAGTAGCAGCAGCAGCAACAAGTTCCGAAACCCCCTATGGTCTGATCCCGCTCTGGGTCAACGGCAATATCGTCAGCCGCGCGACCCTATCGGTCCTGGTGATCATGTCGTTGGGTTCGTGGTTCATCATGTTCACCAAGCTCTGGGATCAGCGCGCGCTCAAGCGCTCGGGCAAGATCGTCGAGAAACAGTTCTGGACCGCGCCTTCGCTGAAGGATGGTGTCGAGCGCCTGAAGAAGGGTGACGAGTATCGGTTCATCGCCGAGAGCGGCCTGCGTGCAGCGTCGCACCACGAAGGCCGCCTGACCGACCGCGTCGATCTGCACGAGTGGATCACGATGGCGCTGCAGCGCGCGGTGGACGCGGTCAACAGCCAGATCTCCGGTGGCCTGACATTCCTCGCAACCGTCGGCTCGGTGGCACCGTTCGTTGGTCTGTTCGGAACCGTCATGGGCATTCTGAACGCGCTGATTGCGATCGGCATCGCCGGCCAGGCGAGCATCGATCGCGTCGCCGGCCCGGTCGGCGAAGCGCTGATCATGACGGCCATCGGCCTGTTCGTCGCCGTGCCGGCGGTGCTCGGCTATAACTGGCTGCTACGCCGTAACAAACTGATCCAGGACGATGTGCGTAATTTCGCGAGCGATCTGCATGCCTATCTGGTCAGCGGCGCGCGCGTGGCCACCTGATCGGCGCCCACCTTCGAGCGGACAATACGGGAGCTGTCATTATGTCGATGAGCATCGGACCGGGCAGTGGTGAAGAGCGCGGCATCATGTCGGAGATCAACACCACGCCGCTGGTGGACATCATGCTGGTGCTGCTGATCATTTTTCTGATCACGATTCCAGTCATCACCAAGAACGTGCCGGTCCACGTGCCGAAAGCGGTCAATATCCCGACCCAGACCAAGCCGGAGAACATCACTATCTCGGTCACGAGCGACGGCGATGTCTATTGGGGCCAGCAGAGGGTCCCGGACATGAAGCGTCTGGTGGAGCAGGTCGAGCGTGAAGCCGTCAAGGTGCCGCAGCCCGAGATCCACATTCGCGCCGATGCGAACACCGACTACAAGAACGTCGGCAAGGTGATCGCGGCGATCAACCGCGGTGGTGTCATCAAAGTCGGGTTCATCACCGAGCCCGATCGCGGCGTGCGCGGTCAGCGCTAGAGCCCGGAGTCAAACGCCATGTCAATGAATGTAGGAAGTGACGAAGGCGGCGTGATGTGCGACATCAACACCACGCCGTTGATCGACGTGATGCTGGTGCTGCTGGTGACGCTGATTCTGTCGCTGCCGATCATGACGCATGCGGTCAAGCTGGACATGCCGCCGCCGAATCCGAATCAGCCGCCGCCGCAAACGCCGCCGGAGATCATCAATCTCGACATCTATTACGACGGCACCATCTCGTGGAACGGCGGCACCATTCCTAACCTCGCCGAGCTGGAACAGCAGTTCCAGGTGGCGGCGGCCAAGGATCCGCAGCCGGAACTCCATCTGGCGCCGGACAGTCATGTGAAGTACGACGTGGTAGCCAAGGTGCTGGCCGTGGCGCAGCGCAATCACATGGCGAAGATCGGATTCGTCAATACCAGTCAGTTCGTCGAGGAATGAGCTCACCTTAGCGGGGTGCCGGCCGAATGCAGCTGCTTCCGGATGTCGAAGCAACGCCATGCACCGCCAGCAGGAAGCCCCACTAATGGCCGGGCGGCAGCCCGGCAATTCGTGCCGGCACCCGCGCTGCAACTACCGAGGAACGCCATGAGGAATCGCCTGAAGATCGTTGCTCTGTTGGCCTCAATCTGCACCGGCGCGTGGCTGTGCAGTGCGGTGATGGCGGCGGACCAGCCCGCCGGCCCGCAGGTGAGCAAGTCGGTGGCGAAGCCACTGAAGGCCGCGCAGGAAGCCTTGCAGGCGAAGAAGCTCGATGACGCACTGGCGAAGGTCAGGGAAGCGCAGGGCGCC
Source organism: Steroidobacterales bacterium (assembly GCA_044440135.1). Lineage (GTDB taxonomy): Bacteria > Pseudomonadota > Gammaproteobacteria > Steroidobacterales > Steroidobacteraceae > FEN-1191. The sequence continues at coordinate 5,966 of JBIODC010000036.1, read as the reverse complement.
GCCGGCGAGAAGACGCCGTACGACAATTACGTCATGAACATCCTGCTGTTTCAGATCTATCAGCAAAAGCAGGACATGGGCGATGCGATTCCGGTGCTGCAGGCGGCAGCGCAATCCCAGTACGCGAGCGCGGATCAGCAGAAGCTGTGGCTGAAGAACATCGCGTTGTATTACTTCCAGCAGAAGGACTATGCCAAGGCACTAGATACCGCCGATCAGGCGGTCAAGCACGGTTCCAATGACCTGGAGACGCTCGGCCTGATCGCCCGGAGCCAGTACCTGTCGGGCAAATACAAGGAAGCCGCAGCGACGATGCAGGACATCGTCAGCAAGCAGGACAAGCCCGACGAGGATTCATTGAAGCTGCTGTGGCAATTCGATCTCAAGGCCAATGACGACGCGGGTGCCGCCAAGGCCGTCGAAAAGCTGGTGGCCTATTACCCGAAGCCCGAATACTGGGCCAATGCGCTGGCACCGCTGGTGCGCATGGACATCAAGGATGCGCACCTGCAACTCAATGTCTATCGGCTCATGAACGACGTCGGCGTCATGAAACTGCCATCTGACTATGCCGAGATGGCCGAGATTGCACTCGACCAGGGCTATCCGGGTGAGACGCAATCGGTGTTGCAGCAGGCGTTTTCCAAGAATGTGTTCACCGAGCAACGCGACAAGGACCGCTATCAGCACCTGCTCGACGGTGCCAAGCAACGCGCCGCGACCGACCAGGCTCAATTGGGCACGGTCGAGCAGCAGGCCGGCGGCGCCGCGACGGGTGATCAGCTGGTGCAGGTCGGTGCGGCGTACATGAGTTACGGGCAGAACGATAAGGCGGTCGCGGCGATCAGCAAGGGCATCGCCAAGGGCGGGCTCAAGTCGCCGGACGAGGCCAACCTGCTGCTTGGTATCGCGCAGCTGCGGCTGCGCAACGCGTCCGAGGCGCAGAAGTCCTTCGATAAGGTCGGCTCATCGAGCAACAACGGGTATGCGCGTCTGGGCAAGCTGTGGGCGCTGCACGCGCACAGCGCCTGAGGCGGCGCACAATTCCAAGGAGTATCGCACCATGACCATCAAAGCCGGCGAACGCATGCCTGAGGGCAAGTTCAAGATCATGACCGACAAGGGGCCAAAGGATCTGACCACCGCTGAATTATTCAGCGGCAAGCGCGTGGTGCTGTTCTCAGTGCCCGGCGCCTTCACGCCGACCTGCGATGCCAAGCACCTGCCGGGCTTCATCGGGCTGGCGGAGCAGCTGCGTGCCAAGGGCATGGACACGATCGCCTGCATGGCCGTCAATGACGTGTTCGTGATGAATGCCTGGGGCAAGCACGCCGGCAGCGGCGACAAGGTGCTGATGCTCGCCGACGGCAATGGCGACTACGCGCGTGCCCTCGGACTGGAAATGGACGCCAAGGGCTTTGGCATGGGCATGCGCGGCCAGCGCTTCGCGCTCGTGGTCGACAAGGGCGTGGCGACGCACGTCGACGTGGAGGCCCCGGGCCAGTTCAAGGTTTCGTCGGCCGAGCACGTGCTGGGGCAGCTCTAGCGCGCGCGGCGCGCGCTCCCCCCGCGCCTGACGACCCGGCCCGTGGCGGGCGTGGGCATACCTGAACCACATTCCGCCCCGGCATCGCCGGAGCGTGAGCTCCTGACATGCGTCCGGCGGCAAGACCGGTTAGGCTTCGCCCATGAGCTTCGATCACGCCGTGAAACCCAGCGATTCGCTCAAGAACGTGCGCTACGAGATCCGTGGGCGGCTGGCGCGCCGCGCGCATGACCTGGAGCGGCAGGGCTACGAGATCGTCTCGCTGAACATCGGCAACCCGCGGCTGTTTGGCTTTCGCACGCCCGAGACCATGCGGCTGGCGATGATCGAGAACCTGTCCGAAAGTGAAGGCTATTGTCACCAGAAGGGCATCTTCCCGGCGCGCGAAGCCGTGGTGATGCAGCAGCAGGCACGCGGCGTGAGCGGGGTGAGCGCCGAGGAAGTATTCATCGGCAACGGCGTCAGCGAGCTGATCGACCTGGTGCTGCGCGCGTTGCTCAACGACGGCGATGAAGTGCTGGTGCCGAGTCCCGACTACCCACTCTGGACCGCAGCGGTCAATCTCAATCGCGGCCGCGCCGTTCACTATCCGTGCCGGCCCGAGAACGGCTTCGTACCCGATCCGGCCGAAATCGAATCGCTGATCACACGCCGTACCCGCGCCATCGTGGTGATCAATCCGAACAACCCGACTGGCGCGAACTACCCGCGCCCGGTGCTCGAGTCGATCGCGCGGCTGGCCGAACGGCACCAGCTGGTGGTGTTCAGCGACGAGATCTACGACCAGATGGTGTACGACGGCGCCGAGTCGATCCCGATGGCGACGCTGGTGCGCGACACGCTGTGCGCGACCATGTCGGGGCTATCGAAGATCTATCGCGCCTGCGGCTATCGGGTCGGATGGGCCGCATTCTCCGGGCGGCTGCACGGCGCGGCCGACTACCTGACGGCGCTCGAACTGCTGTCGTCGCTGCGACTGTGCAGCAACGTGCCGGCGCAATGGGCGGTGCAGACCGCACTCGGCGGCTACCAGAGCATGCGCGAACTGGTGAGCCCGGGCGGCCGGCTGTACGAGTCGCGGCGGGCGATCATCGAGGCCACCGCGTCCAGCCGCTACCTGCGACTGGCAGCCCCGCAGGGCGCGATGTATGCGTTCATCAGCGTGGATACGCAGGCGCTGCCCGACTTCGACGACCAGCAGTTCGCGCTCGATCTGCTCGAACAGAAGCATGTGCTGGTCGCACCCGGCGTGAGCTTCAATGTTCCTTATCGCAACCATTTTCGCGTCACGACGCTGCCCGACGCAGCCACACTGCGCGTGGTGTTCGAGCGCATCGAGGATCTGCTCGCCGCGCAGGCGAGCGGTGCGCCCGAGACCGACCGAAGCACCGTGGTCGAGGCGCAGGCTAGATTTAAGTAATACATCAGGTTTACCTGGTATTAGTCTGATTTGCTTGAGCTTACCTCCGAGATTCTTGAGCACCTGAACGGCGGCGGCACGCTGGTCGTGCCGAGCCGCCAACGCGCCACGGCCGTCCGTGTGGCGCACAGCAACGCCATGCTCATCGCCGGTCTGCGCGTCTGGGACAGCCCTGATGTGCTGCCCTGGGGTGCGTGGATCGAACGTGAGCTCGATGCGGCACGCGCGCGTGGTGAGCTGTCGCGCCTGCGGCTGTCCGCGGCGGAGGAATGGCTGCTTTGGCGCGAGGCGGTGCATGCGGCGTGCAGCGGCCTTGCGGTGCTGAGGCCCGATGCGCTGATCGAGCCGGTGCGGCGCGCCATTGGCCGGCTCGATGACTACGGGATGTCGCTGAAGCGCGCTTCGACTGCGGAGTCTGCGGTGCTGCTGCAGGCGCGAGCCGCCTTCAGTCGCCGCTGCGCCGAGCTGGGCGCGATCGGTGGCAGCTCGTGGCGGGACTGCGCCGAACACCTGCGACCCTCGGCGCGCCTGCTGCTGTCCGGCTTTGCCTGCCTCGGCAGCGCCCGCAGGCAGTGGCTCGAGCAGCACGGCGCGCGGATCAGGGCCGAGCCGCCACCGAGCGCCAGCGAGCCGCTGGCCGGCGCCGCCGCGCAGGTCATCGGCAATGACAACCCGCTGTTGGAGGCCGAAGCGGCGGCGCAGTGGTGCGCCGCGCTGCTCGAGCGCGATGCGCAGGCGCGGCTACTGCTGGTGGTGCCCCGGCTGGCGCAGCAGCGCCATGTCTGGGAGCGTGCGCTGTCGCAACGGCTGGATTTCGACGCGCTGCTGGCCGCCGGCACCAGCCCGGGTGATGCGCCGTTCGCGCTCGAGGGCGGCCAGGCCCTGGCTGCGTATCCGGTGGTGGCAACCGCGCTGCAGCTGATCGCCGTCGCCGCCGAGGGCGCGCAGTTCGAGCCGCTCAGCGCCGTGTTGCGCTCGGCCTATCTGGGCGCATTCGAGCGCAACCAATGTCTGCGAATCGACCTGTGGTTGCGCGAGCACAATCTCGACGACATCGAGCCGGCGCTGCTCGGGCGGCTGGTGGCACCGGTTGGCGCGGCTCTCGGAGAGCCGGCCGCCGCGGCGCTGCGCGGGCTGATCGCCGCGCTCGATGCCGCGGTGGCGCCGGGCCTTGCGACCCCGGCGCTGTGGGCGCGCTCATTCGCACAGCTGCTGCAGCGCTGCGGCTGGCCAGGCCAGCGCAGTCTCGGCAGCGATGAGCAGCAGGTACGGATGCGCTTCGATGAGCTGCTCGGAGACTTTGCGGCGATCGCGGCGCCGGTCGGGCGGCTCGACGGCGCGCAGGCGAGCCGCTTGCTGCGCGACATGGCGCAGCGGATTGCCTTTGAGCCCGCCAGTGATGATGTACCGGTGACCGTCACCGCCAGTCTCGACGACCCGATCGTGCGCTACGACGGCGTCTGGGTCGCCGGGCTGTCGGCCGAGATATGGCCGCCCGCCGCGCAGCCCGATGCGCTGCTGCCGCTGCTGCTGCAACGGGATCTCGGGCTGCCCGAGGCCAGCCCGGGCGGCCAGCTGCAACTTGCGCTGCAGCGCATGCGGCAGTGGCAACGGTGCGCGGCGCGTTGCGTGTGGAGCTGGTCGCGCAGCGAGGCGGAGCTGCCGCGCGATCGCAGTCCGCTGCTGGGCGAGCCTTTGGCGGCGGTTGCCGCGACCGATGGCGCGCTCGCCGAGCGCTCGAGCGGCTTCGAGCTGCACGCCTGGCTCGCGGCGCAGGCGCCGCCGCTGCAAGCCTGGCGCGACGACAACGGACCAAGCTGGCCGCGGCAGCGGGCATTGGCGGGCGGCATCCGGCTGCTCGAGTTGCAGTCACTGTGTCCGTTTCGGGGCTTTGCCGAGCTGCGCCTGCAGGCCCGGCCGTTGCCTGCACCGCAGCCCGGCATCGATCCGCGGGTGCGCGGCCAGCTGCTGCATCGCGCGCTAGAGCTGTTCTGGCGCACCACCCGCGACTCCGCGACGCTGCACCAGCGGGACTCCGAGGCCACGCGCGCGCTGGTGCGCGACTGCGTTGACGCTGCGATCGAACAGATCGTCGCGCGCCGGCCCGGCGGCCTTACGCCGCCGCTGCTGCGGCGCGAGCGCGCGCGCACCGAGCGCCTGCTCGGTCGGCTGATCGAGTGGGAGCTCACGCGCGAGCCATTCCAGACGCATTCGCTCGAGTCGCAGCTGCCTTGCGCGATCGCCGGCGCATCGCTGCAGTTGCGGCTCGATCGTGTCGATCGGCTCGGCGATGGGCGGCTGGTGGTCATCGATTACAAGAGCGGTGCCGCGCAGGCATTCGATGCGTTCGCCGAGCGGCCGCCGCAGCCGCAGCTGCCCGCGTACGCGATGGCCCTGGGCGATGAGGTGGCGGCGGTCGTGGCGCTGTATCTGGGTCGTGACGGCCTGAAAGCGCGCGGTCTGGCGGATCGGTCCGAGCGGCTGCCCAAGATCGGCGCGGTGCCCGGCGGTGAGTCCGCGTGGCCGCCGCTGCTGCAGCAATGGCGCGAGCAGTTGCAGCGGCTGGTGCGCGAGTTCCTCGACGGCGAGGCCGCAGTGCAGCCGCAGCGCGGCGCCTGTGAGTACTGCCACCTGCAGATGCTCTGCCGGGTCGACGCGCAGGTCCTGGCCGCGGCGAGCCTCGCCGCGGCCGGCGAGACCGAAGCCGCACAGGCGGCCGAGGCGCTCCGGTGCGGTCCGCCATGAGTCGTTCGGGCCCCCTGGCCGACGCGGCGGCACTCGAGCTCGATCAGCGCGCGCGCCACGAGGCGCTGGACGTGCAACGCTCGATGCTGCTGCAGGCGCCGGCCGGCTCCGGCAAGACCACGGTGCTCACGGCGCGCTTCCTGGCGCTGCTGGCGGCGGTCGATGCGCCCGAGGAGATCCTCGCCATCACGTTCACGCGTAAGGCGGCTGCCGAGATGCACCACCGCATCCTGACGGCGCTGCAGGCGGCGGGCG